>JBGAFQ010000001.1:0-221667 GCA_044227195.1 Thiobacillus sp.
CATACGCCAGCCGCCCGAAAAGCTGTTGACCGGCCGATCCAGTTCGCGCACCTGGAATCCCAGACCGAGGATCAGCGCCTGCGCGCGCGACTGGGCGTCGTGCGCGCCGGCGTCGTGCAAGGCCATGTAGGCGTGCGCCATGCGCTCGCCGTCGTCGCTGGCCTCGGCCGCCTCCACTTCGCGCTGTGCGGCCGCCAGCGTGGTATCGCCGGCAATCACGAACTCGGTCGCCGACTCGCTGGTTTCCGGCATGTCCTGCGCGACCTGCGCCATGCGCCACTGCGACGGCATCGAGAAGTCGCCCTTGTCCTCGTGCAGCGTGCCGTTGAGGAGCGCAAACAGGCTCGACTTGCCGGCGCCGTTGCGGCCGACCAGGCCGACCATTTCGCCGGGGTTGATCGACACCGAGGCGTTGTCGAGCAGGACCTTGGCGCTGCGCCGGAGGCTGAGGTTCTTGAGGATGATCATGCAGGGGAGGCGGCGCACTGGACGCGCCGGCCCGAATCGGAAAGCCCGGATTCTACCCTTTCGCCTCGATGTGTCCGGCGGCCGACGGCGGCTGTCGGGTTTCCGTCAGCCTGTGACGTCGCGCGTCAGCCTGCGCCGGACGGAAAAACCCGCAAGCCATTGTTCGAAATGGGATTTCAAAAAACCAGACCAGCCATCTGCGTGTGGCACACGCGTTGCAAGTATCCAGGCAAACCCCCTCGTTGCATGGAGAACATCATGAAACTGCAATTCGGAAAAAATCAGCTGGTCCTCGAGCTCTCGGCTTCGCCCTTCGCGTGGTTCCACGGCCAGACCGAACGCATGAGCCTCACCAGCCTGTCGCTGCTGTTCGTGCAATTCTCGCTGTTCGCCCGCCACGCCACCGTCTGATGCAGCTGGGTCGGAGCACGAGCGTGAGTCTCAACCTGTCGGGTTCGCCGCTCGGATTCTTCAGCGGCAGCACCGGCCGCATGTCGATGATCAGCGTCACGCTGCTGTTCGTCGAATTCCGGGTGCTGCGCCGCGTGCCGCACACTGCCGCCTAACGCCGGATTTCCAGCACCGCCTCCAGCCCGCCCTGCGGGCGATTCGCCAGCTTCACCTTCCAGCCGTTCGTTTCCGCCAGCTGACGCACGATCGCCAGCCCCAGACCGGTGCCGCCCGTCGCCTGCGCGCGCGACGCTTCCAGCCGGTAGAACGGTCTGAACACTTTTTCCAGCTGGTCCTCGGGGATGCCCGGCCCGCCGTCGCGTATGGACACCCGCGCATGCAGCGGCGTGCAGTCCAGCGCCAGTTCAACCGGCATGCCGCCGCCATAGCGTTGCGCGTTCTGGATCAGGTTGGACACGATCCGTCGTAGTGCCTGCGGGCCGGCGTCGACCGTGCACGGCGCGGCGCCGGGCCGGTTCACGCCCGCCTCGGCGGCCAGTTCGTCCAGCAGCGCGGCCAGATCGATCCGCGACTTCGTTTCCGCCTGTGTGGTGCGCGCGAGTTCAAGATAGCCCGCGATCAGCCTGTTCATGTCGCCGAGGTCGGCGACGGCCTTGTCGATGCGCGCCGGGGTGGGCGCATCGCGCAGCATTTCCAGGTTGAGCTGCAGCCGCGTCATCGGCGTGCGCAGGTCGTGCGAAATGCCGGCCAGAAGGGTGGTGCGATTGTCGAGCAGGTCGCGCACCTCGGCCGCCATCCTGTTGAAGCGGCGGGCGAGTTCCGCGAGTTCGGCGGGACCGGTTTCCGGCAGCGGCTCGGGGAGCTGGCCGGCACCGACCTGGCTTGCCGCCCGTGCCGCGCGCGCCAGCGGCACGGTGATGCGGCGCACCAGGAACAGTGCGGTCAGCAGGCTGAGAAACGCGCCCAGCGCAACGACGGCGATGGCCGCGAGCGGCGGCTTGACGGCATAGCGGTCGGGAAAGAAGCCCACCCGCAGGTCGTGTCCGCCGACCGGAATCACCAGCCATACCGCCGCCGAGTCCGGCACGCCGCGCAATACAACCGGCTCGCCCACGCGCCGCGAGAGCGCCGCCTCAATCTGCGTGCGAAACGCAAAATACGGCGCGCTGGCGGTCGCGCCCACGTCCACGGTCGTCAGGCGCAGGCCGTGGCGGCGCGCAAGCTCCTTTTCGAACGCCGGCCGGGTTCGCGGCGGCAACTCCACCCAGGTCTGTGCCGACAGCACGATCAGCCCCGCCAGGTCGTCGGCCGAGCGCACCGCCACCGGCATCACCAGTGTCCGATACACCACCCAGGTCGCCGCCGCCTGGAACACGACGAAGGCCACCGCGAGCGTGAGCGCGGTGCGGGCAAACAGCGAGCGGGTGACGGATATCACCCCTTGCCCTGTGGAACGAACAGATAGCCCTGCCCGCGCTGCGTGCGGATGTACGCCGGGTTGGCGGGGTCGTCCTCGATCTTCTTGCGCAGGCGGTTCACCCGCACGTCGATGCTGCGGTCGAAGGGATCGCGCTCGAAACCGCGCAACTGGTCCATCAGCCAGTCGCGCGACAGCGCCCGGTTCGCGTGCGTGACGAAGATCTCCAGCAGTTCGTATTCGCCGGTGGTCAGCGCGATCTCCTCACCGTCGCGCACCAGCGTGCGCGCGTCGAGGTTGACGACGTAGGGGCCGAACTTCGCCAGCCGGGCCGGAGCGGATTCGGGCTCGGCCGGCACGGCGGGCGCCTGCCGCCGCATCACGGCACGGATGCGCGCCAGCAGTTCGCGCGGATTGAAGGGCTTGGGCAGGTAGTCGTCGGCGCCGACTTCGAGGCCGATGATGCGGTCGATGTCCTCGCCCTTGGCCGACAGCATCACGATGGGCGGAAAGCCCTGCTGCGCGCGCAGCCGGCGGGCGATCGACAGGCCGTCCTCGCCGGGCATCATCCAGTCCAGAACCAGCAGGTCCGGCAGGCGCGCCGCGAGCAGGGCATCGAGCGTCTTCGCATCCTCCGCCGTCTCCACCGCGTAGCCCTGGCCCTCCAGGTATTCGGCGACCAGTTCGCGGATGCCCGGGTCGTCGTCGGTGACGTAGATCAGGTCTTTTTCCATGCGGCAAATATAACAGCGCCGATGCGGGGGGCTTCCCTCCCCGGTTACACACTGTTACAAAACGGGGGCGTCGTGAAACACGACGCTTACTTTCCTCAACCACACTGCGAAGCGTGGAAGCGCAACACGGCGACCACGGAAACGGAGACACGATGAACACACGGCACTTTGGCATTTTCGGACTGGCAGCACTGGGACTGGCGCTCGCCGCCCCGGTTCATGCCGCCCCGGATTACGTCGACGGCCCGATCATCGTGGCCAAACGCGACCGCGACGACCAGCAGGAGACGCGACGCGACGTCCGCAAGGACGAGCGCCGCGCAACCCGCCAGGACGCCGAGCGCGACGATGCCCAGGGCTACGGCTACGGCTACGAACGTCGCCAGCAGCAACGCACCGAAGAGGACGACCGCAGCCGCGGGCGCCGCTGAATTCGCTTGTAACGCAACGAGGAGAGTCACCATGAACGCACGTATTCTGAACACCACCCTGATCGCCGCGCTGCTGGCCGCCAGCGGCGCGGCCCACGCCGGTCGCGGCGACAGCGACGGTTTCGTCGCCCAGGCCCAGGTGCTGTCGAGCACGCCGGTGTACGACACGATCAACGAGCCGCGCCGCGAATGCTGGACCGAGACCGTCGGATACGACACCTCGGTACGCAACGGCAACAACACCGGGGGCTCGATCATCGGCGCCATCGCCGGCGGCCTGCTGGGTTCCACCGTGGGCAAGGGCGACGGCAAGGTCGCTGCCGCCGCGGTCGGCGCCGCCACCGGTGCCGTCATCGGCGATCGCTGGAACGACGGCAACCGCCGTTACGAATCGCGCCCGCGCCAGGTCGAGCGTTGCCAGGTGCACGACAACTATCGCCAGGTCGTCGCAGGCTACGACGTGCGCTACCGCTTCCAGGGGCGCGAGTACACGACCCGCCTGCCCTACGATCCGGGCAAGTTCCTGACGCTGAACGTGAGCTTCAGCGTCGCCGACGACCAGCGCGGCGGCTGGAAAAACAGCCGCAACGACTGGAATGACTGACCGGCCACCTCGAAAGGAGTCCATCATGCTGAACCAGCTTCTGATCGGTGCCGCCCTGCTCGCCGCGTCCGGCATCGCCTCCGCCCACGACGGCCATGGCTACCGCGAAGGCCGTGTGATATCCGTCGAACCGCGCTTCGTCGTCTCGTTCGGCAGCCGCTATCCCGACGGCTTCCGCGTGCTCTACGAGTCCGGCGGCAGCCGCTACTGGACTTACTCGTCCTACCGCCCCGGTCCCGTCATCCTGCTGCCGCCCCGCCCCGTCTATTACGGCCCCTACCCGCGGCGCGACTGGCACGACGACCACGGCTGGGACCGCCGCCACGACCGGCGAGACGACCGGCGCGAGCATCGCTGGCATGACGACGACTAGGGCCAGTTAACACCATTCCCGCAGCAACCTGCAGGAACGGGCGATTCGGGTGCATCTCTTTGTCGCAGTCCGCTTGCTGTGCCCGCACGGCGGCGCAGCCCGCTCGCGGGCTGTCACCCGGATCGGCCTCGCCACAGGCGCGAAAACCGCGTTGGCAGGCCTTAAAACACGGAGCGGGCGGCAAGCTGCCGCTCACCTAGAAACAGGCTTTTTGTCCGGTGACCCGCGTACCAGGAATCGCACGCGATCAAGCAGACGGCCGTCGCTTCTTGCCAATAATTGCAGCTCGTGCGCACCGGGAACTGGCTTCCATGCCAGTTCCACGACCGCACGCCCCAAACGTTTTCCGTCCATCACGAAATCGGCGTGCTCGCCGCCGCTGGCCTGGAGAAACACGCGCTGCATGGCAGGCGGAATGTCGGGATCGAGCGCGAGGATCGCACCTTCGCCCGGATACGCGATGCGCGATTCCGGCGCGGCAGTCGCCGCGCGCGCGGGTGCGCTGCCGGCGAGAAACCATTCGCCGGCGCGGCGCTCGACGCCGGGCGGCGGCGGCGGCGCGGCGCTCGATTCGGCGCCATGCAGCGCGAGCATCGTGTCGAGCCACACGGGCGCGGCACCGGCGACGCCGGAAACGCCGCGCATCGGCCGGCCGTCGAAATTGCCGACCCAGACGCCGACGGTGTAGCGGCGCGAGAAGCCCACGCACCAGTTGTCGCGCATGTCCTTGCTGGTGCCGGTCTTGACCGCGCTCCAGAACGGCGTGGCGAGCGGGTTCTCCAGACCGAAGGTGACGCTGCGGGCGGCGCGGTCGGAAAGGATGTCGGCCACGATGAAGGTTGCGCCCGGATCGAAGACGCGCGCCGCAGGCGCCGCCTCGGCCGGCAGCAGACGCGCCGCGCTCGCCCGGCCGGCGTTGGCCAGCGCGCGGTAGGCATTGGTCAGCGACCACAGATCGACTTCCGGCGACCCCAACGCGAGCGCGTAGCCGTAAAAATCGGCATCGCGCGCAAGCGGCAGGCCAAGCGCGATCAGGCGATCATGGAACGGTTCCAGGCCGACGAGCAGCAGCGTCCTCACGGCAGGGACGTTGAGACTGCCGGCCAGTGCGGTGCGCACGCTCACCGGCCCGCGAAAATGGCGATCGTAGTTCTGCGGCACGTATTGCCCCGACGGCGTGGCGAGGGCGACCGGGCTGTCGTCCAGGATCGAGCCGGCGGTGAGGATGCGCTGTTGCAGCGCCTGTGCGTACAGAAAAGGCTTGAGCGTGGAGCCCGCCTGGCGTTGCGCGCGCACGCCGTCGACGTAGCGCTGGCGCGCGCCGCGCCGGCCGCCGACGTAGGCGAGCACGTCGCCGCTGGCATTGTCGAGTACCAGCACCGCGCCGTCCCCCACGTCTGCGTCGGCCAGCTGCGACAGTTGCGAAGTCAGCGCGGATTCGACGCGGCTCTGCAGCGCACGGTCGAGCGTGATGCGCACGCGGTCGCCGGGGGCGAGCTTGAGTTGCGCCGCCAGATGCGGCGCGTCGTCGGCCGCGTCGGCTTGCGCGAACCGTCCGGCGAAAACCGACGCGGCCAGGCGCTTCAGGCGCAGGCAGTCGTCGGCGCCCGCGCGCGCGTAGCGGCAGGCGCGGGCGGCCACGGTTTCGGCCGAAGCCTGCGGCGCGGGCAGCAGCGCGGCGAGCAGAAGGGCTTCGTCGTTCGACAGGGCGGACGCGCCCTTGCCGAACAGCATCGCGGAGGCGGCCGCCACTCCGCGCGCCTCGCCGCGAAACGGCGCGAGGTTGAGGTAGGCCTCCAGAATCTGCGCCTTGCTCAACCGGCGTTCCAGCCGCCACGCCGCGTTCATCTGCTCCAGCTTTCGCCACCCCGTCTTGTGCGCGCCCGAGGCGAGTTCGGGATCGAGAAAGCCCGCGAGCTGCATCGTCAGCGTGCTCGCCCCGCGCCGCCGTTCGCCCTTCAGGTTCTGCCACAGCGCAGCCGCGAATGCGCGGCCGTCGACACCGCCATGGGTGTAGAAACGCTTGTCCTCGAAGCGCACCGCAGCATCCTGCAGGGCAGGCGAGATCGCCGCGAGCGGCTGCCACGCGCCCTGGCGGCGACGGAAATCGACGCGCACTTCCTGCAGCACCTCGCCGTGGCGATCCAGCAGCCAGGCGGAGGATGGCGGATGCGCGCGCCGGATGGCGGCGAGATCGGGCGCGTTTCCGCAGGCACTCAGCGCAAGACATGCGCCGACCGCCCAGCCAAGCGACTTCACGGCATCACGTCCCAGTCCGCATTCGGCGACTCGCCGAACTGCTCCGGCTGGTACATCGCCTCGACCCGCGTGGGTGGCAGCTTGAAGCGGCCCGGATTGTTCAGCCGGAGGGTGTAGTCGAGCGCGAAGCGGCCCTTGGGAACCCAGGCGTAATAGGCACGATAGCGGTCGAACGGACGTTCCTCGAAGGCGAGCCAGGCATTGCCGCTGGCGTGGCTGCCGCGCTGCGCCAGGGCGGACTCGCCGCCGAGCCCGCCGCCCAGCAGGGTCGCGCCCGCCGGCACCGGCGCGTCGACGACGACCCAGCTCATGTCGGCCTGCGCATCGACGCTGACGGTGACGCGCGCGATGTCGCCGCGCGACCACTTGCCGGGCACCGCCTGCTGCACCGGCGTCACCTGCTGTTTGATCGTGTAGCCGGACATCAGCGGCGCTTTCAGCGGCACCGCCGCGCGGCTGCTCACCGTGACCCAGGGTTTGCCGCTGCCCTGCTGCGTCAGGCGCAGCGCGCCCGGCGCATCCGGCCACGGCAGTTCGACCGGCGCGGGTTTCGCCCAGTCGATCGCGCGCGATGTGCCCGCGAGTTCGACGCGGGTCTGTCCGTTCACCGTCTCATTCTCGAACCGAGCGGCGAAGCGGTCGAGCGCGATGCGCGCCCACGCATTCGCCGTGGTGAGGTCCCAGCGGCCCTGCTTCTGCCGCGCCATCAGGCCGCGCGCCAGGCGCGGGATGTCGGCCTGCATCGCGGGCTCGTCGCGCAGCACGTCGAGCGCGCGCGCGGCGTTGAGGTCGGGCGACACCATCAGCCACCACAGGTCGTCGCGCGCGCCGCTGGACCAGTTGAGCGTGGTGCCGCGCAGGTCCATACGGGCGCGCAGGATGCCCACCGCTTCCTTCAGTTTCGCCTCGCGCGCGGGCGCGCTGGCGAGCCGCTGCAGGATCGAGACGTAGTCGATGAGTGCGGAGCTGGGCCACTGATTCGGCGCGATCGACAGCGCGTCAAGCATGTCGGGCGTGGCCTGGTCGTAGCGCGCGAGCGCTTCGATCGCGGCGAGCTTGCGCAGATTGCCGTCGGCGAACCCGATGCCCTGATCGCGCAGCCGGCCCGCAACGTAGGCTTTCAGGCCATCGAGCATGGCCTCCCGGGCGGCATCCGGCAAAGCGCGGCGCGCGGCGTGCGCGCTGCTCAGGATATAGGCGGTGAGCGCGGTATCGCCGGGCAGCGATTCGCTCGGAAAGAAACGCGCGAGTCCGTTGCCGTCGAGGTAGGCCGGCAGGCGGTTCATCGCGTCGGCCCACAGCGCCGCGTCGTCGAGCGCGAGCGCGCGCGACACGCGCTGCTCCATGCAGGTGTAGGGATACGCGCGCATGTAGTCGCGCATGCCGGCGAGATTGCCGGCGAGCTTTGGCGACGCATCGACCGTGACCCCACCCAACCCGGGTAGCGCATCGGCAGGCCGCGCGATGTTGACGACGTGGCTGCCGTCGAGCTGGAACAGCGTCGCCTGCAGGGTACGAACCGGCACCGCGGGCAACACGGTTTGCGCCACTTTCAGGCTGTCGCGCGCTTCGCCGGCGACGGCGTCGAGCTGCCAGGCCAGCGCCGCCGCACCGGCGGGCACGCTTACCGGCCACGTCACCGATTTCGCCTCGCCCGGGGCGAGCGCAACGGTTTGCGGCGGCGTCGCGAGCGTCGCGCTGCCGGCCCTGAGCATAGGCGCAAGCGTCATCGTCTGTGGTTTTTCGCTGCCGTTGCGCACGGTGAATTCGGCGGCGAAGGCGTCGCCCTCGCGCACCACCGGCGGCAGGCCGGACAGGAGCATCACATCCTGGCGGGTCTGTACGCTGGCGGCGCCGTCGCCGAAATAGCTCACGCCCGCGTTCGCCACGGCGACGATGCGGAAGCGCGTGAGGCTGTCGTTGAGCGGCACCTTGAGCTGCGCGCGGCCGTTCGCGTCGAGCTTGACGCGGGCCTGCCACAGCACGCGGGTGTCGAACAGTTCGCGTGTCGGCAGCTTGCCGCCGCCGCCGCCCGGCGGCAGGCTCTTGCGACCGAAATGGCGCTTGCCGACCACCTGCATCTGCGCGGTGGCGGTGTCGACTTCCCACGGCCGCGTTGCCATCATCGCGTCGAGCAGTTGCCAGCTCGGGTTGGGCGCGAGTTCGAGCAGCGCCTCGTCCACCGCCGCCACCGCGACTTCGGCGCCGGCGGGCAGCCTGCCGCCGTCGGCGCGTGCGACCTGGATGGCGACCGGCACCTGGTCGCGCACTTTATAAACAGCGTGCGGCGTCTTCACGTCCACCTTCAGCGCGAAGCCGCGCTCGCCGACTCTCAATGAAGTCACGCCGAGCTTGTACGCGGGCTTGCCGAGATCGACCAGCGCGGTCGGCGCCGGATCGCCGACGCGGCCGCGCACCGCCAGCACCGACACCGCGACGTTGGGCGCGTAGTTCGCCTTGATCGGCAGGCGCACGGTGGCACTGGATGCGGACAGCGGCATGACGAAGCTGTCGAGCACGCCTTCGCGTTCAACCGTGACGAGTGCGCTGGCGGTGCGGAACGGCAGTTTCACCTGCAGCTCGGCGACCTCGCCCGGCTCGTATTTCGGCCGCTCGGGCAGCACGTCCATGCGGTCTGAATCGCTGCCGGCAAACCAGGCTTCGTCGCTGCCCGGCACCCAGACGTCGCGATGCGCGTAGACCGCGTTGCCGGCGGCATCGACGGTCTTCACGCGCACGATCAGACTACCGCGAACCGGCGGCCGGAGCGCGCACGCCAGCTCGCCGCGCGCGTCGGTCTCGCCGGCGCAACCGACGGCCACACGCTTGAGTTCGCGCACGTTCTCGTAGGCATAGAAGCCGCCCACCAGGCGCTTGCGATGGCTGTAGGTGCGTTCCGAGTAGATGTCGGATTCGACGCGCGCGCCGGGCACGATCTTCCCGTCGGCGTCGATCACGATCAGGGTGTAGCGCAGCGCGTCGCGCGCGTTCCAGTCGCGTACGCCGATGCCGGGAATGCGCGTGCCCGGCCACAGCGTGGCGCGCTGCGAAGCGGTTTGCGTGGCGCCGTTCGCATCGGCGTAATCGAGCTCCAGCCGCAGGGTGGCGAGTGTTTCCTGTTGCGGCAGGCCGGCCACCGTCAGCCGCGCCGCCCCGGCGCGGTCGAGCACGGCGCTCTGGGTGCGCGCGATGCTGGCGTCCCGCGCATCGGCGACCGGATCGGCGCCCTCCTCGAAATCGTCGAAATTCTCGTAGACGTCCTCGTCGCGCTGGATGCCCTCGCTCACGTTGCCGTTGGCGAAGGTTGCATCGGGAAAATCCGGGTGCGAAAAATGCAGGGGTTCGACCAGGCTGCGCAGCCTGACCGGCAGCAGGCTTGCGCCGCCGCCCGACAGGTACTGCACGCCGACGTCGACCTCGGCGCTTTTCGCGCGCACCAGTTTCGCTTTCGGCAGACCGATCTGCGCGCGCATCGTCGGCAGGCGGAACGCGGCGACGGTGAACTGGCCGGACGACCAGGTCTGCTTGCCGCGCGCGAGCGTGATGTCGTAGGCGCCGGGCCTGGCCTCGCGCGGGATGGCCCACTGCGTTTCGGCGCTGCCGCGGGCGTCGAATTTCACCGGCAGGGTCACGGCCTGGCCGCTGCCGACGTGGGTCAGCGTCACCGTGGTCGGCAGCGCTTTCGCCGCCGGCACGGCGAAGCCGCTGCCGGTGCGCACGCGGACGAAGTGCTTCATCGCCAGCATGTCGCCCGCCCGCAGAAGGTTGCGGTCGAGCACGCTGTGCGCGATCTCCGGCGCCCAGCTGTCGGCGGACGGCAGGCTGAAGCGCCAGGATTCGATGCCGTCGTTCCACGACGTGAGCGTGAAGCTGCGGTCCTTGCCGACGCGCGCGGAGACGAACCAGCCGCCGGGCCAGTTCTTGCAGCGCCTGGCTTCGCCGAGCGCGCTTGCAATGCGCGCGCGGCCCTGCGCATCGGTCGTGCCCTGCCAGACCGGCTTGCCCTCGCAGTCGCTCACGGCCACCTGGGCGTCCGCCACGGGCAAGCCGGTGTCGAGCGCAGTCACCCAGACCAGCGAGGATTCGCGGCCGATCTTGGCGTGCGCGACGAGATTGGTGACCAGCGCGGCGGTGTGCGTGTAGAACGGCGTCCCGCCGTCGAGATAGGCCGCGCCGAGCCGCGGGCTGGCGAGTTCGACCACGTAGAAACCGGGGCCGGCCAGCGGGATGCCGACCACCTCGAACGCCTTGCCGCCGTTGGGCTTGGGCACGGCGAACTCGGCGAGCGGCCGGGCATGCTCCAGCACCGAGAAGGTGTTCTCCGCCTGCCGGGTCGGCGGCTTCTTCGGGTTGACGTTCGGGATCGTGCGGCCGTAGCGCACGCCGTCCAGATACTTCAGCCAGCCGATCACCATCGCGTCGTCGCCCTCGCGCACCGCCGCCATCTTGCCGGGCAGCGCCAGCGCGCGGTCGTCCGCGCCGGTTTCGAGGTTGCGCAGCGTCACCGGCAGCACCGGATCGACGGCTTCGAGCACGCCAAAGCCGCTGGAGAACTTGGCCAGCGGCGGATAGGCGTCGGTGCGGATCGTCAGCGGAAACTGCGCGGCGTTGGCGAGCGTGCGGCCGTCGTCGTCCTTGAGGCCGTCCGGAACGGACAGCGTGAGCACCGCCTTTTCCGGAAACGGTCCCTTGAACGCCAGGCTGTCCACCCACGGGCCGTCGCCGTCCAGTACCGGCTGCCAGACGCGCCCGCCGCCGGCAAGGCGGATTCTCGACGCATCCTCCCGCCGGATCGCACCGCCATAGTTGACCCGGATGTCGGTGAGCGGATTGCACGCGGCGCGCGCGTTCAGCTTGTCGCAGGTCGCGCGCAGGCGGAAGGCGGGGCGTACCTGGAAATCGAAGGTCTGCAGCTCGGCGCTGGCCAGCCCGTTGCCCGCTTCGACGCCCGCATCCAGCATCAGGCTGACCTGGGCTTCGTTGGGCAGGGGGCGCCTGCAGCGCAGCACCTCGACGGTGTCGGCGTTGGGCGCGAAACGGCGGCGGAACAGCGGATCGTTCTTCGCCTTCAGCGGCGCGAGCGCGGCGTCGCGTTGCGCGCCCTGCAGCACCTCGACCTCGATGCGGTCGGCCAGTCCGCGTACCCGGCAGGCGGCGTGCGCCGCCAGCGTGCCGGGTTTCACGCGTGCATCGAAAGCCAGCAGGAAGGTCTGGCGCTCGTCGATGGTGGAACCGTCCCAGGGGCGTACCGCCACGGCCTGCGGGCCGCCGGTGTCGAAGCGGAAGGTTTCGGGTTGCACGGGCTGCCCCGCTGTGTCCTTCAAGCCCGCACGCACGCTGAACGTGCAGCGCGCGGCGCCCGGCAGGTCGCGCTCGAAGTCGTACACCCAGGTGCGTTCGTCGAGCCACTTGCCGCTGCCCGGCACCGGACACTCGACCGTGAACGGATCGGCCGCACGCGGATCGCCCAGCGTCGTCACCGGCGCGTCGAAGCGCGCCGTCGCCTGCCGCACGCCCTTCACCGTACCCTGCGGGCTGAAGGCCTCGATGCCTCCCGCGTGCGCGGCCAGCGCCGCGCACAGTCCCAACACGCCTGTCCAGATACGCATGCCCGCCCCTCCCTTGTGTGCGGGCATTGTGACAAGGGCCGGCGAAATTTGGAACCGCTGCGCTAGCGGCGGCAAGGCCGCATCTGCAAGAATGCGCCCAGCCCAATTCATCCGAACCCGACGCAAATGAACACAACGCTGATCGCGATAGCCGCCTTGCTGCTGCTGACTGCTCTGGCGCTCGGCCGCACGCGCTTGCGCAAATCGCGCGAAAGTTACATCGACGGGTTCGATTTCGCCCGTCTGCTCGACGCGCGGCTGGCGATGAAACGCACCGAGCTGGGGCCACAGCAGCGGCGGGCGGTGTTCCGCGCGCTGGGAGAATATTTCCATCTGTGCCGCATGGCCGGAAGCCGGCGCATGGTGTCGATGCCGTCGCAGGTGGTGGACGATGCCTGGCACGAGTTCATCCTGTTCACCCGCAACTACGACAGCTTCTGCCGGCGCGCGCTGGGGCGTTTCCTGCACCACGTGCCGGCCGAGGCGATGCAAACCCCCACCCAGGCGCAAGACGGCATCAAACGCGCCTGGCGGCTGGCCTGCCTGCGCGAGGGCATCGATCCGAAGAAGCCCTCGCGACTGCCATTGCTGTTTTCCATCGACCGCGACCTCGGCATCGCCGACGGCTTTCATTACGTTCCCGATTGCAGGCAGTCCGTTTCGCGCGGCGATTCGAACGGCGCGGTGTACTGCGGCAGCCATGTCGGTTGCGGCGGCGGATGCGGCAGCGGGTGCGGCGGGAGCGGCGCCGATTCGGGCGGGGACGGAGGATGCGGCGGAGGCGGATGCGGCGGGGACTAGCTCCGGCCGGCGGCGCGCCGGCGCCGCACGATGGCGGGATTCCTCAGGGTTTCAGATCGCCACGCGCGAGCCGAGCTCGATCACCCGGTTGGTCGGCAGGTTGAAGTATTCCACCGGGCTGCCTGCGTTGCGCATCAGCCAGCGGAACAGATGCTCGCGCCACTGCGCCATGCCGCTGTCGACGACGGCATCGGTCACGATGGTTTCGCGACTGAGGAAATACGAGGTTTCCAGCGGCTCCAGGACGAGGCCGTGCTGGGCTCCGAGACCCTCGAGCGTGGCCGGTACGTCGGGACGGTTCTTGAAACCGAAGGTGAGCGTGACGGCGTAGGCCTCGTCGCCCAGCCGTTCGACCTGCATGCGTTCCTCGAACGGTACCCAGGGTTCGGTCCGGATGCGCACGGTGAGGAAAATCAGCCGCTCGTGCAGCACGCGGTTGTGGTTGAGGTTGTGCAGCAGCGCGTGCGGCACAGTGCGCGCGCTGGCGTTGAGAAACACGGCGGTCCCCGGCACGCGGGTGGGCGGATACGCCATCAGGCCCTGCAGGAAATCCGCCAGCGGCATGTCCGACGTGCCGATGCGCGCGAGCAGGGCGCGGCGGCCCTGCACCCAGGTGCGCATGACGATGAATACCACGGCGCCCAGCATCAACGGGAACCAGCCGCCGTCGACGATCTTGAGCAGGCTCGACGACATGAAGGCGCTGTCGATCAGCAGGAAGACGCCCGTCGCCGCAAGACTGCCCGAGAAGCCGTAGCCCCAGCCGTAATGGATGACGAAGAAGGTCAGCAGCGTCGTCACCAGCATGGTGCCGGTGACGGCCAGGCCATACGCCGACGCCAGTTCGCCCGATTCGCCGAAGCCCGCGACGACCGCGACGACCAGAACGAACAACATCCAGTTGACCACGGGAATGTAGATCTGCCCGTAGGCGCGCGACGAGGTCTGGACCACCTGCATGCGCGGCAGGAAGCCCAGCTGGATGGCCTGGCGGGTAAGCGAGAACGCCCCGGTCAGCGTGGCCTGCGAGGCGATGATGGTGGCCGCGGTGGCAAGGAGCACCATGGGGTACAGCGCCCAGGATGGAAACAGCAGGAAGAAGGGGTTGTGCGCGGCGCCGGGGTCGCGCGACAGCAGTGCGCCCTGCCCCAGGTAGTTCAGCACGAGCGCCGGAAACACCACGCCGTACCACGCCAGGCGGATCGGCGAACGCCCGAAATGCCCCATGTCGGCGTACAGCGCCTCGGCGCCGGTAAACGCCAGCAGTACCGCCCCCAGCACCACGAAGGAGGCGAATCCGTGCTGCGTGAGGAAGACCCAGGCGTGCCAGGGATGCAGGGCGGCCAGCACCTGCGGATACTGCGCGACCTGGTACAGCCCGCCGGCCGCCAGCGCGGCGAACCAGGCCAGCGCCACCGGGCCGAACCAGGCGCCCACGCTGGCGGTTCCGCGCTGCTGCATGAAGAACAGCCCGGCCAGCACGCCGAGTGCGATGGGCACGATGTAGGGCTCGAAGATGTGCGTGCCGACCGACAGCCCTTCGACCGCGGACAGCACCGAAATCGCCGGCGTCAGCACCGCGTCGCCGTAAAACAGCGCGGCCCCGGCCATTCCCGCCAGTCCCACTGCGCGCAAGGCGCGCGGCCGTTGCGCCACCGCCTGCTTCGCCAGCGCCAGCAGCGCCATGATGCCGCCCTCGCCTTGGTTGTCGGCGCGCAGCACCAGCAGCACGTATTTCAGCGACACCACCAGCAGCAGCGCCCAGAAGATGGCCGACGCCGCGCCCAGCACGGATTCCGGCCCCGGCGCGATGCCGTGGTCCGGATTCAGGGTTTCCTTCAGTGCGTAGAGCGGACTGGTGCCGATATCCCCGTACACCACGCCCAATGCGGCGAGCGCCAGCGCCCGCCGACTGTGTCCCTGTGCGTCCATGCGCCTAGCCTACGCGAAGGCGTCGGGCGGACAAAATCAGGCGTGATGCGTGACGAACGCAAGTTCGGTGGTGAAGTTGCCGATGCCGCGATGGTTGGTCGGCGTCCAGCCGGTTTCCTTGAGGTAATCCGTCATCTCGCGCGTCATCTCGGGATTGCCGCAGATCATGACGCGGTCGTGTTCCGGATCGGGCGCGGGCAGGCCCAGCCGCTGCGACAGTTCGCCCGAACGGAACAGCGTGGCGCCCCGTTCGGGCGTGGGGAAGGGCTCGCGCGTGACGGTCGGACAATAGCGCAGACGGTCGTTGCCGAGCGATTCGATTTCCTCGCGGTAGGCCAGCTCTTTCACTGTCCGCACCGAATGCACCAGCACGACGTGTTCGTGGCGCTGATAGGTCTGGGGATCGCGGATCAGGCTGATGAAGGGGGCGAGGCCGGTGCCGGTGGCGAGGAGGTAGAGCACGCGTCCGGGCAGGATATGGTTGAGCGTGAGCGAGCCGGTCGCCTTGCTGTTGACCCACACCGTATCGCCCGGCCGGACCTCCGCCAGCTTGCTGGTGAGCGGGCCGTCGGGGACGTGGATGCTGAGGAATTCGAGATGGTCGCGGTCGGCGGTGGACACGATGGAGTAGGCGCGCGCAACCAGCTTGCCTTCGCGCTTGAGCCCGATGGTGACGAATTCGCCGTTCTCGAACGAGAAATCCTGCGGGCGGGTGAGCGTGAAGCTGAAGGTCTTGTCCGACCACGGACGCACGGACTGGACGGTTTGTTCGCTGTAGGGCATGGCGGTTCCGGCTGAAGCAGTTCGACGAGGCAAGTATAGCGCTGGGGGCTACGCGATTAACCTGTTGATTAACATGGACTTGCGACGTTTTCGCAGCGCATGCAGGTTGGACGTTCAAACGGGCATTCGGTTCGCAACGCAAGGCACCGCTTCAGGCTTGGGTCTGCTTTTTCCAGGCCGCCAGCGCATCCGCCCGCGCCTGGAAAACGGCGTCGCGGATACGGGCCGGTTCGACGCGTACGGCGATCGCGCCGGCGTCGACGCCCTGCACGATCGCCAGCGCCTGCCGCAGATAATCCGCCGGCGGGTAGGGCCGGGCTTCGTAGCCCGGGCGGCCGCGGAAGTCGCATTCGCAGGCCCGCACGAACTGCTCGAAACGCTCTGGCCGCCGGAGGGCGTCGACGCGCTCCAGCAACTCGAGCAGGGTGGCCGGGCGCAGTTCCAGCGCACGGTGGACGTTGCCGTGATCGCGGGCGACGGCGATTGCCAGTTCGCGGCAGTCCGCCGGCGCGCGGACCCGTTCGCACAGGGCACGCACGAGCGCGACGCTTTTCGCTTCGTGCCCGTGATGCTTCGGCCAGTATTCGGGCGGCGTGACGCCCTTGCCGAGGTCGTGCGTCAGTGCGGCGAAACGTACCGGCAGGTCGAAGCCCTGGGCGGCCGCCCAGTCGACGACCAGCATGACGTGCACCCCGGTATCGACTTCGGGATGGTGCTCGGGCGGCTGCGGCACGCCGAACAAACGGTCGATCTCGGGAAACAGCCGCGCCAGCGCGCCGCAGTCGCGCAGCACCTGGAACATGCGCGCGGGCTTCGCCTCCATCAGTCCGCGCGCAACCTCCTGCCACACGCGCTCGGGCACCAGCGCATCGACTTCGCCGTTCTCCACCATCTGCCGCATCAGGCCGAGCGTTTCCGGCGCCACGCCGAAATCGGCGAAGCGCGCGGCAAAGCGCGCCACGCGCAGGATGCGCACCGGGTCCTCGGCGAAGGCCTCGCCGACATGACGGAATACCTTCGCGGCGAGATCGCGCTGGCCGCCGTGCGGATCGATCAGCCTGCCGGATTCGTCCTCGGCCATGGCGTTGATGGTGAGGTCGCGACGGCGCAGATCGTCTTCCAGCGTCACATCGGGCGCGGCGTAGACGACGAAGCCCTTGTAGCCGTGGCCGGATTTGCGCTCGGTACGCGCGAGCGCGTACTCCTCGTGGGTGTCGGGGTGCAGGAAGACCGGGAAATCCTTGCCGACCGGTTGGTAGCCCAGCGCGATCATGTCGTCGGGCGTGGCGCCGACCACGACGTGATCGCGGTCGGCCACCGGCCGCCCCAGGAGACGGTCGCGCACGGCGCCGCCGACGACGTAGGTCTTCATCGCATCCTTATCGGCGTGCGCTTTCGCGGTAGTCCTCGTAACGCGCGCGCGGCGTGTCGGCACGCAGGTATTCGGGCGCGACGGCTTCGAGCGCGACGGGCTGGAAATCGAACACCGCCGGCCACGGGCCGGGACAGACGTTGTCGGTGCACATCGCGTAGTAGTTGTCGCGCGTCATCAGCTTCCTGCCCGGCAGGAACTCCAGTGCCCAGGCCTGGAAATACGCGGGCCACTTGCCCAATGCGACGATGCTGCGGCGCTTGCCGATGACGGTGCCGACGTATTCGATCAGTTCGCGCAGGCTGTAAACCTTGGGGCCGCACAGGTCGTAGGTCTGGCCGTAGGTGGCCGGCGTGTCGAGACTGTCGGCGAAGGCACGGGCGACGTCGTCGACGTGCACCGGCGCGAAGCGGGTCGCCGCCGACCCCAGGGGCATGACCGGAAACAGCTTGAGCAGGCGCGCGAACATCGACAGGAAGGAATCGCCGCGCCCGAAGATCACCGAGGGTCGGAAGATCGTGACGTTGAGCCCGTAGCCATGGATGAACTTGGGACCGTTGAGATACCAGCTCTCGTGTTCCCGATGCTGCATGCCGGCCTCGCGCACCAGCGCCTCGGCGATGCCCTTGGAGCGCTGGTAGGCGGAACGCGAATTGGGATGCGCGCCGAGCGCGCTCATGTGCAGGAGGCGGTGCACGCCGGCTTCGCCGCAGGCATGGACGACCTTGCGCGCCAGTTCGATGTGGACTTTCTGGAAGTCGCCGCGCCGCGCGCTGGGCAGGTCGACGCGGCCGACCTTGTCCTCGTGCAGGATGCCGACCAGGTTGATCACGGCGTCCATGCCGCGAAAATGGCGCACGAGTTCGTGCTGGTCGTGCACGTCGGCTTCGATCACCTCCACGGTGGGCAGCAGGATCAGTTCCTTGGCCAGTTCGCGGCGGTGCGAGAGCACGCGCACCTGGAGGCCGCGCGCGGCGAGCTGGCTGACGAGATGGGTACCGACAAAGCCGGAGCCGCCGAGAATGCAGATGCGTTCGATCTTCATGGAATGCCGTTCGGAATATTCGGAATGGAGGGCGAGGCTGATTTTAATCGCCGGCCGCTTCGGGTTCCAGCGTAATCGCCGTGTCCGGTTCCGTCTCGACCGCGACGGTACGCGCCGGCACCACGCCCAGCCTGTCCTTCAGCAGCACCGAGGGCTGGCCGAAGCGCGCCGCGTAGTACATGGCGTTGCTCATCACCTTCTTCACGTAGTCCCGCGTCTCGGCGAAGGGGATCGATTCGATGTAGATCGCCGCTTCCATCGGCCGCGTGTCGCGCCAGCGCTGTGCCCGGGCGGGCCCGGCGTTGTAGCCGGCGGTGGCCAGCACGGGCGAACCGTCGAGCGTGGTCTGCACGTGCTTGAGGTAATACGCGCCGAACCGGATGTTGGTGGCGGGATCCTGGATGTCCCCCGACTTGAAGCGCTCGATGCCGAGGCGGCGCGCAATCCAGCGCGCGGTCGCCGGCATGATCTGCATCAGCCCGGCGGCGCCGACGCTGGAACGCGCGACATTGACGAAGCGGCTTTCCTGGCGCATCAGGCCGAACACCCAGGCTTCGTCGATGGCATTGTCGCGCGCCGCCTCGTGCGCCAGTTCGCGATAGGGCGCGAGGAAGCGCAGCTCGAAATCGTGCAGGTCGCGGGTGCGTTCGGCGGTGTTGATCGCGCGGTCGTACCATTCCGCGCGACGCGCCAGCTCGGCGGCGGCGAGCAGCTGGGTATCGGAAAAATTGCGCGTCGCCCATGCCCATTCCTGCGTCGCCTCGCTGCGCAGGCCAAGGTCGTACAGGGCGAGGGCGCGAACGACACCGGGCATGCGCGCCACCGCGGTCTGTTCGTCCCCGCCCGGTTTGATGTTGAGCGTCGGTGCGCCCACCACCGGCCCCAGTTCTTCCTGCGCCAGCTGGCCGTAGTAATGCGGTTCGCGCGACAGGGCCAGCAGCACGGGCGTCGCAGCCGCGCGCTGGCCACTGGCAAGCAGGGCGCGCGCGCGCCAGTAACGCCACACGGGCTGGCTGCGTACGGTGTCGCCCATGCTGTCGATCACCTGCAAAACCGTCGGCCAGTCGCCTGCGCGCAGCGCAGCACGTACCCACCATTCGCGCTGCACGTCATTGACAGCTACCCGGCCGGCCTCGCCAAACCAGGCAAGCGCAACCGGCTCGTGGCGGCGCGCCGCCCAGGCCGCTAGCCACGCCCAGGCAGTTTGCCGCTCCGCCACCGTCAACCGTGCCGACCAGTTGGCAAGTGCCTTCGCCGCTGCGCCGGAGTCGCTGCGGGCGAGCCGCTCGATCGCATACAGGGCGAGTTCGCGGTCGCCGCGCCGGCTGGCATCCAGCCCTTCGGCCAGCAGCCTGGCGGGCGCACGCGTTGCCCGGTCGTAGAGCGCCGCCGCCGGCCGCTGGGATTCCGGCAAGGCATTCGACACCACGCGCGCGACGCCTGGATTGCCGGCTTCGAGCGCAAGCCGCATGCGCCGCCAGACGTCTTCCTCGCGGATGAATCCGGCTTCGATCAATTGCGCGAACAACGGCGTGCAGGCGGTGGGCATGTCGCGTCCGGTGAACCACATGGCCACCGCTTCGCGTGCGTGCACACGGTTGCCCTGCGCCCATTCGGCGCGGTAGGCGTAGCACTGGTGGGCCGTGTCGGGCTTTTCGAGCCGCGCGTATTCGGCAAGGTAGCGCGTCCAGTCGGATCGCGCCCCCAGGGTCTTGAGCCAGTCGGCTCGTACCATTTCGGCCATGCGGGTATCGGGATAACGTGCAAGAAAATCGACGATACCGGCATCGCTTCCGCGATTCGTCAGCATGAGCCGCCAGTACTCGATATAGGGTACCAATACGTGGTCGGCAGGCACGTCACGCGCTGCGCGCTCGAATTGCGCCGGCTTCCGTTCGATGTAAGCCGCACGCGCGCGCAGGACGTCGTCATCTCCGGATGCCGCGATCGCCGGCGATACCGGCAGCACGAGCAACAGGGCAAGACAGAACTCTCGAAACATGGGGGTGGAGGGTAACACGCGTGGCGCGCGCGACCGGAGCGAAATCCACTATATTGACGGCGTCTCGCCGCCCGCAGAACTGCAATGCCCATGCCCCCCGCACCGCCGCCCGATGCCGCGATCCTGCTGCTGGATGTCTTTCCCGCCCTGCGCGGACTGGAGGCCGCCCTGCACGCACGCCTGATGCAGTCCCTCGTCTGGCACCGCGTGCCGCGCGACGGCGTGCTGTTCGCGACGGGCGATCCATGCCGCGCATTCCCTCTCCTGGTCGAAGGCGAAATCCAGGTGATGCGTGAAACGCCGGACGGCCACGAGATCGAGCTGTACCGGGTGCGGGCGGGCGAATCCTGCATCGTCAGCACCAGTTGCCTGCTCGGCGAGGTGCAGTATTCGGCGCGCGGCCTGGCTGCGGACGAGGCGCTGCTGGCGGCCATGCCGCACGATCTGTTCGATACCCTGATCAGCATGCATCCGCCGTTCCGGCAGTATGTCTTCGGCCTCTTCGCCGAGCGGCTGGGCCGCATGATGCAGCGGGTGGAGGACGTCGCGTTCCGTTCGTTGACGCGGCGCATCGCGGCAGTGCTGATGGATGCGCCCGGCGCAGCGCTGGATATCACGCACGAACGGCTGGCGGCGCAGATCGGCGCCAGCCGCGAAGCGGTGAGCCGGGCCTTGAAGAAGCTGGAGGACACGGGCAGCCTCGTTCTCGCGCGCGGGCGCATCGCCGTGGCGGATCGCGCAAGGCTGGAAGCCGAAACCTGAACGATTTTGTGACGTACGTCACAGACTCCCGCCCCTGCAGCGACTATTCTGCGTCCACCTCGTCCGAGGCCCTCATCTACTCAGGAGCACACCATGTCTTGCAACGTTGGAAGCATCGACCGCGCCATCCGCATTCTCGCCGGCCTCGCCCTCATCGCCTGGGCCTTGATGGGCGGTCCCGTCTGGGCGTGGATCGGCGTCGTTCCGCTCGCCACCGGGATTTTCAGGTTCTGCCCGGCCTACGGCCTGATCGGCATGAACACCTGCGGCACGAAAAAATAATTCACGCGAGAAACAGCTTGTAGGCCGGATTGCGGGATTCGTCCCAGTACCGGTAGCCCAGCCCGTCCAGGAATTTCTGGAAGCTGGGCTTTTCCTTTTCCGGCACCTGGATGCCGACCAGCACGCGGCCGTAGTCGGCGCCGTGGTTGCGGTAGTGGAAGAGGCTGATGTTCCACCCCGTGCTCATGCTTTGCAGGAACTGCATGAGCGCACCCGGCCGTTCCGGGAATTCGAAGCGGTACAGCACCTCGTTGACCGCCTCCGGGGCGCGCCCACCGACCAGATGGCGCACGTGCAGCTTGGCCATTTCGTTGTCGGTCAGGTCGATTGCCTCCAGGCCGTGCCGTCCCAGCGTCTCGACCAGCCGGCCGCCCTCGCCCGCCCCGCCGACGGTGAGCCCGACGAAGACGCGCGCCTGCTTCGGATCGGCATAGCGGTAGTTGAATTCGGTGATGTTGCGCGCACCGAGCAGGTTGCAGAAGGCCTTGAAGCTGCCCGGCGTTTCCGGAATGGTGACGGCGAGCACGGCTTCGCGCCGCTCGCCCAGCTCGGCGCGTTCGGCGATGTGGCGCAGGCGGTCGAAGTTCATGTTGGCGCCCGAAGCCACAGCAACCAGGGTCTTGCCCCTGAGCTTGTCGCCCGCGATCGCGGCCTTGAGGCCGGCCACCGACAAGGCACCTGCCGGCTCCAGGATCGAGCGGGTGTCCTCGAACACGTCCTTGATCGCCGCGCAGATCGCGTCGTTGTTCACGCGGATCACCTCGTCCACATAAAGCTGCGCCAAACGGAAGGTTTCCTTGCCGACCCGCTTCACCGCCACGCCGTCGGCGAAGATGCCGACGCGCGGCAGCGTGACGCGCTCGCCCTTGCACAGCGAGCGCGCCATCGCATCGGCGTCCTCGGGCTCGACGCCGACGATCTTGATTTCCGGGCGCAGGCGCTTGATGTAGGCGGCCATGCCGGCGATGAGCCCACCGCCGCCGACCGGGATGTAGACCGAATGGATCGGCCCCGGATGCTGGCGCAGCAGTTCCATCGCCACCGTACCCTGGCCGGCGATGACGTCCGGGTCGTCATAGGGATGGACGAAGGTCGCCTTGGCCTCCTTGGCCAGTTCGGTGGCATGGGCGCAGGCCTCATCATAGTTGTCGCCGTGCAGGATCACCTGGGCACCGCGCGCGGCGACGGCGTCGACCTTGATTTTCGGCGTGGTCGCCGGCATCACGATGGTGGCCTTGACGTCGAGCTTCTGTGCGGCAAGCGCCACGCCCTGCGCGTGATTGCCGGCCGAGGCCGCGACCACGCCGCGCGCCAGTTGCGCGGGCTTCAGGTTCGCCATCTTGTTGTAGGCGCCGCGGCATTTGAACGAAAACACCGGCTGCAGATCCTCGCGCTTCAGCAAAATCTGGTTGTTGAGCCGGCGCGAAAGATTGTGGGCGACGTCGAGCGGCGACTCCACGGCCACGTCGTAGACGCTGGAGGTGAGGATGCGTTCGAGATAGTCGTCGGGCTGGCTCATGACCGGGTTTGATAAATGGCTGCGATGCCGCTATCTTAGCCGGCTACTCGAAACGGACGAAACGATCATGACGCAAGACGAAATGAAGCAGGCCGTGGCACATGCCGCGGTGGAGTACGCCAAAGGCGGCATCATCGGCGTGGGCACGGGCTCGACCGCCAACTATTTCATCGACGCGCTGGCCGAGGTCAAGGGCCGCATCGACGGCGCCGTGGCCAGTTCGGAGGCCACCGCCGCGCGCCTCAAGAGCCACGGCATCCAGGTGCTGGACCTGAACAGCGTCGGCGAACTCGAAATCTACGTCGACGGCGCCGACGAAATCACCGAACATTTCGCCATGGTGAAGGGCGGCGGCGGCGCGTTGACGCGCGAGAAAATCGTGGCGGCATGCAGCAAGCAGTTCATCTGCATCTGCGACGAGTCCAAGCTGGTCGGCGTGCTGGGCAAGTTCCCGCTGCCGGTGGAGGTGATTCCGATGGCGCGTTCCTACGTGGCGCGCGAGCTGGTGAAGCTGGGCGGCCAGCCCCGTCTGCGCGAGGGCTTCACCACCGACAACGGCAACCTCATCCTGGACGTGCACGGCCTGTCCATCGTCGACCCGGTGTCGCTGGAAACCGCGATCAATCACATCGTCGGCGTGGTGACGAACGGCCTGTTTGCGCGCCGCGGCGCCGACGTGCTGTTGCTCGGCACCCCGAACGGCGTCAAGACCTACAGGAAGTAAGCCTCACTGCGGCTGCCCGGGCTCGTCGGGCGCCGCCTCCTCGTCCGGCGGCGTTTCCGCCGGCACGCGGTATTTCTCGGTTGCCCAGTGCCCCAGGTCGATGAGCTTGCAGCGTTCGCTGCAGAACGGCTTCCACTTGTTTTCCGCCACCCAGCGCACCGCTGCGCCGCAGGTCGGGCAGGTCACGACGGGCGGTTTCACAGCGTGCAGAACGTCAGGTCGAAGTCGATGGGCTGGTCGGTGCAGGTGCGCATCTGGCCGCCGCCCGCCTGCACGAAGCGGATGTTGAGCATGTACTTGTTCGCCGAAATCTCGGGCACGCAGGGTACGGTGTCGGTGAGGGTGACGCGGATCAGGTGCGGATTGCGCGATTCGAGCATGCGCTGGTAGTAACCGTTGTCGGTGTGCTGCATCTCCGGCTGGCCGCTGTCGCGCAAAAGCCCGAGCACGATGTCGACCGCCGAACGGATCGGCGCGAAGGGCGCGATCCACTCGCGCAGCTGGCGCTTGCGCGCCTCGATGTGCTGGTGCAGCCAGTGGTGGTAGGACGGCAGATCGAATTCGCACATGCCGCCCGGTATGCCGGCGCGCTGCTTGATCGCCATCAGCCAGTCGTCGTCGCGCAGGTGCTGGCCGACCTTGCCCGGCAACTGGTGGATGCCCTGGTGCGCGGCCTCGATGCCGGCCAGTACGGTTTCCAGCGTCTCCTTCTCCACGTGCGGATTGCCGCGCAGCGCGACGAGCACGGCTTTCTGGCGATCCAGTTCCTGCAGCAGGTCGGTCTTGAGGTCCGCACGCGCGGCGACCTCGGAGAGTTCGAACAGCGTCAGCAGCGCGGCATGATGCGCGTGCTGCAACGACGACGCAGCGTAGGCGTCGAAACGTTCGAACAGATCTTCCAGCCGCAGCAGGGTGCGGATGCGTTCGGAGAGGGGGTATTCGTAATGGATCACGCCACGATGCGCGGGTTGTTTCCGGCCGATTGTCGCTGATTGCGACACAAAATCAAGGCAGCGCGCCTGATCGATGGGCCAGTTCCCTATGGTAGAAGCGTACCGGCCTGCGCGAGATAGCGTGCGTGCAGCCCCGCGACGGCCGCGTCGAGCGCCTGCGGCGAACCGGCGTTATCGATGACATCGTCGGCCGCTGCGCGCCGCGCCGCATCGCTGGCCTGCGCATCGACGATGGCCTGCACCTCGTCGCGGCCGAGCCCGCTGCGCGCCATCACCCGCTCGATACGGATCGCCTCGGGACAGTCGACCACCAGAACGCGCTGCACGACGTCGCGCCAGCCACCGGTTTCGACCAGCAGCGGCACGGCAA
Organism: Thiobacillus sp.; assembly: GCA_044227195.1. GTDB lineage: Bacteria > Pseudomonadota > Gammaproteobacteria > Burkholderiales > Thiobacillaceae > Thiobacillus. The sequence goes on from JBGAFQ010000001.1 coordinate 24,852, forward strand.
CGATTGCGTAGGGTGCGGCCAGCGCCGCCAGTTGGCGGGCGACTTCCTGACGGATGCGTGGATGCAGAAGGGATTCCAGCGTCCGGCGCGCTGCGGGCTCGCTGAACACGCGCCGACGCAGCGCCGCACGGTCGAGTTCACCGTCGGCATGCAGCACGGTGTCTCCGAAACCCGCACGGATCGCGGACAGCACCGTGCTCCCTGGTTTGACCAGATCGCGCGCGATGATGTCGGTGTCGATGACCGGCACGCCCAATCGGGCAAAATGTTCGGAAACGGCAGATTTGCCTGAGCCAATGCCGCCGGTAAGGCCGACGACGAGCATCAGATTTGGGCGAGATAGGCTTGCGTGAGGTCGGCACCGAAGAACAGCGCCACGAGCCCGCCACCCGCCAAATAAGGTCCGAAGGGAATCGGTACCCGGCGGTCATGCTTGACGAACACGATCATCGCGATGCCGATCGCGGCACCGACAACCGACGACAGCAGCAGCGTGACCGGCAACATCTGCCAGCCCAGCCAGGCGCCGATCGCCGCCAGCAGCTTGAAGTCACCGTAGCCCATCCCCTCCTTGCCGGTGGCAAGCTTGAACAGCCAGTACACCGACCACAGCACGAGATAGCCGGCCGCGGCGCCAATCACTGCATCCGGCAGGCTGGCGAAGTGTCCATCAAGGTTGAACAACAGCCCCAGCCAGACGAGCGGCAGCGTCAGGCTGTCCGGCAACAGGGTCGTGTCGAGATCGATGAAGGCCAGCGCGACCAGGGTCCACACCAGCAGCAGCGCGCCTGCGGTCTGCACGCTCAACCCCCATTTCCAGGCGACCGCCGCCGACAGCAAACCGGTCAGCAGTTCGACCAGCGGATAGCGCGCACTGATCGCCGTACCGCAGGCGGAACAGCGGCCGCGCAACCATAGCCAGGAGAGGACGGGAACGTTTTCGAGCGCCGTGATCCTGTGGCCGCAGGCCGGACATGCCGAACGCGGCACAGACAGGTTGTAGCGTGCTGCCTCGGGCGGCGTCTCGCCGCGCAATTCAGCGCATTGCGCCTGCCATTCTGCTTCCATCATCTTCGGCAGGCGATGCACGACCACGTTGAGAAAACTACCCACCAGCAGGCCCAATAAAAAAACCAGCCCTGCGAAGAGGGCTGGTCCGGCGAATGCAGGCTCCATCAAACGACCGAACCCATCTTGAAGATCGGCAGATACATGGCGATGACCATGCCGCCGATGAGCGTGCCGAGCACCACCATGATCATGGGTTCCATCAGGCTGGACAGCGCCTCCACTGCGTCGTCCACCTCGGCTTCGTAGAAATCGGCCACCTTGCCCAGCATGGAATCGAGCGAACCGGATTCCTCGCCGATCGACGCCATCTGCAGCACCATGTTGGGAAACTTGCCCGTATTCTGCATGGCCACCGTGAGCGAAGTGCCCGTGGCGACCTCACTGCGAATCTTGCCGGTCGCCTCGACGTAGACCTGGTTGCCCGACGCGCCGCCCACCGACTCGAGCGCCTCGACCAGGGGCACGCCGGCCGCGAACATGGTCGAGAGCGTGCGCGTCCAGCGCGCGATGGTGGCCTTCTCGATGACCGGCCCGAAGATCGGCAGCTTGAGCATGAGCCGGTCCATGGTCATCTGCATTTTCTTTGAACGCTTCCAGCCCTGGAAGAAGGCATACAGGCCGCCGCCGATCGCACCGAAGATCGCCCACCACCACTTCACGAAGAAATCCGAGATCGCCATCACGACCAGAGTCGGCCCCGGCAGATCGGCGCCGAAGTTTGAGAACAACTCCTTGAATGCCGGGATCACGAAAATCATGATGATGGCCGTGATCACGAAGGCCACGACGATAATAGACAGCGGATAGAACAGGGCAGACTTGATCTTGCCCTTGATGGCCAGGATCTTTTCCTTGTAAACGGCCAGGCGATCGAGCACCGCCTCAAGAATACCTGCCGCCTCGCCGGCGCCGACCAGGTTGCAGAACAGCGCGTCGAAATACAGCGGATGGCGGCCAAAGGATTGCGTGAGGCTGCTTCCCTTTTCGATATCGGCCTTGATTTCCGCGAGCAGGCGCTGCATGGAGGGGTTGGAATGCCCGCGTCCGACGATGTCGAATGACTGCAACAGGGGAACGCCGGCTTTCATCATCGTTGCCAGTTGCCGCGTGAACAGCGTGACGTCCTTGTCGGTGATTTTCTTCGCACCGCTGAACAGGGCGCTCTGCTTCTTGACCTTGGTGACGGTGATGCCCTGTTTGCGTAGCAGCGAATTGACCACGGCCTCGCCGCCGGCAAGCATCTGGCCCTTGACCTTCTTGCCGCGCTTGTCCATGCCCTCCCACAGGAAGGTGGCATCCTTGACTGCCTTTGCCGCTGTAGCCATACATTAAGCCCCTTAGAGGTTGGTGACGGCCTCGACCTCTTCCAGCGAGGTGAGTCCGGCTTTCACTTTCAGCAATCCTGCCTGGCGCAGATCGAGCACGCCTTCACGCTTGGCCTGGTCGGCGATGTCCGACTCGTTGCCGCCTTTCAGGATGATCCGCGTCATGGCATCGGTGATCGGCATGACCTGGTAGATGCCGAGCCGCCCCTTGTAGCCGGTGCCGCCGCAGATGTCGCAGCCGACCGGTTTATAGGGTTTCCAGCTGCCATCGAGTTGTTCGTCGGTAAAACCCGCCGCCAGCAGCGCCTCGCGGGGAATGTCCGCCGGCTGCTTGCAATTGCACAGACGCCGGCCCAGACGCTGGGCCGTGATCAGGATCACCGAGGAGGCGACGTTGAACGGCGCGACCCCCATATTCAGCAAACGGGTCAGGGTTCCAGGCGCGTCGTTGGTATGCAGGGTGGACATCACCATGTGGCCGGTCTGGGCGGCCTTGATGGCGATGTCGGCGGTTTCCAGGTCTCGGATTTCGCCGACCATGATGACGTCGGGATCCTGCCGCAGGAAGGATTTGAGCGCTGCCGAAAACGTCAGGCCTGCCTTGTCGTTGACGTTGACCTGGTTGATGCCGGGCAGCTGGATTTCCGCCGGGTCTTCCGCGGTGGAAATGTTCACGTCGGGCTTGTTCAGAATGTTCAGGCAGGTGTAGAGCGACACGGTCTTGCCGGAACCGGTCGGACCGGTCACCAGCACCATGCCGTAAGGACGCTGCACCGCATTCAGCAGGAGTTCCTTCTGCCACGGCTCGTAGCCCAGCGCCTCGATCCCCAGTTGCGCGCTCGACGGGTCGAGAATACGCATGACGATCTTTTCGCCGTACAGGGTGGGCAGGGTGCTGACCCGGAAATCGATGGCGCGGCTCTTGGACAGCACCATCTTCATGCGGCCGTCCTGCGGCACGCGCTTTTCGGAAATGTCCAGCCGCGACAGCACCTTGATGCGTGAGGCCACCTTGTCCTTGATCGCCATCGGCGGCTGTGCGACTTCGTAGAGAATGCCGTCGCGCCGGTAGCGGATGCGGTAGAACTTCTCGTAGGGCTCGAAGTGGATGTCGGACGCGCCGACATTGATCGCGTCGAGCATGATCTTCTGCAGGTAGCGCACCACCGGCGCGTCGTCGATTTCGATGCCGCCAGTGTCCTGCTGCGCTGCTGCACTCTCTTCGTCGGCAAAATCGAGATTGAGATCCTCGGCGTTGAGCACCGCCAGCGTGTTGTCGGAGACTTCGCCGACCTTCTCGATCAGCTTGCCGAGCTTGTCGTCCTCGACGACCACCGGCTCGACGGCCTGGCCGGTCTGGAACTTCACCTCGTCCAGCGCCTGAAGCTGAGTGGGGTCGGAGGTGCCGACGTAAAGCTTGTTGCCGCGCTGATAGAGCGCCAGGACCCGACGCTTCTGCATCAGCCTGGGGTCCAGCAGGCCCTGCGGCAGGCTCTCTGGGTCCATGGCGTTCAGGTCCATGAATGGATAACCGAACGAGACGGCAGCAAACTCGGCGATCTGCTCGGCCTTGAAGCGTTTCCCCCTCACCAGTTCGGTCACGAAGGAATCGCCGGTCTGGCTGGCGCGTTTCCATACGCTTTCGGCGTCGTCCTCGGACAGCCAGCCATGGTTGACCATGGCACGCGCCAGCCCGGTTAAGTTGATGCTATTTGTTGTCACAGCGGCCATAGCTCGGTTCCAGACAAGTCCTGTTGCAGATTATCGCCCCGGCCCGGCGCACCACAAGGGCCGGACGGGACATCACAGGCCATAACGGCGATTTCCGGATTAAGTTGAGGCGTTTTCCGCCCCCTCTACGGGTCTCGGAATCTGGATGCGCGCCATCTTCACCGCGCGATCCTGGGTCTGCACGATTTCCACTGGCACATCGCCCAGCTTGATGCTCACGCCCGCCTCGGGGATGTCCTCGAAATGCTCGAGCAACAGACCGTTCAAGGTCTTGGGCCCGTCCAGCGGCAGGTCGAGTCCCAGCTTGCGGTTCAGATGCCGCAGGAGCACACTGCCCTCGGCCAGCCAGCTGCCATCCGCGTCGCGCCGCAGATAGCCCATGTCGGACGGCGCCTGCGTGGTGAATTCCCCGACCATTTCCTCCAGCAGATCCTCCAGCGTCACCAGGCCCTGCAATTCGCCGTACTCGTCGACCACCAGCGCCAGCCGCCGCCGGCCACTCTGGAAGTTGCGCAACTGGGTGAACAGCGGCGTCCCCGCCGGAACGAAATACGGGTCTTCGAGGCTCTCCTTCAGCGTCTCGATGTCGAGCGTCTCGCCGGTCAGGGCATGCAGGATCCGGCGTACATGCAGCACCCCGAGCAGATTGTCGGGCGACCCCTGCTGCACCACCAGTCGGGTATGGTGGCTGGTGGAAATCTGCTGACGCAGGCGCTCGGGGTCGTCTTCGATATCGATGGCCTCGATCTGGTTGCGCGGCGTCATCACGTCGTCCACCGTGATGTCCTCCAGCTCCAGCAGGTTGACCAGCACGCGGTGATGTTCGCGCGGCATCCTGCCGGACGATTCCAGCACGATGGTGCGCAACTCCGCCAGCCCCAGGCTGTTGCCCTGTCCCGGCTCCGGCTGCCGAATGCGCAGCAGCCGCAGGATGCCCTGCACGAACAGGTTGACGAACCACACCACCGGATAAGCCAGCTTGAGCAAGGGCACCAGCAGCAGCGTAGCCGGATAGGCGATGCGCTCGGGAAAGGACGCCCCCAGCACCTTGGGCGTGACTTCGCTGAATACCAGGATCAGGAAGGTGAGCAGGAGCGTCGCAACGAACAGCACGATTTCGCCATCGCCGAACAGTCGGATCGCCAGCACCGCAGACAAGGTGCCCGAGGCCGCGTTGACCAGATTGTTGCCGAGCAGGATCACGCCCAGCAGCTTGTCGGTCTGGTTCAGCAAGGCCTGCGCCCGCATCGCGCCGCGCACGCCGGATTCGGCCGCGTGGCGCAGGCGATAGCGGTTGATCGCCATCATCGCCGTTTCGGACGCCGAGAAGAACGCCGACGTCAGCAACAGGACTGCCAGGGCGATGAATAGGGTTTGGGTGGAAAAGCTATCCAAGCCCGATCCTTAGCGTCCGAGGATCACTTCAAGCACGAACTGTGTACCGAGATAGGCCAGCAACAAAAAGGTGAACCCCGTGATCGTCCAGTACAGCGCCGTGCGGCCGCGCCAGCCGCGGAAATGCCGGCCCAGCAGCAAACCGCCGAACACCAGCCAGGACAGGATGGCGAACACCACCTTGTGGGTAAACTGGAGCGCCGTTCCGAACAGCTCTTCCGAAAAGAACACGCCGCTGAACACCGCCAGAGTCAGCAACGCGAATCCCGCGGCTATGGTGCGGAACAGCATCGCTTCCAGCGTCAGCAAGGGCGGCGCGCCCTCCTGCATGAACGTCCCCCGGTGCAACTGCTTCTCCAGCATGGTCATGAGCACCGCATGCAAGGCCGCCACGGCCAGCAGACCGTAGGCAAGAAATGCCACGATCAGGTGCGCCCGCAGTGCGAGTGCCTGCGAACTGGGGATCGGGTGCGTCTCGCCGAAGACCGCCATCGCCAGCACCGCCAGGGCGGCCGCGCCACTGACCCAGGCCTGCAAGCGCGCCAGCGGCGCCCCCCGGCTGGCAAGCCAGTAGATCAGCGCGGTCAGCCAGAGTATCGTCGAGAGCGAATTGCCGAAGCCCAGGCGGATATCGCCCTGCCCCAGCATCGAATGATAGATCAGCGCCCCGTGCGCCAGCAGGGCCAACGGCAGGGCCACGCAAACCGAAGGCGCGCGCGGCGCAGCCCGCAGCCGCCAGGCTGCCCAGCCATACAGCGCGCTCACACACAAGGTAACCAGCAATAGCGGGGACATTCGTTAAAATGCAGGACAAGGATCAGCCAGCCCCATTATCCATGCCGCCCTTGGCGGCAACAAGGAAGCCATGCTAGAAAATCTCAGCGGACGCCTCGCCGGCGTCGTCAAAACCCTGCGCGGGCAGGCCCGTATCACCGAAGCCAACGTGCAGGACACGCTGCGACAGGTGCGGCTGGCCTTGCTGGAAGCGGACGTTGCCCTGCCGGTGGTCAAGAGCTTCATCGACGCGGTGAAAACCCGCGCGCTCGGGCAGGAGGTGCTGACCAGCCTCACGCCGGGCCAGGCCCTGATCGGCATCGTCCACGAGGAACTGACCAAGCTCATGGGCGGCGCGAACGCCGACCTCGACCTCGCGGCGACGCCGCCCGCCGTCATCCTCATGGCCGGCCTGCAGGGTTCCGGCAAGACGACGACCTCCGGCAAGCTCGCCCTGCTGCTGAAGAATCGCAAGAAGAAGGTGCTGCTCTGTTCCGCCGACGTTTACCGCCCGGCTGCCATCGACCAGCTCCGCCAACTCGGCAAACAGCTCGACGTCGCCTTTTTCGAGGCCGGCGACGAACGCGATCCACTGAGAATCGTGCAGGCCGCGCAGGACCATGCACGCAAGCAGTTCTTCGACGTATTGATCGTGGATACCGCCGGCCGGCTGGCGATCGACGAGGCGATGATGGCCGAGATCAAGGCACTGCACACCGCAGTCAAGCCGGTCGAGACTCTGTTCGTCGTCGATGCGATGCAGGGCCAGGATGCGGTCAACGTCGCCAAGGCCTTCAACGAAGCTCTGCCGCTCACCGGCGTCGTGCTGACCAAGCTCGACGGTGACGCGCGCGGCGGTGCGGCGCTGTCGGTGCGACAAGTCACCGGCAAGCCGCTCAAATTCGTCGGTGTCGGCGAGAAACCCAACGGCCTGGAGCCTTTCCACCCCGAGCGCATGGCGCAGCGCATCCTCGGCATGGGCGACGTACTCTCGCTGATCGAGCAGGCGCAGGGCGCGGTCGACATGGCCGAAGCCAGGAAGCTCGCCGACAAAGTCAAGAAGGGCAAGGACTTCGACCTTGAGGATTTCAAGGCGCAGATTCAGCAAATGCGCAAGATGGGTGGCCTGTCCGCACTGATGGACAAGCTGCCCGGCGCGGCCGGTGCTGCACTGCCCGCCGGTGCCGACGAAAAGGCCATCAACCGCGTCGAAGGCATCATCAACAGCATGACCCCGCTGGAACGCCGCAAGCCCGACCTCATCAAGGCCAGCCGCAAGCGCCGTATCGCAGCCGGCGCCGGCGTGCAGGTGCAGGAAGTCAACAAGCTGCTCAACCAGTTCGAGCAGGCGCAGAAGATGATGAAAATGATGGGCAAGGGCGGACTCGGCAAGATGATGCGCGGGATGAAGGGCGTGCTGCCCGGCATGCGTTGACCCCGCCGCCGGCAAGCCTCTGGCAAAGCTGGGTTTTTCGGGTATAATTCGCGGTTTTCTCCGTTTACCCGGTGGGTTGAATCATGGTCGTTATTCGTCTTTCGCGCGGCGGCGCCAAAAACCGCCCCTTCTACAACGTGGTGGTGGCCGACTCGCGCTGCCGCCGCGACGGCCGCTTCATCGAGCGCGTCGGCTTCTACAATCCGGTTGCTGCCGAAGGCGCCGAAGCGGTGCGTCTGGATCAGGACCGCATCGGCTACTGGGTAAGCAACGGCGCGCAGCTGTCCGACACCGTCGCCCGCCTGGTCAAGCAGAACAAGCCGGCCGCGGCCTGATTTGGCTGACACCGAAGACTGGGTCGGCTGTCCGCATTGAATAACGACTGGGTCGTTATGGGGCGCATCGCCGCCCCGTTCGGCATCAAGGGCTGGGTCAAGGTCCAGCCCTACAGCGAGGACCCGGATGCGCTGATGGATTTCGAATCCTGGCGCATCGGTCGCGACGAGCAGCACACGCAGTACACCGTCGAAGCCATCCAGGATCACGGCAACGCCCTGGTCGCCAAGCTGGCCGGCATCGACAACCGCGACGCGGCCTATGCCCTGCGCGGTCAGGAAGTGTCGGTACCGCGGAGCGCGCTCCCGGCGCCGGAGGAAAACGCGTTCTACTGGTCGGACCTGATCGGCCTGGTTGCGGTCAACCGCGAGGGCGTCGAACTGGGCAAGGTCGACAGCCTGATGGAAACCGGCGCGCACGACGTGCTGGTGCTCAAGGGCAAGCGACAGCACCTGATTCCCTTCGTCGCGGCTTTCGTAGGCAAGGTGGACCTTGCGGGCGGAACGATCGAGGTGGATTGGGGCGAGGATTATTGAGGAGGTGCGTGTGCGTTTCGATGCCATCACGCTCTTCCCCGAGATGTTCGATGCCGTACTGGATTACGGCATCACCCGACGGGCACTGGATCGCGGGCTGTACCGGTTCAAATCGTGGAACCCGCGCGATTTCACCGACGACCTGCACCGCACGGTGGACGACCGTCCCTACGGCGGCGGCCCCGGGATGCTGATGCTGGCGGAGCCGCTGGACCGTGCGCTGAATGCGGTCCGGCAGGATCTGTCCATGGAAAATCTGGCGCCGTGGGTGGTGCATTTTTCGCCCCGGGGCCGACCGCTGACACACAAGCGGGTAATGGAATTGAAGGAAAAGCCAGCGCTTGTGTTGTTGTGCGGGCGCTACGAAGGCATCGACGAGCGTCTGCTGCAGCGGCGTGTGGACGAGGAAATCTCCCTCGGCGACTTCGTGCTGTCGGGCGGCGAGTTGCCGGCGCTGGCACTGATGGATGCGATTGTCCGGCAACTGCCGGGCGCGCTGAACGACGCCGAGTCGGCCGCGCAGGATTCGTTCAGCCGCGGGCTGCTCGACTGCCCGCATTACACCCGGCCAGAAGTATGGCAGGGGATGGCGGTGCCGGAAGTATTGAAGAGCGGCAACCACGCGGCGATCGCCCGGTGGCGACAGGAAGAAAGTACGCGGCTCACTGCCGCATTGCGCCCTGACCTCCTGGACCAGGCGCAGAAGGAACAGAATTGACCGGCCTGCTTCGCGGCAGACTGGAAATGAGCGGCGCCGGGGTTAAAGCAAACCCTAGGGCCAATGTGAAACGGCGTGATGTCCCTCGACAAGGAGGCACCTCTCCCGCCAGATGCAAGGAAATAGCATGAACATCATCGAGCAACTCGAACAGGAAGAAATCGCCCGCCTGGGCAAGACCATCCCCGATTTCGCCCCCGGCGACACCGTCGTCGTCCAGGTAAAGGTGAAGGAAGGCAACCGCGAACGTCTGCAGGCCTACGAAGGCGTGGTCATCGCCAAGCGCAACCGCGGCCTCAACTCCGGCTTCACCGTGCGCAAGATCTCCGCCGGCGAAGGCGTCGAGCGCACCTTCCAGACCTACTCGCCGCTGGTGGCTTCCATCGAAGTGAAGCGCCGCGGCGATGTCCGTCGCGCCAAGCTGTACTACCTGCGTGACCGCTCCGGCAAGTCTGCACGCATCAAGGAAAAGCTGCCCGCCCGCAAGGCCGCTGCCACCGCCGCCGAATAGGCGCCGGTTTCCTTGCGAAAGCGCCCGCCCCCGTGCGGGCGTTTTTGTTTTTGCGCGACGTAGAATGGCGACATGATCGACTATGACGCCGTCCTGGATGCCCCCCCCTGCCGGCTCGGCGCGGTCTTCACGGGCGAAGCCCTGACCCGCCTCGACTTCCTGCCGGTCGATGCGCCGGCCACCACGCGACTTGACAGCCGCGCGCGCGAACTGGCGCGCGAACTCGACGCCTACTGGCACAATCCCGCACACCGCTTCGACCTGCGCCACGAAGCGCGCGGTACGCCCTTCCAGTTGCGGGTCTGGCAGGCGCTCGTCGCGATCCCCCCCGGCGCCCCGCTCACCTACGGCATGCTGGCCAGGCAGCTCGGCACCGCCGCGCGCGCCGTGGGCCAGGCCTGCGGCTCGAATCCGCTGCCCATCCTGATTCCCTGCCACCGCGTCGTGGCGGCGAACGGGCTGGGCGGATTCATGCACGCGGCACGCGGCGCGCCGCTCGAGGTGAAAACCTGGCTGCTTGCACATGAACGGCACGCTGATTGATCGCTTCTGCGATCACCTCTGGCTGGAAGACGGCCTGGCCGACTCGACCCTGGCGGCCTATCGGCGTGACCTCAACGGTTTTGCCGCCTGGCTGGAAAAGGAACGCACCCGCGCGCTGGACGCCGCCGAATCCGGCGATATCGAGGCCTGGCTCGCCTGGCGTTTCGCGCAGCGCACCCAGCCGCGCAGCGCGGCACGCTATACCTCGGCGCTGAAGCGCTTCTACCGCTTTCTGCTGCGCGAGCGTCTCGTCGCCAGCGATCCCACGCGCAACCTGGACCGCCCCAAGCTGCCGCGTGCGCTGCCCAAGACACTGACCGAGGCCGACGTGGAGCAGTTGCTCGCCAGCGCAGGCGGCGACGCCCCGGCCACGCTGCGCGACCGCGCCATGCTGGAGACGCTCTACGCGACCGGGCTGCGCGTGTCGGAACTGGTGACTCTGAAGCTCGCCGCGCTCAATCTCAACGACGGCGTGCTGCGCGTCACCGGCAAGGGCAACAAGGACCGGCTGGTGCCGCTGGGCGAGGAAGCCGTGCGCTGGCTGCGTCGCTATTTCGACGAAGCGCGACCGCTGCTGCTGGGCGCGCACCGCAGCGATGCGGTCTTCGTCACCCCGCGTGGCGCCGGCATGACGCGGCAGGCGTTCTGGCATCTCATCAAGCGGCGGGCACGCGCCGCCGGCATCGTGCGCCCGCTGTCCCCGCACACCTTGCGCCACGCCTTCGCCACCCACCTGCTCAACCACGGCGCCGACCTGCGCGTGGTGCAGATGCTGCTCGGCCACAGCGACATCTCGACCACGCAGATCTATACGCACGTCGCGCGCGAACGCCTCAAGCAATTGCACGCACAGCACCACCCGCGCGGCTGATTCAGCCGGCGTAGGGAATGCGTTCCATCAGATAGCACAGGCAGTCCTGGCGAATCACCCGTTCGTCGCGCGTCAGCATCGCCGGCATCAGCTTCTTCTTCAGCGTGATCCGGCCATCGCGGTAGTCGAACAGGCGCCCGCCGATATCCGCGCCCTGCTCGTCGAGCGCCAGCAGCGCCGCGAATGTGTCGGCCCGTACGCGTCCCAGCAGATCGCCGGGCCCCAGTTCGCGAAAATTGTAGTGATCAAGCTCAGCCTCGAAATCGATGTCGGCATCCGCCGTACCGAAGCCAAAGCGGATCGACTCAGGCACCTTCACCGTCGCGATCGTGTGGAAGAGGTCGATGTCGTGCGCCTCGACCCGGTGCGCGGGAAACTCCGACAGATGCAGGCAGGCTTCGATGAAATCGGCAGCGTGCTCGACGCTGCCTGGCGTGCCCGGCTTGCCGCATTCCACCGTGACGGCCGGGCACAGTTCGGCGAAAGCCGCCGACTGCACGCCGCGCGGGCTGACGAAATACACGACGATGCGCGAGAACAGCGTGGCGAGATGCAGAAAATGCGGCTCCAGGCGGTTCACGCAGGCGTAATGCGGATTGAGACCCGTATTGTTGTGGATGTCGAGGCTGGCGAACACGCCGCGCGCACGCATCGCATCGACCACCTGCTGCGTCATCGCCTGCTCGGCCGGATGCGCCCCCTCGCCGCCCGGCCACACCCGGTTGTAGTCCGGCTGTCCGTCGAGTCGACGCAGGCCCGCGCGCGCGGCCTCGACATTGCCGATGTAGAGCGACAGTGCACGCGGCAGTTCGGCGCCGGAAAATTTCTTCAACACCGCCTGCGCTGCCCGCCAGCCCGTGTCTTCGTTGCCGTGCAGCAGCACCGACACGAACAGCGGCGGCATGCGACGCCCCGGCAAATGGATCAGCGCCGGGCCCGGCAAGACTTCATGGAGCCGCGCGGCGGGGAGATCGAGCAAGCCCAGGGGCAGGGTTTCGTATTGCGTCAACATCACAACGCCCATTCATGCACCGGCGCGCCAGCGCGCTGATTGTCCAGGTAATCGTCCATCATGCGGTGCGTGTCGCCATCGACGCGCGCAAGCCGCTGCAACTGCCAGGCCGCACCGGTCCGGCCGCTGCGCACGCGGGCCTCGACGACGCCGAGATAATGCTCGATCTCGGCATCCGGCAGGCCGAAATCACGCAAACCTTGTCGCGCCAAGGGCAATCCCGCTTCGAGCAGCAGATCGCGCGCGCCATGGGGTTTGCCGTCCAGCCAGACGAGTTCGGCTTGCAGGCCGTGGCGCGCCGCCGCATAGAAATTTGCGCGGGCCACGGCAAACGGCAAATCCGTTTCCGGCGCATCCGGCCGCTGCGCCAGCGCATGCACCAGGCCATAGTAAAGCGCCGCGTTCGCGATCATGTCCAGCACCGTCGGCCCGCTCGGCAGCACGCGCTGCTCCAGCCGCAGATGCGCACGACCTGCCGCATCGAAGCCGATCAGCGGCCGCACCCAGCGCCAGATCGCGCCGTTGTGCAGACGCAGATGCGAAAAGCGGGCCGGCGCATCTTCTTGCAGCATCGGCAGCAATACCGGGTAGTGTTCAAGGTTCTCCTCGAACAGTTCCAGCACGCCGCTCGCCACATAGCCGCGACCGAAAGTGACGCGCCTGAGCGTCGGCTCCGCCAGGCCCGCGTAACCACCCAGTTCGACCGACTGTTCAAATAGCGGCACCCGGGTTTCCTGCCACAGCCGCTGGCCGAACAGGATGGGCGAATTGACCGCCGCCGCCAGCAGCGGGGCCGCGCTCACCAGCGACGCGTTGTAATGGCGGCCCGCCAATTCGTACGGCACCTGGAGATGCAACTGGAACGAGGTGGTCGCCGCTTCCAGCATCACGTCGTAACGGCTGTGCTGCAGATGATCCACGCCCGCGATGTCGAGACGGAGGGGCGCACCGGCGCGCTGCTGCAGGACCTGTGCGTTCAGCACGTCGAAGCGCTTCATCGCCGACATGTTGGCAAGGTTCAGGTCGGCGTCGCGGATGGTCGGCAGGATCCCGATCATCGCCAGCACGGTGTCCATGCCATGCGCCACCTGCTGGCATTTCTCCCAGGTAGTCAGCAGCGATTCTTCCAGCGCCGTCAGCACGCCCGCGCCCATTTCCACCGGCGGCGCGTTGAGTTCGACGTTGAACCGCGACAGTTCCGGCACCACCAGCGGATCGTTCAACGCACGCAGATAAGCCTCGTTGACCGGGCTGGGAAATCCTGCGTGGTCAAGCAGCCATGCCTCCAGTTCGAAACCCGTGACAAAGCGGCCGTCCGCGAATCCGCCGGCCCTGGCAAACGACCGCAGCGCGGCGGTCTCGTCCGCCAGACGGTCGCTGAACTGCCGCATATCCGCCGCGGAGAAATGCGTGGAACTGATTTCCTGGCCCATATCGGTTCAGGCCGATTCCTGTTTACGACTGCCCGCTTGCAACACAAACCCCTTCCGAAAATGGCGACAAATAATCGTACCTTCTTATCTTTTTTATAGCCGGATTTCGGAAAACCGCACCTCACACCCGCGAACTGCGTCGCGCCAGATAGAACCATTCCTGCCCCGGCAGCGCGCCAGGGTTGGGGAACACGACGTAGCCGTCGCAATCGGCGATCAGGTGCGCGCCATCGTGGCGCGTGCCGATCGGCTCGCCCGCGCGTACCGGATCGAAACTGGCCCAGGGGCGGCTGAAGGCATCGTCTGGATGCACCCGATCGACGACCCGATACAAACGCAGGGCCTCGGTGCGCGCAACCGGAGCGGGCGGGCCCTCGGTACTCAAACCCAGGTGCGCAAGCGCGTTACGGATCGCTTGATACGCCACCTCGGGCGCGGCCGGATCGTCGTGCTGGCCGCATTCGAGGGTGAGCGCGATGCCGCCGTGCGCGCGCATGTACTCGGTGGTGCCGATGCCGTAGCGGGCGTTCGCTTCGCTCGACGACACACCGGCGGCGACCCGGCGCGCAACGCCGGCCGCGTAGGTGTCGAGCCAGCCATCGACGAAGCGATGCACGCCCAGCCGCAACGCCAGCGCGGTTTCCTCGTCGGCGCGCGCGAAGGGTTCCAGCAATCCGGTGTTGTTCTCCGGCCCCAGCATGACGAAGGGCTCGCCAGCGGTATGAAAGGAATGCAGGTCGAGCAAGGCGTCGTGACGCGCGAGCAGCGGGCACAGACAGTTGGCGATGCGGTCCTCGAATTCGACGGGCGACTCGGTCGGCGCCAGATTGCGGTTGAGGTTGCGGTCGCCCATGCGCTGGTGCCGCGCGTAGGCGAGCGGATTGGTCACCGGCACGAAGCTCACACAGCCCGCAACAATCGCCAGCGCACCGGATTCGATTTCGCCGACGACGCGGCGGATCGCCTGCGTGCCGCAGGTTTCATTGCCGTGCACCGCACCCAGCACGACGAGTCGCGGCCCGGGCGCCAGGCCGTCGAAGGCAATGGTCTGGAAATGCAGGGATTCGGTTCCACTCATGTGCGCATGGCCTTGAAAAGCAGCGAAATGCCCGACACCAGCAACAGCACGCCGACCAGCCGCGCCATCTGCGTCTGGCTCAGTCCGACGTGCACCCGACCGCCAAGATATAGCCCGCCCAGCATGATCGGCAAGGCCGCGGCATAGGCCAGCCACACCTCGCGCGTGGTCAGGAGACCCGCGACCAGGAAGCTGGCAATCCGCGTGATGCCCTCGGTGAAGAACAGCGCCGACAGGGTGGCGCGCAGATCGCCCTTGTCGTGGATGCGATGCGTCAGATAGATCACGTAGGGCGGGCCGCCGGTTCCGAACAGCGCACCGACCGTCCCGCCGGCAAGCGAGGCCGGCGGCGCCCACCAGCGCGAAATCGGCTTGTCGCCGCGGATGCCGAAGATGCTGCGCAGCGCGAACACCAGTACGAATGCCGCCAGCGCGATCAGCATGGGCTGCGGTGGCAGGTTGACCAGCAGCTTGGTGCCCAGGACCACGCCGACGATGCCGAATGGAATCAGCACGCCGATCTCGCGCCATTTCACCCGGCTGAAGGTCAGGCCGCCGATCACGATGGACGCGGTGAAATCCAGCAGCAGCAGCAGCGGCACCACGAACTGCAAGGGCAGAAAGAGCGCCAGCAGGGGCACCGAGATCAACCCCGAGCCGAAGCCGGTGATCCCGCGGATCACGTATGCCGTCAGCAGGATGGCCGCCGACGCGGCGATCTGCTCGACGTTCACGCGCGACTGCCGCGCTCGATGGTAATGCCCAGTTCCTTGATGCCGGGGACGATGGCGAACTTGGTCACCGACACCTTCACCCACGGCGCGCCAAATTCGGTACGCACGATGGCGGCCACATGCTCGGCCACGGACTCGACCAGCGTGATCGGCTGCGGCGCGTTGTGCAGGTAGTCCTTCACCCGCTTGGCCACCGCACCGTAGTCGATGGTGTCGGCCACATTGTCGGTACCGCCCGCCTTGCTGTGCGGCAAACCGATCTCCAGATCGAGACGCACCGGCTGCGGCACTTTGCGTTCCCACTCGTATATGCCGATAATCAATTCGAGACGAAAGTCCCGCAAGTACAAGATATCCATCGCGTCGCGCCCCGCGGGGCTACAAAAACCAATCATTTTACTGGCTTCATCATGACCTCGCTGCTCTTTGTCGTCGCTGCCTATCTGCTCGGCTCGCTCTCCTTCGCCGTCATCGTCAGCAAGCTCATGCGCCTGCCCGACCCGCGCAGCTTCGGTTCGGGCAACCCTGGCGCGACCAACGTGCTGCGTACCGGCCGCAGGTCCGCCGCCGCGCTGACCCTGCTGGGCGATGCGCTGAAGGGCTGGGTCGCCGTCGCGGGTGCACATGCGTTGGGTGCCGAAGAGGGCACGGTCCTGCTCGCCGCGCTCGCCGTGTTCATCGGCCATCTGTTCCCGGTGTTCTTCCGCTTCCAGGGCGGCAAGGGCGTCGCCACCGCACTGGGCGTGCTGGTCGGCCTGAATCCCTGGCTGGGGCTGGCCTGTCTCGCCACCTGGATAGCCATGGCCGCGCTGTTTCGCATCTCGTCGCTGTCCGCGCTCGTCACCGCCGCGCTCGCGCCGGCGTACGCCACCCTGCTGCTGGGCTGGGGGGACGCCGCGATTGCCGTGCTGGCGCTCGCGCTGCTCCTGGTCTACCGTCACAAGGGCAACCTCATCAAGCTGGCGAACGGCGAAGAAGGACGCATCGGCCAAAAATCCTGATCCATGGCACTCTTCGAAAAATCCATCGCCTACGCCAAGGACAGCCTTGCGGAAGTCTCCCGCGAGGCGATCGACCGCGCGGGTGAGCGGCTGTCCGACGTGGTGAAGGACGGCGTCTCGCAGGCCGGCACCGAACTCAAGGACGTGATTCTCCAGGCCAGCCAGGAAATCGACGCCAAGCTCGACAAGATCTCCGAGGAACTGCACGCGCAGCGCCAGTTCACCAAGGACGACGTGCGCGAACTAGTCGATTACGCAGGCGAAAAGCTCGGCGCCCTGATGGATCAGCGCATGGCCGTAGCCAAGGCCGAGATCTCCTCGCTGGTACAGGAGAAGGTCGAATACTTCAAACGGGAAGTCGATGGCTTCTTCATCGAGCGTCAGCGCGACCTCGCGCGCGAGCGGCGGCGTCTTTTCATCAACGTCGCCGTTGCCGTTCTTGCCTCGCTGTCGCTGGGTTTCGTCTCGTGGCTGTACCACCAGTACCTCGGCGGCGAGTTCGACGTGTTTTCGGTCTTTCGCATCGTCTTCGCCTCGCTGGCCGGCGGCTACGCTGCCTGGCTCGCGGTCAAGCTGCTACGGCGCTGGCTGTCGATGTCGGAACACAGGAAGGACACCCTGTTCCTCGTCAGCCGCTACTGGGGCGTGCTGCGTCCGGAAAGCATCTTCGGCACGCTGGTCCTGGTGTGCCTGATGGCGGCACTGGTCGGTTTCCTGCTGTTTCCCGACCAGATTGCGCACCTGACAGGCAGCGAGGCCTGGCTGAACGCCCTGCGGCAGGCGTTCCCGTTCCTGCACCGCTAGACCGCTTCGAGCGTCGACAGATCCCAGCGCGGTTTCACCGCGAACGCCAGATCCGGCTGCGCATGCGCAAGACGTTGCGCGCCGGCATACGCAATCATCGCGCCGTTGTCGGTGCAGAACTCCAGCCTGGGGTAGAACACTTCGATTCCGCGTCGTGCCGCTTCTGCGCTGAGTTGCGCGCGCAGGCGCCGGTTCGCACCGACGCCGCCGGCGACAACCAGCCGGCCGGCTCCGCTATGCACGCACGCGGCCAGACTCTTGCCCACCAGCACATCGACCGCTGCCGCCTGGAATGCGGCCGCGATATCCGGCGCCGCTTCCGGTCCGGTTTTCCTGACCAGCGTCAGCACCGCGGTCTTCAGGCCGGAAAAGCTGAAATCGAAATCGCCCGAATTGAGCATCGGACGGGGCAGGCTGTAGCGCCCGACATCGCCGCGCTCGGCCAGTTTCGACAAGGCCGGCCCGCCCGGATAGCCCAGGCCAAGCAATTGCGCCGTCTTGTCGAAGGCCTCGCCCGCCGCGTCGTCCAGGGTTTCGCCCAGCAGGGCGTAACGGCCCACGCCCGCCACGTGCATCAGCTGCGTGTGCCCGCCCGACACCAGCAGCGCAACGAAGGGAAATTCGGGTGGCGTATCGGATATCAGCGGCGAGAGCATGTGCCCTTCCAGATGGTGTACGCCAACCGCGGGGATCCCCAGCGCGTACGCCAGCGCGCGCGCCATTCCCGCCCCCACCAGCAGGGCGCCGGCCAGGCCGGGCCCCTGCGTGTAGGCAATGCCGTCAAGATCGGAAAGCAAGCACCCGCTCTCGGCCAGAATCTGACGGGTCAAGGGCAGCACGCGGCGGATATGGTCGCGCGACGCCAGTTCCGGCACCACGCCGCCGTAGTCGCTGTGCATGGCGATCTGCGAATGCAGCGCGTGCGCCAGCAGGCCGCGCGCGCCGTCGTAGAGCGCAACGCCGGTTTCATCGCAGGAGGATTCGACGCCGAGTACCAGCATGAAGAAAATCCGGTTTGGGGAGGGGGACTGGAAAAATCCCGGGAGGCTTGTTATTATTCGCGTTTTTCCCCGTTCCAGGAAGTCGCCTTCACATGCCTCACGTCAAAGTCAAGGAAAACGAGCCGTTCGACGTCGCCCTGCGTCGCTTCAAGCGTTCCATCGAGAAAGTCGGCCTGCTGACCGAACTGCGCGCCCGCGAGTTCTACGAGAAGCCCACGGCCGAGCGCAAGCGCAAGCTCGCCGCTGCCGTCAAGCGCCAAAGCAAGCGCCTGCGCAGCCAGCAACTCCCGCCCAAGATGTACTGATTCCGCCCCCGCGCGGAATTCTTCCGTCATGTCGCTCAAGACGCGAATCACCGACGACATGAAGACTGCCATGCGCGCGAAAGACACCGCGCGCCTCGGCACGATCCGCCTGCTGCTCGCTGCGATCAAGCAGAAGGAAGTCGACGAGCGGATCGAACTGGACGACGCGGCCGTCAGCAGCATCGTCGAGAAACTCATCAAGCAGCGCAAGGATTCGATCAGCCAGTTCCAGGCCGCCGGTCGCGACGATCTGGTCGCCGCCGAACAGGCGGAGATGGCCGTGCTGCAGGCCTACCTGCCCGAACAGCTCTCTGCCGCCGAAGTCGAGGCTGCCGTGATTGCAGCCATCGTGGAGTCCGGCGCAACGAACGCGAAAGACATGGGCAAGGTCATGGGTCTGTTGAAATCGCGCCTGGCTGGCCGCGCCGACATGGCGCAGGTTTCCGCGCTCATCAAAAGCCGCCTGAACTGACGCCCGCCTCGGCCGGGTTTATCATGCGGCGACCATGATCCCGCGCGACTTCATCGACACCCTGCTCGCCCGCGTCGACATCGTCGACGTAATCGACAGACGCGTCCCCCTGAAGAAAGCCGGGCAGAACTATCAGGCCTGCTGCCCCTTCCACAGCGAGAAATCACCCTCGTTCACGGTCAGTCCGACCAAGCAGTTCTATCACTGCTTCGGCTGTGGCGCGCACGGTACCGCGCTCGGTTTCCTGATGGAGTACGAGCACATGAGCTTCCCCGACGCGGTCGTTGCGCTGGCGCAGGACGTGGGCCTGGCCGTACCCGAGTCGGCCCGGGAACCCGACCGCCCCAGGCCGCCGCCTGCACTGTGGGACGCGCTCGAGCAGGCCGCCCGCTTCTACAAGCAGAAACTCAAGGACACGCCGCGCGCCATCGACTACCTCAAGCGGCGCGGACTCACGGGCGCGATCGCCGCGCGCTACGGGGTCGGCTATGCGCCCGACGGCTCGCCGCTCAAACAGGTTTTCCCGGACTACGGCGCCGACGCGCTCGCAGCGTCAGGTCTGGTGATCGACGGCGAGCGCGGGCGCTACGACCGCTTTCGCGACCGCATCATGTTCCCGATCCGGAACATCAAGGGACAGATCGTCGGCTTCGGCGGCCGCGTGCTCGACCAGGGCGAACCGAAGTACTTGAACTCGCCCGAGACCCCGCTCTTTCACAAAGGCTCGGAGATCTACGGCCTGTACGAGGCACGCGCCGCGATCAAGGCAGCCGGCCGCGCGATCGTGGTCGAAGGCTACATGGACGTGGTCGCGCTGGCCCAGCACGGCGTGGAATTCGCCGTCGCCACCCTGGGCACCGCCACCACGCCGGTCCACGCCCGCACATTGCTGCGCCACACCGACCAACTGATTTACGCCTTCGACGGCGACAACGCCGGGCGCAAGGCGGCCTGGCGCGCACTGGAAAACACGCTCGAAGCCCTGCAGGACGGCAAGGAGGTGCGCTTCCTTTTCCTGCCGGAGGGCGAAGACCCCGACAGCTACATCCGCACGCAGGGGCAGGCTGCTTTTCTGGAACTGCTGGACAACGACACCCTGCCGCTTTCGGCCTTCCTGATGCGCGAACTGACACGCGACCGCCGGCTCGACACCCAGGAAGGGCAGGCTGCGCTGCTGAAGGACGCCCGGCCGCTGCTGGAAAAAATCGCGGCACCGCTATTGGCCAGCCTGATCCGGCGCCAGCTCGCCGAACTGGTACACATGCCAGCGGAAGCACTCGGACAACTCGGCTTCCAGCCCGGCCGCGCACCGCGCAGCAGCCTGCGTCCCGGCAGGCGGCCGCCGCCATCTAAATTGCGCGGCTTGGCGCGCATCCTGCTCATGAACCCGCAGCGAGCGAGCGAAGTGGACATGCGCTGGCTCGACGCGGCCGACCCGATGAGCGCATCGATGCGCGAACTCACCGCCTGGCTGACAGGGACTGGCCCGGCAAGCCTGCCTGCATTGGCCGAGGCAGCACGCGGAAGTGCCCTGGAACCCCTGATCGACGAGTTGATGACCGACCTGCTCGACAAGGATGAGCACTGGGACTGGAACGCAGAGTTCGACGGTGCGGTCAGACAATTGCGGGATGACTGGCGCCGCCGCCGCGTGCACGAACTGGCTGCACGCCCGCTCACCAGCCTGAGCGTCGAGGAACGCGCAGAACTGACCGATCTGGCACGCTCCTAGCTTGCCGAAAACGTCGAGACAAAGCCGGCGTTTGCGGTATAATGTGCGGTTTTTGAACGATTTTTCCGGCCGACCATGCGGTGGCCGGGGATTCTGAGCGGAGAGAGCCTGTGGCTGTACGTGGAAGAAAACCGGGCGGTAGCGCCAAAAAACCCGAAGCGCTCATCGCGACGAAAGAACTGACGCCGATTGAGGCCGAAGCCCGCCGCACCCAGTTGAAGAACCTGATCATCCTGGGCAAGGAACGCGGCTTCCTGACCTACGCCGAGATCAACGACCACCTGCCCGACGAAGTGCTGGACGCCGATCAGATCGAAGGCGTGATCAGCATGATCAACGACATGGGGATCCAGGTCTACGACGAAGCGCCGGATGCCGAGACCCTGCTGATGCAGGAAGCCACCCCGGCGGTCGCCGACGAGGATGTCGTTGCCGAAGCCGAACAGGCACTGACCACGGTCGACTCCGAATTCGGCCGCACCACCGACCCCGTGCGCATGTACATGCGCGAAATGGGCTCGGTCGACCTGCTCACCCGCGAAGGCGAGATTGAGATCGCCAAGCGCATCGAGGAAGGCCTGCGTCACATGGTGCAGGCCATTTCGTCCTGCCCGCTCACGATCCAGCAGATTCTCGACATGGCCGCCCAGGTCGAGAAGGACGAACTGCGCATCGACGAACTGATCGACGGTTTCGTCGAAGCGGATGCCGAAGCGCCCGCCGAAGACGAAGCGGAAGTCGTGGACGCCGCCGAAGAGGAGGAGGACGAGGACGCCAGCGCTGCCGTTGCCGCAGCCAATCTGGCCCAGCTCAAGGCCGAGGCGCTCGCGCAATTCGACTACATCCGCAAAGCCTACAAGAAGGCGCAGAACGCACACACCAAGTACGGCCTGGGCAGCCCGCAGCATCTGAAGGCGCAGTCCGAGGTCACCGAGCTTCTGATGGCGATCCGCTTTTCGGTGCGTCAGGTGGACAACCTGTGCGACCAGATCCGCAACGCGGTGGAAGAGGTCCGTACGCACGAGCGGCAGATCATGGACTTCTGCGTCAACCGCGCCGGCATGCCGCGTGCGCACTTCATCAAGTCCTTCCCCGGCAACGAAACCAACCTCGCCTGGCTGGACAAGGAAATCGCCGCGAAGAAAGGCTATTGCTCCACGCTTGCCAAAGTGCAGTATGAAATCAAGGCACACCAGGAAGCGCTGATCACGATGCAGGACCGCGTCGGCCTGCCGATCAAGAACCTCAAGGACATCAACAAGCAGATGTCCACCGGCGAGGCCAAGGCCCGCCGCGCCAAGCGCGAGATGATCGAGGCCAACCTGCGCCTGGTCATCTCGATCGCCAAGAAGTACACCAACCGTGGCCTGCAGTTCCTCGACCTGATCCAGGAAGGCAACATCGGCCTGATGAAGGCGGTCGACAAGTTCGAATACCGTCGCGGCTACAAGTTCTCGACCTACGCGACGTGGTGGATCCGCCAGGCGATCACGCGTTCGATCGCCGACCAGGCGCGCACCATCCGCATCCCGGTGCACATGATCGAGACCATCAACAAGATGAACCGCATCAGCCGCCAGATCCTGCAGGAAACCGGCATCGAGCCGGACCCCGCGACGCTGGCGGTCAAGATGGAAATGCCGGAAGACAAGATCCGCAAGATCATGAAGATCGCCAAGGAGCCGATCTCGATGGAAACGCCGATCGGCGACGACGAGGATTCGCACCTCGGCGATTTCATCGAGGATTCGAGCACGCTCTCGCCCGACGACTCCGCGATCTACGCCAACCTGCGCGACGCCACCCGCGAAGTGCTGGACAGCCTGACTTCGCGCGAGGCCAAGGTGCTGCGCATGCGCTTCGGCATCGAGATGAACACCGACCACACGCTGGAGGAAGTCGGCAAGCAGTTCGACGTCACCCGCGAGCGCATCCGCCAGATCGAGGCCAAGGCCCTGCGCAAACTGCGCCATCCCAGCCGTTCCGAAAAGCTGAAGAGCTTCGTCGGCAGCGGGGAACAGTAAGCCGCCGCCGGTCTTGCCCCTTTCGGGCCTGTAGCTCAGCTGGTTAGAGCAGGGGACTCATAATCCCTTGGTCCACGGTTCAAGTCCGTGCAGGCCCACCAAAAAATCCCGTTTTCGCTGATAATCCGAGTCACTAAAACGACAAGGACGACCGATGGAAGGGGAAGCCAGAAAGCCCGGAGAACGCCGCCTGCAGATCCTGCAAACGCTGGCGGCGATGCTGCAGGAACCGCAACCGGAGAAAATCACCACCGCAGCGCTCGCTGCCCGCATCGGCGTGTCCGAGGCCGCGCTGTATCGCCACTTCTCAAGCAAGGCGCAGATGTACGAGGGCCTGATCGAGTTCATCGAGCAGACCCTGTTCGGGCTGATCGCCCGCATCACCGCCGACACGCCCTCGCCCATCGCCCAGGTCGAGGCCATCCTCGCGATGCTGCTGAACTTCGCCGCGAAGAATCCGGGCATGACGCGTGTGCTGATCGGCGACGCACTGGTGCACGAGAACGAGCGCCTGCAAAAACGCATCAATCAACTGCACGACCGCATCGAAGCCCAGCTGCGCCAGTGCCTGCGGCTGGGCGGCGAGCCCACCGCCGAATTGAGCGCGCCACTGGCCAATCTGCTGGTCTGTACGGTGGTGGGCCGCTGGCATCAGTTCGCCAAGAGCGGTTTCACCCGCGCGCCGGGTGGCGATCTCGAATTGCTGCTGTCGCGGCTGCTCGCCGCTCACCCCGCCTGAGCCGGGTGCTGCCCGCATACCGGGCAGACCGGATCGCGCGGCACGTTCACGACGCGCGCTTCGGCGCGCAAGCCATCCCACAGCAGCAGACGGCCGGTCAACGGCGCACCGGCACCGGCCAGCAGCTTCAGGGCCTCCGCCGCCTGCATTGCACCGACGATGCCGACCAGCGGCGCGAACACGCCGGCCTCGGCGCAGTGCAGTTCGGGTTCGCCGGCCTGCTCGGGAAACAGGCAGTGATAACACGGGCTCGCGGCATCGCGCGCATCGAACACCGCGACCTGCCCTGAAAATCCGATTGCCGCCCCAGACACCAGGGGCTTGCCCAGGGCCACGCAAGCGCTATTGACCGCATGGCGCGTGGCGAAATTGTCCGACGCATCGACGACGAGGTCGGCTGTTGCCACTGCCGCGCGCAAGGTTTCGCCCGACAGGGCCGCATCCAGCGGCTGTACCGTAATGCCTGGATTGATCGCGCGTACGCTGGCCGCCAGCGACCGCGCCTTGTTCTCGCCGATGGACGCAGTGGCATGTCCGATCTGGCGTTGCAGGTTGGTGAGGTCGACGACGTCGCCGTCGGCCAGGATCAGCCGCCCGACGCCCGAAGCGCCGAGATACAGTGCAACCGGACAGCCCAGTCCGCCTGCGCCGACGACCAGCACACAGGATGCGCCGAGACGCGCCTGGCCGGCCACGCCGATTTCGGGCAGCAGGATGTGTCGGCTGTAGCGCAGCAGTTGTTCGTCGTCGGGGGTCATGCGTGGGCGCGGTCTATTTGTAGCCGCGCCATTCTTCCGGGGTTTCGTCGCGGTCGCCATGGAGGTGACGGTCGTAGACCTTCATGAAAGCCTGCTGCGATTTGATGTCCGGTTCGTTGGCCGCGACGTTGCGCCGCTGCACGTTCTCGCAGAAATAGGCCAGTGCACGCCGGAGTTTGCTCATAAGGCTGTTGTCGAGATGAAAGCCCTGGTTGGCCAGCGCGGCTTCCAGTCCTTCCAGGGTGTACTCGCAAACGTGATAACGCACGACCAGGCAATGTCGTTCCTGAACGGCCTGGACGACCAGCCCCTCCAGTCCCTCGAGCAGGGCCAAGGCCCGCCCGACCTGGCCAGGCGGCAAGGGATGAAAGACAATTTCGCGGCTCTTTTCGAGGTCGCACGGCTGCATGGCACCCCCTTGGCAACTGCCATCAGTATACCGCGCTGCCGGGGGAGGGAAGCGACGCGGCCTCGGCCATGCACCACCGCCCCCCGCGTCAGCGATTCTGGAGGATCTGCAGGCCCTTCAGCAAATTCAGCGCCTGATTGACCTGGAAATCGCTCTTCGAAACGATCTCGCCCGGCTCCAGCGTGACAGGCTTCTTGTCCTTGCCATCCGGAGCCGGAGATGGCTTGGCCGGCGCTTTCTCCATGTTAGCCGGCTTGGACGGCGTCGTCTGCTCCTCGCCGCCATTCGGGTTGGCCAGATGCTTGTCGAGATCGGCCTCGCGTATGCCCAGGCCATCGTCGGCCTCGGGCATGGAAGGATCCTCCACCACGATGTCCGGCTCGATCCCCTTGGCCTGGATGGAGCGACCGCTCGGCGTGAAATAGCGCGCCGTCGTCAGCTTGATCGCCGTGCCGTTGCCCAGCGGCAGGATGGTCTGCACCGAGCCCTTGCCGAAGGTGCGCGTCCCCATGATGACCGCGCGCTTGTGGTCCTGCAGGGCACCCGCGACGATCTCCGACGCCGACGCCGAGCCGCCGTTGACCAGCACCACCATCGGCACCTGCTTCACGCCTTCCGGCAGATTCTTCAGATAGTCCATCTGCATCGGGCGCAGGTAAAACTCGCGGCTTGCCGTCAGGCGCATCTTCGCGTCTTCCGTGCGGCCCTCCGTGTACACCACCAGGCTATCGGGCTTGACGAAGGCCGTCGTCACCGCAACCGCGCCATTGAGCAGGCCGCCGGGGTCATTGCGCAGGTCCATGATCAGGCCCTTGAGGGGCGCCTTGTTTTCCTTGTAGAGACCGGCCAGCGCCTCGGCCAGCAACTCGCCCGTGTGTTCCTGGAATTGCGTCACGCGCACGTAACCGTAGCCGTTCTCCAGCAGCTTGGATTTCACGCTGCGGATCTTGATGACCGCGCGATTGAGCGTCAGCACGATGGGCTTGTCCACGCCCTTGCGCACGATGGTGAGCTTGATCGGCGAGCCGGGCTTGCCGCGCATGCGCTTGACCGCGTCGTTGAGCGTCATGCCCTTCACCGGCGTGTCGTCGAGTTTGACGATCAGGTCGCCCGACTTGACGCCGGCCTTGAACGCGGGCGTATCCTCGATGGGCGACACCACCTTGACGAAGCCGTCTTCCATGCCGACCTCGATCCCGAGGCCGCCGAATTCACCCTGCGTGCCGACCTGCAGATCCTTGAAGCCTTCCGCGTCGAGATAGGCGGAGTGCGGATCCAGACCGGACAGCATGCCGTTGATCGCCGAGTCGAGGAGCTTCTTATCGTCGACCGGTTCGACGTAATCGCTCTTGATGCGGGCGAACACATCGGTGAATGCGCGCAATTCCTCGATCGGCAGCGCTGTGTCCGCTTCCTTGTCGGCCACGGCCGAGAGGTTGACCGTCAGCGCCGCACCCGCGAGTACGCCTGCCAGGCCGACCAGTATGAATTTTGCCTTCAACGTCATCTTGTCCCGGCGCGTCATCTTGTCTCGCTGCATCATGCTTATTTCACCCACAACATGGGATTAACAGGGCGGCTCTGGTGCCGCATTTCAAAGTACAAACCGGTGTCGGGCTGCCCTCCGCTGTTGCCCACAGCGGCAATTGCGTCGCCGGGCTGGACCCGGTCGCCCACCTGCTTATACAGACTTTCATTATTGCTGTATAGGCTCATGTAGCCCTCGCCGTGATCGACGATGATGAGGTTGCCGAAGCCGCGCAGCCAGTCGGCAAACACCACCTGACCCGCTGCGATCGCCTTCACTGCCGCACCCTGCGACGCACGGATGAACAGCCCCTTCCAACTCACGCCGCCTTCCTCCCTCGGAGCACCGAAGCGGTTCATGAGTTCCCCTGCGACGGGCAGCCGCAACAAGCCGCGCAAACTGGAGAAAGGACGATCGCTGCGAAATGCGGTGGGCGTTTCGGTGTTCACGCCGACAACCCTGGGCGTTCTGCCCCCGCCCGCCTTGTCGGCTTTCTGCTTTTGCTTTGCCCGCTGCGCGGCGCGCGCCGCCTGTTCGGCCATCAGGCGGTTCAGCCGCTCGACCAGTTGCGTCAGGTTGCGCTCGTCGCGCTTCAGGTTCGATATTTCGCGACGCTGCTGGCGGATCTGCGTCGCGAGTTTTTGCAGCACCTGTTCGCGCGCCCGCCTGTCGGCGAGCAGTTTTTCCTGCTCGGCCGCGCGCGCGGTGTGCAATTGCGCAAGCCGGGTCGTCTTGTCGCGCGCCTGTTCCTGCAGGGCGGCCAGCTGCGCCAGATCGGCACGCAGGGACTCGACCTGCGCCTGCTGCGCACGCGACAGGTAGGCGAGGTAGCGCAGATCGCGCGCGCTCTGATTGGGGTCTTCGCCGTTCAACAGCAATTTCAGTGCGTCGCCCTGGCCGCGCCGATACGCGCCCTTGAGCGACTGGGCCAGGCGCTCCTGCTGCTGCCGGATGCGCACCGACACGGCATCGGCCTGGCGATTCAGGGCTTCCAGCGTGGTTTCGGTCTGCTGGCGCTCGCCGTCGATCTGCCGCAACTGACGGATGCCGCTGCTGACGGCCAGCTCGGATTCGCGCAGTTCGTCGGCGGCCTCGCGGCGTTGCGACTGGGTTTGCTGGAATTCCTGCTGCAGCGTCTGCAGGCGCTGCTTAAGCGCGTCGAGCTCGGATTGCTTGCTGGCGGCCTGATTGGCGCCGGCTGCCAGCGGCCATGCCACCGCCAGCACGCACAGCAGCCGGCGGATCAGGCCCCGCGGCCGGCTCACTCGAATTGCACCAGCGCTTCGCCAGTCATTTCGGGCGGCTGCGCCAACCCCATCATCTTCAGAAGCGTCGGGCTGATGTCCTCGAGTGCGCCCGTATCGGCCAGCGCAGCGTGCCGGCGGCCCACGTAAATGAGCGGCACGAGGTTCATGGTGTGCGCGGTGTGCGCCTGATGGGTGACGACGTCGCGCATCATTTCGGCGTTGCCGTGGTCGGCGGTGATCAGAACCTCGCCGCCGCGCGCGATCTGCGCTTCCACCACCTTGCCGAGGCAGGTGTCGACGGTTTCGATGGCCTTGATCGCCGCGTTCAGGTCGCCGGTATGCCCCACCATGTCGGGGTTGGCGTAGTTGCAGATGATGAGGTCGTATTGCTTGCCATTGATCGCTGCCAGCAGCTTGTCGGTGACCTCGAAGGCACTCATCTCGGGTTTGAGATCGTAGGTCGCCACGTCGGGCGACGGCACCAGCACGCGGTCTTCGCCAGGAAAGGAAACTTCCTCGCCGCCGTTGAAGAAGAAAGTGACGTGCGGGTATTTCTCGGTTTCCGCGATGCGCAACTGGCGCAACCCGAGGTTGGCGACGTATTCCCCGAGGCCGTTCTTGATCCGCTCGGGCGGGAACGCCACGGCCACGTCGAAATCGTCGCTGTAGCCGGTGAGCGTGCAATAGGTGGAAAGTTTGGGTGTGACTTCGCGCTCGAACTCGCTGAAATCGGGTTCGATGAAGGGTCGCGACAACTGCCGGGCGCGGTCGGAACGGAAGTTGAGAAACACGACCGCGTCGCCGTCCTCCATCTTCACCGGTTTGCCATCAGGCGGCAGGATGGCGGTCGCCTTGACGAATTCGTCGGTCTCGCCGCGCGCGTAGGCCGCTTCCAGGCCGGCGAGCGGATTTTCCGCCCAGAACTCGGTGCGCCCTTGCGTCAGAAGATCGTAGGCCGCCTTCACGCGCTGCCAGCGGCGGTCGCGGTCCATCGCATAGTAGCGGCCGATCATCGAGGCAATATGCCCGACGCCGGTCTGCCGAATCTTGTCGGCGAGGCGCTTCAGATAAATTTCCGCACTCTTTGGCGGCGTGTCCCGGCCATCCAGGAACACGTGCAGACAGACCTTGCGAAGCCCCTCGCGCGCAGCCATTTCGAGCATGGCGTGAAAATGCGATTCGTGGCTGTGCACGCCGCCGTCGGACAGCAGGCCGAACAGATGCAGTGTCTTGCCGTGGTCGCGCGCCAGGTGCACGGCATTCAGCAGGGCCGGGTTGGTATAGAAATAGCCCGACTCGATGGCGCGGTCGATGCGGGTGAATTCCTGATACACCACGCGGCCGGCCCCGATATTCAGGTGGCCCACCTCGGAGTTGCCCATCTGCCCCTTGGGCAGCCCCACTTCCATTTCGGAAGCATGGATCAGGGTATGCGGGTTCTCCTTCCACAACCGGTCGAAATTCGGTTTGTTGGCCTGTGCGATGGCGTTGTCTTCACGCTCTGCACGGCACCCGAAACCGTCGAGGATGATGAGGAGAACCGGCGAGGTCTTCATGAAAAAATATGTATATCCTGGATCGTTTTTGTGGGAATATTTTAATATATGCGTGATTGCTAATCTACACATCCGGCTATCGCCCGCGGTCGTCATGGCGCTTGTCGCCAAACCGCGATGCATCAGGGTACTACATGAACAGGATCGGGGTAATGAACATGGCGGCAGATTGGGACGAAGTGGATCTCATGGACAAGGACGAGCACATCGAGCAGGCCTCGCGTGCGATGAAAGCCATGTCGCACCCCTTGCGCCTGAAGATCCTCTGCGTGCTCGGCGACAAGGAAGTGAGCGTGCAGGACATCGTCGACAACGTCGGCACTTCCCAGAGCAACATCTCGCAGCACCTCGCCATCCTGCGCGACAAGGGCGTGCTGCGCACCCGCAAGGACGCCAACCGCGTCTATTACCGCGTCGGCGACACGCGCACGCTCAAGCTTCTGGGCATGATGCGCGACGTGTTCTGCGGTTTCGCCAAGGGCAGCTGAATCCCGCTGCCGCCCACGGGCGCCGCCGCCCGCCCGGGCAGACCCGTCCCGGCCTGCCTTTCGCCTAAACTCTCCATATGCACCCGATGCGGCAGCAGGGTTGTCACCGTTTGCCCGCATGGCAGGTGCATCCTGTCGCGCAGCCTCTGCACCCTATCCGGTTACTCTGTAACATTAATTGCGCTATCGGCCAGATAAATTATTCGTATATAATTAAATTCTAATATGAATTGTCCCGCCTCCTGGCGGGGCGCTGTATACAAGGGGTATCGATGCGGCACGCGACAACAAAACCGGCCCGGCTGAAAACGCTCACGCTCTTGTCCTTACTGGCGATCGCTCCCGGCGCGCCGGCCGAAATGCTCAGCTTCGACCAGGCCGTGCAGCGCGCGCTGACGCAGAATCCCGACATTGCCGTCGCCGGCGCGCAAATCGGACAGGCCCGGGCCGCGGTCAGGCAGAGCGAAGGCGCCCGCCTGCCCAAACTGACCGCCTCGCTCAACGCCACCCGCACCGACGATGCGCTCAACGCATTCGGCCTCAAGCTATCCCAGCGCAACGCCACGTTCAACGATTTCGGCGCAGGCGAATTCAACCCTGCGAATCCCAACGTGCTCAACGTCGCGCCGTACAACCTCAATCACCCCGACCCGGTCAACAATCTCAACGCCCGCCTGGAAGCGCAACTGCCGCTCTATACCGGCGGCCTGATCGAAGGCTACAACGCGCAGGCCAGGGCCTACCTGCGCGCCGCGCAGCATGGCGACGCCATGGCGCGGCAAAAGGTGATGTTCGACGTGCTGCGCGCCTACGAAGGCGTGCACACCGCGCGTGCCTATGCGGAGGTCGCCAAGCAGGGACGCGCCGCCGCCGAATCCTACGTCAAGACCATCGACAACCTGCTGAAAGGCGGCGTCGTGGTGAAAAGCGACCTGCTCTCCGCCAGGCTGCACCTGGAAGACATCAAGGTGCAGCAGGCGCAGGCCGACAACGCCGTCCAGCAGGCGCTGGACCAGCTCCACCTGCTGCTGGGCATGCCGCTCTCCGCCCCGCTGGATGTCGGAGGCAGTGTCGAGGTGAAGCCGCTGGAAGGCAGTCTGACCGACTACCAGGACGAGGCGCTCAAATCCAATCCCGGGCTGGCCGCCCTGCGCAGTCAAATGGATGCGGCGCATGCCGCGATCAAGGTGGCGCGTGCGGGGAAATATCCGCAGGCCGGCTTGATGGCGCGCTTCGACACCAACGACAACAACCTCGGCTTCGACGCGCATTCCTACACGCTGGGCGGCCAGGTGAGCTGGCAGTTCTACGACGGCGGCGCCACCGACGGGGCGATCCAGCGTGCCCTGGCCAGCCGCGACGAACTCGCCGCCAAGCTCAATCAGGCCGAGCTGGGCATCGCCTACCAGGTGGCCGACGCATGGCGCCATGCCGACGAGGCGCAGCAACGCGTTGCGGCCCGCGAACTGGCTGTCGGCCAAGCCGAGGAAGCCCAGCGCATCGTGGAAAAACGCTACGCCGGCGGCGTCACCACCGTCACCGAACTGCTGGCCGCGCAGGCCCAGCTGGACAAGGCGCGCGCGGATCTGGTGGCCGCCCGTTACGATCTCAAAGTGCAGCGCGCCAACGCCCGTCTGGCAACCGGCCGCCTGCAACCCGACCAACTGTGAGCATGCCCGACATGAAACCAACGACTTCCCTCCGCTTCCTGCGCGCCGGCCTGCTGGGCCTGGCCATCAGCCTGACCCATGGCTGCGGCAGCCATGAAGAGACCGCTGGCAAAACCGCCGCCGTCGCCCGCACCGTGGCCGCCGACGTCCAGACCGTGCAGCCGACCACGCTCGACGTACGCGTCGAAACGCCGGGCACGGTGGTGTCCGAAGACCAGGTGCAGGTCGCCTCCCGCCTGATGGGCTACATCCGCAGCATCCAGGTCGAGGAAGGCCAGGCGGTGAAAGCCGGGCAGTTGCTCTTCGTGGTCGATCCGACCGACATCCAGGGACAGGTCAGCCAGGCGCGCGCCGGGCTGGCGCAGGCGGAAGCCGCGCTCGCGGATGCGAAGATCGACCATGAACGCTTCGGTGCGCTCTATCAGGAACAGGCCATTCCGAAGCTGCAATGGGACAAGATCCGGCTGCAATACCAGGTCGCCCAACAGCAGGTGGCGGCGGCGCGCGCCGGGCTGGGCCTGGCCTCGAGCCAGATGCGCTACGCCTCGGTGGTCGCGCCGATTTCCGGCGTGGTCACGCAGAAAATGGCCAATGCCGGCGATCTCGCCGCGCCCGGTCGGCCGGTGCTGGTGATCGAGGGGCTGAAAAAATTCCAGGTCCGCACCGAGGTGAGCGGCGACGTGTTCGCCCGCATCAAACCCGGCGACAAGGTCAGCATCGTCCGCGACGGCGACGCCGGGCAGGCGCCGGTCGAAGGCGTGATCGCGCAGGTCGTGCCGGCTGCCGATCCGGTCAGCCACACCCATCTGGTGAAGATCGACCTGCCTGCGGGCGTCAAGCTGTCCAGCGGTAATTTCGTGCGCACGGGCTTCGCCGTCGGCAGCCGCGCCGACATCCGCGTACCGGCCGCGGCAGTGATCGAACGCGCCGGCATCACCGGCATGTTCGTCGTCGACGCCCAGGGCATCGCCCGCTACCGCATGGTGCGCACCGGTGCGACCGAAAACGGCACGGTGGAAATCCAGTCCGGGCTCAACCCCGGCGACAAGGTGGCGGTTTCGCACGTCGATCAGCTGGAGAACGGCGCCGTGGTGAGCGGGGGTGCCCATGACTGAGCGTTCCGCGCCGCTCAACATCGCCGGCAAGCTGGCCGGCGTTTTCATCGAATCCAAGATCACTGCCATGATCATGCTGGCGGTGGCGCTCGCCGGCATCATGGCGTTGTTCGTCACGCCGCGCGAATACAACCCGCAGATCGTCGTGCCCGCAGCCAACATCATCGTCGCCAAGCCCGGCGCGTCGGCCGAGGAAATCCAGAACCTCGTCGTCAAGCCGCTGGAAGCGATCATGAACGCGCAGTCCGGAGTGGACCACACCTACGGCTATGCCGCGCCCGACTTCGGCCTGGTGACCGTGCAGTTCAAGGTGGGCCAGGATCAGGAACGCAGCCTGGTCAAGCTCTACAACCAGCTGATGCAGAACCTCGACCGCATGCCGCCGGGCGCGATGCAGCCGGTGGTCAAGCCGATCAACGTGGACGACGTGCCGATCATGACGCTGACGCTGTCGTCCGCCACCCTCGACGACCTGCAGATCCGCCAGGTGGCCACCCGCATGCTCGAACATCTGCGCAACGTACCGGGCGTGTCATTCACCCAGATCGTCGGCGGCGCGCAACGCGCGGTCAACGTCCTGATCTCGCCCGCCAAGCTCGCCGCCAGCGGCATCGCGCTCGACCAGGTGGACAGGATGCTGCAGGGCCAGAACGTCTCCGTGCCCGCCGGCGAACTGGTGAACAACAACCGCGTCGCGCCCCTGCGCGTGCAGGGCTTCCTGGGCAGCGCGCGAGAAGTCGGCAACATCGTCATCGGCGCGCCCAACGGCCGGCCGGTGTTCCTCAAGGACGTGGCGACCATCGTGGACGGCCCCCTGGAAACGGACGAAAGCACGCGCTTCGCCTACGGCCCCGCCGCCGGCAAGCATGCGGCGCACGGCGAAGCCCCGGCCGTCACCCTGGCGATCGCCAAGAAAGCCGGCACCAATGCGGTGGTGGTGGCCGACGCTGTGCTGACCAAGCTGGAACAACTGAAACGCCAGGCCATCCCCGCCGACATCTCGGTAGCGGTGACCCGCGACGACGGCGCGCGCGCCAACGACGCGGTCAACACCCTGGTCGAGCACCTCGGCATCGCCATCGGTTCGGTGGTCGTGATCCTGGTGTTCTTCCTCGGCTGGCGCGAAGCCGGCATCGTCACCCTGACGGTGCCGCTGATCCTGTTCGTGGTGCTGACCATCGGCCTGTTCGCCGGCCAGACCATCAACCGCATCACGCTGTTCGCGCTGATCCTGTCGCTCGGCCTGCTGGTCGATGCCGCCATCGTGGTGGTGGAGAACATCCACCGCCATCTGCACCACGGCATCGGCGACCGCGATTTCAAGGACGTGGTCATCCAGGCCACCAACGAAATCGGCAACCCGACCAACATCGCCACCATCGCCGTCATCCTGGCCTTCATTCCGATGGCCTTCGTCACCGGCATGATGGGCCCGTTCATGCTGCCGATCCCGTTCAACGTACCGGTGGCGATGATCGCCTCGCTGCTGATCGCCTACATCGTGGTGCCGTGGGCAACCAACCTGTGGCTGCAGAAAAAAGCCGCGCGGAGCGAACTCGCGCGCAAGGAAAGCCTGGAAGAGACCGGCGCGCACCAGACCGACCCGCTACACCGCGCCTACGTCCAGGCCGTCACGCCCTTCATCGAGAACCGCGGCCGCCGCAACCTGATGTTCCTGGCGGTGCTCGGCCTGCTGGTGCTCGCCATGCTGATGCCGGCCTGGCAGTTCATCCGGCCTTCGGGCATGAACGGACCGCTGTCGGCACTGGGCGTGGAGCTCAAGATGCTGCCCAACGACAACACCAACACCTTCCTGGTGGAAATCGACACCCCGGCCGGCACCACGCTGGAAGAAACCGACCGCACCGCGCGTGCGGTGGGCGAGGTGCTGGCGCAGAACCGCTACGTCACCGACTACCAGACCTTCCTCGGCATCACCGCACCCATCGACTTCGCGGCGCTGGTACGCGGCGACCTCATCAAGCGCGGCGACAACCTGGCGCAGATCCGCGTCAACCTGGTCGACAAGCATCACCGCTCGACCTCCTCGCACGAGATCGTCCAGGCGCTCAACGACACGCTCAAGCCGCTGCGCGCGGCTTTCCCGCAGGCACGCATCAAGCTCTACGAAACCCCGCCCGGCCCGCCGGTGCAGGCGCAGGTGCTGGCCGAGCTGTACGGGCCCGACTACGAGAAACTGCGCGGCGCGGCACCCGACGTGCGGAAGGCCTTCGAATCGGTCTACGGCATGATCAACGCCGACGATTCGGTGACCGCCACCATGCAGTCCTTCGCCGTGCACGTGGACCACGAGAAGGCCGCCCTCTCGGGCGTGGTCGCCGGCCAGGTCGGCAAGCTGCTGCGCGACTACGTGTCGGGGCTGACGATCGGCTCGGTGCACGTGGATTCGGCGCGCGATCCGGTCAACATCGTGGTGCGCCTGCCGCGTGCCGAGCGCCAGTCGCCCGAATCGCTGCTGGCGCTGCGCCTCACCAACACGATGGGCAAGCAGGTGCCGCTCGGCGCGGTGGCCACGGTCGAAACCGTCCCCTACGGCAAGCCCATCTACGACCGCGACCAGCACCCCATGGTCATGGTCGGCGGCGAGATGATCACCTCCAGCCCGGTGTACGCGGTGCTCGCGCTCGACAAGATGCTCGACGGCCAGGTGTTGTCCAACGGCGTGCGCTTCAGGACCGGCAACCTCGGCTTCACCCAGGCGGACGCCGACGACGTCACCGACACCCACCTGCTGTGGGGCGGCGAAATGCGCCTGACGCTGGACGTGTTCCGCGACCTCGGCTCGGCCTTCATCATCGCGCTGGTGTTCATCTACCTGCTGCTGGTGGGCTACTACAAGTCCTTCGTCATGCCGATGATCGTGATGGGCGCGATTCCGCTGACCCTGGTCGGCGTATTCCCCGGCCACTGGGCCACCAGCCAGGCCTTCACCGCCACCTCGATGATCGGCGTCATCGCGCTGGCCGGCATCGTGGTCCGCAACTCGCTGCTGCTGATCGACTTCATCGTCGATTACCGCGCCCAGGGCTACGGCCTCAAGGAAGCGGTGATCGAGGCCGGCGCGGTGCGCCTGCGGCCGATCCTGCTCACTGCGCTCGCCATCATCCTCGGCTCGGCCATCATGATCACCGACCCGGTGTTCGGCGGCCTGGCGGTATCGCTGATCTTCGGCACCTTCGCCTCCACCGCGCTCACCCTGATCGTGATTCCCCTGCTGTATTACATCTGGCAGAAGCGCGGCGCGCCGGAGGCTTGATAAACCGCCGCGCGCCCTTATCATCCCCATTCCGTTTCCCAGGAGTCGATCATGACCGTTGAACGCCTTGTCCGCATCATCGCCGGATTCTTCATCATGCTGTCGCTGGCGCTGGCCCATTTCTCCGGCAGCGTGGACATGACCCAGCTGTCCTGGCTGTGGTTCACCGCCTTCGTCGGTTTCAACCTGTTCCAGTCCGGCATCACCCGTTTCTGCCCGATGGACATCATGCTGAAAAAGGCCGGCGTCAAGCAGGGCTGCGGCCTCTAAGCGGAGACCACGCATGGACGTCCAATTTTTCCAGGCCAACTGGATGCTGGTGGCGGTGGCGGCGGTTTCCGGCGCCATGCTGTTGTGGTCCTTCGTCGGCGGCCGCGTAGCCGGCTTCGAGCAGGCCGACACCCTGAAGGCCACCCGGCTTTTCAACGACGATGCCCTGATACTCGACGTGCGCGAGCCCAGCGAATTCGAGTCCGGGCACATCCCCAAGGCCAGGCACATTCCGCTCGGCCAGCTGGCCGGCCGGCTGAACGAACTCGACAAGTACAAGGACAAGCCCGTGCTCGTCAGTTGCCAGAGCGGCCAGCGCTCGGCGCGTGCCTGCGGCGTGCTGAAAAAGGCCGGATTCGAGACCG
This sequence comes from Thiobacillus sp., assembly GCA_044227195.1. Lineage (GTDB taxonomy): Bacteria > Pseudomonadota > Gammaproteobacteria > Burkholderiales > Thiobacillaceae > Thiobacillus. The sequence goes on from JBGAFQ010000001.1 coordinate 61,116, forward strand.
TGTACAACCTCGCGGGCGGTATCGTCGCGTGGGAACGTGCCAATCTGCCCGTCAACCGGAAGAAGAAGTAAGGAACCCCGATGCAAAAAGTCGTGATGTATTGCACCGCCGTCTGCCCCTACTGCGTCGCCGCCGAGCGGCTGCTCAAGAGCCGCGGCGTAGCCGAAATCGAGAAGATCCGCATCGACCTCGACCCGGCCAGACAGGACGAGATGGTCGCCCGCACCGGCCGTCGCACCGTGCCGCAGGTATTCGTCGGCGACACCCACGTCGGCGGCTTCGACGACACCTCGGCGCTGGATGCCGCCGGCGAACTGGTGCCGCTGCTGAACGCGGGTTGATCCCTCCGCACGGCAGCCTCCCGGCCTGCCGTGCGCGTCTTGATTTTCCGCCTGCCGCGCCCCATCTGAAGCCCATCTCGTTCGCTTCAAGGGAATCGCCATGGAACTCGCCTGCCCCCACTGCCTCGCCGTCAACCGCGTCCCCGACGACCGTCTGGCCGACGCGCCCAAATGCGGCCAATGCGGCGCACCGCTGCTGCCCGGCAAACCGGTCGACCTCAGCGCCGACAGCTTCGACCGTTTCATCGCGAAAGCCGGACTGCCTGTCCTGGTCGACTTCTGGGCCGACTGGTGCGGCCCGTGCAAGATGATGGCGCCGGTGTTCCAGCAGGTAGCGGGCGAGATGGCCAGCCGCGTGCGTTTCGCCAAGGTCGACACCGAGGCCTGGCCGCAGGTCTCGATGCGCCACCACATCAAGGGCATCCCCAGCCTGATCCTGTTCAGGAACGGCGCGGAGGCCGCGCGCGTGTCCGGCGCCATGGATGCGTCCTCGCTGAAACGCTGGCTTGCGTCACAGGGCGTTCACTGAAGCGCGTGTAAAATGGCGCAAAGCTTGTTTGGACAGCAACCATATCCCGGAGCCTGAAGCTCCGGCTTTCTTATCCAGGGAGACACCATGGCCGACGATCTGCAACCCGTATTCAACATCGAGAAACTCTACGTCAAGGACCTGTCGGTCGAGGTGCCGAACGCGCCGGCCATCTTCATGGAACGCGACGCGCCGCAGATGGACGTCAACATGTCGACCGAAAGCAAGGCGCTCGGACCCGACGTGTTCCACACCACCATCACCGTGACCGTCACCGCGAAAGTCGCCGACAAGACCATGTTCCTGGTCGAGTGCACCCAGGCCGGCATCTTCCGCATCCAGAACGTGCCCGCCGATCAGATGCCCATGGTGCTCGGCATCGGCTGCCCCAACATCGTCTTCCCCTACCTGCGCGAAACCATCTCCGACGTGGTGGTCCGCGCCGGCTTCCCGCCGCTGCTGCTGAACCCGGTCAATTTCGAGGCCCTGTTCATGCAGCAACAGCAGGCGCAGCAGCAGCAGGCCGCCCCCGCGCAAACGCATTGATCGCCAGGCCCTTCCTCGCCGGACTGCTGCTCGCGCTGGCCGCGCCGGCCCACGCGCTGGACTATCGCAGCACCGGCCGCGCCGCCCTGCTGTATGACGCCCCCTCGACCGCAGCCGACAAGGTGGCGGTGGCCGGCCCCGGCCTGCCGCTCGAAGTCGTGGTCGACACCGATGCCTGGGTCAAGGTGCGCGACCCCGGCGGCCGGCTCGCCTGGATCGAGAAGGCCGCGCTCGGCGGTGCCCGCAGCGTCATGGTCAAGCCCGAATCGAGCGCGGTGCGCAAGCAGCCGCGCGCCGACGCCGACGTCGTGTTCCGCGCCGCGCACGGCGTGCTGCTGAACGTGACGGGCGAGCCCGATGCCTACGGCTGGCTGCCGGTGAAGCATCGCGACGGCCTCGCCGGATGGCTGCCGTCCTACGAGGTGTGGGGCGAATGAAGCTCGCGATACTGGGCGCGGGCGCCTGGGGCACCGCGCTCGCCGCGCACTGGGCGCCACAGCACGACGTCGTGCTGTGGGGACGCAACGCCGCCGAACTCGACGCCATGCGCATGCACCGCGTGAACGCGCGCTACCTGCCTGGCTGCCCCTTGCCCGATGCGCTCGCCTTCGAGGCGGATTTCGATGCCGCCGCTGCCGCGGCCGAACTGATCGTCGTTTCCGTCCCCAGCCACGGCCTGCGCCCCACGCTCGAAGCGCTGGCGCGCCGCCCGGCACTGCCGCCGCTGGTCTGGGTGTGCAAGGGGTTCGAACCCGGCAGCGGAAAGCTGCCCCATCAGCTGGTCGCCGAACTGCTGCCCGCGGCACGCACCGGTGTGCTGTCGGGGCCCAGCTTCGCGCTTGAAGTCGCGCGCGGCTACCCCACCGCGCTCACGCTGGCCTCGACCGATGCCGCGCTGGCACGCCGGCTGGCCGAAGCGCTGTCGGGACAACGCCTGCGCATCTACGCCCACGACGACGTGATCGGCGTGGAGGTCGGCGGCGCACTGAAGAACGTCATGGCGATCGCCGCCGGCATCTGCGACGGCCTGCAGCTCGGCCACAACGCGCGCGCCGCCCTCATCACCCGCGGGCTCGCCGAGATGACCCGGCTCGGGGTCAGGCTCGGCGGGCATTTCGAGACCTTCATGGGGCTGTCCGGCCTGGGCGACCTCATCCTCACCACCACCGGCGATCTGTCGCGCAACCGCCAGGTTGGCCTCAGGCTCGCGTACGGCCAGGCGCTCGACGCCATCCTCGCCGAACTCGGTCACGTCGCCGAGGGCGTGCCCACCGCGCGCGAGGTCGACGCGCTCGCCGCCGAACTCGGCGTCGAGATGCCGATCACCCGCGCGGTCTGCCGCATTCTCTACGACGGCCTCCCTGCCGCGCAGGCGGTGGATGCGCTGCTGAACCGGGAAATCAAGGCAGAGTTCTGATCCCGCAACGGGAAAAAGGTTTTCCGGATTACAGTCTTGCGATACATCGCCCGTTATACCGCCTATTGTTCGAGCATGCGTCCAAGCGGATCGACCAGCCAAGATATAAAGCCGGATTCATGGATACCCCGCCTCGCCCCAGCCATAACGTGAAACCCATGCGCGGCATGTTCGTCATGCTGGTCGGGTTTCTCGTGCTGAGCTATCTGATTGCGGTCGCCTGGCACTGGTCTGACACCCGCCGCGATGCCGAGAACCAGTTGCGCTACATCAACAGCATCCTGGTCCAGAACACCCGCAACACGCTGAAAAACTACGAACTGGTGCTGAAGAGTGCGGGGAACGAACTGATCGCCGCCGGCGCACTGGAAACGCCCGCACGCGGCCGCGCACTCATCGACCGCATGGAGGCGATCGACCCTGGCATGGCCGGCTTCGGGCTGGCCCGGCCGGACGGTCAGCTGGTACTCGTCAGCCGCGTACCGGATGGCGCGCCCCTGCCGAATCTCGCCCGCCAGGCGGAAACGCGCGACAGTTTCCTGGCGAGCCTGAAAACCGGGGGGTTGCAGATCGGCCGGCCCTACTACATGCCCGCGCTCAAACAGTGGGTGATTCCGGTGCGCACGCCCATCGTGGACGCGCAGGGAAAGACCGTCGCGGTCATGACGGCGGGCTATCGTCTCAATGGCGGCGGCACCACGCTGCTCGCCAACGTGGTCCTGCCGCCCGGCGTCACGACCGGCCTGCTGCGCGACGACGGCTATGTGCAGTATCTGCACCCGCTGCCCAGACATCTGCGCGAACGCGCCGTCCGGGATACGTTCGGCCGCACCGTGGCCCCCGCCACGCTCGAGCAGTTGCGCGCCATCCGGCTGCCCAGGGGGGTCACGAGCATCTATTTCCCGCGCCTGGGCAGCCGGTTTCTTCTCGTCTACGAGCGCATTCCCGAGTACGGGCTGCTCGCCGGCGCCTTCACGCCCTGGGCTCTGGTCATCGTCGACTGGCTGCAACGCCTGCTGCTGCCCACTGCGCTGCTCGCCGTGTTCCTGCTGGGCGCGACCTGGACGTATCGCCGGGCGCTCGCGCGCCAGGCCGAGACCAGCGATGCCGTTTCGCGCCTGTCGGCATGGCGCCAAGCCGTGCTGGATGCCGCCGAATACAGCATCATCTCCACCGATACCGCGGGTACCATCGTCAGTTTCAATGCGGCCGCGCAGCGCATGCTCGGCTACCGCGCCGACGCAGTCGTCGGGCAGGTCACGCCGGCCATCTTTCACGACCCCAACGAAGTCCGCCAGCGCGCCATGGAGCTCAGCGCGGAATTCAGCACGCTCGTCTCGCCCGGTTTCGACGTGTTCGTCGCCAAGGCACGACGCGGCGAGGCCGAGGAACGCGAGTGGACCTACGTGCGCAAAGACGGGAGCCGCTTCCCGGTGCGCTTGTCGACGACGGCCCTGCGCGGCCCGGATGGCCGGATCGAGGGCTTTCTCGGCATTGCCGCCGACCTGTCCGAGCACGAAGAGGCCCGCGCCAGCATGCGCGACAGCGAAGCACGCTACCGCACGCTGTTCGAGCACGCCGGCGACAGCATTTTCCTGATGAAGGGCGAGTTGTTCGTCGATTGCAACCCGGCGACGCTGGACATGTTCGGCTGCGCGCGCGGCGACATCGTCGGCACCACGCCCTACCGTTTCTCGCCCGAATTCCAGCCGGGCGGCCAATCCTCGCGGGACAAGGCACTGGCGCTGATCGCGGCCGCCTGCGAAGGCCGGACGCAGTTCTTCGAATGGCGCCACATGAAACTCGACGGTACCTGCTTCGACGCGGAAGTCACGCTCAACAGCGTGATGATCGGCGGCGAATCCCACATTCTCGCCACCGTGCGCGACACCACCCAGCGCAAGCAGGTCGAGCGCGAACTGACGCAGTCGCGCCAGGCGCTGATCGAGCGCAACGAGAACCTGCGCCTCATCAACCAGCTGTCCAACCGCATCCACGCCTCGCTCGCGCTCGACGACATCCTGCGCGAAGCGATGGACGCCCTGCAGGGGCTGAGCCGTGCGCCCAACATCGCGATCTATCTGCTGGACCAGGACGACCGCACCCTGGAACTGGCTGCCAGTCGCGGCTTCAGCGACAACCTGATGCGCCTGGGCGACAAGCTCCCGCTCGCCGGCAGCCTGAGCGGCATGGCCATCGACGACAAGCGTCTGTACATCAGCGAGGATTGCGCGGACGACCCGCGCATCCCGCCGCATCTGCGCGCTGCCCTCGCCGCCGCCGGCCTGCACACCGGCGTGGTGATCCCGATGATCTATCACGAGCGTGCGCTGGGCAGCCTCAACGTGGTGTTCGGCGAACGCCACGCGTTCAACGAAAGCGAGCTCGACACCCTCAACGCCTTCGGCAACACCGTCGCGCTCGCCATCGCCAACTCGCGGCACGTCGTCAGCCTGGCCTTCCAGGCGCGCTACGACAGCCTGACCGCCCTGCCCAACCGCGCCGTGCTGCACACGGAATTCGCCGAGCGCATCGCGCGCGCGCCCGGCACGGCCACCTCGCTCATGCTGCTCGACCTGGACCGCTTCAAGGAAGTGAACGACACCCTCGGCCATCACGTCGGCGACATGTTGCTGACGCAGATCGGCCCGCGCATCGAACAGAGCCTGGCGGGCCGGGACGCGCTCGTCTGCCGCCTGGGCGGCGACGAATTCGCCATTCTGCTCACCGGCATCGCCAGCCAGGCCGAGGCCAGCGCCCTGGCCCGCGGCGTCAACGAATCCCTGCGCCAGCCCTTCATGATCCAGGGCATCGCCCTGCAGATCGGCGCCAGTATCGGCGTTACCTTCCATCCCGAACACGGCGAGACCAGCCACGACCTGCTGCGCGCCGCCGACGTCGCCATGTACCAGGCGAAGAAGCTCGGCACCGGGGTGGTCGTATACGACCGCAGCTTCGACACCTACAGCCCGGAGCGCCTCGCGCTGGCGGTGGAACTCGCGCACGCGGTGGAAAACGGCGAGCTGGTGCTGCACTACCAGCCCAAGATCGATCTCGCCACCCGCCGCGTCACGGGCTTCGAGGCCCTGGTGCGCTGGCGCAACCCCCGGCTCGGGCTCCTGTATCCCGCCTCGTTCATCCACCTAGCGGAGATGAACGAGGTCATCCATCCGTTCACGCACGCCATCCTGGACCTGGCGCTCGCCGACAAGCAGCGGCTGCGCAAACTCGGCTACCTGCAGCCGGTTGCGATCAACCTGTCCGCCCGCAATCTGCTCGACAGCCGGTTCGCCGCGCATCTCCGGCAGGCCATCGACCAGCACGGCGTACCGTACGGGGAAATCGAACTGGAACTGACCGAGACCGCGCTGATGCAGGATCCGGACAGCGCCGGCGCGGTCCTGCGCGTCATCGCCGACCTCGGCATCGCCATCGCCGTCGACGATTTCGGCACCGGCTACTCCTCGCTCGCCTACCTGCGCCAGCTGCCGCTCAAGGCCCTGAAGATCGACCGCTCCTTCGTGCTCGACATGTGCGACAACACGCAGGACGCGATCATCGTCCGCTCCACCGTCGCGCTCGCGCACAACCTCGGCCTCGGCGTCATCGCGGAGGGCGTGGAGGATGCCAGGACGCTCGATGCATTAAGGGAAATCGGCTGCGACCAGGCACAGGGCTATCACCTCAGCCATCCGCTTCCGCTGGAGGCGCTGATCGACTGGCTGCACGAGACCGCGCTGGAAACCGCCTAGGACCTGTTCGCCGCCTCCTCCGCGATGCGCCCGATGGTGGCGACGAAACCCGGATCCTCGCCGTGCAGCAGCGCCGGCAGCGCGGCGCGGAAATCGGCGCGCTGACACCATTCGTGCATGTAGTCCGTCCAGGATTGCCACAGGCGCTGCTGCTGCCGGCTCATGGCGTCTTCGTACACCAGCACGTAGGCGCGCTCGAACAGGCTGACGAGAATGGCGAACAGGGCGCGCTTGCGCTCGTGCTGCTCCTCGCTGAGCCCGCCCTTGTCGTCGGGCGACAGCAGGTTCAGATCGGCATTGTCGATGACCAGCCGCATGAAGTCGGCGTACTCGTCGGACAGGCGCAGGAAGATTTCCTCCTCCTCGTTCTGCCGTTCGCGCCGCTGGTCGATGAGATACACCGCGATGGCAAAAGGCAGGCCGACGATGGTGACGACGTAGCTCGCCGCTTCCAGCCATTCCAGTCCGTTCATTCAGACGCCCCCCTCGAATCCGTTCTGCCGCCAGGCCTCGAACACCGCCACACTCACCGCGTTCGACAGGTTCATGCTGCGCGATCCGGGCAGCATCGGCAAGCGCAGCCGCCGGTCGGGATCGAATTCCGCGAGGATGCCGGCCGGCAGGCCGCGCGATTCGGGCCCGAACACGAGCACATCGCCCGGCAGGAAATCCGCGCATGCGTGCAACCGGCTGGATTTGGTGGTCAGCGCGAACCAGCGCTGGCCGGCGAGCGCGGTGCGCACCGTTGCCCAGTCGGCATGCACGTGCACGCAGGCCATGTCGTGGTAATCCAGCCCGGCGCGCGCGACCTGCTTGTCCGACAGGTCGAAACCCAGCGGTTCGACCAGATGCAGCCGGCAGCCGGTATTGGCCGTGAGCCGGATGAGGTTGCCGGTATTGGGCGGAATCTCGGGCTGATACAAAACAATGTCGAACATGGTGGGAGCGCACTAAAATGGAACGGTTACCACAAGGCGCATTGTATGGTCCCTTACCTCACTACCGCACTCACCGGCCCGCTGCTCGAACTGGAAAAGCGTCTGCTCGACGCCCAGCCGACCATCGAGCACTGGTTCCGCCAGCAATGGAAGGAGCAGGCCGCGCCCTTCTACACCTCGGTCGACATCCGCAACGCCGGTTTCAAGCTGGCGCCGGTGGACACCAACCTGTTTCCCGGCGGTTTCAACAACCTCAACCCGGCCTTCATGTCGCTGTCGATCCACGCGGCGATGGGCGCGGTCGAGAAAATCTGCCCCGACGCGCAGCGCCTGCTGCTGGTCCCCGAGAACCACACGCGCAACACCTTCTACCTGCAGAACGTGGCGGTGCTCGCGCATATCCTGCGCCAGACCGGGCTCATCGTGCGCATCGGCACGCTGATCCCCGAGATCACCCAGCCGACCACCCTGGAACTGCCGGCCGGCGGCCGTCTCACGCTGGAACCGCTGGTGCGCAAGGGCGACCGCATCGGGCTGGCCGATTTCGATCCCTGCGCGGTGCTGCTCAACAACGATCTCTCCGCCGGGGTGCCGGACATCCTCAAGGACATAGCCCAGACCATCATGCCGCCGCTGCACGCGGGCTGGGCCACGCGCCGCAAGTCGCGCCACTTCGCCGCTTACCGCGACGTCGCGCACGAGTTCGCGCGGATGGTCAACATCGACCCCTGGCTGATCGACCCCTACTTCGACCAGTGCGGCAAGATCGACTTCCACGCCCGCCAGGGCGAGGACTGCCTCGCCGACAAGGTCGAAAAACTGCTCGCGCGCATCCAGGCCAAGTACGACGAGTACGGCATCGACCAGCCGCCCTTCGTCATCGTCAAGGCCGACGCCGGCACCTACGGCATGGGCATCATGACGGTGAAATCGCCCGACGACGTGCGCGAACTCAACCGCAAGCAGCGCAACAAGATGGCGGTCGGCAAGGAAGGCATCGAGGTCAGCGAGGTGCTGATCCAGGAAGGCGTGTACACCTTCGAGAGCATCAACGAGGCCGTCGCCGAACCGGTCGTGTACATGCTCGACCATTTCGTCATCGGCGGCTTCTACCGTGTGCACACCGGGCGCGGCGCCGACGAGAACCTCAACAGTCCCGGCATGCACTTCGTGCCGCTCGCCTTCGACACCACCTGCTTCACCCCCGACCGCGGCGCCAACCCGGACGCCGCGCCAAACCGTTTTTATGCCTACGGCGTGATCGCGCGGCTGGCGATGCTGGCCGCCAGCATCGAGCTCGACGAAGCCCTGAACGCAAGCGAAGAAGCGGTCGCTGCATGAAGCTGCTGTTCGTCGTCGACCCGCTGGACAGCCTCAAGCCCTACAAGGACAGTTCGGTGGCAATGATGCGCGCGGCCACGGCGCGCGGCCACGCCGTGCACGCCTGCGAAGCCGGCCAGCTCTATGTTCGCCTGGGTGTCGCCTGCGCGGATTGCGACGTGCTCGACGTGCTTCCCGAGGACGACTGGTTTCGCGTGGTGCGCCGGCGCGAGTCCCCGCTCGCCGATTTCGACGCCGTCGTCATGCGCACCGACCCGCCGGTCGATACCGATTACCTGCTCGCCACGCATCTGCTCGGGGTGGCCGAGGCCAACGGCGCGCGCGTACTGAACAAGCCGTCCGCGCTGCGCGACTTCAACGAAAAACTCGCGATCCTGAACTTCCCGCAGTTCATCGCGCCCACCCTGGTCGCCGCGCAGGCCGTCGAGATCGAGGCTTTCCTCATCGAGCACGGCGACATCATCGTCAAGCCGCTCACCGAGATGGGCGGCAGCGGCATCTTCCGGCTGGGCATCGCCGACCCCAACCGCAACGTCATCCTCGAAACGCTCACCCGCAAGGGCCGCCGCGCCATCATGGCGCAGCGTTACCTGCCCGAGATCAGCGAGGGCGACAAGCGCATCCTGATCATCGACGGCGAAGTCGTACCCTTCGCGCTGGCGCGCATTCCCAAGGCCGGTGAAACACGCGGCAACCTCGCCGCCGGCGGCAGCGCGCGCGCGCAGCTGCTGTCCAGCCGCGACAACGAGATCGCCGCCGCCGTCGCGCCCTGGGCGAAAGCGCAGGGCATCTTCCTCGCCGGCCTCGACGTGATCGGCGACTGCCTGACCGAGATCAACGTCACCAGTCCCACCGGCTTCCAGGAAATCGCGGCGCAGACCGGGCACGACGTGGCGGCGCAGTTCGTCGCCGCGATCGAGCGCACGTGCGCCTGACCCGCGCCCTGTGGGCGGCGTACCTGCTGCTCGTCCTGTCGGCCTGCAGCCCGCCGCCGCTCCACCAGCAGCAAGCCTACGTCTTCGGCACGCTGGTCGAGGTGAGCGTGATCGACGCGCCGGACGCGCAGGCGCGCGCGGCGACCGACGCGGTGCTGGCGCACTTCGACCGCCTGCACCGCACCCTGCACGCCTGGCAACCGAGTGCGCTGTCGCGGCTGAACGCGGCGCTGGCAAAAGGCGAGCGCCACACGGTGACCCCCGAACTCGCCGCGATGCTGCGCGATGCGCAGGCGCTCGCGGCGCAGTCGGACGAACTGTTCGACCCGGCCATCGGCGGTCTGATCGCGCTGTGGGGGTTCCACGCCGACACGCCGCAGGCGCGGGTGCCGGCGGCCGGCGCGATCGCCGACTGGGTGGCGAAACAGCCGCGCATGGCCGATCTGGTCATCGCCGGCGACGCGGTGTCGAGCACGAACCCGGCGGTGCAACTCGACCTCGGCGGCTACGCCAAGGGTCGCGCGCTGGACGACGCCGTTGCAATCCTGAAACGGTACGGCATCCGGAACGCGCTGGTGAACATCGGCGGCAACGTGATCGCGCTGGGGCAGCACGACGACCGTCCATGGCGCATCGGCATCCAGCATCCGCGCCACCCGGGCGCCCTGGCGACGCTGGATTTGCGCGACGGCGAGGCCATCGGCACCTCGGGCGACTACCAGCGTTATTTCGAGGTGGGCGGCAGGCGCTACAGCCACCTCATCGACCCGCGCACGGGCTACCCCGCCACCGGCATGCAGTCAGTGACCATCCTGGTCTCGGGCGCGCATGCCGGCACCCGCTCGGATGCATTGTCCAAGCCGCTGTTCATCGGCGGCGCCGGCAGGCTGGCGGACATGGCAGGCAGACTGGGCATCACGGACTATCTGGCGGTGGATGCGGCCGGCAAATTGCATGTTTCGCCCGCGATGCAGGCGCGGCTTCGTTAATCGGTTTGGGCTTGGCGTTTGCCCCCTCTCCCGCAAGGGGAGAGGCTTGGGGTGAGGGAAGTGCGCGGTCTTGCGCGCTAGAATGCTGTTTTTGGTCTGACGTTCACGCAATGATCGGCATCCTCATCGTCGCCCACGGCTCGCTCGCCGACAGTCTGGTCGAATGCGCGGTTCACGTGCTCGGCACCCACCCGCGCGCGCTCGCCACACTCGATTTCATCGGTCACGCCGACCCGGACGAGCGGCAGAAAGTCCTGCAGGCCCGCCTGGACGAACTGGCCGCGTTCAACGACCAGCCCGGCGACGGCATCCTGGTGCTGACCGACATGTACGGCGCCACGCCCAGCAACACGCTGTGCCGCATGCTCGAACCCGCGCACATCGAAGGCGTCTCCGGGGTCAATCTGCCCATGCTGCTGAAGGCGCTGAACTACCGCGACACGCTGACCTTGCCGCAACTCGTCGAACGCATCGTCGAAGGCGGCCGCAACAGCATCAACCACATTTCGGAAAGCATGTGCCATGCAGCAACGGGACGTTGAAATCGTCAATAAACTCGGGCTGCACGCACGCCCGTCGGCCAAGCTCACGCAACTCGCGTCGAAATTCTCGAGCAGCGTCCACATGTCGCGCAACGGCCGCCGCATCAATGCCAAGAGCATCATGGGCGTGATGATGCTCGCCGCCGCCAGGGGCAGCACGGTGACGCTGGAAACCGAAGGCACGGACGAAGTGGCCGCCATCGACGCGCTGGCCGAATTGATCCAGAGCGGTTTCGGGGAAGAACTGGCATGAGTTTCAGTCTGCACGGCATCGGCGTCTCCGGCGGCATCGCCATCGGCTACGCGCACCTCGCGTCGAGCGCGCGCGTCGAGGTGCCGCAGTACATGCTCGACAAGAAGTACATCAAGGACGAACTGGCGCGTTTCGACGAGGCCATCCTCGCCACCCGCGCCGAACTGGAAACCCTGCGCGGCCACATCCCGGCCAGCGCACCCGCCGAACTGTTGGCGTTTCTGGACATGCACCTGATGTTCCTCGGCGATTCGATGATCGCCGAGGAACCCAAGCGCCTGATCCGCGAAACCCAGTGCAACGCCGAATGGGCGCTGGCGCAGCAGATGGAGGCGCTGGTCGCGCGCTTCGAGGAAATCGACGACGCCTACCTGCGCAGCCGCCAGGAGGACGTGGTGCAGGTGGTGCAGCGCGTGCTCAAGGCCCTGCTCGGCCACCCCAGCCATCTGCCGCTGGACGTCGACTTCGACAGCGAACGCATCCTGGTCGCGCACGAGCTGACGCCGGCCGACATGGTGATCTTCAAGAACGTGCACTTCGCCGCCTTCGTCACCGATCTTGGCGGCGCCACCTCGCATACCGCGATCCTTGCACGCAGCATGGCGATGCCGTCGGTGATGGCGCTGCACAATGCGCGCGGCCTGATCCGCGACCACGACCTCCTCATCGTCGACGGCCGCGACGGCGTGGTCATCGTCAACCCGGACGAGGCGGTGCTGGCCGAATACCGGCTGCGGCAGAACCAGTGGCGCATCGACACCGACAAGCTTAAACGCCTCAAGACCAGCAAATCCGCCACGCTCGACGGCACGGCGGTGGAGCTGATGGCGAACATCGAACTGCTCGACGACATCGACGCGGTGAAATCTGCCGGCGCGCACGGCATCGGGCTGTTCCGCAGCGAATTTCTCTTCCTCAACCGCGACGACCTGCCGACCGAGGACGAGCAGTACGCGTCCTACAAGGCGGTGGCCGAAGCGCTCGACGGCAAGCCCGTCACCATCCGCACGCTCGACCTCGGCGCCGACAAGCAGGCGCCGTGGGGCCACACCGTCGCCGACAACCCGGCACTGGGCCTGCGCGCGATCCGCCTGTGCCTCGCCGAGCCCGGCCTGTTCCACACCCAGTTGCGCGCGATCCTGCGTGCGTCGAAGCATGGCCGCGTGCGCATGCTCATCCCCATGCTGGCCAGTTTCGTCGAACTGCGACAGACCCTGCAACGCATCGACGAAGCCAAGGCCTCGCTGCGGAAGGATGGTCTGAAGTTCGACGACGGCATCCCGGTCGGCGGCATGATCGAGGTGCCCGCCGCCGCGCTGTCGGCCACTTTCTTCGCCGAGCAGCTCGATTTCCTCTCCATCGGCACCAACGATCTCATCCAGTACACGCTGGCGATCGACCGCGCCGACGACAGCGTCGCCCACCTGTACGACCCGCTGCATCCGGCCGTGCTGAATCTGATCCAGCACACCATCCGCGCCGGCGCAAAGGCCGGCAAGCCGGTATCGGTCTGCGGGGAAATGGCGGGCGACCCGCTGCTGACGCGTCTGCTGCTGGGCCTGGGCCTGCGCTCGTTCTCGATGCACCCGGCCAGCCTGCTGCAGGTGAAGCAGCAGGTGCTGAAATCCCATGTGGAAGAGGTCACGCCGGCCGCGCTGCGGCTGCTGAAGAATACCGATCCCGAAAAGACGGCAACACTGCTCGGCCGCCTGAACGGCTGAGCCGGCTCCGATCAGGCGGCGAGCGCCTCGGCGATGCGGCCGAGTTCGGTCTTGTCCTGCCGCAGCGCGCCGATTTCTTCCTTGATCTGGCCCATGCGGCCATGCAGCGTGCCCATGTTTTCCAGGATGCGCTGCAGATTGTTCAGGCGGGTGTCGAGATACTGCTTGTGCTCGCGGATGCGCGTCATCACCGGATCGAGCGCGATGCGCAGCCAGCGTTCGGCCTCCACCCGCGCCAGATCGAAGGCCTTCTTCGCTTCTTCGGCCAGACCGGCGTAGAAACGCCGGATCATGAAGCGCTTCTCCAGCATCAGGTTGGCGGGATCCTTGCAGAAATGCTCGGTCTCGCGCAGCAGGGCTTCCAGCCGGTTGCGGTAGGCGGAAAGGTCCAGCCGCGGCACCTGCATCTTGGGCAGGTTGTGCAGGCGGTGGAAACGCAGGTAGGCCTGTTCCAGCGCGTCGAGCATGTTGTCGGCAAGCTGGCTCGCCTGCTGCAGGCGATCGCTCATCTGCCCGGAGAGCTGGCGGATGCCGTTGGTCAGGCCGCGCGTCGTCCAGCTGTCCTCCATGGCCGCACGTGCCTCCGTGAGGATGGCGTCGAGCGTGTCCTGCGACAGGTTGGCGAGCAGATGCTCGCCCTGCGCCTGCATCATCTTACGGGTCAGGCGGAACTGTTCGGCGGTGGCATCGTAGCTTTCCTTTTCCTTCTGCAACGCGGCGCGCGTCTGCGCGATCAGTTCGCGATTCTTGCCGGAGAGCTGGGTGAGCTGGATCAGTTCGTCGCTGCTGCGCTTGATGCGCGCGGCCAGATCGCTGCGGCTCTCGTCGATCATGGCGCTGACTTCGCGGCTCACCGCGTGGTGCAGCATATCGCGCCGCGCCGGGATGACCTGGTGCGCGAGCAGGTATTCCAGCGACTCGATGCCGGAACGCACGCGCAGCGCGTCGTCGCCGCGGATCTTGGCCATCAGCGCCTTCTGCGCCGACACCGCGAACACGCGGCTGCGCGGCAGCTTGAGCACGCGCGCGGTTTCCTCGGCCTGGCGCTCGATGCTGGCCTGCACCTCGGCGTCGCTCTTGAGCTCGTCCCATTGCATGTCGATCTTGTTCAGCACCGCGACGTGGTAGTTGGCGTGGCGGTGCACGTGCTTCTGCCAGATTTCCAGATCGGAGCGCGTCACCCCGGTGTCGGTGGCGAGCAGGTACATCACCGCGTGCGCGTTGGGGATCACCGACAGGGTGAGTTCGGGTTCGGCGCCCAGCGCGTTGAGGCCGGGCGTGTCGAGTATGGTCAGCCCCGCCTGCAACAACGGGTGCGGGTAGTTCACCATGGCGTAGCGCCAGGTCGGCACGTCCACCGTGCCGTCGGCGCGCAACTGGTGGCGCATGCTTTCGTCCTCGCCGTTCCAGAGGCCGAGTTCGATCGCCTCCACCGCCGGCATCGGCCGCGTCTCGGTCAGCTTCTTCAGGCTTTCGGCGAGCTGGCGCGGGTCGGCCGGGTCGAGCGCCACCTTGCACCATTCGATCGGCATGTGCTTCAGCCGCGCCAGCGAATCGCCGCGCGCGCGCGTCTCGATCGGCAGCAGCGCGAGCGTCGGCGGCTCGCCGGCGTTGTAATGCAGCTCGGTGGGGCACATGGTGGTGCGACCGGCGTCGGACGGCAGCAGCCGCTGGCCGTGGTCGGCGAAGAACAGCGCGTTGATGAGCTCGGTCTTGCCGCGCGAGAACTCGGCGACGAAGGCAACCACCAGCTTGTCCTGGCGCAGGCTGGCGGCGGTGTCGGTCAGGCGCAGCGTGCGCTCGGCGTCGATGCCGTGCTGGCGGTCCAGCCAGTTGGCGTAGTCGGTGATGGCGGTTGCCAGGCGCAGGCGGCGTTCGCTGAAGTCGGCAACTTCCTGTTCAAGATGCACACTCATGAATTTACTGTTGTTTTTCGATTTCGAGCCAAGGGCGCTCCACCCCGCGCACCGCCACGGTCTTTTGCCGCGAGGTTTCGCCGCGCACCAGGGTCACCGAGGCCTTCGGCACCCCCAGGCGCGCAGCCAGCCAGGCGAGCAAATGCGCATTTGCCTTGTTATCGACCGGCGGCGCGACAATCTTGAGTTTCAGGCGGCCGCCGTGCTCGCCGACCGCTTCGGTGGACCTGGCCCCGGGCTGGACGTGCAGATCGAGGAGCCAGGCGTCGCCGTCGCGGCGCGCCCAGACGGGCGGCTGCGGCTCAGATGCTGCCAAGCAGGAGGCGCTCCAGCGCCATCACCGGCACCATCAGCACCAGCTGGCACACGATGAACAGCACGATGGGCGACAGATCGACATTGGCGATCAGGGGAACGAAACGCCGGATCGGGCGCAGGAAAGGCTCCGAAAGCGCCTGTACCACCGGCATCAGCGGCGTGTGCGGGTTGACCCAGGACAGCACCGCGCTCACCAGGGTGATCCCGATCACCAGATAGATGGCCAGGGTCAGCAGATGCAGCACACCCAGTCCCAGCATCACCGGCCAGACGCCGCCCCCCGCCAGGGCGAAGGGAAAACCGTCGAGCCAGTAGCCGGAAACGACGACCAGGAATTCGATCAGGAAAGCCAGCACCAGGCAGGCCCAGTCCAGTCCGAATGCCCCCGGAATCACCCGGCGCAGGGGCTTCACTGCAAAATCGGTGAGTGCGACGACGAACTGCGCAAAGGGATTGCGGAAGGGCACGCGGAAGAGCTGCATCATGAAGCGCAGCAGCACCGCGATGGCGAACAGGTTGCCGATCGTCTGGATGAGGAAATGCACGGCGCCGGCGATCATGCAAGCCGCCCCAGTTCGTCGCCGAGTTCGGCGCCGCGCCGGCTGGCGGCATCCACGGCGGTTTCGAACGCGGCTTTCACGCCGGCCGCCTCCAGCGCGGCGATGCCGCGTTCGGTGGTGCCGCCTTTCGAGGTGACGCGCTGGCGCAGCAGCGCCGGTTCCTCGCCCGATTCCAGCGCCAGCTTGGCCGCGCCGAAGAAGGTCTGGAGGGCGAGCTGCCGCGCGGTCTGCGACGCCAGGCCCTGCGCGACCGCCGCCGCCTCGAGCGATTCAATGCAGTAGAACACGTAGGCCGGGCCGCTGCCCGAAACTGCCGTCACCGCGTCGAGCTGGGTTTCGCTTTCCACCCAGACCACGCCGCCGACGGCGCGCAGCACCGCCTCGGCGTCCGAACGCGCGTCGGCGTTCAGCGCCGGCGCAGCGTAGAGGCCGGAAATGCCGGCCCGCACCAGCGCCGGCGTGTTCGGCATCGCACGCACGATGCGCTCGTGGCCGCCCAGCCAGCGCGCCAGATCGGCCACCCGCACGCCGGCGGCGATCGACAGCACCAACTGTCCCGCCATCCGGGGCGCCAGCGCGGCTGCCACCTCGGGCAGCGACTGCGGCTTGACCGCCAGCACGATCAAACCGTGCAGGCGCGCCTGCGACAGACCGGCATGGGTGACGACGCCGAAACGCGCGGCCAGTGCGGCGCGCGCGTCGGCGTTGATTTCCACCACCTCGATGCCGACAGGGTCGGCGCCGCTGGCAAGCAGCCCGCCGATGATGGCAGCGGCCATGTTGCCGCCGCCGATGAAGCTCACTTTATGCATTTTGAAGTGTCCTTGATCCAAATAAGGCAGTACCGACGCGGACGATGGTCGCGCCTTCCAGTATGGCCGCTTCGAGGTCGGCCGACATGCCCATCGACAGGGTGTCGAGGGGATGCCCGCGTGCGACGAGATCGTCGAACCCTTCGCGCACGCGGCGGAACGCGGCGCGCTGCGCGGCCGGATCGGCGCTGGGCGCCGGAATCGCCATCAGCCCGCGCAGGCGCAGGCCGGGCAGCTTCGCCACGGCATCCGCCAGCGCCGGAAGATCGGCGGGCGCAACGCCGCCCTTGCTGGCTTCGCCGCTGACGTTGACCTCGATGCAGACCTGCAGGGGCGGCAGGCCAGGCGGCCGTTGCGCCGACAGCCGTTCGGCGATCTTCAGACGGTCGAGGCTGTGCACCCAGCCGAACCGCTCCGTGATCGGCCGCGTCTTGTTGCTCTGGATGGGCCCGATGAAGTGCCATTCCAGCGGCAGGTCGGCCAGCGCCGCCATCTTGTCCTGCGCTTCCTGCACGTAATTCTCGCCGAAGGCGCGCTGCCCGCACGCGGCCATCTCGCGCACGGCGGCCGCATCGAAGGTCTTGCTCACCGCCAGCAGGCGTATGCTTCCGGGATCGCGCCCGGCCTGTCGGGCAGCGACGGCGATACGCGCCCGCACCGCCTGCAAACGTTCGCAGGCCGGGCTCCCGGCAACGCTCGCCAAGGGCTCAAGTTCGCGGGTTTTCAGGCCGTTATCCATTCCGATTATTATCTTCCAAAACCCCACCCAACACTGAACGAGGCACGCGTGGATATTTCCGAACTGCTGGCATTCGCCGTCAAGAACAAGGCTTCCGATCTGCATCTGTCATCGAGCCTGCCGCCGATGATCCGGGTCAACGGCGACATCCGCCGCATCAACCTGCCGCCGATGGATCACAAGGATGTGCACCGCATGGTGTACGACATCATGAACGACAGCCAGCGCAAGGTGTACGAAGAAACGCTGGAAATCGACTTCTCGTTCGAGATTCCCTCGCTGGCGCGCTTCCGCGTCAACGCCTTCAACCAGCAATACGGCGCCGGTGCGGTGTTCCGGACGATTCCCTCCAAGGTGCTGACGCTGGAAGAACTCAATTGCCCGGCGATCTTCAAGGAGATTTCCGACCAGCCGCGCGGCATCGTGCTGGTGACCGGCCCGACCGGTTCGGGCAAGTCGACCACGCTGGCGGCGATGATGGATTACGTCAACGAGAACCAGTACTCGCACATCCTCACCGTCGAGGACCCGATCGAATTCGTGCACCAGTCCAAGAAGTGCCTGATCAACCAGCGCGAAGTCGGCCCGCATACGCTGTCGTTCAACAACGCCCTGCGTTCCGCGCTGCGGGAAGACCCGGACGTGATCCTGGTCGGCGAATTGCGCGACCTCGAAACCATCCGCCTGGCGCTCACTGCGGCCGAAACCGGCCACCTGGTGTTCGGCACCCTGCACACCTCATCGGCAGCCAAGACCATCGACCGCGTGGTCGACGTGTTCCCCGCCGCGGAAAAGGAAATGGTCCGCTCGATGCTGTCCGAATCGCTGCGCGCGGTCATCTCGCAGACGCTGCTGAAAACCAAGGACGGCACCGGCCGCGTCGCCGCGCACGAGATCATGATCGGCACCCCGGCCATCCGCAACCTGATCCGCGAGAACAAGGTCGCCCAGATGTATTCCGCCATCCAGACCGGCGGCAACCTCGGCATGCAAACGCTCGACCAATGCCTCCAGGACCTGGTGAAACGCAACGTCGTCGCCGGCGCGGTTGCGCGCAACGCGGCGCAGAACAAAGACGCCTTCTTCGGTTGAGGAATCAGTTATGAACGCAGAGAAAACCGTCCACGACCTGCTCCGCCTGATGCTGGCGAAGAACGCGTCCGACCTTTTCATCACCGCCGGCTTCCCGCCCGCGATCAAAGTCGACGGCAAGATCACCCCGGTGTCGCCGCAGACGCTCACGCCGGCGCACACCAGCGAGCTGGCCCGCTCGATCATGAACGACCGCCAGTGGAACGACTTCGAGGCGACCAACGAATCCAACTTCGCGATCAGCCCGCCCGAAATCGGCCGCTTCCGCGTCAATGTCTTCGTGCAGCAGGGCCGCGTCGGCATCGTGATGCGGACCATCAACACCAAGATCCCGAAGATGGAAGAGCTGAACCTGCCGCCCATCCTGAAGGACGTGGCGATGATCAAGCGCGGCCTGGTCATCTTCGTCGGTGGAACCGGCACCGGCAAATCCACCTCGCTGGCGGCGATGGTGGGCTACCGCAACGAGAACGACGCCGGCCACATCATCACCGTCGAAGACCCGATCGAATACGTGCACGAGCACAGGAAATCCATCATCACCCAGCGCGAAGTCGGCATCGACACCGACAACTGGTTCTCCGCGCTGAAGAATACCCTGCGCCAGGCGCCCGACGTCATCCTCATCGGCGAAATCCGCGACCGCGACACCATGGAATACGCCATCGCCTTCGCCGAGACCGGCCACCTGTGCCTGTCGACCCTGCACGCCAACAGCGCCAACCAGGCGCTCGACCGCATCATCAACTTCTTCCCCGAGGAAAAGCGCGACCAGTTGCTGATGGACCTGTCGCTCAACCTCAAGTCCTTCATCTCGCAGCGCCTCATCCCGCGCAAGGGCCAGCCCGGCCGCGTCGCCGCGGTGGAAATCCTGCTCAACTCCCCGCTCATCGCCGACCTCATCTTCAAGGGCCAGGTACACGAGATCAAGGAGATCATGTCCAAGTCGCGCGAACTCGGCATGCAGACCTTCGACCAGGCCCTGTTCGACCTCTACGAAGCCGGCATGATTTCCTACGAGGACGCGCTACGCAACGCCGACAGCCTCAACGACCTGCGCCTGAAGATCAAGCTGCACGGCCAGGAGTCCAAGGGGCGCGACATGATGGCGGGGCTGGATCACCTCGATATCGTTTGAGGCGTTGGGCAAGCAATAAAAAATGGGGTGCTGGCACCCCGTTTTTTATTGCTGCGTTAGAACAGACAAGTTCACTCTTGCGCGTCCAAGTCGATGGCGTGGTTTAAGCATCTTTCCCCCGCTTTGGTCGCCACCTACTCTGATATACATCAGAGGTCCCCAACAAAGCTACCGATACGTAGCGTTCAACCAAATCCTCTAGCGTCCGGCTGTTCTCCTCGAAGTTGATATGGCCGCGCACTCTCTTGTCGCCAGCATGCAGCAGGAGATTCCTCATTCGGTTAAATTTTTTAAATGCTCGTACATCCAGCTCCCAGCCCGGGATCGCCGCACGGCGAGCGAAGTCTTCGAAACGGGAACCCAGTGTCGGTCCAAATTTAGTTTTTGCTCTTGTGAGAAATCCTAGGAGGACTTCTTTGTTGGCTACGCCCGAATTCCGCACCAGATCTTCGAGTGACTCCAGTTCCGCCTTTGAGTCTGCTGCTAGCTCATTATTCGATTGGAGCATGGCTTCAAGTGGAACAAACAGGTACATGAACTTGGCAACAGCATCTCTCTCCCTCCACGCCCTGAGTAGCCAATGAAGTGCCGCTCCTCCTTTCAGGAGCAACTCCTCCGGAGTATTCGTCATGCTTTCAAGTAGGTGCTGTAGGTGCGGCGCAGTATTTTGATTTGCCTCGATGCTTTCGAGTATCTCAACAGCCGGCCCAACAAATGCGCTCGCTTGTTCGAACTCGCCCGCTATAAAGCAGTTTTCGATTAGCGGTTTTAGGACTAGCTGCCTATGGACTCGAAGGCCGAGTGCCCCACTAATAGCATCAAGAAAATGCTCGGCTGACTCTCCGTGTTCACTTGCTTGTCGTAGAAGCTCCTCTCTAGTCTCTTTGTCATTTCCTTTAAGCAGTTCCAACTGTTGCTTGGTTATCTCTTTAGTTTCCCCGATGACAATCTCAAGGAACGCTGCCGCTTTGTATTCGCTGTTTGCATTAAGGACAACAGTGTCGCAGCCAGGAATTCCGTATTGGCTACTCTCTAGGAACACAATTCCAAGCGGAGGCTTGGGGCCTAGGTATACCGATACAGTTTTTCCTTCCAACAAGGTAATTTTGTGATGTATCTCACCAACAACGTCAGTCCCCACACCAAGCGCATCATAGAGCCGCCGAAAACCTAAAGTGGCTGTGCACATCTTTTTTCTGTTCCTAAAAACAAATAGCGTCAGACACCATTATTGCTGGCCGCCCCAGCGTCTGATTTCTTCGTCTTCATCGACCCCGCAATCAGCTTGTACTGCAGGAAGCGCGTCTCGATCTGCCCGTTGAACAGCGGGATGCGACGGCTGGCCTTCAGGCCGATCGCCTTGGGCAGCAGCGGGTCGCCCGAGATGATCCACGCGTCCCAGCCGCTGAAATGCTGCTTCAGCCAGTCACCCAGCAGCGGGTACCAGTCGGCCAGATCGTCGGCGTCGCCGATGCGTTCGCCGTAGGGCGGGTTGGTGATGATGATGCCGACGGGGGTGGGCGGCTTGAGGTCGAGCGCGTCGGACACTTTCAGCTCGATGGCGTCGGCGTAGCCGGCGGCGGCGAGGTTGTTGCGCGCCTTGTCGAGCACCCACCGATCGCGATCCGCGCCGAAGAGCGGCAGGGATTTGAGCGGTTTCTCCTTCGCCTTTTCCTCGGCCTTGATGCGCTGCCACAGCGCGGCGTCGAAGTCGCGGTAGTGTTCGAAGGCGAAGTGCCGGGCGCGGCCGGGGGCGCGGTTCAGCGCGATGTCGGCAGCTTCGAGCAGGATGGTGCCGGCGCCGCACATGGGGTCGAGCAGCGGCGTGCCGGGCTCCCAGCCGGACAGCAGGACGAGGCCGGCGGCGAGGTTTTCCTTGATCGAGGCGGCGCTGGCCTCGCGCTTGAAGCCGCGCTTGAACAGCGGCTCGCCGCTGGTGTCGAGATAGAACGTCGCGGCGTCGGCGGTGAGAAAGGCGTAGACCGGCACCTCGGGGGCTTCGGTGTCGACGCTCGGGCGCTCGCGCGTTTCCTCGCGGAAGCGGTCGCAGATCGCGTCCTTGATCTTGAGCGTGATGAAGTTGAGGCTTTTGAGCGGCGCGTTCTGCGCACCGACTTTCACCGCGATGGTCTTCTTCACGTCGAACCACTCGGGCCACGGCAAATCCAGCGCGGCGCGGTAGATGTGCTCTTCCTTGCGGTAGCGCGTGTAACCGACCTTGCGCAGGATGCGGGTGGCGGTGCGCGAGGTGAGGTTGGCGCGCATCTCGGCGGCGGCGTCGGCGGTGAACAGCACGCCGGCGGGCAGTTGCCGCACGACGTTGGCCCCGGCGGCGGCGAGTTCGGCGACCAGCAGTTCTTCCAGCCCGCGCGGGCAGGTGGCGAAATGGCTGGCGGGCGGCAGGGCTTCGCGTTCGGGACGGACAGGGTGCGGGGTGCGGGCGCGACGGGGTTCGGGTTTCAAGCAGGGCTTTCGTAGGGAATCAGAACGGTTTCAGCACGACCAGCAGCACCACGACCAGCAGCACGATCACCGGGATTTCGTTGAACCAGCGGAACCAGACGTGGGATTTGGCGTTCTGTCTGGCTTCGAAGCCGCGCAGCAGGCGTTTGCAGACATGGTGATAGCCGACCAGCCCGGCGACCAGGGCGAGCTTGGCCCACATCCAGTTCATCGACAGCGGGAAGTACGCGAGCCAGATCCAGATGCCGGATGCGAGCGTGAGCCACATGATGGGCGTGACAAACCGATACAATTTGCCGGCCATGAGCAGCAGGCGGTTGTACGCCGCATCGTTGGTTTCCATCGCCAGATTGACGTAGATGCGCGGCAGGTAGAACAGACCGGCGAACCAGCTCACCACCATCACGATATGAAACGATTTCAGCCACAGCATGGATAAAGCCCTGATCAAGAAATGGACGCCGAGTCCGCTGACCCTGATTTTACTGGGTTTGATCGCGTGGCTGTGGTTTCGTCCGCCGGCCGAGGTGAGCGATGAAAACCAGGCGACACCCCCGTGGGCCGTGACGCTGCCGGACGGCCGCACGCTCACGGGCGAATCGCTCAAGGGCAAGGTGGTGTTGGTGAATTTCTGGGCGACCTGGTGCCCCTATTGCCGCAAGGAAAAGCCGGTGATCGACGATTTCTGGCACGACTACCGCGACCGGAACTTCGAGGTGGTGTCGATCAGCATTTCCGACTCGCCCGAAGCCATCGCCGCCTGGATGCGCGACAAGGGCTACGCCTTCATGGCCGCGCCGACCAATGCGAGCGTGGCGGCCGCGTTCGGCACCGTGTCGAGCGTGCCCACCTCGTTCATCGTCGACGCCGACGGCCGCATTCGCCACAAGATCGCCGGGCAGGTGCATTATCCCCGGCTGGAAAAACTCGTTACGCCCCTGCTGAAAGCCCACGCGCCATGACCGATCTTGCCGCCGCCGACCGTCGCCTCACCGAAGTCGAAGCCAAACTGGTCTTCGCCGAAGACCTGATCGAGTCGCTCAACAAGACGGTATTCCGCCAGCAGGCACAACTCGACCTGTTGCAGGAACAGCTCCGCGTCCTGCACCGGCAGTTGCAGGATGCGCTGCCGGCGGAACAGCGCGACCTGCGCGACGAGATTCCGCCGCATTACTGAACGGCAATTTTCACCACCACCTTGCGGATGAAGCCGGTGCTCACCAGCGGCGCGTGGGCGTCGCCGGGAAAGAACAGGCAGTACGCGCCGGGCGGCGTGGCAACCCAGCTTGCGGGCGCATCGTCGAAGAAACGGATGTCGCGCGCCGCATCGTAGTCGGTGGCCGGACGCGTGCAGTCGGCCAGCGGGCGCCAGCCCATTTCGTCCACCCCTTCCAGAACGAGCTGGATGTCGATGTAGCGGCGGTGGCATTCAAGCTTGGCCTCGGCACGGCTACGTCCGGCGCAGGCCTCGACGATGGCGACCATGCGCTCGCCGTCCACGGCATGCCGGCCGGGTGCCAGCGCGCGCAGGTCGGTTGTGCGCAGCCAGGCGAAGGCCTGCTGGAACAGCGGATGCAATACGAAGTAGCGCTCGGCGCGATCGAGCGTGTCGAGAATCATCAGCCCAGGTCCAGTCTGGGCTGGTGACGTTCCTTGGCCCGGTACATGGTTTCGTCGGCCTGACGCATCAGCGCATCCAGCGTCGGCGTATTGTTGCTGCAGGCGGCGATGCCGATGCTGATGCCCAGCCGCGCGGACGCGGACGAGCCCGGCAGCACGGAATCGACCGCAGTGCGCAGGCGATCCAGCAGGGCATCGAGGGCGGGGCCAGCCGCCGTGTCGGGCAACAGCACCAGGAATTCGTCGCCGCCGACGCGCGCGATCAGATCGGATTCACGGCAACAGGTCTTCAGTGCCTGCGCTACCTGCACCAACACCGCGTCGCCCCCGGCATGGCCAAAGGTGTCGTTGATGGCCTTGAAGTCGTCGATGTCGATGTTGAGCAGCGTGAGCGGCCGCTTGCTGCGCCTGGCCAGCGCAAACATGTCCTGGCCGCGCAGGTTGAACTGATGGCGATTGGCCAGCCCGGTCAGGGGATCGTGCAGGGCCATGGCGCGGATGCGCTGGTGCGCCGACACGGAATACGCAACCAGCATCCCGGTCACCAGCGCAAGCAGCGCAAGCAGGAATTGCACTCCCATGCCGTAGTCCACGGCCGGCATGGAGGCGCGCGCGGCCAGCTGCCATTTGCCCCCCGGGATGATGACATCCATCGCCACGGCAGACGGGTCGTCGAACAAGGCGGGTTCGCCCAGGAAAACCGCACCTGCGGCGCCCAGCCCGTCCTTGCCGCGCAGGGCGTATTGCACGCCGTTGTGTTTGCCGTTGTTGCCCAGCCCAGCGCGGTCAAAGATCGGCTGGGGATCGACCGCCACCGAGGCCAGCCCCCAGTAGCGGGTCGAGCCATCCGGCCTGGCGAACAGGATGGGAATGCGGTTGATGATGCCGAGCCCGCCCTGGACCAGCTCGATCGGCCCAGCGATCACGGGGCGCTGTTCGCGCATCAGGCGCAGGACTGCCTCGCGCTGGACTGGCGAGTCGAGATAGCGCAAGCCGATCGCCTTCTCGTTGCCGGCGCGTGGATAGATGTAGCGAATGACGTTATCAGGCGCCAGCGCGACGCTGCGAATCGCAGGCTGCACGCGGATCAGCGAGGCGGCGACCTGCTGCATCGCCTGTTCCGAAAAGTCGGGCTGGGCGAGCACGAAGCTGGACAAGCCCAGGCTCAGGGACAGGGTCGCGTTGAGTTCGGACTCCAGCCGCGCCCGCACGGTGGCCGCCTCGGCCTGCAGCACCGCGCGTTCGGCCTGGTGCCGGCGATCCTGCTCCAACCAGACGAAGGATTGCAGCAGCGCCCAGACAAGCAGCGCCGCTGCCAGGCCCGCCGTCAGCGGCCAGCCACGGAGGCAGATGCCGAAACGCGCGCTCGCGCAGTCAGCGGCTGATGGGCTTGTAGCGGATGCGTTTGGGCTTGGCGCCTTCTTCGCCCAAGCGTTTTTTCTTGTCGGCTTCATACTCTTGGTAGTTCCCCGGGAAGAATACTACCTGCGAGTCGCCTTCGAAGGCGAGGATGTGGGTGGCGATGCGGTCGAGGAACCAGCGGTCGTGCGAAATCACCAGCACGCAGCCGGCGAATTCGAGCAGCGCGTCTTCGAGTGCGCGCAGGGTTTCCACATCCAGATCGTTCGACGGTTCGTCGAGCAGCAGCACGTTGCCGCCGGCGATCAGCGT
Source organism: Thiobacillus sp. (assembly GCA_044227195.1). Lineage (GTDB taxonomy): Bacteria > Pseudomonadota > Gammaproteobacteria > Burkholderiales > Thiobacillaceae > Thiobacillus. The sequence continues at coordinate 86,749 of JBGAFQ010000001.1, forward strand.
CTTGGCCAGGTGCAGCCGGCCGCGTTCGCCGCCCGACAGGTTGCCGACCAGTTTCTGCTGGTCGCCGCCCTTGAAGTTGAAGCGGCCGAGGTAGGCGCGCGACGGCGTTTCGTAGCGGCCCACGGTCAGGATGTCGCGGCCTTCTGCGACTTCGTCGAACACGGTCTTGTCGGCGGCGAGTGCGTCGCGGCTCTGGTCGACGTAGGCGAGCTTCACCGTCTGGCCGATCTCGACTTCGCCGGAATCGGGTTTTTCCTGGCCGGTGATCATCCTGAAGAAGGTCGACTTGCCGGCGCCGTTGGGGCCGATGATGCCGACGATGGCGCCGGGCGGCACGGAAAAGCTGAGGTCGTCGATCAGCAGCCGGTCGCCGAAGGATTTGCTGACGTGGTGGAAGTCGATCACCTTGTCGCCGAGCCGCTCGCCGACGGGGATGAAGATTTCCTGGGTCTCGTTGCGCTTCTGGTATTCGACCGAATTCAGCTCCTCGAAGCGGGCCAGGCGCGCCTTGGACTTGGCCTGGCGCGCCTTGGGATTCTGCCGCACCCATTCGAGTTCCTGCTTCATCGTCTTGATGCGGCCGGCTTCCTGCTTGGCCTCGGTCTCCAGGCGCGCCTCCTTCTGCTCCAGCCAGCTGGTGTAGTTGCCCTTCCACGGGATGCCGTGGCCGCGGTCGAGTTCGAGGATCCACTCGGCGGCGTTGTCGAGGAAGTAGCGGTCGTGCGTCACCGCGACCACGGTGCCGGGGTAGCGCACCAGGAACTGCTCCAGCCACTCGACCGATTCGGCGTCGAGGTGGTTGGTCGGCTCATCCAGCAGCAGCATGTCGGGGTTGGACAGCAGCAGCTGGCACAGCGCCACGCGGCGCTTCTCGCCGCCGGAAAGATTGCCGATGACGGCGTCCCACGGCGGCAATCTCAGGGCATCCGCGGCGATTTCCATCTGCGTGTCGAGGTCGGCGCCGGCGGTGGCGAGGATGGCCTCGCACTTGGCCTGTTCCTCGGCCAGCTTGTCGAAGTCGGCGTCGGGTTCGGCGTAGGCGGCGTAGATTTCCTCCAGCCGCGCCTTTGCCGCGACGATCTCGCCCAGCCCCGCTTCCACCGCCTGGCGCACGGTGTGCGCCGGGTCGAGCTGCGGTTCCTGCGGCAGGTAGCCGATGCGGATGCCCGGCATCGGGATCGCTTCGCCCTCGATGTCCTTGTCCACGCCGGCCATGATCCTGATCAGCGAGGACTTGCCCGAGCCGTTCAGACCCAGCAGGCCGATCTTCGCGCCGGGAAAGAAGGACAGCGAGATGTCCTTCAGGATTTGCCGTTTGGGCGGCACGATCTTGCCGACCCGGTTGAGGGAATAGACGTATTGCGCCATGAGTAGAACCGGTAGTGGAAACGGAAAAGGAGAGAACCTGAATTATTTTTTCCCGGCCGGGCAGGCGTCGAACGCGCAGCCCTTGGCCGGGTTGCGGCTGACGAAGCTGCCGTCGGGGCAGGCCTGCACGTCGGCCGGACAGACCAGCCGGTCGTCCGCCGGCATCGGCGGCGGCGGGGGGGCGGCCGGCAGGGCCTGTTTGGCAGGCTCGACCGGCTGCTGCGGCAAGCCGGCGCCGCACGCCGTCAGCACCAACAGCACGGGCAGGATGGCGAGCATTTTCATGAGAGATCCTTGTCGAGCCGGGCGTGCAGCCTGGCGAAATCGAGATCGCCCAGCGTCTGCTCGATCACGCTGCCGTCCTTGCCGATGAGGAAGCTGGTCGGGGTGAGCTGCACGTCGCCGAAGGCGCGCGCATGTTCGCCGTTCACGTCGAGCGCGACCGGAAACGGCAGCTGGCGCGTCTTCACGAAATTCACCACGTAGTTGGGCGGATCGTAGCTCATCGCCACCGCCACCACCACGAAGCCCTTGTCCTTGTAGCGCTTGTAGGTTTCGATCAGGTCGGGCATCTCCCGCACGCAGCCGGGGCAGGAGGTCGCCCAGAAATTCACCAGCACGACCTTGCCGCGCAGTTGTTCGAGCGACATCTGCTTGCCGTCGAGGGTCGTGAAGGTGGCGGCGGGCGCCTGCGGTTTTTCCATCAGGGCGTAGGCCAGCGCGCCGAGGACGGCGAGCACGACGAGGGCGATGAGCAGGGGTTTGGTGGATTTCACAGGTTTTCCTCAGGGCAGGAACGCGCCCTTGTACGACTGCGCGAGCTTCACATAGTGCCCGGCGGAATAGTTGAAATAGGCGATTTCCGCCTCGGTAAGCGGGCGCACCGGCTTGGCAGGGCGGCCGAGGTAGAGGTGGCCGGATTCCAGTATCTTGCCCTCGGGCACCAGCGAGCCGGCCCCCAGCAGGACGTGCTTTCTGACGACCGCGCCGTCGAGGATGATCGAGCCCATGCCGATCAGGCATTCGTCCTCGATGGTGCAGGCGTGCAGGATGACAGTATGCCCCACGGTCACCCGGTCGCCGATCGCCAGCGGCCCGCCGGCGGGGTTGTCCGCCGTCTTGTGCGAGACATGCAGCACGCTGCCGTCCTGGATGTTGGTCGCCTCGCCGATGGCAATCGAATTGACGTCGCCGCGGATCACCGCACCCGGCCACACCGAACTGTCGCGACCCAGCGTCACCTCGCCGATCACCGTGGCGCGCGGATGCACCCAGGCGCCGGCGCCCAGGCGCGGCTCGACGCCGTGATGCGGGGCAATCGGCAATTCGTAGACCTTGTCTGTCATGGGGTTGAAAATCCTGTATCCAGGCCGAAAGTATAATTCCCCTATCCTTCCCGTTTCGCCTGCCCCCATGAATCCGCTCCTCGATTTTTCCGCCCTGCCCCGCTTCGCCGAGTTCAAGCCCGAATTCGTCACCCCCGCCATCGACCAGTTGCTGGCGGACTGCCGCGCGGCCGTGGCGCGCGCCGAGGCGGCCGACACCCCGGCCGAATGGGACGCCTTCGTCGCCCCGCTCGACGACGCCAACGAGAAACTGGGCCGCGCCTGGGGCCAGGTCTCGCATCTGCACTCGGTGATGGACTCGCCCGAGTTGCGCGAGGTCTACAACGCCAACCTGCCCAAGATCACCGTCTACTACGCCGAGCTGGGCCAGAACGAGGCGCTGTTCGCCAAGTTCAAGGCGTTGAAGGCCGGCCCCGGCTACGCCGCCCTGTCGGCCGCGCGCAAGAAGATCGTCGAAAACGAGTTGCGCGATTTCCGCCTGGGCGGCGCCGAACTGCCGGACGACAAGAAGGCCCGCTTCATGCAGGTGCAGGAGGAACTGGCGCAGCTGTCGTCCAAGTTCGAGGAAAACCTGCTCGACGCCACCAACGATTTCGCGCTGTTCGTCGACGATGCAGCCGAACTCGCCGGCCTGCCGGACGACGTGCTGGCGATGATGCAGGCGGCCGCCGAGGCCGACGGCAAGAGCGGCTGGAAGATCAGCCTGCACATGCCGTCCTACCTGCCGGTGATGCAGTACGCCGACAACCGCGCGCTGCGCGAGCAGATTTATCGCGCCTACGTCACCCGCGCCTCGGAATTCGGCAAGGCCGATCTCGACAACACGCCGCTCATCGCCGGCATTCTCAAGCTGCGGCGCGAAGCCGCCGAACTGCTCGGTTTCAGGAGCTACGCCCAGGTGTCGCTCGAAGCGAAGATGGCGGACAGCCCGGCCGACGTGCTGAAGTTCCTCGACGAACTCGCCGCCCGCGCCCGCCCCTACGCGGAAAAGGATTTCGACGAACTGCAGGCCTTCGCCCGCGACGAACTCGGCATTGCCGACCTGCAGGCCTGGGACAACACCTACGTCTCGGAGAAACTGCGCGTCGCGCGCTACAGCTTCTCCGACCAGGAAGTGAAGCAGTACTTCCCCGAGCCACGCGTGCTGGCCGGCCTGTTCAAGCTGGTGGAAACGCTCTACGGCCTGCACATCCGCGAGGACAAGGCGCCGGTGTGGCATCCCGACGTGAAGTTCTACACGCTCGCCGACCACGGCGGCCAGCGCGTCGGCCAGTTCTACCTCGATCTGTATGCGCGCGCCTCCAAGCGCGGCGGCGCGTGGATGGACGACGTCATCACGCGGCGCCGGAAAGCCGACGGCATCCAGACGCCGGTGGCCTACCTCAACTGCAACTTCTCCGCCCCGGTCGGCGGCAAGCCGGCGTTGTTCACCCACGACGAAGTCATCACCCTGTTCCACGAAACCGGCCACGGCCTGCACCACCTGCTGACGCAGATCGAGGAACTCGGCGTGTCCGGCATCAACGGCGTCGAGTGGGACGCGGTCGAACTGCCGAGCCAGTTCATGGAGAACTTCTGCTGGGAGTGGGACGTGCTGAAGCACATGACCGCCCACGTCGACACCGGCGAGCCGCTGCCGCGCGTGCTGTTCGACAGGATGCTGGCGGCGAAGAACTTCCAGTCCGGCCTGCAGACCCTGCGCCAGATCGAATTCGCCAGCTTCGACATGCACCTGCACGACGACTTCGACCCCACCGGCAGCCGGTCCGCGTTGGACCTGCTGAACGATATCCGCAAGCAGGTCGCGGTGATCGTGCCGCCCGCGTACAACCGTTTCCCCAACAACTTCTCGCACATCTTCGCGGGGGGCTACGCGGCGGGCTACTACAGCTACAAGTGGGCGGAAGTGCTGTCGGCCGACGCCTACGCGCTGTTCGAGGACGAGGCCGAGGGCTACGGCGGCGTGCTGAACCCGGAAGTCGGCCACCGCTTCTGGAGCGAAATCCTCGCCCAGGGCGGCGCGCGCCCGGCGCTCGAGTCGTTCAAGGCCTTCCGCGGCCGTGAGCCGACCATCGACGCGCTGCTGCGCCACAACGGCATGGCCTGACGCAACTCTCCCGGGTAAAGCTTTGCAACGGCCTTGCCGTTAAAGGGGTGATTACGTCTTTCGGGAGGCAGGCATGAAAGCAGCATTCATCCTCATGGCAGTCTGCATGGCAGCCGCGAGCACATCGTCGGGCGCGGCCCAGTTATACCAATGGAAGGACGCGCAGGGCCGCATGGTCTTCAGCGACCAGCCGCCGCCGCCCAACGTGAAGAATGCGCAGCAGAAATCCTTCAAGGGCAGCGTCATCGAGGGCGGCGAATCCTACGCCACCAAGTCCGCGCGCGAGAAGAGCCCCATCACCCTGTATGCCAGCGCCTGCGGCGCGCCCTGCGACCAGGCCCGGCAACTGCTCTCCGACCGCGGCGTGCCCTACAGCAGCAAGGACCCGCAAGCCAGCCCGGAGGCGCAGGCCGACCTGAAGAAGCTGACCGGCACGCTCTCCGTGCCCGTGCTCGTCGTCGGCGCCGACAGGATCGATGGCTTCGAAGCCGGCCAGTGGCAGGCCGCGCTCGACCGCGCCGGCTATCCCAAGTCCGCCCTGCCCGGCCGCAAGCCGGTGCCGCAGACGGCTGCCGCGCCGGCGCCGGCCGCACCGCCCGCTGCGCCGTAGGCGGCTGGACCGGGCCTGCCTCAGACGGGCCCGCCAGCCTGCTACACTCGCGGCATGAAGATTGCCGCCTGTAATCTCAATTACCAATTCTTGTAGCTGCACAAAACTACACACCAACTCAGTAACCCAGCAAATATACTGGCTTACTACTTCAATTAACTTCACAAAGTCTCACACCATCAACTACACTCTGTGTAGCTAGGTGTGTAGCCCCACGCCCTAGCTACACGCGGAGGCGCTATGGGAAAGCTGAGTGACGTTCAAATCAGACACTGGATCAAAGCCGGTCAACCGATAGCCAAGGCGCAGGGGGAAGTCCCCGGCTTGACCTTCACTTTGTCGGCGAAGGGAACTGCGGCGTGGGTGCTGCGTTACCGCACGGGCGGCAAGGCCCGTGAACTGACAATAGGACGCTATCCCGACTACTCCATCAAGCGGGCGAAAGAAGAAGCCCTGGAGGCTCGCGTGAAGATTCAGAAGGGCATCGACGTTGCCCGCGAGAAACAAAAGGGCAACATCGAGCGGGCTGCGGCAAAGAGCTTTCGCCAACTGGCGACCGACTACATGGACAAGGCGTTCCCCAACCTGGCCGCGAACACCATCAAGCAGCGTCGGCACCATATCGAGGACGTGATTCTCCCCAAGCTGGGCGGACTGGCGGCGCGCGAAGTGACGACCGCCGATGTGGTGGCACTAGTTGAGGCGGTAGGCAAGCGCTCACAGAGCGTAGCCGAGTTGGTATTCACCGCCATATCGGAAATCTTCAAGCACGGCATGGCTCGGCACGTGGTGACGGTGAACCCCTGCGCAGGCATTTCGGTTTCCGCAATCTGCGGCAAGCCGGAACCCAAGCGCCAGCGCCTGAAACTGACAGAGGCCGAGTTGCGGGCGATCTTGCCCGCACTTCCAGGCATCGGCACCGAGAACGCATTGGCCGTGAAAATCCAGCTTGCCACCTGTGTGCGTCTTGGCGAGTTGGCAAAGGCCGAATGGGCGCACGTGGATTTTGACCGTGCCGAGTGGTTCATCCCTGACGCGAACAGCAAGACCGGCAAGGGCTTCACCATACCTTTGCCCCTTGCTGTTGTCGGCTGGCTCAGAGAACTGGAAACACTCGCATGCGGCTCACGCTTCGTTCTGCCTGCACGTCAGCTACGGCGCAAGCACAACCACGGTGGAGAGGTGCATTTCGAGCAGCGCGCGCTGAACTCCATGCTGCACAAACTATGCGACAAGCTAGGAGACAAGGTGCGGCGTTTCACTCCCCATGATTTGCGATCCACTGCACGTAGTCACTTGGCAGCGCTCGGCGTAAATCTGATCGTGGCCGAGCGCTGCCTCAATCATTCTTTGGGCGGACTTGTTGCCATCTATGACCAGCACGACTACATGACCGAGCGTCGGGCAGCGCTGGAGAAGTGGTCAGCCTTCATTCAGGTTTGCGAGACAGGGCAGGAGTGGAACGTTACGCCGCTTCGTCAGGCGGTAGGCTAATTGCGGCACCAAGCAGAGTAACCGATTTACACGCCCGCAACGACTGACACGCCATCTAACTTAAGGTGAAAATTAATGGGTATCAGTGTGGAACCACCAACAATCAAAGAATGGAAAAACAAAGACCTTTGGAGCGAACGAGAGCTACAAGAACTTTGCTGTGGGCTGAATCCAAACGGAGCGCGGCCAGATACGAACGAACTGAACCAGGCAGCCGAAGCAATCAAGCGGGCCATCCTTAGCAAGAAGCTTCCATGTATCTGCCCATCGGACGCAACACAAGCCGACAGGCTATATGGACACGCTAGATTTTTTGCTCCGTCTGATGCTATTGAATGGGCCGCACCGAAGTTCCCTAATTTTCCGTTCACGGCGAATGCTCAAGATGCGCATCTATCGAAGCGAATTGCTGATGAAACACTAAGACAGCCCGAACGAGAAAAGCTGTTGAAACACATCGCCCTTCTAGCAATAGCGCTGGCAGAAAAAGGCGGCAAGCGTTACAAACGCGGAGACAAACCAAATGCGAGTCAGATTGCAGAAGCCGTTAAAGACATCCTTGAATCACTTCCTGACGCCAACGGGCATGGGGCTGGCGCTTCGAGCATCCGAGAAAGCATCTCAGTCGGAATAGCGTTACTCAACAAGTAGTTTTTGCCAATTGGCAGTGAGTTCTGCCAATTGGCAATCTTCGTTCCGGTCGAGTAGAAAGTACATGGCGTCACAGCTCAACTCAAGGAGTAATACGCCATGTCAAAGCCCCTCACCTACGGCGAACTTCCGGCGACTGGCTACGTTCGCCAGTCCCAACTCATCCCCTCAGTCATCCCCTTCTCTTCCGCGACCCTATGGCGCAAGGTCAAGGCAGGGCAATTCCCTCGACCGGTCAAGCTATCCGAGCGCGTGACGGCCTGGCGCGTGGACGACGTGCGCGCCTGGATGCAATCTCGCGTTGAGACCGCAGGGAACCTGCTATGAAGACCGTGGTTTCTGCTGCGCCGGGGTACTACTTTGTGAAAACGTCAGAGGACGGCTCAGACCGGATAGACGATGTCGTCCTCGAACCTGTCATCGCGTGGGAGATCGAGGACGGTTTTTTCCCGTGGCCGGTGACGCTGAACCGGCGCCAATATGACCTGCACCTGCCGTGGGAAGTATCCACTGTCACAGCAATCGTGCTCCCTGATGGGAGCGTGGTGGCAGACCTCGGCGAGACTACACACGCCACACTCGAAGCCTGGCTTGATTCACTGGCTGAAGCAGAGGCCGAGCGGGAGAGACATTTGGCAGAAAGGGAAAGGAAGGGTGGCAAAGCATGAGCCTCCCACAAACGACGATCCCCCGAGGTGGCAGCCACGGGGGATCAGGAACTACAACTGCGAACGACAACGCAAACGCTAGCGCAGTTCACTCAAGCCTCAAAGGTACGCTGTCACGCGGCACCGCACCACACATCTACGGCGCCAACGCGTCTACTTGGCAGCGGCTCGCCGCCACCTACCTGCTGCCCGACCTGCTGCCGGTCGTCTCCAACCACGAGGCGCAGATCAGTCCTCAGTCGCGCATGCAGGCGCTCGGCAAGACGCCGAGCTGGTACAACAGCGAGGGCAACGCCTCTGGCATCGGGCAGTGGACGGCGCGCATCACCGAGCGCGAGGAGGTCGAGCGCTGGGCGAAGGAGCCGGACTACGGCATCTGCATCCAGACGCGCCAGCTCCGCGCCATCGACGTCGACGTCGACAACCCGGTGGCCTCGTCGCTGATCCAGGACGCGATCCTTGAATTCATCGGCAAGGAGGTCGACGCGGCGCTGCACCTGCCGGTGCGGATGCGCTCGAACAGCGGCAAGCTGCTGATCCCCTTCCGCTACGACGGCGAGCTGTTCAAACGCAAGTTCACCTGTCACATGGGTGGTATCGTCGAGATGCTAGCGACCGGCCAGCAGTTCGTCGCCTACGGCACCCACCCGAGCGGTGTGCGATATGAGTGGCAGGGGACGCCCGAGCACGCGCCGACTCTCAACGAGGCCGAGGTCGAGGAGCTGTGGGGGCTGCTCGTGCAGCGCTTCGCCGAGCCCAATAGCGAGAGCCGTGGGCGGCGCTCGACGGATGGTGGCGGAGAGCATCGCCCCGACATCGCCGACCCGGTCTACCAGTACCTCGAACGCACCGGCAGCGTAATCGACTTCGACGACAAGAAGGGCCACGCCCACATCGTCTGCCCGTTCGAGCATGAGCACAGCACGCACAACCTCACGTCGTCGACGTACATGATACGCGGCTCGCACGGCCATGACTCGGGCCACTTCTCGTGTCTGCACGCATCCTGCGCCGGGCGCACCGACGGCGACTTCCTCAACGCCTGCGGCTACGTGGCGGCAGGGTTCGACGATGAGTCGAGTGAGGACAGCACGCAGCGCAGTATCGACGAGCTGCTGCCACCAGCCACAACAAACAGATTTAAGCTCCTGACCGACGATGACCTAGGTGCGCTGCCAGTGATTCAGTGGCTCGTGCGTGGCGTTCTACCAAGCTCAGGTATTGGCGCTATCTTCGGCCCGAGCGGCTCTGGAAAATCATTCCTTACACTTGACCTGTTGGCGTCCATTGCCTGCGGTTCCGAGTGGTTCGGCAACCGAGTGAAGGCAGCCCCCGTGCTTTACATCGGACTGGAGGGCCAAGCAGGCATCGCACAACGCGTCAAAGCTCGCCGCAACGCACACGGCCCAGTCAGTCGTATGCGCTATCTGCTCACGCCACTGGACATCCGAACACGAAGTGATCGCACTTCACTGGTGGAAGCCATCAAAAGCGTCGAATGGGATGGAGGCGTGCTTTGTATCGACACGCTTAACCGTGCCGCCCCAGGTATTGACGAAAACGACAGCCAGCACATGGGCGAAGTGATCGGCGCCGCCAAGGATCTGCAGGCCGCGCTAGATGGACTGGTACTCCTGGTGCATCACACCGGCAAGGACTCGACCAAGGGGCTGCGAGGGCATTCGTCGTTGTTGGCTGCATTGGACTGTGCCATCGAGGTGAGCCGCGATGATGACCGCCGTGCATGGCGGGTATTCAAGTCCAAGGATGGGGAAGACGGTATGTCTCACCCATTCACACTTCAGACAGTACAACTTGGTGAAGATGACGACGGCGAGCCAATTACGAGCTGCATAGTGCGGTCAGAAGAGTCTATCGGGACAGCATTGCGCCGGCCCCTGCCACCAAAAGCGGGAAACCAGAGAGTAATCTGGGACGCCTTGAGCGAATTGTTCGCAGCCGTCGATGTTTCCACTCAGCCCGACGTGCCCGACGATCTTCCATTCGGGAAGCCGGGGATTCGATTGGAGGATGCCATCGAGAAGAGTCGCACTCGATTGGTATGCGAGAGCAAACGGCAGACCGAGCGTACACGTGTCGCGATAACAGGGCTGGTCAATCGGGGGCTACTGGTACATCGCGAAGGATGGATTTGGTGTGCCTGATCCCTCTCCTGGTTTCCCGTCCCGACATTCCCGCAGCCATATAGCTGCTGCGGGAATCGCGGGAAGGCCCGGGATTCCCATTTCGGGACATTTCGGGAATCGGGGGAACACATAGCCATGGGCAGAGGGAACACATAGCGGTGTGAACTTGAGAGCTACAGCAACTTGCAATTTCTTACGAGCTGGACATAGCGATAAGGTTTTCCGCTCATATCAGTGTGTTACACCTAAAAAATAGATCTTGTAGAGAAGGTGGGAGCGAAATGCTGTGGTCTTAGATCGGCCTGAAGCCGCCACCTAGCCGAAGTTTCTGGGGCGCCTGACATTCGACTGGCTATGGATCGAAGTTAGAGAGGCCAATGCACATTTCGTGCAACCTGCTGACGCAACCACTATCTCGGTAACAGCCCACGATAATTGTTGCGCGAAACGATTACCGGATACATAATTTTCACGTTTTCTCGTTGCAGACAACAAGAATGTCCGAAATCGCTGCCATTCAGTTCACACAGGACCAAGCACGCACACTCACAGGCGTGTCGGGCGAGACCGTGCGTCATTGGCGAAAGACCATTCCATACCTATCCTCCAAGACAGGCAAGTCGGCACGGTTCACTTTTGCCGACTTGCTGGGGTTGGCTGTGACGAACGAACTTGTAAGTTCGTTTGGCGTCCATATTGGCACTTTGGCCGTGGGCGTCGACGCGCTCTTCCGCCTGTTGGCGGCCAGCGGCCCCACGTCCCTGCATGGCGCCATCGTGGTGATAACGGCGTCTGAGGCGAGCTTACACGATGTAGGCACCGGGAACGAGATTGGTCAGATTCTGGCCAAGTCGGCATTCACCGTTCCATTGACGCCGCTGATCGCCAGAATCCAAAGTCACATGCTGCCTGCAATCCCGGTCTCAGACCAGGCGGTCCTGCCATTCCCACCTGAAGTAGTCCGGAGTAGGCCGTGAGCACTGCCACGCTCCAGCATGTACTTTCGGCCACGGGTTATTTCCCCGACGGCCAACCAGCCGCAGGTTTGCACATTGGGCAGGATGTACAGCGGTTGCGCCGGGGGCACAACTTTACACCGGATGCGCTATGGCGCAGTCCGTCCGCCTTGACCGTCTACTTCAAGTTCGAGCCAACCCCCCCATCCGAAGAAGTGGTCAGTATATGGCGTCGAGAGATCTGGAACGAAGGTTTCGCACCGCTGCTATGGGTAGTCTCGCCAGAACGCATTGATCTGTACAACGGCTTCGGTACACCCGTTCAGCAAGGGGATGCAAAAAAGCATCTGATCCACACCTTCAAAAACATCGAGGCCTCACTGAGCGAGTTGGATGAGCTAGCGGGCCGCTTGGCTCTTGAAACCGGTCAGTTCTGGGCGAAGGCTCCAGCCATTGATCGAAAAACCAGCGTAGACCAAAAGCTCTTGTCAGATTTGGCGTTCCTAGAACGTGACCTTGTCGAAGGCAATCTCGCCCGCGGTGCCGCACAAGCGCTGATCGGACGGGTTATCTTTACCCAGTACCTAATCGACCGTGAAATTGTCAGTGAAACGCAGCTAAAGCGCCTGTGTGGCTATGCCACCCTGCCGCCGATCCTTCGTGATCGGACAGCGACCGGACAGCTCTTCGATTGGCTCAACCAGACTTTCAATGGCGACATGTTTCCGCCATCGTCCGTCAAAAGCACCCCGGCCACCAATCACCTTGCGCGGGTCGCCGATTTTTTGGAGGCTGTTGACCCCGAGAGCAGGCAGCAGAGCTTCTTTCCCTATCAGTTCGATGTAATTCCGGTCGAACTGATCAGCTCGATTTACGAACAGTTCGCTCATGCTGCCCCCCGAACAACATTGAGGCGTTCGATTGAGGCAGTCAGGAACGGTGTGCACTACACACGCTTGTCCGTGGTGTCGCTGGTTCTCGATGAAGTGATGGACGGACTAACAGGCACGGAGTCGGTGCTGGATTTAACGTGCGGTTCTGGCGTGTTCCTAGTGGAAGCGCTACGGCGCTTAGTGCATTTGCGCGCGGGCAACCAACCGCTGACCCGCGATCTGATTCGCTCGACGTTATACGGGCAAATCTATGGCGTGGATATTAGCGAAGCCGCTGTACGGGTAGCCGCATTCAGCCTCTACTTGGCTGCGCTCGAACTCGACCCAGATCCGCAACCTCCGCACTCTCTGAAGTTCCGACCGCTTATTGGAAAAACGCTGCTGATCGGCGACGCCCGCACCGTTGAACACTGTGATGAAGGCAAAGCAGTGTTGACTACTCAGATGGGGCTGAAGCAATTCGATCTCATCGTTGGCAACCCGCCATGGAGTTTCAGGGGACAGACCGGGACCGAAGCACGCCGCAAGACGCGCGTCGCCGGTGTCCCCGCGCAACCACGTGGCGAAGGTCTCGACTTTGTATTGCGTGCGGCCGAGTTCTCCCATGAAAAGACTCGCTTTGGTGTGATTCTCAGTGCACTGCCGTTCTTCAGCCGAAGCGGTACAGGTATGGCGGCCGCGCAGCATGTAATGCGCCTTCTTGCGCCGGTAACGTTAGTCAATCTATCGAACCTGTGCAGTTGGTTATTCGCCACGGCCACGATGCCGGCTATTGTGCTATTCGCGCGACATCGGCCGCAGCCTCCGGACCAAGTAACGGTTGTACAAATCCCCTGGACCGCAAGCGGCGCAAGAACACATTCGTTTGATGTCTCACCTAGTGACATCATCAAACTTTCGATGCGCGACATCGAAGCACGACCAATAAAGTTGAAGGCGGCGGCGATAGGGCGCAGGCGAGATGTCGCTCTGCTCGATTCGCTTACATCGTCTCATCTCACCTTGGGTGCTCAGTTTGCATCATTGGATACCGAACTGCATGTCGGCCTAATCCATGGGTTGCCAGCCAATCAAACTCGCGATGCACGCGAGCTGAAGGGCTTGGAGTTGCTGCAAGCCGATGATATCGAACCGTTTCAGATACCGAATGAGCTTACGCCGTTCAAATTGTCGAAGGCGCAGTGGCCGCGATCGCGAGACATCTACCGGGCACCCATCCTCTTAGTCAAGGAAACACTGAGCGCGGGACCTCGTGCCATTGTTGCGGTGTCAGATCGTGATTTGGTCTTTACAAACGCATACTTCGGCGCCTCGATGCCAGTTGCGCATCGCCACTCAGCGCACCTTCTCGCCGCGATCCTGAGCTCATCACTTGCATCTTGGTTCTTTCTGATGGCCGCGTCAGAGTTTGGTATCTGGAAGCGGCGACTACTTCGGCACGACGTTGCGCTGTTACCGACACCAGACCTAAAACTAGCCGTCAAGTCAGATGCTGGCAAGCGTCTGTTGCAGATCGAGAAGAGGCTCCAGCAGCATACCGCCGAGACAGAGGACTGGCGTGCTCTGGATGAGGCGGTATTCGATTTGTACGGCCTTGATGAACTCGATCGGGTAGTTATCCGAGATGGTCTGTTTCGCGCCAGTTGGCAATGGCAGGTTGGCAGAGAAAGCTCAGTAGATAGCGCCAACACTCACACCGACATTGCCCAATACGCTGAAGCTTTCCTGAACGTGATTAGTGGCTGGCTTTCCGCCCGCAACAAACGCCATATGCGTGCCGAAATATTCGATCTCCCAAGCAGCTCTGCGCTTAGAGTCGTGCGCTTTGTTCTTGAAGATGGCCCTGGTAAAGCAAGCGTGGAAACGGTGACGCCGGAGGGTGGGCTAAATGAAATTCTTTCGCTCATCGGCAAGCGCCTGAAGGTCAAACTTGCTACCGCACTCAGCGGTGAACGCGAATTACGCATTCATGGCCGTAACGAGGTTGTAATCATAAAGCCTGCGACACGCCGCTACTGGATGCGCATCGCCGCACTGGAAGATGCGGATGCCGTTGTCGCAGAGAGTTTCACGGGGAGACGATTTGAGAATCCCCTATGAAATTCCCGTACCCCTAGGACGCGAATACATCGAGCTCGCGCCCGAAGTTTCCGCAGCAATCCTGCTCACTGTGCTTACCGGATGGCAGCACGCCCTCAGTTTTGCTGATGTCAATGTGCACGCCGGTGAGGTATTGATGACGGAGCGACTGCGGGACGGCATGCGCAGTTCACTACAAGCAGGACGACATCCGTGGAGCAAGACGTTGATGGTATTGCCGGGTACCGAGTCGCGATCCCGCAGTGCGGTTATCATCCCAGACGGTCGAACTGACATTCCGCTGATGCTGATTGAAGTGTTTCTAAGAACGCATGAGCACGACCCACATGCGATTATCGAATGCAAACGAATTGCTGGGTCGGACACACATTTGTGTCGTGAATACGTGGTGGAGGGCATGGACCGTTTTAAGTCGGGGAAGTACGGTCAGAACCATGCGGTCGGCTTTATGGTCGGTTATCTACTCTCGGGATTGGCACGGGAGGCCGCCGATGGCGTTAACTCCTACCTCACTCGCGCTGCCCGTCATGCCGATCATCTCAAGCATAACGACGCATGTGATAACGAGTCATGTTGGACTAGCAAGCATCTCAGGGCGGTGCCAACATCGCCCATCCGGCTATTTCATGCATTACTCGAATTCCAGAAATGATCGCTTTGATGGACAGCAGGCTTACGATGGCTCCCGATTTTGTTGGAATCGGCCACAGTATCTTCGCTTCAGCTATTTTTAAGTACCATTGGCAATGGAAACCGAAGGGCAACTGAAAAACCCATCTGCATCATATTGGATTTTATGCACGCCTTGTGGAGACAGCTTAGGAAAACATGACAGTCTCGAACGAAATAATTGAAGATCAGGAAGCCATAGAAGACGAGGATAAATCTAGTGCAGATCTTCTGGTTAAGCCCTGGGATCCAAAGGACATCCGCATAACCACAAAGACATTCACTCTCCGCGAAGTCTTTACGCAGATATCGGATGGGGATTTGGACCTTGCGCCGGATTTTCAGAGATCCTTCGTATGGAAGGATCAGCAGCAAGTACGACTAATCGAGTCGATCCTTCTTGGTATCCCACTCCCAGCGTTCTACTTTAATCAGGACAGATCAGGCGCCCATCAAGTGATTGATGGTGTCCAGCGACTCACCACTCTTAAGTATTTCATGTCTGACAAGCTGGAACTAAGAGATGACTATCTGGAATATCTGTTCCCCCTAAAAGGGCAGACATTTTCTACCCTTGATCCAGCCATTCGCCGACGCTTTGCGGGCACCCAAATTGTGGTCCACATTATTGAGCCCCAGACCCCGGATGAAGTGAAGTACGATATTTTCAATCGAGTAAATACTGGCGGAAGTCCACTTACTGCTCAGGAAATTCGTCACTGCATGAGCAAAACCCAATCGCGGGAATTCTTACGCAGCCTTGTGGAAAGCCCGCGCTTTGATCAAGCCATGGGTAATTTTTTCTGGCGCAAGGATCCTTCGGGGAACCCGGTTCGAGACAACAAGCGGATGTCCGACCGTGAAATGGCACTGCGCTTCTGCGCTTTTTACACCATACCAGTGGAAGAATATGCCCGCAGTTCTAGCCTAGATGCGTTCCTCTTGCAGTTCACCCGATTGATTGACCAGCGATCCGAGCATGTTGGTCGGAATGTAGACCTAACAAAAACAAAAGATGCATTCGAAAGAGCAATGCAGAATTGCCACGAAATTATGGGGCGTGGTGCTTTTCGACGTTGGCCCCGAGATTCGAGTCGGCGTGGACCTTTAAACCGAGCCATCTTTGAATCACAAGCCATTGCATTGGCAGACCACACGCTCGCCGAGTTGCTGCCTCACAAACATGCGATTCAGAACGCATTCAGGGACCTGTTTTCTAATTCTTATTATGACAATGCAGTTCGCTTCGGGACTGGCTCTTATCTGAGCGTAGTGCGTCGCCTGTCCATGCCGAGAGATACACTTGCCAAGATTCTCACATGACCATGAAACTCCAGATAAATGGCTTCAAAAGATTCGCTAGCGAGACTTTTGCGATGCCACCGCTAACAGTGCTGGCGGGGATGAATGGGGCAGGCAAGACCTCGGTCGTTCATGCGCTTCTCCTGATGCGAGAGGCTACTCGACGCAATGACAGCGTCGTCGGACTGAATGGACCTTACGGGTTAGATCTGGGTACATTTGGGGATATCCAAAACTGGGATGCACCTGAATCGGTGCGTTTTGAGCTTGTCGATCAGGACGGCACTTTACACATTTGGGCACTCGGCGGTAAGCAAACAGCGTTGTACGCCGATGTCACGGAAAGACCACAAGTTCCCCCGAAAGCCTTTAGTGAAGAAGGCCGAGTGTTTCAGTACCTTTCTGCTGAACGCTTCGGCCCCCGCAGCATTCTTAGCTCGGCAGCCTTGCCTTCCGATTTATTGGAAGTTGGAACTCGTGGCGAATATAGCGCCCAGCTTCTGTATGCCCTTGATAGTCACCCCGTCGACGAGTTGAGACGCTGCCCTGGGTCAGGCGGTGACGATGCAGCCTTGCTCAAGTTTGAGGCCGAGAGGTGGCTGTCCCGGATCGTCAGACCCGTGCAAATAGACACCGAGACTCTCGCTGGCACTGCTGTCACAGCATTACGGTTCCGAAGTCCAGGAGAAGATTGGGTACGCCCTCCAAATATGGGATTCGGGGTAACCTACGCTTTGCCAGTTTTACTGGCTGGACTAACCGCAGAGAAAGATGGGCTCCTAATAGTTGAGAACCCAGAAGCACACTTACACCCCTCTGGACAGTCACAAATGGGGCACTTCCTAGCGACCATCGCTGCAGCCGGTGTCCAGGTCCTTGTAGAAACCCACTCCGACCATGTCTTAAATGGCATCCGCCGCGCTATAGGTGAACATCAGGTCCTGAACGCGTCTCAAGCAATCGTTCATTTTTTCGAGTCTAACGGCTCATCTCCACAAGCCCTTGCTTTTACCGAAACCGGTGGCATTGAATCTTGGCCCCCAGGTTTCTTTGATCAATTCCAGCTTGACGTCGCAGCACTCACTCGTGTTAGGCGTAGGCGTCCACGTTAAGAAATGCGTTTTGTCATTGATGAGACAAGCTGGCGGTTTGATGGACTAGCGGTTGACGTATGTATTGAGTCGCTTGAGACCATGCTGGATCAGCTTGAGGATGCACACGAACAAGGACATTTGGCTTGTTACTCTGAGGACCTTTTCAACACTTCGGTCTGGCAGGACAAAACCTTCTATGATCTCTATTCACCAGATTCTCCAATTCCGATTCCCAGAGATGTACAAGAGCGAATAGGAAGCATTTTTTGCGGACTGCCGAAATGGCAGGACCTGGAATCAGAATGGCCTCCCTCATTTGAGATCCAAGTTGATGGAGCTCCAAAAGAGGTGGCACCGTCAATAGCATGGGCTCATAAACAAACATCCCCAAAGTCGGCCCATAGCGTAGCCTGCCTTGTATTTTCAGGAGGCCGAAAATCAGGCTGCTTATTGGTAGACATTGACTCCCAAAAAACCAACCTCTGGTTTGTTGCCAACTCCCAGGATTATTGCGATTTTTTTCGCTGGCTGATCGTGGAAACCACCGACAAGCCAAGTGAAATGGAACGCTTCGCCCCATCTGCCTTTCCTTCACTATATTTTGTAGATGGTGTCTTCAATGGCATCAAAGGTATGAGCAAACCCTATCGTGACCTCGTTAGGCCCTTAGTACATCACCTAGGCACTTTCTCGGATCATGGGAGACGTATATTTGAGGGTCCAAGAGATCAGGTAGCAGCAGAATTCGGTGCGTTGGGCGTGGATATTTCTGATGAAAATGGGAACACAAAGAGTAATCACGACGCCCGGGTAGAACGAACTATTAACGTCGAAGGTATCGACACGATCTTTTGGTGGCATAGCAAACTTGAACCACACCAAGATCGCATCCATATCAACCCAGAGAAAATAGCCACAGGTGGGCAATTGCTCGTCGGCATTTTCTGCCGCCACTTGACAACCTGATAACAGCAAACTGCTTATGTGTAGCCACATGTGTAGCCAAACAAACGCATTTAACATTGAGGCCGCGTCGAATAAGGCGCTAGATAATATTTGAAGCTTGCCGCCTGGAACGTCAACTCCCTCAAGGTCCGCCTGCCGCAGCTGCTGGACTTCCTCGCCACCCGCCAACCCGACGCGGTGTGCCTGCAGGAAACCAAGCTCACCGACGACAACTTCCCGCGCGCCGAACTCGAAGCAGCGGGTTATCGCGCCGTTTTCGCCGGGCAGAAAACCTACAACGGCGTCGCCATCGTCAGCCGCGGTGAACTGGCGGAGGTCAGCGTCGGCATCCCGGGATTCGACGACGAACAGAAGCGCGTGATCGCCGCCACCGTCAGCGGCGTGCGCCTGGTGTGCGTGTACTGCCCGAACGGCCAGAGCCTCGATTCCGACAAGTATCCCTACAAGCTCGCCTGGTTCGATGCGCTGACGGCGTGGCTGAAGGACGAACTGACCCGCCATCCGAAACTCGCCGTGCTCGGCGACTACAACATCGCGCCGGAAGACCGCGACGTGCACGACCCGGACGCCTGGAAGGACAGCGTGCTGGTCTCCGAACCCGAACGCGCCCGTTTCCGGAATCTGCTGGCGCTGGGTCTCCAGGACAGCTTCCGCCAGTTCGAGCAGCCAGAAAAAACCTTCTCCTGGTGGGATTACCGCATGCTGGGCTTCCAGAAGAACCGGGGGCTGCGCATCGACCATATCCTGCTGTCCGCACCGCTGGCCGCCGTATGCACCTCGTCCAGCATCGACCGCGCGATGCGCAAGCTCCAGCAGCCGTCGGATCACGCGCCCGTCGTCGCCGAACTGAACCTCGCCGCCTGAGTCTGTCCCGGTAACACGCTGTAAGGCTGCGTGCGGAACGCCGACCAAGACGTATCGGCGCCGGTGCGCCGCCTGCCCGACAGCGGGTTTTCCTGGAGGATGCCCTGCCATGTTCCGCCTGCGTTCAAGCCCCCTCGTATCCATGGTGCTGTGCACCAGCCTGTTGCTGAGCGCCTGTGTGCGCGAAACGCCGGCTTCGACGGCCAAGCCCGCCGGCCCGGCACCGCAGCCCGGCGCGCCGCTCGACTCCATCGTGCTGGGCATGGGCTGCTTCTGGGGGGCGGAGAAGCGCATGTCCGAACTGCCCGGCGTGGTCGATGTCGAGAGCGGCTATGCCAACGGCGAGGTCGCCGGCAGTTACGCGGCCATCCTGTCCCAGGAACAGGCCCTGCGACGCGGCCAATCCGTCAAGCGCAACCATGCGGAAGTGGTGAAGGTCAGTTTCGACCCCACGCGCACCACACTGGAAAAGGTGCTGATCAGGTTCTGGGAAAGCCATGATCCTACCCAGGGCGACCGCCAGGGCAACGACGTCGGGAGCAACTACCGCAGCGCCATCTACACGCACGACGCCGACCAGCTGGCGACGGCGGAAAAAACCCGCGCGGTCTACCAGCAGGCGCTGACGAAAGCCGGCCGCGGCCCGATCACCACCGAGATCGCGCCGCTGCAAACCTATTTCCCCGCCGAAAGCTACCACCAGGACTATCTGACCAAGAATCCTGACGGCTACTGCGGCCTGGGCGGCACCGGCGTGCGCTATCCCGGCTCGGGCACGCCTGTCGCGGCGCCAGCGCCGCGCCTCGACGGGAAAGCGCTTTCCCATGCCCGGCAACTGGTGGTGTACGAAGGCGAGCACTGCGACTTCTGCAAGCGCTTCAAGGCCGACGTGCTCGACCACTGGAAGGCCGATGTCCCGGTCGTCCGCACGCTGAGCACGCAGGCACCCGCCGGCTGGACGCTGGAGAAGACGCTGTTCGCGACGCCGACCATCGTGTTGTTCGAACAGGAACGCGAAGTCGCACGCTACACCGGCTACAACGGCGAACAGGCGCGCTTCTGGAAATGGCTGGGCTTCCGCCTGCTCACCCCGGAACAGCGGCGGATCGCCTTCGAGGAGGGAACGGAGCCTGCGTTCACCGGCTCGAACCTGGACGAAAAACGCCCCGGCACCTTCGTCGATCCGGTCACCGGCGCGCCGCTGTTCCGCAGCGACACCAAGTTCGACAGCGGCACCGGCTGGCCCAGCTTCTTCAACCCGCTGCCCGGTGCGATCACGCTGCACGAGGACACGAGCCACGGCATGAAGCGCGTCGAAGTGCGCAGCGCCAGTTCCGGCATCCATCTCGGGCATGTCTTCGACGATGGCCCGCCGCCCACGCACAAGCGCTACTGCATCAACGGCAACGTGCTGAAATTCGTGCCGGACCCCGGTAAGTAGGGTGCTGCGGAAAACCGCGATCGGATGCACTCATTCGTAATCCTCCGGATGCTCGGTTTCCAGAGCCTCCCGGTAGATGGTCTCCCGTTCTTCCCGATAGTAGAAGCGCGATTCGCCGAAGGCAGGCTGGTCGTCTGCGGAATGTCGCGGAAGTTTTATCGTGTTGCTGCCTGTTCCGATTTCGGTTTCACTGCTTGACGAAAAAAAAGGCGGCGCGCTGCCGTCCTTGGCCTGGCCGGGGTAAACGGTCAGGTGGGGGAAGGGAATTTCGATGCCGAGACGGTCGAAGGCTTTCTTGAGCCGCAGCAGGAAGGCGCGTTTCACCGTCCACTGCTGCAGCGGCAGCACCTTGATGCGGAAGCGGATCGTCACGGCCGAATCGCCCCAGGCCCGGACATCACGGTGTCGCAATTGGGTCAGGCACTCTCGATACACGTATCAACCGCCAGCAACCTGCTCGACAAGCTCGCCCGGGCCGGTCTGGTCGAGCGACTGCGCACGGAAGAGGATCGACGCGTGGTACGGCTACGTTTGACGGACATGGGCAGGGACATCGTTGCGCGCGCCCCCCGGCCGCTGACCGGCCTCATCGTCGATGCGCTTGAAAAGATGCCGGAGGAATCGCTGGTCAGGCTGGACGCGGAACTGGCCAGACTCGTCCAGCAAATGGATGTGCTGGATCGAAGCGCAGCCAACGAGCCCCTGTCCAACCTGGTGCGCTAGTACTGCACCACTACCGGATCGAGGCTGCGCCACAGATACCAGGTCGCCACTGTGCGCCAGGGCGCATGGCGTTCGCCGTGGCTGCGCAATGCCTTCGGCGCGGGGCGCACACCATCGAGGTAGTGGAGGGCGACGGCCTTCTGCAGGCCGATGTCGTCGACCGGCCAGACGTCGGGGCGGCGCAGGTTGAAGATGAGGAACATCTCGGCGGTCCAGCGGCCGATGCCGCGCACGTCGGCAAGTTCGGCGATGACGGTTTCATCGTCCATGCGTCTCCAGCGCGCCGGTTCGATGCGGCCATCGGCAAAGTGGCCGGCCAGGTCCTGCAGGTATTCGACCTTGCGTCGCGACAGGCCGCAGGCCGCGAGATCGTCCGTGTCGAGCGCGGCGACGCGTTCGGGCGCCACGTTCCCGGAAAACGCCTCGAAACGCGTCCAGATGCTGTCCGCCGCCTTCACCGAAATCTGCTGGCCGACGATGGCGCGGGCAAGGGTTTGAAACGGATCACTCCGCGTGCCGAGCACGCAGTCCGGGTAGCGCGCGATGAGCGCCGCCATCACCGGATCGTCCGCCGCGAGTTCGTCGCAGGCGGTTTTCCAGTAGGCGGGGGCGCGGCTTCTCATGTTCGGGCGTGAGATGTCCATGCATAACCACACTCACAACAGAATGATGTCGTACTGCTCCTGCGGATAAGTGGTCTCGACCTGCATCGACACCGGCTTGCCGATGAAGTCGATGAGCTGGGCGAGGCTGCCGGATTCCTCGTCGAGGAAGAGGTCGATGACGCTTTGCGCGGCGACGATGCGGTATTCGCGCGCGCCGAACTGGCGGGCTTCGCGCAGGATTTCGCGCAGCACGTCGTAGCACACGGTCTGTGCGGTCTTGATCTCGCCGCGCCCGCCGCAGGTGGGGCAGGTTTCGCACAGGATGTGCGCCAGCGATTCACGCGTGCGCTTGCGCGTCATCTCGACCAGGCCCAGGGTGGAGAAGCCGCTGACGGTGGTGCGCGTGGGATCGCGCGCCAGCGCCTTCTTCAGTTCGGCCAGTACGGCCTCCTGGTGCTCGGCGTTGTCCATGTCGATGAAGTCGATGATGACGATGCCGCCCAGATTGCGCAGGCGCAGCTGCCGCGCGATGGCCTGCGCGGCTTCGAGGTTGGTCTTGAAGATGGTGTCGTCGAAGTTGCGCGCGCCGACGAAACCGCCGGTGTTGACGTCCGCCGTGGTCAGCGCCTCGGTCTGGTCGATGATGAGGTAGCCGCCGGACTTGAGGTCGACGCGGCGGCCGAGCGCCTTCTCGATCTCCTCCTCGATGGCGTACACGTCGAACAGCGGCCGGTCGGCGCCATAGTGCTGCAGCTTCTCGGCAACGGTCTGGGTGTAGTTGAGCGCGAAATCGAGCATGCGCTGGTAGGTTTCGCGCGAATCGACCTGGATGCGGGCGGTGTCGCTGTGGACGAAATCGCGCAGCACGCGCAGCGAGAGGTCGAGATCCTGGTAGAGCAGGCAGGGCACGACGCAGTTGCCGCGTTCCTGAATCTTTTTCCACAGCCGCCGCAGGTAGTTGATGTCGGCCTCGATCTCGGCGTCCTCGGCGGTTTCGGCCATGGTGCGCACGATGAAGCCGCCGCTGGCGTCGGCCGGCATGAGCTGCTGCAGTTTCTGCCGCAGGCTTTCGCGCTCTTCCTCGCCCTCGATCTTCTGCGAAATGCCAATGTGCGTTTCCTGCGGCAGGAAGACGAGGTAGCGGCCGGCGAAGCTGATCTGGGTCGAGAGCCGCGCGCCCTTGGTGCCGATGGGATCCTTGATCACCTGCACCATCAGCGTCTGGCCTTCGTGCAGGATCTGCTCGATGGGCCGTTCCAGCTCGTTGCCGTGGCGCTCGACCCAGATGTCGGCGACGTGCAGGAAAGCGGCGCGCTCGAGGCCGATGTCGATGAAGGCCGACTGCATGCCTGGCAGCACGCGCACCACGCGGCCCATGTAGATGTTGGACACCAGCCCGCGGCATTGCGCGCGCTCGATGTGCAGTTCCTGCACCGCGCCCAGGTGCATCACGGCGACACGCGTTTCCTGCGGCGTGACGTTGACGAGGATTTCTTCGCTCATGGCAAAGCCTGTTGGATTCTCAAATCCAGGCGGACGGACGCCATCCGCCTGGATTTGAAAACACCGTCACACGACGAGGCCGAAGGCCCGCAGCAGTTCTGCTGTCTCGTATAACGGCAGGCCCATGATGCCGCTGTAGCTGCCGTCGATGTGCTCGACGAAGGCGCCGGCCCGGCCCTGGATGCCGTAGGCGCCGGCCTTGCCGAGATATTCGCCGGTTTCCAGGTAGCGCGCGATGGCGGCGGCGTCGAGCGCGGCGAAACGCACCGTGCTGGACGACAGACGCAGTTCCAGCCGCGTCTCGTGCTGTACCGCGACGGCGGTATGCACGCGATGCACGCTGCCCGCCAGACGCGCCAGCATCACCTCCGCCTCGGTGCGGTCGGCCGGCTTGCCGAGGATGGCGCCGTCGTGTTCGACCACGGTATCCGCACCCAGCACCGGAAAGCGCAGCAGGCGCCGCGCGTCGACCGCGCGCCAGCCGCACGCGGCCTTCTCCACCGCCATGCGCTGCGCGAAATCGACCGCGGTCTCGCCTTCCGCGGGCACTTCGAGCACGTCCATGCGGCCCGGCACGGCGCGCAGGGGCAGCACATCGAAAGCGACGCCGATCTGCTTCAGCAGTTCGCGCCGGCGCGGCGATTGCGAAGCAAGGTAGATGCGTTTGTCGACCAGCATGTTCGTTTCTTCGTCAGCCTCAATCCCGGTGGTAGGGATGGTTCTTGATTATGCATGCTGCACGATACAACTGCTCTGCCAGCAGCACCCGTGCCAGCGCATGCGGCAAGGTCAGCTTCGACAGCCCCAGCGTTTTTCCGGCACGCGCCTTCACGCTGGCGTCCAGGCCGTCGGCGCCGCCGATGAGGAAGGCCGGCGATACGCCTTCGCGCATCCAGCCGCGCAGCCAGTCGGCGAATTCGCGCGTCGTCGCCTGCGTGCCGCGTTCGTCCAGCGCCACCGGCAGTGCGCCCGGCGGCAGCGCGGCCAGGATGCGCTCGGCTTCGATTCTCCGCGCCTTCTCGCCGTCCTCGCCGGCGACGCGATGGCCCGGCTTGATTTCGACGAGGTGCAGCGGCAGGTCCGGCGGCATGCGCCGCGCGTAGTCGTCGACGCCCGCCGCGATCCAGCCCGGCATCTTGTGGCCGACGGCGATCAGGGTGAGCTTCACGCGCTACTTTGCCGCCGCGGTGCGCGCGCGGGCGGCCTGGCCCGCGCCCCACAGTTCTTCGAGATTGTAATGCGCGCGGGCGGCGGGCTGCATCACGTGGACGATCACGTCGCCCAGATCGAGCAGCACCCAGTCGCCGGTGTCTTCGCCTTCGGTGTTGCCGACGTATTCGCCGGCTTCCTTCACCTTGTCGTGCACGTGTGCTGCGAGCGCCTTGGTCTGGCGGTTGGATTCGCCGCTGGCGACCACCATGCGCTCGAACAGCGAGGTGAGCTTGTGCGTGTCGAGCACGACGATGTCGCGCGCCTTGATGTCCTCGAGCGCGTCGACGATGAGTTTGATCTTGTCTTCGATGTTCATGCGTAAAGTCGGTTTTCCTGAATGTAGTCGAGTACGGCGTCGGGCAGCAGATAGCGGGCGCTGTGCCCGCGCGCAAGCGATTCGCGGATGGCGGTGGCAGAAATGGCGAGCGGCGTCATCCGCCGCAGCAGCACCGAGCCGGCCGGACCCGCCGCCGAACCATCGGATACCTGGCGGGCGGCGATTTCCGTCCGCAGCGCTTCGGGCAGCGCGTCGGACTGCATGACCGGCGCGCCCGGCCGTTCGGCCACCGCGATGTGCGCCAGCGCGAACAGGCGTTTCCAATCGTGCCAGCTCGGCAGCCCAAGGAACGCGTCCGCTCCGAGCAGCAGCCAGACCGGTAGCGCGTCGCCCAGCTCGGCGCGCAGGGTGGCGAGCGTATCGACCGTGTAGCTCGGCGCCGCCCGCACGAGTTCGCGCTCGTCCACCGCGAAGCGCGGATTGCCGGCGACGGCGCGACGCGTCATTTCCAGCCGGTGGCGCGCCTCGGTGCGCGGCGCGCGGCGATGCGGCGGCTGTCCGGCCGGAATGAACAGCACGCGGTCCAGCCCGATCGCCTCGGCCATCTCCTCTGCCAGCCGCAGATGGCCGATGTGGATGGGGTCGAAGGTGCCCCCGAAAACGCCGATCGGGTGCGCGGCGGACGGCAAGCGGTGGGCGCTGGACGCTGCGACCGGAGTTGTCCCGCTCACCGCTTGCCGCTCATCGTCTCACCCGCGCACATGCCCGTCGCCCAGCACCACCCATTTCTGGCTGGTGAGTCCCTCCAGTCCCACCGGGCCGCGCGCGTGGATCTTGTCGGTGGAAATGCCGATCTCGGCGCCGAGGCCGTACTCGAAGCCGTCGGCGAAGCGGGTCGAGGCATTGACGACGACGCTGGCGGAATCGACTTCGCGCAAAAAGCGCCGCGCGCGGCCGTAGTCCTCGGTGACGATGGCGTCGGTGTGCTGCGAACCGTGGGTGTTGATGTGGACGATGGCTTCGTCGATGTCGGCCACCACCTTTACCGCAATGATGGGCGCGAGGTATTCCTCGTGCCAGTCGGCCTCGGTGGCGGCGACGAGCTTGTCCGGCGTCACGCCGGCCGCCTTCAGGATCGCCAGCGCCTCGGGGCAGCCGCGCATCTCCACGCCCTTGCCGGCGAGCATCTTCCCGATTTCCGGCAGCGCCGCCTGCGCGACGCCGCGCGCGACCAGCAGCGACTCGGTGGTGTTGCAGGTGCCGTAGCGCTGGGTCTTGGCGTTCTCGACGATCTTCGCCGCCTTCGCAAGATCGGCGCGGTCGTCCACGTAGACGTGGCAGTTGCCGTGCAGGTGCTTGATCACCGGCACGCGCGCCTCGCCGGTGATGCGCTCGATCAGGCCCTTGCCGCCGCGCGGCACGATCACGTCAACGTAGTCCTTCATGGTGATGAGCTCGCCCACCGCCGCGCGGTCGGTAGTCTCGACCACCTGCACCACCGTATCGGGCAAGCCGGCCGCAGCAAGGCCCTCGCGCACGCAGGCCGCGATGGCCTGGTTGGAATGCAGCGCCTCGGAGCCGCCGCGCAGGATCGCCGCGTTGCCGGATTTGAGACACAGGCCGGCGGCGTCCGCCGTCACGTTGGGGCGGGCTTCGTAGATGATGCCGATGACGCCCAGCGGCACGCGCATCTTGCCGACCTGGATGCCGGACGGACGGAACTTGAGGCCGTCGATCTCGCCGATCGGGTCGGGCAGCGCGGCGATCTGTTCCAGGCCTTCGGCCATCCCGGCGACGGTCTTCTCGGTGAGCGCCAGCCGGTCGAGCAGCGCCGTGTCGTAGCCGGACTTGCGCGCGTGTTCCATGTCGCGTGCGTTGGCTTCCAGCAGCTTCGCCGCGTCGCGGCGGATCGCGGCGGCGATCGCCGCGAGCGCGCGGTTCTTCTGGTTGGTGTCGGCGCGGGCGATGGCGCGCGAGGCCTCGCGCGCCTGTCGTCCCACCGTCTGCATGTAATGTTTAACGTCCATAGCCCACTCTGAAATTCTATGCCCGGCCATTGCCTGCCGGCGCGGCAAGCGTGCGGCCGACGCCCAGCAGGGTATCCCACGGGTCGCCGATGCGTTCCAAACCCTTGGCCTGGCGGTCGACGGTCGCCAGCGCGGCGAGCGCGGTCTCGATCCGCGCCAGGTCGAGCCGCCGTACCGCGCGTTCGATCTGCGGCCCGCGCTGCTTGTCGCGTCCCCACAGGGTGCGCATGAGGCCGGGCAGGCTCTCGCCCCGTGCAAGCGCCAATTTTAGCCTGAGCAGGAGCTGCACCGCCGACGCGACCTGCCAGAGGATGGCCGGCACCGCCTCGCCGCTGTCCTTGAGGTCGGTCTGCACCTGGGCAAAGCGCGCGGCATCGCCGGCGTACAGCGCATCGGCGAGCGCGTCGGCCTCCAACCGGCTGACGTCGACCACTGCGTGCTCGACGTCGGCCAGCGTCACGGTTCCCGGGGGCAGCAGCAGCGCCAGCTTGTCGATTTCCTGCTGCGCCGCCAGCAGATTGCCTTCAACCCGGTCGGCCAGATAATCTAGCGCGTCCGGCTCGGCCTTCAGACCCTGCTTCGACAGCCGGCGCGCGATCCAGCCCGGCAGGGCGGCGCGCTCGACGGGCTTCGCCTCGACCACCACGCCGGCCTGGGCGAGCGCTGCAAACCAGCGGCTTTGCATGGTCTTCCAGTCGAGGCCGGGCAGGCTGATCAGCGTGAGCGTGTCGGCGGGCAGGTCGCTTGCGTAGGCTTCCAGCGCCTTGGCGCCGTCGACGCCGGGCTTGCCGGAGGGGATGCGGATTTCGGCCAGCCGGCGCTCGGCGAACAGCGAGAGATTGTCGCCGCTGGCGAAGATGGCCTGCCAGTTGGTGCGGCCCTGCACGGTATGCACGGTGCGCTCGGTGTGTCCCGCCGCGCGCGCCGCTGCGCGTATGGCGTCGCCGGCCTCCTGCGCCGCCAGCGGCTCGTCGCCCACCACCACGTAGAGCGCGGCGAGCCCGCGCGCAAGCTGGTCGGGCAGACGGTCGGCCGCGATGTTCAAGTCAGGATCGGCCGTTGGCCGGCTTCAACGCCTGCAGGCGGCGCAGGATGCGCAGCGCGGCGTTCTCGTCCATGTCGCGGTAGAGCAGGGTTTCCTCCGCCCCCTTGGCGAGCAGCTGCGAATCGTCGTAGGTGAGGTCGCGGGTAAGTTCGATGTTCTCGGCTTCCGCCAGCACGTGCTCCTCGCGATCGACGACGCTGTAACTGACCTGCAGGCCGAGCCGGTATTCGGTGACACGGCCGGCACCGGACAGCGACAGGATCGTCTTGGTCCGCAGGTCCTGCGTGAGCTTGAGCAAGGCGTCGGCCTCGACTGCGCTGGCTGCCAGGCGCGTCTTGCCACCCGCCGTCAGCAAGGTGCGCAGGCGCTGGGCCACGGTGTTGTCGGGCGGCGCGTCGATGTACAGGCTGGCGAACGGCACGCCGTCGAAACGGCGCAGCTGGAAGCCGCAGCCAGCCGCAAGGAGCGCAGGCGTCAGGGCAAGGAACAGACGACGGTTCATACGACGATATTAACCAAACGCCCGGGCACCACCACCACTTTTTTCGGCGGCCTGCCTTCGGTGTGTTTCAGCACCGCCTCGCTCGCCAGCGCCAGCGCCTCGATCGCCGCCTTGTCGGCGGCGGCCGGCACGCGGATCTGGCCGCGCAGCTTGCCGTTCACCTGCACGACGAGCTCGATTTCGTCCTGCACCAGCGCGGCTTCGTCGACAACCGGCCAGGCAAGCGGCGCTCCCGGCTTGAGTTCGGCCTGCAGGGCCTCGCAGACGTGCGGCACGATGGGCGCGAGCATGGCGACCACGGCTTCGAGCGTTTCCTGGCGCACGCTCTTCGTCATCGCGTCGTCGCCTTCCAGCTTCGCGAGTGCATTCATCAGTTCCATGTTCGCGGCAATCGCCGTATTGAATTGCTTGCGGCGCTCGATGTCGTCGGAGACTTTCTGGATGGTCTGGTGCAACTGACGGCGCAGGGTTTTCGCGGCCCGACCATTCCAGGCTCTGCTCCGGCGGGGCGGCGAACATGGTGAACAGGCGCGCGGTGTCGGCGCCGTACTGGTCGATCAGCGCCTGCGGGTCGACGCCGTTGTTCTTCGACTTCGACATCTTCTCGGTGCCGCCGTGGTTCACCGGCTGGCCGTCGGTCTTGCTGACATGCACGCCGTCCTTCAACTCCACGTCGGCCGGGTTGAACCAGGTTTTCTTGCCGCTGGCGTCCTCGCGGTAGAAGGTTTCGGCGATGACCATGCCCTGCGTCAGCAGGTTCTTGAACGGCTCGTCGCTCGTCACCAGTCCCTCGTCACGCATCAGCTTGTGGAAGAAACGCGCGTACAGCAGATGCAGGATCGCGTGCTCGATGCCGCCGATGTACTGGTCCACCGGCAGCCATTGATTTGCGCGGCCATCGAGCATGCCGCCGGCATAGTCCGGGCAGGCGTAGCGCGCGTAGTACCAGCTCGACTCGACGAAGGTGTCCATCGTGTCGGTCTCGCGGCGCGCGGGCTGGCCGCACTTGGGGCAGGCGCAGTTCACGAAGTCGGCGCGCTTGTTGAGCGGGTTGCCGGAACCGTCGGGTACGACATCTTCGGGCAGCACGACCGGCAACTGGTCGGCGGGCACGGGCACGTCGCCGCAGGACTCGCAGTGGACGATGGGAATCGGGCAGCCCCAGTAGCGCTGGCGCGAAATGCCCCAGTCGTCGCCAAGCGCCCCGCCCGTGTAGGCCGCGACCGGTCCAGCCTGCAGGTGGTCGTGGGTCGTCTTCCACAGGCGGCGCAGAAAACGGTTCGCGCCCTCGACGCCCGCGTCCGACCATTCCAGGCTCTGCTCCGGCGGGGCGGCGAACATGGTGAACAGGCGCGCGGTGTCGGCGCCGTACTGGTCGATCAGCGCCTGCGGGTCGACGCCGTTGTTCTTCGACTTCGACATCTTCTCGGTGCCGCCGTGGATCACCGGCTGGCCGTCGGTCTTGCTGACATGCACGCCGTCCTTCAACTCCACGTCGGCCGGGTTGAACCAGGTTTTCTTGCCGCTGGCGTCCTCGCAGTAGAAGGTTTCGGCGATGACCATGCCCTGCGTGAGCAGGTTCTTGAACGGCTCGCCGGTGGACACCAGTCCCTCGTCGCGCATCAGCTTGTGGAAGAAACGCGCGTACAGCAGATGCAGGATCGCGTGCTCGATGCCCCCGATGTACTGGTCGACCGGCAGCCAGGCGTTGGCGCGCGCGTCCAGCATGCCGCCAGCGAAATCGGGGCAGGCGTAGCGCGCGTAGTACCAGCTCGACTCGACGAAGGTGTCCATCGTGTCGGTCTCGCGGCGCGCGGGCTGGCCGCACTTGGGACAGGTGCAATTCACGAAATCGGCGCGCTTGTTGAGCGGATTGCCGGAACCGTCGGGTACGACATCTTCGGGCAGCACGACCGGCAACTGGTCGGCGGGCACGGGCACGTCGCCGCAGGACTCGCAGTGGACGATGGGAATCGGGCAGCCCCAGTAGCGCTGGCGCGAAATGCCCCAGTCGCGCAGGCGGAACTGGGTTTTCTTTTCGCCGAGGTTCAGCGCGGCGAGATCGGCGGCGATGGCGTCGACCGCCTGCGTGTAATTCAGGCCATCGTATTTGCCGGAATTGACGCAGACGCCGCTCTTGCTTGCATACCATTCCTGCCAGGCAAAGTCGTTGAATGCCGTGGCATGTTCCGCAAACTCCTCTGCGTATTCGGCTTCCTCGGCGCTCAGCGCCCGGTTCGGCTTGGTGTCCGCGATTGCCTGCTGAAGCGCCCGCGCGCTTTGCTGCGCATCGATCACCTGCCTGATCGGCAGGCCGTATTTCTTCGCGAAGCCGAAATCCCGCTCGTCGTGCGCCGGCACGGCCATGACCGCGCCTTCGCCGTAGCTCATCAGCACGTAGTTGCCGACCCACACCGGGACTTCCTCGCCGGTCAGCGGATGGATCACCTTCAAGCCGGTGTCCATGCCCTTCTTCTCCATCGTCGCCATGTCGGCTTCGGCGACGCTGCCCTGCTTGCATTCGGCGATGAAGGCGGCGAGTGCGGGGTTGTTTGCGGCGGCGCGGGTGGCGAGCGGATGCTCGGCGGCGACCGCGCAGAAGGTCACGCCCATGATGGTGTCGGCGCGGGTAGTGAACACCCACAACTGCTCATTCTTGCCGTCGAGCGTGTACGGGAAGGCGAAACGCACGCCGACGCTCTTGCCGATCCAGTTGGCCTGCATGGTCTTCACCCGCTCCGGCCAGCCCGGCAGGGTGTCGAGGCCGGTCAGCAGCTCGTCGGCATACTGCGTGATGCGGAAGAAGTACATCGGGATCTCGCGCTTTTCGACCAGCGCGCCGGAACGCCAGCCGCGGCCGTCGATGACCTGCTCGTTAGCGAGCACGGTCTGATCGACCGGGTCCCAGTTCACCGTCGCCATCTTCTTGTAGATCACGCCCTTCTCGAACAGCCGGGTAAACAGCCACTGTTCCCAGCGGTAGTAATCGGGCTTGCAAGTGGCGAGCTCGCGTTCCCAGTCGATGGCCAGGCCCAGTGCCTTCAATTGCCCGCGCATGTGGTCGATGTTGGCGTAGGTCCAGGCCGCGGGCGGTACGTTGTTGGCGATGGCGGCGTTTTCCGCCGGCAGGCCGAACGCATCCCAGCCCATCGGCTGCATCACGTTGTAGCCGCGCATGGCGTGGTAGCGCGCCAGCACGTCGCCGATGGTGTAGTTGCGCACGTGGCCCATGTGCAGCTTGCCCGAGGGGTACGGGAACATCGACAGGCAGTAGTAGCGCGCCTTGTCCGAATCGTCCTGCGCGCGATGCGCGCCGGTTGCGGCCCAGCGGGCCTGGGCGTCGCGTTCGATGTCCTGGGGAAGATATTTTTCTTGCATTGCTGAAAACGCGCAAAATGAGGCGGCTGATTATACCGCCCGGCCGTGGCGCTTCCGGCGGGAACACCACCGCGCTCTCCCGGTCGCACAGTTTCCACAACCACGAAGGAGACCCTATGAAAACCCTGCTGCCCCTCGTTCTTGCCGCCGCCGCCCTGCCCGCGCACGCCACCGACATGGTGGCCGTCAAGCAGATCGGCCTCGAACTCGCCCGCGACATCGCCATGGGCGCGGTCGAAGCCTGCCGCACGGACGGCTACAACGTCTCGGCCGTGGTCCTGGATCGCGCCGGCAACGTGCAGGCCGCGCTGCGCGACACCCTGGCCGCCCGCCACACCCTGGAAATCGCCGAGCGCAAGGCCGGCATGACCATCATGTCCGGCATCGATTCCGGCGCCTTCCGCGCCGCGCGCGGCGACATCCGCCCCGAACTCAACCACATGCAGGGGCTCATCGTGATGGAAGGCGCCCTGCCGATCCAGGCCGCCGGCAGCCTGATCGGCGCGGTCGGCGTATCCGGCGCGCCCGGTGGCGAGAAGGATGCGGCCTGCGCCGCCGCCGCGCTCAAGAAGGTGGAAGAACGGCTGGAATTCGCGATGTAAGTGCAAGCGCACATGACAGGCTGCTGCAGAACGCTCCGGGAGCCGTGGAGTCTTAACAGCCTGTCAGGGGCTGGCGTGCGGGTGACAAGCCCTTGTCCGCACAGGTAGAATGCGACGGTTTCGCTTTCGTTTCAGCCATCCTTCAGGGAGCTCCAGCATGTCCAAGAAACATCCCGTCATCGCGGTCACTGGTTCGTCCGGCGCCGGCACCACCACCGTCAAGCGCGCGTTCGAACACATCTTCTTCCGCGAGAAAATCAACGCCGCCGTGATCGAAGGCGACAGCTTCCATGGACTGTCGCGCGTCGAATTCAAGGAAGCCGTGAAAAAGGCCGAGGCCGAAGGCAACATGTCGTTCAGCCACTTCGGCCCGGAGGCCAACCGCTTCGACAAGCTGGCCGAACTGTTCAAGACCTACGGCGAAACCGGCGGCGGCAAGAAGCGCTACTACATCCACAGCGACGAGGAGGCCGCCGAGCACAACAAGCGCCTCAACACCAGCCTCAATCCCGGCGAATTCACCCCGTGGGAAGACGTGCCCGCCGGCTCCGACGTGCTGTTCTACGAAGGTCTGCATGGCCTGGTGAAGACCGACAAGGTCGACGTCTCCCAGCACGTCGACCTCGGCATCGGCGTGGTACCCATCGTCAACCTCGAGTGGATCCAGAAGATCCATCGCGACGGCGCCGAGCGCGGCTATTCCGCCGACGTCATCGTCGACACCATCCTGCGCCGCATGCCGGACTACGTGAACTACATCACCCCGCAGTTCTCGCGCACCGACATCAACTTCCAGCGCGTGTCGACGGTCGACACTTCCAACCCCTTCATCACCCGCGACATCCCGACGCCGGACGAAAGCTTTATCGTGATCCGCTTCCGCGATCCCAAGGGCGTCGATTTTCCCTACCTGCTCAACATGATCTGCAATTCCTTCATGTCGCGCCCCAACACCATCGTGGTGCCCGGCGGCAAGATGGGCTTCGCCATGGAACTGATCCTGGCGCCGATCATCCAGGACATGATCGCCAACAAGAACAGGTAAGCGGCTTCGACCCCATGAAAAACGGAGCCCGCGGGCTCCGTTTTTCATGTCTGCCAGTCGCCCGGCGCCGGGCACTTACCGCGCAGCCGGTGCGCGCCCATTCTTGAAATCCCGGCAAAAAGCGGCATAGCGTTCGGCCACGGATTCGTCGCCCCGTTCGCATTGCGCCCGGGCCAGCGCCCAGGCCTCGAACGGGCAGTGGCGATAGACGAAGTCCAGATCCTCCCGCTGGTAGGCCCGGCTGCATGCGCGGGCCCGGGCATCCGTGTCCGGCGCAGTCGCGTCGTCGCCCACGGCACCCCCACAGGGAGCGGCGAGCAGACACAGCGCCAGCCAGGCCGGTTTCACGCGCACGCGTCCCGTTTCACACTACCGAGAATCCGACCAGCGCGATTTCGTCGCCGTCCTTCACCGGCGAGGACTTCTCGGCGAACTGCTTGTTGACCGTGACATTGAGCTTGGGGTTGCCGAGCAGCATCTTCTTCCACATCTCGCCGCGCTTGGCCAGCACGAACAGCAGACGCTCGACGTCGGTCACGTCGGGCGGCAGCACGATCTCGTCAGACGCCATGCCGAGGGTTTCGACGAGGTCGCCGAAGAACAGGATTTTCACCATGGGGAGGCCCGTATAATTCACTCTGGATCGCCGAATTCTACCCTCGCATGCCCATCCACCTGCTGGAAAACCTCAATCCCGAACAACGCGCCGCGGTGACGCTGCCGCACGAGTCGGCGCTCATCCTGGCGGGCGCCGGCTCTGGCAAGACGCGGGTGCTCACCACCCGCATCGCGTGGCTGATCCAGACCGGCCAGGTGTCGCCGCACGGCATCCTCGCGGTGACCTTTACCAACAAGGCAGCGAAGGAGATGCTGACGCGCATCTCGGCGATGCTGCCGATCAACACGCGCGGGATGTGGGTCGGCACCTTCCACGGCCTCGCCAACCGGCTCCTCAGAACCCATTGGCGCGAAGCAAGCCTGCCGCAGTCGTTCCAGATCCTCGATTCGGCCGACCAGCTCTCGGCGATCAAGCGCCTGATGAAGGCGCTGAACGTCGACACCGAAAAGTACGAACCGAAGAAGGTGCAGTGGTTCATCAACGGCCACAAGGAAGCCGGCCGCCGCGCGCGCGACGCCGAGGCCTTCGACGAATACTCGATGCGCATGGCCGAGCTGTTCGAAGCCTACGACGCGCAGTGCCAGCGCGAAGGGGTGGCGGACTTTCCCGAACTGCTGCTGCGCTCCTACGAACTGCTCTACCGCAACGAACCGCTGCGCGAACACTACCGGGACCGCTTCAGGCACATCCTGATCGATGAATTCCAGGACACCAATACCCTGCAATACCGCTGGCTCAAGCTCTTCGCCGGCCCGCACACGGCGCTGTTCGCGGTCGGCGACGACGACCAGTCGATCTACGCCTTCCGCGGCGCCGACACCGCCAACATGGCGGCGTTCGAGCGCGAGTTCGCGCACGGCAGGGTCATCAAGCTGGAGCAGAACTACCGCAGCCACGGCCACATCCTCACTGCAGCCAACACGCTGATCGCGCAGAACGCGCACCGCCTGGGCAAGAACCTGTGGACGGCGGAAGGCGACGGCGAGCCGATCCGCATCTTCGAAGCGTATTCGGATCAGGATGAAGCCAGCTTCGTGGTCGACGAAGTCAAAACGCTCAACCGCGAAGGCGTGTCGTTCTCCGACATGGCGCTGCTGTACCGCTCCAACGCGCAGTCGCGCGTGCTGGAACACGCGCTGTTCTCGGCCGGCGTGGCCTACCGCGTGTATGGCGGCCTGCGCTTCTTCGAGCGCCAGGAGATCAAGCACGCGCTCGCCTACCTGCGCCTGATGACCCAACCCGAGGACGACGGCGCCTTCCTGCGCGTGGTGAACTTTCCGGCCCGCGGCATCGGCGCGCGCACGCTGGAGCAACTGGCCGACACCGCCGCGCGCTCGGGCACCAGCCTGTGGCAGGCCGCCTGCACCGGCGGCGGCAAGGTCGCCGGCTTTGCCAAACTGATCGAAGACATGAAGGCCGCCACCGCAGGACTCACGCTGGCGGAAGCGATCGACCATGTGATCGAAGCCTCGGGGCTGGCAGACTACTACCGCGCCGACAAGGACGGCGCCGACCGGCTGGAAAACCTGGAGGAACTCGTCAACGCCGCCGCGCTGTTTTCGGAGGAGTCAGAAGAGAACACCCTCGACGCCTTTTTGGCCCACGCCGCGCTGGAAGCCGGCGAGCACCAGGCCGAGGCCGGGCGCGACGCGCTGCAGCTGATGACCGTGCACGCCGCCAAGGGCCTGGAATTCCACACCGTGTTCATCACCGGGCTGGAGGAAAGCCTGTTTCCGCACGAGCAGAGCGCCTGCGAGGAAGGCGGCTTGGAGGAGGAGCGCCGCCTGATGTACGTGGCGATCACCCGCGCGCGGCGGCGGCTCTACCTGTCGCACGCGCAGTCGCGCATGCTGCACGGGCAGGTGCGCTACGGCCTGCCCTCGCGTTTTCTCGACGAACTGCCGGAACAGGTGTTGCTGCACCTCAATCGCCGGGCCGGGAGTCCGGTCGCGCGCTACGATGCGCCCATGCCGCGCGCGACGCCGGCCGGCAGCGACACCGGCTACCGCGTCGGCCAGAGCGTGGCCCACGCCAAGTTCGGCACCGGCATCATCATCGACTTCGAGGGGCGCGGCAGCGATGCACGCGTGCAGGTGAAATTCCGCGACGCCGGCACCAAGTGGCTGGCGCTGGCCTACGCCAATCTGTCGGCCGCCTGAGCCCCCGGTGCGGCGTCGTCCGCCCACACCGCGAAGATCGCCTGATACGAGGCATACAGCGAACCGAACAGTACCGGCATCGCCACCAGCAGGCCAAGCAGGAAGGGCACCAGCGCAGACACGAACAACAGCAAACCGAGCGCCAGGCTGTTGACCAGCATGGCCGCCCAGTTGCGGGCGACCGCCTTGAGGCTCACGCCCAGCGCAGTCATCGGCCGCGCGCCGCCGAACAGGATGAGCGCGGGCGCGAACCAGGTCGCCATCATCAGCGGCGTGAACAGGACCGCCCCGGCAAGCACGGCGGGCATGGCCTGATTGAGCACCGTCTGCATTTCCTGCGGGGTGGCGTCGCCGCGCTTGGCGATGTCCATGAGCGCCTGCGGGTCGAAGCCCATGCCGAGCATCACCTGGCCGATGACGAGCGTGCCGAGCAGCTGCACGGCGCCGATGGTCATCAGGGGGATGGCCGGCCCCTGCAGTCCGGCCAGCAGATGCGGCAGTTCGAGTTCGCGATCCTCGTCCAGCGCGCGGTACGCGGCCATGAAGCCGGCCACCATCAGCGGCGAGGCCAGTTCGGACAGCGAATCGCCCACCACCGGTACGAGGCCGAGCGCCATCACCACGCCGAACAGCACGCCAAACGCGGCGGACAGCAACAACGGATTCCTGCGGTACAGGCGGAAACCCGCATTCACCCATTGAAAGCCCTGGGCGGCGGGAACCTTGCGGGGGATGTCCTGGTTGGCGGGTGCATTCATGCGACGGATTTTACCCGACGGCCGGCGCGGGTTCGCGATTCGCGCCGGGGAGAACCGATCAGAATTCCTTGATCACCCACATCGGCGGACGCATGCCGGAATCGAGGCTGTCCTGCCGCGCAAACTGGCCGTCGCCCTTCTGGTCGATGAGGTAGTAGGGCTTGCCGACGCGCGGGATGACTTTCAGCATGTAGAGCTTGCCGTTGGCGCGGTATTCGATGACGCGTCCCTGGCTGCCCGGCTTGATGGTCACGGCCGGCGCGTCGTCGGGTCCGGGAGCGCCGTCGGGCACCGGCTTCAGTTCCGGCGGCCGGTCGGACGGCGCAGCGGCAAGGGCGGCGCTGGAGAACAGCAGGGTCAACAGCAGGAAGAACGTGCGCATGGTGCGGGCTCCGAAAGGGTTTGCTTTTTAAATGTAGCCTAGCAGCCTGTCGGACTTGAAGGAAATCGGCTGCAAATCCGCCTGACCGGTCCATACTTCGCCGCCTTCTTGGGCAATGGAACGACCATTGCCAGGCGAAACCGTCAAAATCTGGCCTCGACCAGCCGAATTTTCGCTTCGATTCTTCAAGTCCGGCAGGCTGCTAGAGATTGAGCTGGATTTCGCGCTCGGCGAGCGAGGGCATGAATCCGCGTTTTTCGTAGTGGCTGAAAATGGCGTCCACGACTTCGGCGGGTTCGTCGATGATGCGCATGAGATCGATGTCCTCCGGCGAGATCATGCCCTCGTCGACCAGCGTGGTCTTCGCCCAGTCGACGAACCCCCCCCAGAACTTCGAGCCGACGAGGATGATGGGAATGCGCGGAATCTTGCCGGTCTGCACCAGCGTCAGGGCCTCGGTGAGCTCGTCCAGGGTGCCGAAGCCGCCGGGCATGACGACGTAGGCCGCGGCGAACTTGACGAACATCACCTTGCGCGCGAAGAAATGCTGAAAGCTCTGGCTGATGTCCTGGTAGGGGTTGGCGCTCTGCTCGTGCGGCAGCTGGATGTTGAGGCCGACGCTGGGCGATTTTCCGAAATACGCGCCCTTGTTGGCGGCTTCCATGATGCCCGGGCCGCCGCCGGAAATGACCGAGAAACCTGCGTCCGACAGCTTGCGGGCGATGTCCTCGGTGAGGAGATAATAGGCATGGTCAGCCTGCGTGCGGGCACTGCCGAAGATCGACACTGCCGGCCGGATGCTGGCGAGCCGTTCGGTCGCCTCGACGAACTCTGCCATAATCCCCAGCATCCGCCACGACTCGCGCGCCGAGTAATTGATCTCGGCGGCGCGCGTCGGATCGGCGCTTTCCGGCAATTTTTCCAAGTGCATTTTTCGAACGCCTCGTGAACGATTCCAAAGTAGATCAGCCCGGGAAAACCCTGCTGCTGGTGGACGGCTCATCCTATCTGTACCGCGCGTTTCACGCGCTGCCGCCCCTGCACACCTCGTCGGGGGAGCCCACCAACGCGCTGCGCGGCGTGCTGTCCATGCTGCGCAAGCTGCGTCGCGAGTACCCGGCCGATTATATCGCCTGCGTGTTCGACGCGAAGGGCAAGACCTTCCGCGACGACCTCTACCCCGACTACAAGGCTCATCGGCCGCCGATGCCGGACGAACTGCGCAGCCAGATCGAACCGCTGCACGAAGCGATCCGCGCCGAAGGCTGGCCGCTCGTCGTCATCGACGGCGTCGAAGCCGACGACGTGATCGGCACGCTGGTGGTCGACGCGGCGCGCCGGGGTATCCGCAGCATCGTCTCCACCGGCGACAAGGACATGGCGCAACTGGTCGACGACCACGTCACCCTGGTCAACACCATGAGCGAGGAGACGCTGGACATCCCCGGCGTGTCGGCCAAGTTCGGCGTGCCGCCGGAACGTATCGTCGATTACCTCACGCTCATCGGCGACAGCGTGGACAACGTCCCCGGCGTCGCCAAGGTCGGTCCCAAGACCGCGGTGAAGTGGCTGGCGGAATACGGCACGCTCGATAAGCTGATGGCGCAGGCCGACAGCGTGAAGGGCGTGGTCGGCGACAACCTGCGCGCCGCCCGCGACTGGCTGCCGCAGGCCCGCGTGCTGCTCACGATCAAGACCGACGTCGCCCTGCCCTTCGCGCTCGACGACCTGAAGCCTGCCGCGCCCGATACCGAGGCCTTGCGCACGCTCTATACGCGTTACGAATTCCGCACCTGGCTGCGCGATCTCGACGCCGCAGTCCGCGGCGAATCCGCGCCGCCCGGACAGAACGCAGGCACCGACCCGGCGCTTCCCGAGCAGGATTGCAGCGGCGACCACCGCGCGCAGTACGAGACGATCCTCGACGAAGCGGCGCTCGACCGCTGGATCGCCAAACTCGTCGCCGCACCGGTGTTCGCACTGGACACAGAAACCACCGGACTCAACCCCATGCAGGCCGAGCTCGTCGGCATCTCCTTCGCCACCGCGCACGGCGAAGCCGCCTACCTGCCGCTGGCGCATCGCTACGCCGGTGCGCCCGCGCAGCTCGACCGCGCGGGCGCACTGGAAAAGCTGCGCCCGGTCCTGGAAAACCCGGCACCGAGGATCGTCGGCCAGCACCTCAAGTACGACCGCCACATCTTCGCCAACCACGGCATCCGTTTACAGGGCATCGTCGACGACACGCTGCTGCAATCGTATGTGCTCGAGGCGCACCAGTCGCACGAGCTCGGCAACCTCGCTACGCGCCATCTGGGGCTCGCCACCATCAGCTACGACGACGTGACCGGCAAGGGCGCCGCACGCATCGGCTTCGAGGAAGTCGCGATCGAGCGCGCCGGCGAATACGCCGCCGAGGACGCCGACGTGACGCTGCGCGTGCGCGACGCCCTCGCCCCCGCGATCGCCGCGTCCGACAAGCTGGACTATGTCTATCGCCAGATCGAGCTGCCGGTCGCCGAAATTCTCTACCGCATGGAACGCAACGGCGTGCTGCTCGACCGCCAGCTGCTCGCGGTGCAAAGCGGCGAACTCGGCAGGAAGATGTTGGACCTCGAACAGCGCGCCTACCAGGAAGCCGGCCAGCCCTTCAATCTCGGCTCGCCCAAGCAGATCGGCGACATCCTCTTCACCCAGAAAGGCCTGCCGGTCGTCAAGAAGACGCCGAGCGGCGCACCGTCGACCGACGAGGAAACCCTGGAACAGCTGGCGCTCGACCATCCGATCGCGCGCGCCATCCTCGATTACCGGGGCATGGCCAAGCTGAAGTCGACCTATACCGACAAGCTGCCGCAGATGATCGACCCGCGTACCGGCCGCGTGCACACCAGTTATTCGCAGGCCACCGCCGTCACCGGCCGGCTCGCGAGTTCCGACCCCAACCTGCAGAACATCCCCGCACGCACCGCCGAGGGCCGCCGCATCCGCGAGGCCTTCGTCGCACCGCCGGGGCATAGGCTGGTGTCGGCCGACTACTCGCAGATCGAACTGCGCATCATGGCGCACCTATCGGACGACGCCGGCCTGCTGACCGCCTTCGCCGAAGAGCGCGACATCCATACCGCCACCGCCGCCGAGGTGTTCGGCGTGCCCCTTGACGAGGTGATCCCCGACCAGCGACGCATGGCCAAGGTCATCAACTTCGGCCTCATCTACGGCATGTCGGCCTTCGGGCTGGCCAGCCAGCTCAACCTGGAACGCGCGGCCGCGCAGGCCTACATCGACCGCTACTTCGCGCGCTATCCCGGCGTGGCCGACTACATGCAGCGCACGCGCGACGCCGCCCACCGTCTGGGCTACGTCGAAACCGTGTTCGGCCGCCGCCTGTATTTGCCCGAGATCAACGCGAAAAACCCGCAGCGCCGCCAGGGCGCCGAGCGCGCAGCAATCAACGCGCCCATGCAGGGCACCGCCGCCGACCTGATCAAACTGGCGATGATCGCGGTGCAGGGCTGGCTGGACGCGGAAAATCTCCACAGCAAACTGCTGCTGCAGGTGCACGACGAACTCATCCTCGAAGTGCCTGAGGCCGAACTCGAACGCGTCCGTGCCGAACTGCCTGCACGCATGTGCAACGTCGCCGAACTCAAGGTGCCCCTCGTCGTCGGTGTGGGGGCCGGCACCAACTGGGAAGCCGCGCACTGATCCCCGGCCAGGATCAAAAATCTCTTTGTCGGCTCGCCTTGCCGTACTGATTTGTACTGTCTGCGGCTCGCTGTCGCGATCCTTTTGATCCTGGCCGGGGAGCGAACAAGGCGTATCCAAAAAAAACGGGCACCGCAAGGTGCCCGTTTTGCGTGGCGCGGACCGCTTACTGCTGCGGCACCAGTTCCACGCGGCGGTTCTTGAAGCGGCCTTCGGCAGTCGCGTTGTCAGCCACCGGGTTGGCTTCGCCGTAGCCCTTGGCGGTCAGACGGTCGGCAGCGACGCCCTTGTCGATCAGGTAGGCGCGCACGGTTTCGGCGCGGCGCTGCGACAGGCTCAGGTTATATGCATCCGAGCTGACCGAGTCGGTGTAGCCGGCGACTTCCACCTTCACGTCGCCCCATTCCTTCAGCGTCTTGGCGGCGTTGTCGAGAATCACGAAGGACTCTGAACGCAGCTTGGCGCTGTCGTTGTCGAAATTCACGCCTTCCAGCGTGAGCTTCTGCGGCGCGGGGGCCGCCTCGACCTTGGGCGGGCAACCGTCCGGCGTACCCGGTGCGGGCACGGTCGGGCAGGCATCGTTGGCGTCGACGATGCCATCGCCGTCGCCGTCCAGCGGGCAGCCATCCGGGGTGCCGGGCGCGGGCACGGTCGGACACTTGTCCTTGTAGTCGGCGATGCCGTCGCCATCCGTGTCCACCGGGCAACCGTCGGCGGTGACCTTCACGCCAGCCGGGGTGTCGGGGCATTTGTCGAGGCCATCGAACACGCCGTCGCCATCGCTGTCGAGCGGGCAGCCCTTGGTATCCACCTTGGCGCCCTTGGGCGTGTTCGGGCACTGGTCGAGGCGGTTGGCCACGCCGTCGCCGTCGCTGTCGAGCGGCGCGCCCAGGCCCCAGGAGTAGCCCAGCAGCGCCTGGACGTTGGTGAGGCCGGCATTCGGCAGCGTGCTGTTGCCGAACGACTGGTCGGCACGCACTTCCCAGCGGAAGGCGTCGTTGGTGCCGACTTCCCAGGCCTGGCCAAGGCCCAGCGAGGCCATCGGGCGCGTGAAGTCCACGTTGCCGTCGGTGTTGACGTTCATCAGGCCCAGGCCGCCGGACAGGAACCAGTTGTATTTCTGCTGCCTGGAGAACAGCCATTCGAGCCCGCCGCGCAGGGTGGTCACGTCGGCATCGCCCACGCCGGCGCGGTTGCCATCGTAGGGCCCGTAGACCAGATCGCCGAAGAAGTTGAACTGCTCGTTCAGGCTCTGGCCATAGCGCAGGCCGAACAGCGGATTGACTTCGTCATCCTTGCTGCCGACCAGATCCTCGTCCGCCCAGCCGCCGCCGAACAGCAGGCCCAGTTCGCGTTGCGGCATCTCCGCAGCGTTGACCGCCGTGCCCCCCAGCGCTGCCAGACCTGCCAGCAGCCAGACTGCCTGTGTACGTTTCATTGTGCGTATCCTCAATTGTTGAAGGGAGTGAATCCGGAACTGTCGAAATCGGGGCTTGCCCTGCCCGGCTCGCGAGTAGGCCAATTGTACTCCTTGCCCCTTTCCCACACCGGGCGGACGGGGATGCCGATTTGTAAATTAGTCAGCCTGTTGCGCGTTCGCAACCCGCCACCGGCCTACTTCTTGAGGTTGTCGCGGATTTCGCGCAGCAGCACGATGTCCTCGGGGGTGGCGGCGGGCGCGGGCGGCGGTGCTTCCTTTTTCAGCCGGTTCATCTGCTTGACCAGCATGAAGACGATGAAGGCCAGGATGATGAAATTGAGCAGGATGGTCAGGAAATTGCCGTAGGCGAATACCGGCACGCCGGCCTTCCTCACCTCGGCGAGGGTCATCGCCACCCCCTCGGGCACCGTGGCCAGCGCGACGAACATGTTGGAGAAATCGAAGCCGCCGAAAATCGCGCCGATGATCGGCATGATGAGGTCGTTGACGATGGAATCGACGATCTTGCCGAAGGCCGCGCCGATGATCACGCCGACCGCCAGGTCCATGGCATTGCCCTTGACCGCGAATTCCCTGAATTCCGACATGAAGCTCATGCTGCCCCTCCCTATTTTTGCCAGATGAATCGGGGCGATGGTAATCCTTCGAAGGGTTTGCCTCCAGCCGTAAATGTAAATTCTCAGTTGCTTGGTCGGGGCACGCGACGCGGGTAAAATGCGACCCCTTATGCGCATCGGTTCCCACCTTCTCAAAAACCGTCTGGTCGTCGCCCCCATGGCGGGCGTCACCGACCGGCCGTTCCGCCAGCTTTGCAAGAAGCTGGGCGCGGGCATGGCGGTGTCCGAGATGGTGACGTCGAACTCGCTGCTGTACGGCTCGGCCAAGACCGCACGCCGCGCCAACCACGACGGCGAGGTCGATCCGATCAGCGTGCAGATCGCCGGCGCCGATCCAAGGATGATGGCGGAGGCGGCGCGCCACAACGTCGATCGCGGCGCACAGATCATCGACATCAACATGGGCTGCCCGGCCAAGAAGGTGTGCAACGTGATGGCCGGCTCCGCCCTGCTGCAGGACGAGGCGCTGGTCGGCCGCATTCTCGACGCCGTCGTTGCCGCCGTGCCCGAAGTGCCGGTGACGCTGAAGATCCGCACCGGCTGGGACCGCGAACACCGCAATGCACTGAACATCCTGAAGATCGCCGAGAATGCCGGCGTGCAGGCGCTGGCGATGCACGGCCGCACGCGCGCCTGCGGCTACACCGGCGAAGCCGAATACGACACCATCAAGGCGGTCAAGGCCGGGGCCAGGATTCCGGTCATCGCCAACGGCGACATCACCTCGCCGGAGAAGGCGCAATACGTGCTCGACTACACCGGCGCCGACGCCGTGATGATCGGCCGTGCGGCGCAGGGCCGGCCGTGGATCTTCCGCGAGATCGAACACTACCTCGCCACCGGCGAACACCTGCCGCAGCCGGAAGTCGCCGAAATCCACGCCGTGCTGCTCGAACACATCCACGACCTGTACGCGTTCTATGGCGAGATCACCGGCGTGCGCGTCGCGCGCAAGCACATTTCCTGGTACACCAAGGGACTGATCGGCAGCAGCGCCTTCCGCCACGCCATGAACCAGCTCGACACCGTGGCCGAGCAACTCGCCGTGGTCAACGATTACTTCGCCCAGGCGGCGCGCGCCGACAGCCGCCTGCGCTACGAAACGTGCCGCGACGGCAGCCTGGATGACGAAATCAAGCAGGACCTGCCGCAAGCGACAAGACTCGCGGCATAAAGGGGAATTTCAAAATGATAGAAGAAACCGAAATCGCCGCGTGCATGCGGCGATCACTCAATCGCTATTTCAAGGACCTCGACGGCGAACCGCCGTGCGAGATCTACACCATGGTGGTGAGCGCGGTGGAAAAACCGCTTATCGCCTACATCCTCGACCGCGCCGAAGGCAACCAGACGCGCGCGGCCGACATGCTCGGCATCAACCGCAACACCCTGCGCAAGAAAATGCGCGAACACGGCCTTTCCGAATAACCCCGTTTCTCTCCCAGCCCGATGAAAATCCAGCGTGCCCTGCTCTCGGTTTCCGATAAAACCGGCCTCGTCGATTTCGCCCGCGCGCTGCATGCCGCCGGCGTCGAACTCCTCTCCACCGGCGGCACCGCCAAATCCATCCGCGATGCCGGCCTGCCGGTGATCGACGTCGCCGACTACACCGGCTTTCCGGAAATGCTCGATGGCCGCGTGAAAACCCTGCATCCGAAAGTGCACGGCGGCATCCTCGGCCGGCGCG
Source organism: Thiobacillus sp. (assembly GCA_044227195.1). Taxonomy (GTDB): domain Bacteria; phylum Pseudomonadota; class Gammaproteobacteria; order Burkholderiales; family Thiobacillaceae; genus Thiobacillus. The sequence goes on from JBGAFQ010000001.1 coordinate 131,712, forward strand.
ACCTCGCCGAGCACGTGGCGACCATGCAGCAGCACGGCATCCCCAACATCGATCTGGTGTGCGTCAACCTCTACCCCTTCGTGCAGACGATCTCGAAGCCGCACACTCTGGACGACGCCATCGAGAACATCGACATCGGCGGCCCGGCGATGGTGCGCTCCTCGGCCAAGAACTACCGCTTCGTCGCCATCGTCACCGACCCGGCGGACTACCCGAAGCTGGTCGCCGAGATGCAGGCCAGCGGTGGCGCCCTGGGCGACGCCACCCGCTTCAGCCTGGCGAAAAAAGCCTTCAGCCACACCGCCGAATACGACAGCGCCATCAGCAACTACCTGACCGCGCTCAACGATGCCGGCGAGCGCGAACGATTCGGCGAAAAGCTCAACCTCAATTTCGCCCGCGCGCAGACCTGCCGCTACGGCGAAAACCCGCACCAGGCCGGCGCCTTCTACGTCGAGGCCAAGGCCCCGGCCGGCACCATCGCCACCGCGCGCCAGATCCAGGGCAAGGAGCTCAGTTACAACAACATCGCCGACACCGACGCCGCGCTCGAGTGCGTGAAGCTCTTCGACGCCGCGCCGGCCTGTGTCATCGTCAAGCACGCCAACCCCTGCGGCGTCGCCTACGGCACGAGCCTGCTGGACGCCTACAACCGCGCCTACCAGACCGACCCCGAATCGGCCTTCGGCGGCATCATCGCCTTCAACGGCCGGCTCGACGGCGAGACGGCGAAGACCATCGTCGAGCGCCAGTTCGTCGAGGTCATCATCGCGCCCGAGGTCAGCCCCGAAGCCAGCGAAGCCGTCGCCGCGAAGAAGAACGTGCGCCTGCTGGAATGCGGAAAGTGGAGCGGCGCCGTCGCCCAGATGGACATGAAGCGCGTCGCCGGCGGCCTGCTGGTGCAGGACGCCGACGTGCTGCTCAACGCCGAACTCAAGGTCGTCACCCGGCGCGCGCCCACCGAACAGGAAATGACCGACCTGCTGTTCGCCTGGCGCGTCGCCAAGTTCGTCAAGTCCAACGCGATTGTCTACGCCAGGGACCGCATGACCATCGGCGTCGGCGCCGGCCAGATGAGCCGCGTCAACTCCGCACGCATCGCCGCGATCAAGGCCGAGCACGCCGGCCTCGCGGTGCCTGGTTCGGTGATGGCGAGCGACGCCTTCTTCCCCTTCCGTGACGGCCTCGACAACGCCGCCGAAGCCGGCATCAAGGCCGTCATCCAGCCCGGCGGCTCGATGCGCGACGACGAAGTCATCGCGGCGGCCAACGAACACGGCATCGCGATGGTGTTCACCGGCACGCGGCATTTCCGTCACTAGGAATCAGGGGTCGGGATTCAGGGATCAGGGAACGAGCGGCCAGAGGCCGCGCCTTTTTAAAAGCGCGGGTAACGCCCGCTCCTCCCCTGAATCCTGGCCCCTGAATCCCGACCCCTTGCTAATCTGAATCCTGCCCCCTCACAGCACTCACCTCAGCCCCACATGAAAATCCTCGTCATCGGCTCCGGCGGACGCGAACACGCACTGGCGTGGAAACTCGCGCAATCGCCCCGCGTCTCGCAGGTCTTCGTCGCGCCCGGCAACGGCGGCACGGCGACGGAAGACGGGCTCGTCAACGTGCCGCTCACCGCGATTCCCTCGCTGGTCGAATTCGTGCGGCGCGATTCCGACATCGCCTTCACCGTGGTCGGTCCCGAGGCGCCGCTGGCGGCGGGCGTGGTCGATGCCTTCCGCGAAGCCGGGCTGAAGATCTTCGGCCCGACGCAGGCCGCTGCCCAGCTCGAAAGCTCCAAGGATTTCGCCAAGCAGTTCATGGCGCGCCACGGCATTCCCACCGCCGCCTTCGGTACCTTCACCGACGCCGCCGAGGCGCACGCCTACATCGACGCGCAAGGCGCGCCCATCGTGGTGAAGGCTGACGGGCTCGCCGCCGGCAAGGGCGTGGTCGTCGCGACGACGGCGGAGGAAGCGCACGCGGCGGTGGACGCCATGCTCGCCGGCAACAGCATGGGCGAGGCCGGCCATCGCGTGGTGATCGAGGAATGCCTGCTCGGCGAGGAAGCGAGCTTCATCGTCATGGTCGACGGCGAGCACGTGCTCGCGCTGGCGTCGAGCCAGGACCACAAGCGGCTGGGCGACGGCGACACCGGCCCCAACACCGGCGGCATGGGTGCGTATTCGCCCGCGCCGGTGGTCACGCCCGAGCTGCACGCGCGCATCATGCGCGAGGTCATCCATCCCACCGTCGAAGGCATGGCCGCCGACGGCATCCGCTACACCGGCTTCCTCTACGCCGGCATCATGGTCGGCGCCGATGGCGCGCCCAGGGTGCTCGAATTCAACTGCCGCATGGGCGACCCCGAAACCCAGCCGATCATGCTGCGGCTCAAGACCGATCTGGTTGCGCTGGTCGAAGCCGCCGTCAATGGCCGCCTCGACCAGATCGAGACCGAATGGGATCGCCGCACCGCGCTCGCCGTGGTGCTCGCCGCCGAAGGCTATCCCGACGCGCCGAAGAAAGGCGCCGTGATCGGCGCGCTGCCCGCAGCGGCCGACGATCTCCACGTCTTCCACGCCGGCACCGCCGAAGCGGACGGCAGCGTCGTCGTCAGCGGCGGCCGCGTGCTGGCGGTCACCGCGCTTGGCGACAGCGTGCGCATGGCGCAGAAGCGCGCCTACGAAGCCGTGGCGGCGATCCGCTTCGACGGCATGCAGTACCGGCGCGACATCGGCTGGCGCGCGCTGGATCGCAAGAAGTAAACGGTGAGGGGTGAGCGGTGAGCGGTGATGCGGTCGCGTTGCGTGCGCATCTCGCACGCGGCGGCCTGATCGCCTACCCGACCGAATCCTGCTACGGCCTCGGCTGCGATCCGCGCAATCGAGGCGCGCTCGCACGCCTCGTCCGCCTCAAGGGACGTGACGCCGGCAAAGGCCTGCTGCTGATCGCCGATCGTTTCAAACGTCTCGCGCCCTTCGTCCGGCCGCTCGCCCCCGCCGATCGCGCCCGGCTCGCCCGCAGCTGGCCGGGCCCCGTCACCTGGGTCGTGCCCGCCGCGTCGCGCTGCCTGCCGCTGCTCACCGGCGGCCGCCCCACCGTGGCGATCCGCGTCACCGCGCACCCGGACGCCGCGCGGCTGTGCCGCAGGCTCGGCATGGCGCTGGTCTCCACCAGCGCCAACAAAAGTGGGCGCAAACCTGCAAAAACTGCTGCGGAATGCCGGAGAATATTCGGTGCATCCGTCCGTGTGCTCGATGGCCGCATCGGCACCCGCAGACGCCCCTCCACCCTGATCGACCTCGCCACCGGAAAGATACTTCGCCCGTGATGTCCGCCGCCGTTCCCGACACCGCCACCGTCAAGGCTTATCTGCTCGACCTGCAGGCCCGCATCGTCGCCGCGCTCGAAGCCGCCGACGGACTGCCCTTCCGCGCCGATGCCTGGCAACGCCCCGAGGGCGGAGGCGGCATCTCGCGCCTGATCGAGGAAGGCCGGGTATTCGAGCGTGGCGGGGTGAACTTCTCGCACGTGGTGGGCAGCCAGCTGCCGCCGTCGGCCAGTGCGCACCGGCCCGAACTCGCCGGCCGCCGCTGGGAAGCGATGGGCGTCTCGCTGGTGTTGCATCCGCGCAATCCCTACGCGCCGACGGTGCACATGAACGTGCGCTGCTTCGTTGCACTGAAGGACGGCGAGGCGCCGGTGTGGTGGTTCGGCGGCGGCATGGACCTCACCCCCTACTACGGTTTCGAGGAAGACGCGCGCCACTTCCACGCCACCTGCAAGGCGGCACTCGATCCGTTCGGGCAGGATTTGCACCCGCGCTTCAAGGACTGGTGCGACACGTATTTCTTCCTCAAGCACCGCAACGAACCGCGCGGCGTCGGCGGCGTCTTCTTCGACGATTTTTCCGAAGGCGGCTTCGAGCACGCCTTCGCCATGACGCGTTCGGTCGGCGACGCCTTCCTGACCGCCTACCTGCCCATCCTCGAACGCCGCAAGGCGCATGAGTACGGGGAACGCGAGCGCGATTTCCAGGCCTACCGGCGCGGTCGCTACGTCGAATTCAACCTGGTGTTCGACCGCGGCACCCTGTTCGGCCTGCAGTCGGGCGGGCGCACCGAATCCATCCTGATGTCGCTGCCGCCCATCGTGAAATGGCGCTACGACTGGCATCCCGAAGCCGGCACGCCCGAGGCGGCGCTGTACACGGATTTCCTGCTGCCCAAGCGCTGGGTCTGAAATCGTGCACAAGATTCCGCGCCGCATCCTCATCGGCCTCGGCATTCTCGTGCTGCTGCTCGGGCTCGTCGGGCTGATCGCCTGGGAACTGGTGTCGTCCGCGCTGGAAGCGAAATACCTCGCCAGGACCGCGCAGAAGATGACCTGGCAGCTGAACCCGGGGCCGTCCGCGCGCATCCGCTACCCCGGCGACGGCCCTTACGACCTGCGCCTCGGCTACAGCAAGCTGCCGGATTACCTGACGCGGCTCGACAAGGCCGGCTGGAAAATCGACCAGCAGGCCAAGATCAGCATCCAGATGGAACGCGTGCACGATCTCGGCCTGTTCCTGCCGTATCACGAGAAGGACCAGACCGGCCTCAGCCTGCTCGACAGCGACGGCAAGCCGCTCTATCGGAGCGCGCACCCCGCGCGCGTCTACGCACGCTTCGCGGACATTCCCAAGGTGCTGGTCGATGCGCTGCTCTACATCGAGAACCGCGAACTGCTCGCCGACCAGTTCCCGACCCGCAACCCGGCCGTGGAATGGGATCGGCTCGCGCAGGCCCTGCTGGAAAAAGGCATCAGCCTGGTCGACCGCAACCGCAACGTGCCTGGCGGCAGCACGCTGCCGACGCAGATCGAGAAATACCGCCACTCACCGGAAGGTCTCACCAGCAGCATGGGCGAGAAGCTGCGCCAGATGGGCACCGCCAGCCTGCGCGCCTACCTCGACGGCCCGAACACCCTGGCGATGCGCAAGGAAACGGTGATGGCCTACCTCAACACCGTGCCGCTCGCCGCCGCGCCGCGCTACGGCGAAGTCAACGGCGTGGGCGACGGACTGTGGGCCTGGTACGGACTCGATTTCGGCGAGATCAACCGCACGCTGGCGCGCAAGCCGGGCTATCGCGACACCGCCTATGCCAGTGCGCTCAAGCATGTTTTATCGCTGATCGTGGCGGAGCGCCGCCCGTCGTATTACCTGGCCGCCAACCGCAAGGCGCTCGACGCCGCCACCGACGACCATCTCGACCTGCTTGCCAACGCCAGGCTGATCCCGCGCGAACTCGCCAACCGCGCCAAGAATGTCGAGTTGCGCTCGACCAGCCAGCGCATCGACCCGCCGCCGCCGCGTTTCGTCGACCAGAAAGCCACCAACGCGCAGCGCATCCGGGTGGCGCAACTGCTCGGCGAGGCGCGGCTCTACGACCTCGACCGGCTCGACCTGCAGGTGAACACCAGCGTCAACCAGCCGGCGCAGAAGATCGTCAGCGACTACCTGCAAAGCCTGGTGAAGCCCGACGCCGCCACAGCCTCTGGCCTGGTCGGGCATCGCCTGCTGCAACCGGACAATCCGCTCGACAAGGTGATCTACAGCTTCACGCTGTACGAGAAGACGCCGCTGGGCAACCAGCTGCGCATCCAGGCCGACAATCTCAACCAGCCCTTCGACCTCAACAGCCAGGCACGGCTCGATCTCGGCTCGACGGCCAAGCTGCGCACCCTCGTCACCTATCTGGAAATCGTCTCCCGGCTGCGCGCCGAATACAGCGCGCTCGACGACGACGCGCTCCGGCAGATGGCGCAGCCGCAGCGCGACGTGCTGTCGCAGTGGGTGGCCGCGCGCCTGCTCGCCAACCGCAAGGAAACGCTGCAGGCGATGCTCGACGCCGCGATGGCGCGCCCCTATTCCGCCTCGCCCGAAACCTTCTTCACCGGCGGCGGCATCCACACCTTCGCCAACTTCGATCCCAAGGACAACGGCCGCGTCATGGACATCTGGGAGGCCACCAGGAACTCGGTCAACCTCGTCTACATCCGCATCATGCGCGACATCGTGCGCCACTACGCCAGCGCCACCCCGGGCGCGGCCGCGCGCGTGCTCGAGGACGCCGGCAATCCGCTGCGCGAAACCTATCTGCTGCGCTTCGTCGACCAGGAAGGCAAGGTCTTCATCAACCGCTTCTACCAGCGCCACAAGCCGCAGACCCCGGCGCAGATGGAGGATGACCTCGCCGCGCGCACCCACACGCCGCGCCGCTTCGCCGCCGTGTTCCGCTACCTGGAACCGCAGGCCGATCTGGCCGCCTTCACCGCCGCGCTGCAGCGCGCCATCCCGACCGCCGCCGACCTCAGCCAGAAAGCGCTGGAAGCGCTGTACAGGGAACACGCGCCGGACGCCTACGACCTCGCCGACCGCGGCTACGTCTCGCAGATCCACCCGCTCGAACTGTGGGTGGTGCAGACCCTGCGCGGCAAGCCCGGCGCCGATCTCAAGACCCTGTACGACGAGGGCGCCGCCGCGCGCCGCGAAGTCTACAACTGGCTGTTCAAGACCAGCCGCAAGAACGCGCAGGACATCCGCATCCAGTCGCTGCTGGAAGTGGAAGCCTTCGACGGCCTGCTGCGCGACTGGAAACGGCTGGGCTATCCCTTCGACAACATCACGCCTTCCTACGCCACCGCCATCGGCAGCTCCGGCGACCGCCCCGCCGCGCTCGCCGAGTTGATGGGCATCCTGGTCAACGACGGCGTGCGGGTGCCCATGGTCAGCCTCACCGGCCTGCATTTCGCCGCGCGCACCCCCTACGACACGCGGCTCTCGATGAAGCCGCAGCAGGGCGAACGCCTGCTGCCGGCCGAGGTCGCGCGCACCGTGCGCCGCGCGCTCGCCAACGTGGTGAACGGCGGCACCGCCGGGCGGCTGGCCGGGGCCTTGAAGGCCACCGACGGCAGCCCGCTCGTCATCGGCGGCAAGACCGGCACCGGCGACCACCGCTACGAACGCTACGGCAAGGGCGGGCAACTGATCGAATCGCGCGTGGTCGATCGTACCGGCACCTTCGTCTTCTATCTGGGCGACCGCTACTTCGGCACGCTCACCGCCCTGGTGCAGGGCGAGATCGCCGGCCAGTTCAGCTACACCAGCGCGCTCACCGCGCAGATCCTGAAGACGCTGCTGCCGCGCCTGCAGCCGTACCTGTATCCGCAGCCGCCGGTCCCCGCAACCGCAGCGCCGGGCGCCGAAGCCGCGCCGCCGGCGGTCGCGCCTGCGGTGCCCGCCCCGCACGCGCCCGCCCGGGAAAAACCCGACGGCCCCACCAGCCAGGCCGACCCGTCGGTCAAGGAACCCAAGGCCCAGGGCGGTTTCCCCGAGGATCTCGAACCCACGGTGGTGGTGCCGATGCCGGCCGCGCCGCCGGCACCGGCGCCCACCCCCGCGCCCGTCCCGGCCCCCGCGCCCTAGGCGCTTGGGACCCCGGTCGAACGCGGCTATGCTGACACATTGAACCCCGCCACCGAGCCATGAAAGACAACATCCACCCGCTGATCCAGCACACGCCGCCCGACACCGGCAACGTCAGCGTGCCGGCGCTGAAGGTGCTGTCCGAGATCACCACCAGCCTGTCTTCCGACGCCAACGTCGAGCAGTTGCTGAGCCGTTTCCTCGCCACCATGATCCGGCTCGCCGGTGCGCAGGCCGGCGCGGTGCGCGTGATCACCGACGACCGCTCGCACCTCAAGCTCATCGGCTCGCTCGGCCTGCCCAACGAACTGGTCGAACACGAGGCCATCGTCAGCGTCGATTGCGGCGTGTGCGGCAAGGCCGCGCGCGAAGTCACGGTGAGCAGCTGGAACAACGTCGCCTTCTGCAAGCGGCAGGCCAATGCCGCGTACTTCAGCGGCGGCTGCAGCACCGTCGTCGCGGTGCCGCTGATGCACAAGAACCAGGTGATGGGCGTGTACAACCTCTTCCTCGAAGAGGGCAAGACCGTGCCCGAGGACGTGCGCCTGCTGTTCCGCTCGATCAGCGAGCATCTGGGCATTGCCTTGGAGAACGCACGGCTCACCCGCGAGAACATGCGCATCTCGCTGATGAACGAACGCCAGATGCTGGCCAACCAGATCCACGATTCGCTCGCGCAGACGCTGGCCTACGCCAAGATGCGGCTTGCCGTGCTGAGCGACGCCATGCGCCACGAAGACTACCCCAAGGCCAACCGCTACCTCGGCGACGTGGAGGAGGCGGTCGACCTCGCCTACGCCGACCTGCGCGACCTCATCACCCAGTACCGCGACCGCATCAACCCGCGCGGCCTGGTGCCGGCGATCCAGGAACTCGCCAAGAGCTTCCGCAAGAAGGCCAACGCCGACGTCGATTTCCTCAACCTGGTGCAGGACGTCTCGCTCTCGCCCGACGAGGAAATTCAGGTCTTCCACATCATCCAGGAATCGCTCTACAACATCGCCAAGCACGCGCGCGCGCGCCACGTCGTCATCACCTTCGACCTGGAGGACGGCCAGTACATCGTCAACGTCGCCGACGACGGCGTAGGCGTGCAGAAGAAGAACGACGAATCGTCCACCATGGGCAAGAGCTTCGGCCTGACCATCATGCGCGAGCGCGCCGCCAAGCTGGACGGCAAGCTCAGCGTCGAATCGCGGCCCGCCGGCGGCACCGTGATCCGTCTCGTCTTCCCGCAACACAAACCCGATCACGCCGCATGAAGACCCGCATCGTTCTCGTCGACGACCACACCCTGTTCCGCAAGGGCCTCACCGAACTGCTCGAACAAAGCGGCAACATCGAAGTCTCCGCCTTCACCGGCAACCCGGACGAAGTCGCCATGCTGCTGAAGGCGCATCAGCCCGACGTGCTCATGCTCGACCTCAACATGCCCGGCACCGACGGCATCACCCTCATGCAGCAACTGCGCGGCGACGGCTTCGACCTGCCCGTGCTCATCCTCACCCTGTCCGAAGCCGAGGACGATCTCGCCCGCGCGCTGCGCGCCGGCGCCAACGGCTATCTGCTGAAGAGCATGGAGCCCGACGAAGTCGTCGACGCCCTGCAGCGCGCCCAGCGCGGCGAAACCGTCGTCGCCCCCGCCATGACCGCCAAGCTCGTCAAGCTCTACGACCAGAAAGGCCAGGACGCCGGCTCCCTGCTCGACGCCCTCACCCCGCGCGAACGCGAAATCCTCTCCCACCTCTCGCGCGGCGAATCCAACAAGACCATCGCCCGCACCCTGGACATCAGCCACGACACCGTCAAGCTCCACGTCCGCCACATCCTCGCCAAGCTGAATCTGTCGTCTCGGGTGGAAGCGGCGGTGTTCGCGGTGGAGCACAAGGTGGCGCCGGGCGGGCGCGAGAGTCGGTAGGCAAGGCGACGCGCACCGCACCGCTCTTACCCTTGACCCGCTCCCGCTTCCCGGGCTAGAGTCCGGGAACAATCACGGCACGCGCAACGCACGCGGGCCGACCCTGCGGAAGAACAAGGACTCAATAGGATCCAGGGGAGAGGGGAATTACATGAAGAAAGAAAACGTTCGTGCACGCAAGGTGCGCGATGGGAATCATTTTGACTCTGCGCCAAAGGTCTCTGGTGCTGCCTTCATTAAAAAATTGTTAGGCATGACGGCGCTGATGGGGTGCGCCTTATCGGGCTTCAACGCCAACGCGACCCCTATTGGCCTGGCAGGCGACACCATTGACGCCGCGGTGATCCGGACCATACCCGACCCATTTTATGGGGTAGGCCGCGTATGTTGCTACGGCCTCGACGCGCCATTTCAGGTAGCTGATGGCAATTCGGATCAGAAACAATACAGTGGCGCGTTCACGCTCGACGTCAACAATCTGTCGTTCGATATCGACTTCCTGACCCAGAATGGATGGCAGGCAGGCGTCGTGCTTCGATTGAGCAATCTCAATTTCCTGCCCGGCCAACTTGTTCCGTTTGATCTTGTCCTCAATACGAATCTTGCAGGGCTCACCTGGAGCGCCGGCGCGGACTTTGTTGACATTAACCTGGACAGCATCCACCAGACACCGAACTCCTATATTCACGGCCAGTTTCAGGTTCCCGAACCGGACACGCTTCTGTTGATATTGGCAGGCCTGGCGGGCGTGGGGGCCATCAGGAAGCAGCGCGCGCCTCGACCCATGCTTTCGTTCAGACTTGCCAGCCGGGCTGCGCTCGCTATGTAACGACGTCGGGCTTTACTGGAGCTCCAGAAGGTCAGGGCGCCTAAAGACAGTTGAGGGAAAGACTGTTGCAAGCCCTCAGATCGACAGGTTCGGCTGTCTCTGGTTCTCATTCCCGGACATCGACTTTTGCCTTCGTCCAGAAGAGGTGCGCCGTGCCTAGCTCTTCATTACCTGGCGACTACATCTCTCTCACAGGCAGCCACCGTTGCTACTGTGGGGCTCCCTCTTCTGAGCTCCAGCAACGGTTAGTTCCAAGTTCGGTATCACAGCGGCCCCATGCCTAGTTCGTCTTCCTTTTGCATCCGCTGTGGGCAATTCAAGCCAACAGCTTTGGGTGCCTGCAGCGCTTGCGGCGTCGAACCAACCAGCCCTGAAGACAAAGCACGCTCTCCAAACGTTAAAGGGGTCGAGTTCGAAAAATTTTCATGCGCGCCGCACATACTGTGACCCTGATCTACCCCCCCACACACAGAACACCATGAAGGCGCTTCCCGCATGAACCTCCGCACGACGCTGAAACATTTGCTGGGCGCTTGCGCCCTGCTGACGTTGCTGACTGCCCCCGTCCTCGCAGCGACCATCGACATCACGCCCGGACTGCGGGTAGGCGACCGCTTTGGCTGGGACTACCGCAAGGAGACGGTGCAGCAGAGGCAGGGGAAGGTCACGAAACAGGGCGCCAGCGTGACGCCGGTGACGGCGAAGGTGATCGAGGCCGCGGCGACGGGCTACGTGCTGGAGTGGCAGTATGGCGACACGCGCTTCCTCGATGCGGCGCAGGCGAAGGCCATGGCGCAGAAGGACAGGCAGTGGATCGCGGAGCTGTCGAAGACCTTGCGCTTCGAGTTGCAGCTGGCGCCGGACGGGCAGTTTGTGCAGCTGCGCAATTACGAGGCGCTACGGCCCGCGATCGACCGGATGATCGAGCAGGTGATGGCGACGGTTGCGAAGGAACGCCAGGCCAGCCCGGATGAAGCGCGGCAGGTGGGCGAGATGATGCGGGGGATGTTCGCCACGCGCGAACGCGTCGAGACGCTGTTGCTGAAGGACGTGCGGCTGCTGCTGTTTCCCTTTGGCATGTCGCTCGACAGCAAGGCGCCGCTGACGTACGAGACGGCCCTACCCAATCCCTTCGGCGGCGAAAGCCTGACGGCGCAGGGCACGATCTCGCTGGCTTCGGTGGATGCGAAGCGCAAGCTGGCCACGCTGAAGATCGACCAGAAGCTGAGCCCGGACAGCGTGCCCAAGATCCTGGATGCGCTGTTGCAGAGGCTGGGCGACAAGCGCCCGCCCGCGGAAGAAATCGCGAAGCTGAAGGCGGACATCGCCGACCAGTCGAGCTACACGGTGGATCTGAAAAGCGGCTTCGCCAACGCGGTGGCATTCACGCGCACGACCAGCCTGCCGGGCGGCCAGCGCACGGACAGGATCAGCTTCAAGCGTACTCGGTAGGTTCCTGAGGGAATGCGCAACGCGCAAATAAAAACGGGGGCCTGAGCCCCCGTTTTCCTGTTGCCGGCGTGCGCTTAGCGCAGCGGCACCAGTTCCACGCGGCGGTTCTGCGCGCGGCCGGCTTCGGTCGCGTTGTCGGCGACCGGGCGCGATTCGCCGTAGCCCCGTGCGCTCAGGCGGTCGGCGGCGACGCCCTTGGCGACGAGGTAGTCGCGCACGGCTTCGGCGCGGCGCTGCGACAGTTTCAGGTTGTGGTCGTCGTCGCTCCAGCTGTCGGTGTGGCCGGCCACTTCGACCTTGATGCTGCCCCACTGCTGCAGGGTGGCGGCGGCGCGGTCGAGGATGGCGATGGCGTCCGGGCGCAGGGTGGCCTGGTCGTTGTCGAAGGTGACGCCGGTGAGCACGAGGGTGGCCGGCATGGGCGCAGGCGCGGCGACGGGTGCGACGACCGGGGCAGGGGCGGCGACGGGCGCGGGCGGCGGGCAACCGTCGGCGGTCTGGGCGGGAACGGTCGGGCAGGCATCGACGCCGTCGACGACGCCGTCGCCGTCGCTGTCGAGTTCGCAGCCGTCGGCGTTCACCTTGCGGCCGGCCGGGGTGGTCGGGCACTTGTCGACCACGTCGGCGACGCCGTCGCCATCGCCATCGGGTTCGCAGCCGTCAACGTTGACCTTGCGGCCGGCCGGGGTGGTCGGGCATTTGTCGGCTTCGTCGTAGACACCGTCCATGTCGCCGTCGGGCACGGCGCAGGGGGGGCCGAGCAGTTCGCGGCCCGGGCAGCCGATGGTGCGGAAGAGTTCGTAGCCGATGGTCTTGCCGGTGGGGCTGGCAATGTTGGAAGGGTCGTAGAAACGGCCGACGGCGGCCTGGGCATTGACCGCACCCAGCGAGACGAGGGCGGCGGCCAGCAGGCCGAGGAAGTGGAAAATACGCATGACGGTCAGGCTCCTGTTGTGAAAATCGGGTTCAATCGTACGACGTGCAGGTTTCGAAAGGTAATGTAGCCGCAAAACCGTCATCCCGGCTCCAGGCGCGGCCGGCTTAACGAGTTTTAACAAGTTCCGCACGGATTGTTCGCTCAGCGCAGGTGGTCGGGCGTTTCGAGCGGCGTGCGATGCGCCTGTTCGCTGTGCGATTCCGGCTGGAACCAACCGAGTTTCTCGCGCAGCTTGACGACGTTGCCGACGATGATGAGGGTGGGCGCCTTGAGCCTGGCTTCCTCGGCCAGCGCGGGCAGCGTGCCGAGATTGCCGACGACGACGCGCTGCGTGGGCAGGGTGCCGTGCTGGATGATGGCTGCCGGGGTATCGGCGGTGAGGCCGTGCTTGATCAGCGCTTCGCACAACAGGGGAAGCCCCTTCAATCCCATGTAGATGACGATGGTCTGGTCGTGGCGGGCGATGCCTTCCCAGTTGAGGTTGAAGGTGTTTTCCTTGAGGTGGCCGGTGACGAACGCGACCGACTGCGCGTAGTCGCGATGGGTGAGCGGGATGCCTGCGTAGGACGCGACGCCGGCCGCGGCGGTGATGCCGGGCACCACCTGGAAGGGGACGCCGTGTTCGACCAGGGTTTCGATCTCCTCGCCGCCGCGGCCGAAGATGAAGGGGTCGCCGCCCTTCAGGCGCAGCGTGCGCTTGCCCTCCTTGGCGAGGCGCACCAGCATGAGGTTGATCTCCTCCTGCGGCACCGCATGGTCGTCGCGTTCCTTGCCGACGTAGATGCGCTCGGCGTCGCGCCGGCACATGTCGAGGATGGGCTGCGAGACGAGGCGGTCGTGGACGATCACATCCGCCTGCTGCATGAGGCGCAGCGCGCGGAAGGTGAGCAGGTCGGGGTTGCCGGGCCCGGCGCCGACGAGGTAGACCTCGCCGCGGCTGATGTCGTGGCTGGAGGCGTCGGCGATCATGCCCTGCAGCTGCTTTTCCGCATCGGCGTCGCGGCCGGAGAACACCATCTCGGCGACCGGCGAGAGGAAGACCTTTTCCCAGAATGCGCGGCGCTGCTCGGGCTTGACGCTGGCGCGCACGCGATCCTTGAAGCGCGCGGCGAGCGTGGCGAGCCGGCCGTAGGCGGCTGGGATCAGGGTTTCCAGCCGCGCCCGCAACATTCTTGCCAGTACCGGCGATTCGCCGCCGCTCGATACCGCGACCATGATGGGCGAGCGGTCGATGATGGACGGCAGGATGAAACTGCACAGTGCGGGCTTGTCGGCGACGTTGACCGGGATGTGGCGTGCGCGCGCGGCGTCGGCGATGGCCTGTGCGACGGTCGTGCTCTCTTCGACGATGATGACCGCGTCCTTGCCGTCGAGCAGGGCGGGCGTGAACTGGTCGGCGACGCGCGTGACGCGGTCGGCGTGCGGCAGGCGGGCCCAGCCCTCGTGCAGGCCGGGGGCGACGACGTCGACGCGGGCGCCGGCGCGCAGCAGCAGTTCGGCTTTGCGCGCGGCGGTTTCGGAGCCGCCGGCCACCAGGCAATGGCGGCCGCGCAGGTCGAGGAAGATGGGCAGGTAGTTCATGGTTTATTCGGCGGCGGGGGCGTCGTTGCCGGGCGCGTTTTCGGCGGGCGGCGCTTCCTGGGAACCGTCTTCCTGGGAATAGGGCGGAATGAAGATGAAGCGCATGTCGCCCGGGTTCAGTTCGACGAAGTCCAGCGTGACGCCCTGCAGATAGGGCGTGCTCGACGCGGCGATGAGAAGTTCGATGCCGTTGACGACGAGATGCTCGTCGGCTTCGCGCTCGGTGTCGAAGCCCATGCCGTAGTTCACGCTGCCGTCGTCCTCCTGGTAGGCGGCGACGCGCAGGATCATCTCGTATACGTCGGGGTTGTTGTTGGCGGCGCGGATTTGTGCGGCGGCGGCGTCGGTGATCGTGATCATGGCAGTCCTCGTTTTATGCGGCGATGCGCGCCTTGCGTGCGCGCACCTGATTCAGAAAGGGGGCGATCCAGCCCAGCGCGCCGCTGCCGCGCCGGTGCACGTAGCCCGCCAGCAGATTGTGCGCCTGGTAGCCGTCGTGGGTGCCGTCGATGCCGTGGCCGCGCGCGACCGCGTAGGCATAGATGGCGTCGGCCGGCAGGTTTTCCAGGCTGGAGTAGTGAAATTCGTGCGCCGGGATGAGCGCGGTTTCCTGCCAGCGGTCGGCCCCCGTGGGCTGCAGGCGCGCGTAGCCGCGTCCGACCGGACGCGCGTGCATCACGGTATCGCCCGGCACGACGCCGACCATCTGCCCCGTCCGGCCCTGCCAGCTGAGGCTTCTCGACAGGTACATCAAACCGCCGCATTCGGCGTAGGTCGGCAGCCCCGCCTCGATGGCGGTGCGGATGCTGGCGCGCAGGCGGGCGTTCGCTTCGAGTTCGGCCATAAACATCTCGGGGAAACCGCCGCCGATCAACAGGCCGTCCGCCTCCGGCAGCGTCGCATCACGCAGGGTGTCGAATTCGACCAGCTCGGCGTTGGCGGCGCGCAGGCTGTCGAGGTCTTCGCTGTAGTAGAAGCCGAAGGCCGGGTCGCGGGCGATGGCGATGCGCACGCGTGCGGCGGGCTGCACGGTTTCCGTCGCTGCCGGCGCCGCGAAGGGCCCGGCGCTGTCGGCGATGGCCAGCAGGCGATGCAGGTCGACCTGCGCGGCGACGCGCGCGCCGACGTGTCCGATGCGCGCGCGCGCGGCGTCCTGCTCGTTGGCCGGCACCAGCCCCAGATGGCGCTCGGCGATCTGCAGGTCGGCTTCGTGCTGCACCGCGCCGATCACCTCGACGTCGGTGTAGTGCTCGATCACCGCGCGCAGCTTGGACTCGTGGCGGCTGCCGCCGAGCTGGTTGAGGATGACGCCGGCGATGCGGATGTCGCGGTCGAAGGCCTGGTAGCCGAGGATCAGCGGCGCCACGCCGCGCGTCATGCCGCGCGCGTCGATCACCAGCACCACCGGCGCCCCCAGCAGTTTGGCGAGTGCGGCGTTGCTGTTGCTGCCGTCGAGGTCGAGGCCATCGTACAGGCCCTTGTTGCCTTCGATCAGGCTGATGCGCGCGCCTTCGGACGCACGCGCGAACTGCCCCGCGATCTCGTCGCGCTGCATCATGTGGAAGTCGAGGTTGTAGCAGGGGCGGCCTGCGGCCATGCCGAGCCACAGCGGATCGATGTAGTCCGGGCCCTTCTTGAACGGCTGCACGACGTGGCCGCGCGCCGCGAGCGCGGCGGCGAGGCCGAGCGTGAGCGTGGTCTTGCCGGAGGATTTGTGCGCCGCGGAAACGAACACGCGGGGCTTTTCAGCCCCGCGTGTCGTTGGTGTGATGGCTTGTTGCATCGTGCCGCCCGCTCACCCGCCGCGTTTGCCGGCGGGCACGATCAGTGTTCGAGCTTGGCGACGGTGGCGTCGTCCAGGCTTACGGGCAGCAGGCGCAGCACTTTCACCGCGAAGGTGGTGACCAAGAGCGCGATGGCGACGCCGCCCAGGCCGAGGAAGAGCTCGGGCAGGCTCGGCGCATAGCTGTGCACCACGCCATCGAAATAGCTGCTTTTCTCGGTCAGGCCGGGAAACAGGTCGAGCGGCCAAGCCTGGGCGCCGATGATGGTGACGTACATCTGGAACAGGCCGCCGAGGATGACCAGCGCGCAGGCGATCATGATCCAGGTCCGGCTCTTGCCCATGTCGGTCAGCAGGATCGCCAGCGGAATCACGCAGCCGATCAGGATCTGGCCCACCCAGAACAGCGTGGTGATGGTGCCGCCGTCGCGCAGGATGAAGGCTTCGACCGCGTGGAACTTGGTGAAGTAGAGACTGGTGAGATGTTGCACGACGACGAAGTACAGCACCGCAGCGACGAATACGGCGAGCAACTGGCGCAGGCGCTGCATCACGGCGTCGCCGAGCGTACGCCCGGTCCAGGCGTAGGCGGCGGCGAGCACCATCAGGTAGATGGCGAGGCCATAGGCGAAGGACATGATGATGAACATCGGCGCCAGCATGGCGGTGCCGTAGAGCTCGCGCGCGACGAGGAAGCCGAACAGCGAGCCGGTACCGGTGGTGAGCGTGAGACGCCAGATGAAGGCGGCGGTGCCGGCGGCTTTCGAGTACGCCTTCACGTTGCGGTCGAGCATGGTCCACAGGTAGATGCCGACCAGCGCGAAGAAGCCGGAATACAGGAAGACGTTCCAGGTGAACATCGACTTGAAGTTGAAGTGCGTCATCGCCACGATGAGGCGGTCGGAACGGCCGAGATCGAGCACGAGCACGAGCAGGCCGCCGAGCATCAGCGCCAGCGCCAGGATGGCGGAGAGCGGCGCCAGCGGCTTGTACATCGGCTTGTTGAAGACCGACGCGATCGACGCGACGTTGAGCGCACCCGAGGCGGCGACGATGAGGAACACCGCGAACACGTGCGGCAGGCCCCAGACGATCTGGTTGTCCATGCCGGTGATGACGTGGCCGTGGTGGTGCATGGTATTCCAGGCCAGCGCGCCGAACAGGACGAACAGGCCCAGGCCTCCGAACAGCAGCCAGTACTTGAGGCTGCTGCCTTCTACTTCGCGGAAGGTGATGCTTGCCATGTTGTATTTAGATTCCGTGATAGCGAACGCCGAGGTTCAGGTTCAGGTCGGCCCGCACCTGCTTGGTCGGGATTTCACGCAGACGCTTGGAAATCTCGGATTCGGGGTCGTTCATGTCGCCGAATACCAGCGCGTTGTGGCCGGCGGCGGTGCAGGCCTCGACGCAGGCGGTGGTGCCGTCGCCGCGGTCGACTTTCTGCACGCAGAAGGTGCAGGACTCCACGCAGCCGATGCCGCGCGGCACGTCGGGCTTCTGGGTGTCGTTCAGGGGCTCGTGGACCAGCGAACGGGCCTTGTACGGGCACGCCATCATGCAGTAGCGGCAGCCGATGCAGGTGTGGCGGTTGACCAGCACGATGCCGTCGGCCCGCTTGAACGAAGCGCCGGTCGGGCAGACATCCACGCAGGGCGGTTCGGCGCAGTGCTGGCACATCATCGGCAGGTTGGTTTCCATCTGCGTCAGCGGATCCTGCAGTTCGAGCTTGCGTATCCACTGCGGCGCCTGCTTCTTGTGCTGGCTTTCCGCAACGGGCGTCCAGCCGTTCTCGGTGCTGCATGCGCTGACGCAGTCGCTGCAGCCGGTTGCGCATTTCGTCGCATCGACGAGCATGCCCCAGCGTACCGCACTGCTGGCAGGCTGGTCTTCGGGACGGCCGTGTGCAACCTCGATGAGCATCACGCCAGGCGCAACCACCAGGCCCGCGGCCGCCGCGCCGGCCGCGCCGATGAAGCGGCGACGTTCGGGCGAGTTCGGCGCAGCCGGGCTAGCGTTCTCAGTGGAAATCGGTTTCATATCGTTCATCGTGCAACCCCGGCCATCTCTTCCGCGCTGACCTTGTTGTTGGCTTCGGCAGCCATCTTGTGCGCGTAGTGCGCCGATTCGGCATTGAGCGGGTGCATCGCCATCGAGCCCTGCGGCTTGGTGGAGTGGCAGTCGAAGCAGTCGATCTTGACCGCCGCGTAGCTGTGGCAGCTCACGCAGAAATCGTCCTTGCTCGCAGCCACGCTGCCCGTCTTCTCGCTGGCGTGGCATTCGATGCATTGCTTGAGGCTGTATTTCTTGGTGCGAATCCCCTCAAGCACCGTTTCGTCGCGCTGATGCATCAACACCTTCATGTGGTTGCGCCGCATGAATTCGTTGCTTTCGACGCAGTGCTCACCCTTGGCCGCCTTGGTGATCACCGGCTTGGGCGCGCCGGCCTGGGCCGGCGCTTCCGTTCCTGCCCAGGCCAGCGCAGCGGCGGCCAGCACCGCCGCACCCAGCGCCACGAGACGTTTCATCTTTCCCGCCACGCTTAGTCACCCATGCCCATGACGATGTAGCCGGTCGGGCAGACGTCGGCGCAGATGTGGCAGCCGATGCACTTGCCGTAGTCGGTGTCGACGTAGCGGCCCACGGTGGGGTTGTCCTTCTTCTTCACCTTGAACACGGCGGTCTGCGGGCAGTAGACGACGCAGTTGTCGCATTCGAAGCACTGGCCGCAGGACATGCAGCGCTTGGCTTCGTCGACGACTTCCTTGTCGGACAGTGCGTGCAGGCGCTCTTCGAAGTTGCCCAGCGCGCCTTCCTTGTCGAGCACGGTCACGTTGCGGATGTGACGCGCGACGTTCGGGAAATGTCCGAGGAACAGTTCGTTGTGCGGAATGACGTGGCGCTGCGAGCGGTCTTCGAAGTTGTGCAGGATGTCCTTGCGCTCCGAGGTGCCCCAGATCTGGCCCTTGACTTCGCTGTACTCGTGACCGGATTCGAGCCACTTGCGGATTTCGTCGAAGTGGTGGACGTCAACCTTGGGACGCTTGTCGAGTTCCTTGCCGGCGAGGAAGGCATCGATGCCGTCGACGGCGATGGAGGCATGGCCGATGGCGGTGGTCAGCAGGTGCGGACGGATCACGTCGCCGCCGACGAAGATCTTCTCGCTGCCGGGGAAGCGGTAGTTCTTGTCGGCCTTGATCAGCCCGTTGTTGTTGTTGAATTTTTCCAGGCCGGTGAAATCGACGCCTTGGCCGATCGCGGAGACGATCAGGTCGCCCGGCAGATCGCGCTCGGTGCCTTCGATGATCTTGGTTTCCTTGCCTTCCATCACGAAATCGGCCACGCGCAGGGCGGTGGCGCGGCCATTCGCGTCGACGACCACGGCAACCGGGGTGACGCCGCCGATGATCTCGATGCCTTCCTGCTGGGCATGCTCAACTTCATGCTTGTTGGCGGCCATCTTGTCGATGGTGGCGCGCGACACCAGTACGACCTCGGCGCCTTCGCGGGCGGAGATGGAGGCGACGTCGGATGCCATGTGACCGGCGATGACGTTTTCCGGACGGTCGTCGTGGGTGCCGGACTTGGTGACGTTGCCGAGACGGCGGGCAACGGTCGCGACGTCGATCGAGGTGTCGCCGCCGCCGATGACCACGACGCGGTTGCCGACGTGCTGCAGGCGGCCTTCGTTGAAGGCGCGCAGGAAGGCGACGGCGGTCACGCAGTTGGGGGCTTCGGCACCGGGAACCGGCAGCGGACGGCCCGCCTGGGCGCCCATCGCCATGAAGATGGCGTCGTAGTTTTTGTCCAGTTCCTCGAAGCTGATGTCCGAGCCCACGCGGGTCTTCAGGCGGGTTTCGACGCCGAGGGCGATGATGCGGTTGATTTCGGCGTCGAGCATTTCGCGCGGGGTACGGAAACCGGGGATGCCGTAGCGCATCATGCCGCCGAGCTCTTCGTGCTCGTCGAAAATGGTCACGCCGTGGCCGCGCAGGCGCAGCTGGTAGGCCGCGGCCAGGCCGGCAGGACCGGCGCCGATGACGGCCACTTTCTTGCCGGTTTCGGCTGCGGTGGACGTGTAGGCCATGTTGTTGGCGATACCCCAGTCGCCGACGAAGTGCTCGACCGAGTTGATGCCGACATGATCCTCAACCATATTCCGGTTGCAGCCGGATTCGCACGGGGCGGGGCAGACGCGGCCCATCACGCCGGGGAAGGGGTTGGCTTCGGTGATCCGGCGGAATGCGTATTCCTGCCAGGTCACGCCTGCCGGCGGCTTCTCGATGCCGCGCACGATGTTCAGGTAGCCGCGAATGTCTTCACCGGCCGGGCAGGAACCCTGGCAGGGCGGCGTGGAGAGCATGTACTCCGGGCACTTGTGCGTCCAGCTCGACTGGAAGATGCGATCCTGGGACGAACGATAGTTCTGGTCGGATTCGCCATCCTTGTAGCGACGCCATGTCAAGCCTTCGGTTTTTGTGCCTTTGTTTGTCGTGACAGCCATGTTGGTTCTCCTAACGCCTACGTAACTAAAGAAGAGTGAAAAACGCGATCAGTCGGCCTGCTGCGGCACGTCCAGCTTGATCGCCTTGCTAACCAGCTGGTGGACGCCGCCCACCATGCTCATGTCGAAACCGTACTTCGGCAGCACCTTGGTGAACTGCGCCTTGCAGATCGCGCAGATGGTCGCCATGAAGTTCACCTGATGCTCCTGCACCACCGCGTTCAGCGCGGTGACGCGCGGCAGTGCACCCTTGACCCGGACTTCCATCAGGTCGTCGGTCAGCAGGCCGCCGCCGCCGCCGCAACAGAAGGTCGATTCGTAGATCGTGTCGTCGGCCATGTTGTGGAAGTTGTTCACCACCGACTTGATCAGTTCGCGCGGGATGATGAACTGTCCGCCTGGCATGTCGCCCATGCGCGAGGCGCGCGCGACGTTGCACGAATCGTGATACGTCACCACGAGGTCATCGTTCTGCGACGGATCGACCTGGATCTTGCCGGATTTGATCAGATCGTTGGTCAGTTCGCAGATGTGCTGCGGCTGCGGGTAGTTGTGATCGAGCTGCTTCTGCAGTTCGATCGAGAACGGGTCGTTGCCGCCGTAGCCCAGGCCGGTCAGCGTGTTCCAGAAGCTGTAAGCGACGCGCCAGGCGTGGCCGCATTCGCCGACCACGATGCGCTTGACGCCGAGTTCCAGCGCGGCGTCGCGAATGCGCATCGCGACCTTGCGCATGGTTTCGTAGTTGCCGTTGAAGAGGCCGAAGTTGCCGGCTTCCGACGCATGCGAGGACAGCGTCCAGTTGATGCCGGCGGCATGGAACACCTTGGCATAGCCGATCAGCGATTCGACGTGCGGTTCGGAGAAGAAGTCGGCGGACGGCGTGACCAGCAGCACTTCGGCGCCCTGCACGTCGATCGGCATTTTCACCGGCACGCCGGTATCGGCTTCGATGTCTTCTTCCAGGCCCAGTAGCGTGTCTTCCAGCGCCGGGCCGGGCAGGCCGAGGTTGTTGCCGATCTTCTGGACCTTGCCCAGAATCTCGTTGGAATACTTCTGCCCCATGCCGACGTGGTTGAGGATCTCGCGGCCGGCCATGGTGATTTCGGCGGTGTCGATGCCGTAGGGGCAGAACACCGAGCAGCGACGGCATTCGGAGCACTGGTGGTAGTAGCTGTACCAGTCGTCCAGCACTTCCTTGGTGAGGTCCTTGGCGCCGACCAGCTTGGGGAAGAGCTTGCCCGCTGTGGTGAAGTAGCGGCGGTAGACCTGGCGCATCAGATCCTGGCGCGCCACCGGCATGTTCTTGGGATCGGAGGTGCCGAGGTAGTAGTGGCACTTGTCGGTGCAGGCGCCGCAGTGCACGCAGGCATCCAGAAACACCTTCAGCGAGCGGTACTTGCCGAGGAGATCGCCCATCTTGTCGATGGCGCGTTCCTTCCAGTCCTCGCCCAGCTCGTGCGGATAGCCCATGAAATCCTGCACCGGCTTGGGCGCCAGGAAGGACTTGGCATGTGCCATCACGCCTTCGCGCAGCTTCGGAATCTCGATGGTTTCCTTGATTTCCGGGATATCAAATTCTGCAGCAGCCACTTACGCGTCCTCTATCCGTACTTGTGTGTTCGCCAATCGATGCCGGCGAATCAGTTGTTCTGATCCAGGCGGGCCGCCCACGCCGCCACATGGCGATGTTCGCGCGGATTGTCGGCCTGGTTGCGGGTCGGGCTGAAGAACAGGCCCGGCGCATGCAGCAGCTTGCTGACCGGGAAGATCACCATCAGCAGGGCGACCATGCTCAGATGCGCCAGCAGGATGGGATCTTCCGGCACGGGCTGCACGTCGAAATACATGAGACCCATGAAGAATTCCTTGAGCGCGATGATGTCGGTATGCACGACAAAGGTCGTCATCATCCCGGTCAGGCCGATCCCGAGCAGCAGGACCAGCATCAGGTAATCGGATGGCGTCGAGATGTAGCGCACGCGATCGACGAGGAAGCGGCGTGCCAGCAGGCCGGCCAGGCCGACGACCATCATGATGCTGGCGTATTTGCCGAAGGGCTGAATGATGTCCACCCAGAACCACACGGGCTGGGTGAAATAGCGGAGGTGGCGGGCAAGCACCAGGAACAGGCCGAAATGGAACAGCCAGCCGAACACCCAGATCCACTTGTTCGACTTGAACAGCGATTCGAACAGCACGACCTCCTTGGCCATCCGGTAGACCACGCCAGACTGCGTCGTCGGCGCAGGCGTGGTGGGAATCTTCAGCGGCGCGGGGGTGCGGCTGTAGTCGAAAATCTTGTAAGCCAGGCCGGCCACCAGCAACAGCGTTGCGATGTAGAACACGCCAGCAAAAATCATCGTCAAAGTAGACAAACCCTATCCCCCAACAACGTCGTGTTTACGAATCGAACGTCCGTTCCGATCTGGTGCAGGCATTCGATTTGGAAACACTTTTGGAAATCGAATCGCCCCGGTACAGCCGGGGCGACCCGAGTGCATTACCGCTTAGATACAGCCAGTCGGCTTCGGCAGGCCGGCGATCTTACAGGCCTGCTTGGCGGGGCCGTAGGGGAACAACTCGTACAGGTACTTGTTGTTGCCCTTTTCGGGGCCGAGCTTCTTGCCGATGGCCTTGGTCAGAACGCGAACGGCGGGAGCGATCTGGTATTCGGCGTAGTACTCACGCAGGAAGTTGACGACTTCCCAGTGGTTGTCGGTCAGGTCAACCTTCTCTTCGACGGCCATGTACTTGGCGATGTCTTCGTTCCACTGCGACAGATCGACCAGATAGCCTTCCTCGTCGACTTCGACTTCCTTACCGGCGATGTTCACCATGGGCATAGCAATACTCCTTCTAGATAAAAGTTACAGCCAAGACTGACAGTTGCTGTGTTCCGCGACCAGATCCACAAAACCGCCGTAATCCACGACATTGACACCGTCCAGCACGCGCCCTGCCATGCCGCGCGCCGCCAGATCGGGACCGAGTGCGTAAATCTTGAGGTCAGCCGCTGCTGCCTGGATTTTCGCCGCCGCCGCGTTGCCGTTCGTCGCCGCGTACACCGCGTCTTCGATCAACAATACGGCAGAACCTTTGGTGGCCATGCGCAGGCAACTTTCCAACGAACTGCGCTCAGCGGCCGATTTGTTCACAATATGCAGCATCTCTATCCCCTTAGAAGCTGATCACGACGTCTTGCTCGGCCATGAGATTCGCCATCTCATCGACGGAGAGCACCGTCACATCCACAATCAGATCGTCTTCGGTCAGACCGCGCGCATCCATCGACGCCTGATCGACATAGAGCTTCTCGATATCGTAGCCTTCCAGCGCACGGTAGGTCTTGGAGAAGTCCTTGACCTCGATGCCCTTGGTATCGATACCCTTCATCAGCTGGTACACGCCGTCGTCGGTGAACACCAGGCTCACATCCTGATCGAACGCCGCAGTGATCAGTACCACTTCCAGACCTTCCAGCGCGTACACGGTACCGTGCGGCGCCTTGCGGTTCAGGAACATGAACTTCTTGACGATGCCGGAGCCGTCGTCTTCCATATCCATATCGCTCATCTCGCTATTCCTCAATCGCCGAACGTCACGAGACGATCGTACTGAATACCCATTTCCACCAATTGGCCCAGACCCGAGATGCGGAAGTTATCGCCGAGCACGCCGTCCGTGATGCCACGACGCTGCGCAGCTGCCACGCACACGACCAGATCCACACCATGATCCGCCGCCAGTTTCGACCAGCGTGCACCTACGTTACGATCATCCTGCGGCGGCGTTGCGAGACGCGAGGCGTTGTAAACGCCATCGTGATAGAAAAAGACGCGCGGAACTTTGTGCCCCTTCTCGATCACCGCACGGGCGAAGAGATAAGCGGTATCACTGGCCTGATGGGTGTAAGGCCCTTCGTTTACAAGAATGCCGAATTGCATGGCTAGATCAAACTCCGAAAAAACAGTCGTTGTTATCGAACGTCCGCCGCGGACGCGCCGCGGCGGACGTGACAGACACCTGCTCGAACGCTCAGAAGCGGATGTGCGCAGAAGCGTTCAGGTTGGCACGACCACCACGCCAGTTGTCGATGTGGTACTTGGTGAAAGGCAGGCCGGTCTTCTCGAAGAATGCGGGCCAGCCGATACGGTCGATCCAGTCGATCATGCGCTCCCAAGGCTTGCCGTCGGCCTTGTAGGTGGCGAGGATCTTCTTGACTACCTCGGCAACTTCGGGCCAGCGCGGCGCGCTGTTCGGCAGGCCGGCGGCGACCAGCTTGTGGAAGGTCGGGCGCGAACGGGCGTTCGAGTTCTTGCCACCCACCCAGATCGCAATCTTGGAATGCTCGGGATCGTTGATCTGCATCGGGGGGCAGGGCGGGAAGCAGGCGCCGCAGCAGATGCACTTCTTCTCGTCGACTTCCAGCGAGGGCTTGCCGTTCACCAGCGCGGGACGGATCGCAGCCACCGGGCAGCGGGCGACGACGGAGGGGCGCTCACACACGTTGGCGACCAGATCGTGGTTGATCTTGGGCGGCTTGGTGTGCTGAACGATGATGGCGATGTCGGCCTGGCCGCCGCAGTTGATTTCGCAGCAGGAGGTGGACAGCTTGACGCGGTTGGGCATCTCGCATTTGACGAAGTCGTCGTACAGCTCGTCCATCAGCGCCTTCACCACGCCGGAAGCGTCGGTGCCGGGAATGTCGCAGTGCAGCCAGCCCTGGGTGTGGGCGATCATGGACACCGAGTTGGCGGTGCCGCCGATGGGGTAGCCCTTGTCGTTCAGCGCCTTGATCAGCGGCTCGACCTTGGAACCGTCGGCCACCATGTATTCGATGTTGGAACGCGCGGTGAAGCGCACAAAACCGTCGCCATACTGGTCGGCGATGTCAGCCAGCTCGCGGATGGTGTAGTGGTCCATCTGACGCTGGGTACCCGCCTTGACGGTCCAGATTTCGTCGCCGGACTCAGCGCGGTGATACAGGACACCCGGCTTCGGATGGCTGTGGAACACCCACTTGCCATAGTTCTTCACCATCACGGGGTGCATGTAGGGCATCGGATCCGGGGCGCCGGATTCGATAGGCGGACGTAGTTCTGCCATGTTTTATCTCCAACTGATTTAATGCACGGACCCCAGCCGGAACCGGGGCCCGCCCTATGTGAAACTGGTACAGCGCGAAACTTAAGCGGCGGACTGCTTGTACTCGTTCCACTTCTCGACTTGCTCGTCCCAGTCGTCGGAACGGAAGTAGGGGTTGGAACGCGGCTCCTTGATCATGTTGGGGTCGACCGGGATGTCCAGACCTTCGAGGAAGTTGGTCAGGCCGATACGTTCGATCATCTCGCCGGTACGCTCGTGCTCCAGCGCGTTTTCAGCGAAGAAGTCGAGGATGTTGCGGGCCAGTTCGTTCAGCTTTTCGAAATCCTCGTCGGACTCGAGCTTCATGAACGGAATGACGACGGTGCCCATGGTGGCGCCGATCTTCAGCACGCCCTTGCCGCCGACCAGGATCGAGACGCCTTTGTCGTTACCGGGCAGCAGGCCGCCGGGGATGACGTTCAGGCAGTGCATGCAGCGCACGCAGTTCTTGTTGTCGATGCACATGGTCTGGCCGTTGCCGAGGTTGGCGGCAGACACATTGGCCGAAGCCTGGAACTTGCCGCTTTCAACCAGGGTGATGGCCTTGGTCGGGCACTTGCTGATCACGTCATTGACGAGATCGTTCATGCCGTGCGCCTTCATGTAGTCCTGAACCTGCGCTTCGTTGACGCGGATGTTGTCGCGCCAGGTGCCGATGGTCGCCATGTCGGAACGCTGGATGGCGTTCACGCAGTCGTTCGGGCAGCCGGAGAACTTGAACTTGAACTTGTAGGGCAGGGACGGACGGTGCATGTCGTCCAGGTTGTTGTTGATGACGGTACGCAGGGCCTTGGCTTCGTCGTAGCAGGACATCTCGCAGCGGGCCGCGCCGACGCAGGACATCGAGGTGCGCAGCGCCGGGCCGGCGCCGCCGAGGTCGAAGCCCATTTCGTTGAATTCGTCGAAGGCCTTCTGGACGTTTTCGGTCTTGATGCCCTGGAACATGATGTCGCCGGACTGGCCGTGGAATGCGATCAGGCCCGAACCACCGGTGGCCGACCAGACGTCGCACATCTTGCGCAGCAGATCGGAAGTATAGTGCATGCCGGCGGGCGGCTGGATGCGCAGGGTGTGGAATTCAGCCGCTTCGGGGAACAGCGGGTTGTGGTTTTCGTCCTTCAGCTCGGTGAAACGGGGGATCACGCCGCCGCCGTAGCCGAACACACCGACCGTACCACCCTTCCAGTAACCGAACTTGGTCTTGTAAGAGGTCTCCAGCTGACCCATCAGGTCAACCATCATGTCGTTCTCTTTGGCCAGACGCTTGAGGCCGGTCACGAAGCTGGGCCACGGGCCTTTCTCGAGCTCGTCCAGATTGGGCGTATCAATCATTTGCTTTGCCATAATTTTCTCTCCTAGAACATTTCGAAATGCCCGCTCAGCCGGCAGCTTAACGGTATCCCATCATCGTATTGGGTTGACCCGCCTGCCACCATCATTCTCATGGGTAAAACGACTACTCCATCGCGGTAGGTTTTCACCTACCCAAAAGGAGTAGGTCGTTTTCCCCAACGCGGTAATGCCTCGCGATGGCAATCGATGAGACATTACTCGTCAGCCACAGGAATCAATAAGAGTATTAAAATATTGTTGCAAACGCAAGCCCTTGCGACGAGCAGGGTTGATTATGCAACGCTTCGCCCCAACTGGCGAAATGCAGGAACTGAGGCGTGTGCACGGCCTGGCGCTGCACATAATCAATAACGTTGTCACACACGGATCGCTCATGCCCGAGATTACCCCGCTCGAAAAAATGCGTCTGCCTTTCGGCGGCCAGGAAATCGAATTCCAGCACCTGACCCACGAGTCCGGCGGTGTCCCTTTCCTGCGTGTGCGCATTCGCGAAAACAAGCGCTTCACCATCTTCGACGTCGATCCGGTCAGCGCCGCGAAGTGGGCCGAGTTGATGGCGAACTGGGCCAGGGCGCACGCCGGAGACGCGCCGTGAGCTGGAGCTGGCCCGAAAACAAACCGGAGGAATACGCCCCCCGCATGATCGACCTGCAGTTCGACCTGGTCGGCAGCACGATCCCTGCGGACAACGCGCAGCTCCTGAGCGACGCGATCCGGGCCTTACTCCCCTGGCTGGGCGAAGACGGCGGCAGCGGCATCCAGCACCTGAAAGGCGCGGAGACGAACAGCGGGGATGCCTCGCTCAACATCAACCGCCGCACCAAGCTGTACATGCGCGTGCCCAAGTCGCGCGTGGACGACATGCAGAGGCTCTCCGGACAAACGCTCAACCTCGCCGGCCATCCGCTGCAGATCGGTGGATTCAAGACACGCGAGTTCAGCCCGTTCGCCAATATCTACGCACACTTCGTTGACACCGGCAGCAGCACTGAAGAACAATTCGTGCAGGACGTGATGCGCGAGTTGGACGGCCGCTTTCAGTTGCGCTGCGGTTTCATCTGCGGCAAACAGCAAACCCTGCAAAGCGCCGCCGGCCCGCTGACCGGCTACAGCCTGATGCTGCATGACGTGCCGCCCCACAAATCCCTGCAACTGCAGGACGAGGGCATGGGGCGCAATCGCCTGCTGGGCTGCGGGATTTTCATCCCGCACAAATCCATCGCGCCGGTGGTGCCGGCGATCCTTTAAACCAAGCGCCGGTCGTCCCGGCGATTCTTTAATCAACCGCAACCCGAAAGGAGTAAACATGTCTTATGTTGTGAATGGCGAAGAGCTCGAAACCGGCGAAGAAGACTTCCTGCTGGAAGCCAACTTCAGCGACGACGTCCCCCCGGTGATCGCCGCCAACGAAAAGATCACGCTGACCGACGAACACTGGCAGGTCATCAACTATCTGCGCGACAAGTACAAGGAAGACGGCCACACCCCGAACTTCCGCAACATGGTCGCCGAGCTGGAAGAGCTGCACGAAGGCGTCGACTGGAAGAAGAAGCTGTACGACCTCTTCCCCAACCAGCCTGCCCGCCAGGGCTGCCGGGTTGCCGGTCTGACCAAGCCTTACGGCAAGGGCGGCTACTGATTCCGCGCTTGACGCAACACGGAAACGGGCAGCGGACACCGCTGCCCGTTTTTGCCTGAATTACCCAATCGACGACCCGCATGTTCTCCAACACCCTTGTCACCACCGAAGACCTGGCTGCACATCTCGACGATCCGAACTGGGTCGTGTTCGACTGCCGCTTCACCATCACCGACCCCGAGTCCGGACGCATGGCCTACGACAAGGCCCACATCCCGGGTGCCCGCTACGTGAATCTGGACAAGGACCTGTCGGCCCCCATGGGCAAGACCACCGGCCGGCACCCGCTGCCCGATCCGCGCGCACTCACCGAGAAACTCTGCGCCTGGGGCGTGGGCGTCAACAAACAGGTCGTGGTGTACGACGACAGTTACGGTTCGATCGCCTGCCGCATGTGGTGGATGCTGCGCTGGCTCGGCCACCCCGGCGTGGCCCTGCTTGACGGCGGCTATCCGAAATGGATGCGCGAGAAGCGTCCCGTAACGGCGGACGTACCCGAACCGCACAAGGCGGCATGCGCCTGCCTGCCCGAAACCTCGCAAATCGCCAACGCCGAGGACGTGCTGCGCGCTTCGCAGACCGGCGATGCGATCATCCTCGACGCCCGTTCCGACCGGCGTTTCACCGGCGAATACGAACCTGCAGACCCGGTCGCCGGCCACGTACCTGGCGCCTTCAACCTGCAGTTCGAGGACAATCTGGATGTGGACGGCACCTTCCTGCCGCCCGAAGCCCTGCGCGAGAACTACCAGGCCCTGCTGAAAGGCAAGCCGACCTGGCAGGTCATCCACATGTGCGGCTCGGGCGTCACGGCCTGCCACAACGTGCTGGCGATGGAGATCGCCGGCCTGCCCGGCTCGCGCCTCTATCCCGGTTCCTGGAGCCAGTGGATCACCGACCCCGCACGTCCCGTTGCCACAGGAGAATAGACCATGGTCAAGCCCGTCAGAGTCCGTACCGTCTGGTTCAAGAAGGACGGCGAACGCAGCCCCGAGGAAATCGCTACCGCCGTCGCCTCGACGACCTGGCGCGTCGCCGACAAGGCCGTCGACAATCTCGGCCGCGAGAACTACGACATCATCACGCCGGCGCGCGGCTTCAAGCTGATCGCCGAGTTCGTCGCCTTCCTGGTGCATTACTGCGACCGCATGGCCTACGCCACGCTCGCGCCCGAACGCCGCGTCGCCGTGCTGCAGGCGGTCGCCAACCGGCTCGGCGAAGTGATGGAAGAAAACATCCTCAGCGTCGTCGGCAAGGGCGACGGCAGCCGCAACTATAAGGCCGAATTCATTGATTTCCTCAACCGCAGGTTCAACGACTACGCCGAGTTCGAGTTCCCCGACGACGACAAGGCCAGCTTCCCTGCGCTGCGTTTCCTTGGCCTGCAAATCCGTGACGAGATGGGCGACAACGACAAGACCTGGATCATGGACCAGATCATGGACATCGAGATGCCGGAGATGATGGGTACCGTACGCAAGAGCTTCAAGGGGCTGTTGTCAGACGCCCCGGTGAAGCGCGGCTTCGGTTCGCCCGACATGCTGCCCCCGGAATAAGGCGCAACATGGGCAACCCCTTCGACCTCGCCGACGATACCGCCTACCGGGCCTGGCGCGACGCCAAGCTCGCCGCGTACCCACGCCGTATCGATGAGCTGATCGTGCCGCTCGCCGATCCGCGTCAACTCGACGCGGCGGAGCGCGACGCGCTCGCGGCCCGTTGCGCGCGTGCCAACATGGCCATCTACAGCGCCCCGCACCTGCCGGCTGCAGACAAGTCGCTGGCCCTGCAGCTCGGCCGCCAGCTCGGCCTGGAGCGGCTCGAGGGCAACTACCTCGCCGACGAGGACGGCTTGTCCAGCATCACGCCCAACGAGGACGAAAGCCACGTGCGGGGCGATTTCATTCCCTATACGCACAAGCCGATCAACTGGCACACCGACGGCTACTACAACACGCTCGACCGCCGTATCCTCGGTATGACCCTGCATTGTGCGCAGGATGCCGAAACGGGCGGCGAAAATACGCTGCTTGATCATGAGATCGCCTACATCCAGCTGCGCGACGCCAATCCCGACCATGTCGCCGCGCTGATGCAGCCGAACGCCATGACCATTCCTGCACGCATGGACGAGGACAACGTCGCCCGTGCCGAACAGAGCGGCCCCGTGTTCGCAGTCGATTCGGCCGAAGGTTTCCTCTACATGCGCTACACCGCGCGCACCCGCTCCATCGTCTGGCAGGGCGATGCCCTTACCCAGGCCGCGGTCAAGACCCTCGCCGAGATCCTGGCCAGTTCGGAATACATCCTCACCGCCCGCCTGCGCCCCGGCATGGGCCTCATCTGCAACAACGTGCTGCACACCCGCAGCGGGTTTTCCGATTCGCCGGGAAAACGCCGCCTGCTCTATCGCGGCCGCTATTACGACCGCCTGCGCTTTGATTTAACCTCGGCCACTGCGCACGCCGCCTAGCGCCAGCGGGTAAAATAGCGCCCTCTTCCACCGGCCGGCCGCCGCAATGCAGCTACTCACCCTCGGGGTCAATCACCACACTGCACCGCTCGCGATCCGCGAGCAGGTCGCGTTCGGCCCCGAAAAACTGGTACAGGCGCTGCACGAGCTGACGCAAAGCCAGCGCGCGTCCGAAGCCGCCATTCTCTCGACCTGCAACCGCACCGAGCTGTACTGCAACGCTTCGTCGGCCGATGCCGTGACTGACTGGCTGGCGGATTTCCATCAGATAGAACGGCGCGAACTCGCCCCTTATCTCTATGCCCTGCCACGCGAACAGGCGGCGCAGCATGCTTTCCGCGTCGCCGCCGGCCTCGATTCGATGGTGCTTGGCGAAACGCAGATCCTCGGCCAGATGAAGCAGGCGGTGCAGACCGCCGAGGAAGCCGGCACCCTCGGCCTGTTGCTGCACAAGCTGTTCCAGCGCACCTTCTCGGTCGCCAAGGAAGTGCGCACCAGTACCGAGATCGGCGCCAATTCGGTGTCGATGGCCGCCGCCGCGGTGCGGCTGGCCGAGCGCATCTTCCCCAGCATCAAGGAGCAGTCCTGCCTGTTCATCGGCGCCGGCGAGATGATCGAGCTGTGCATCACCCATTTCGCCGCGCAGCATCCGCGCCGCCTGACCGTGGCCAACCGCACCGCCGAGCGCGCCCGTCCACTGGCCGAGCGCTTCGGTGCCGGGGTCATCCCGCTCACCGCGCTGCCCGACGAGATCGCCTCGCACGACATCATCATCACCTCCACCGCGAGCCCCTTGCCGATCCTGGGCAAAGGCATGCTCGAACGCGCGATCCGCCAGCGCCGTCATCGCCCGATCTTCATCGTCGATCTGGCCGTGCCGCGCGACGTCGAGGCCGAAGTGGCCGACATGAACGACGTCTTCCTCTACAGCGTGGACGACCTCGGCCAGGTGGTGCGCGAAGGCATGGACAACCGCGTCGCCCAAGTCGCGCAAGCCGAAGCCATCATCGAGACCAGCGTGGAAAGCTTCGTGCACTGGATGGAAGGGCGCGAGTTGGTTCCGGTGATCCGCCACCTGCGCGACAGCGCGGAGCGTCACCGCCGCCATGAAATCGAGAAAGCCCAGAAAGCCCTGGCGCGCGGCGACGATCCGCACGCTGTGCTCGACGCACTGTCGCACGCCCTGTCCAATAAATTGCTGCACGCCCCCACCCATGCGCTCAGCCACGCCTCGCGCAGCGAGCGCGACCAGTTCGTGCGCCTGATCAGCCAGCTCTACGGACTGCACCAGGAATGAAAGCCTCGCTGGCCGACAAGCTCGCTCGCGCCGACGAGCGGCTGGTGGAACTCGATGCCCTGCTGGCGCAGCCGGAGATTGCCGGCGACATGGACAGCTTCCGCAAACTCAGTCGCGAACGCGCCGAACTCGATCCGGTCGTCGCCTTGTATCGCCAGTACAGGCAGGTCGAAGCCGACCAGAAAACCGCGAACGAGATGCTCGCCGATCCGGATCTCCGCGCGCTCGCCGAAGCCGAACTCGCCGGCAGTGCCGCGAAGATCGCACAGCTGGAAACCGAACTGCAGACCGCCCTGCTGCCGCGTGACCCCAACGACGAACGCAACATCTTCCTCGAAATCCGCGCCGGTACCGGCGGCGACGAATCGGCGCTGTTCGCCGGCAACCTGCTGCGCATGTACACCCGCTACGCCGAGCGCCAGGGCTGGAAAATCGAAGTGGTATCGGAAAACCCCGGCGAGGTCGGCGGCTACAAGGAAGCGATCGTGCGCATCGTCGGCCAGGGCGCGTATTCGCGGCTGAAATTCGAATCCGGCGGCCACCGCGTGCAGCGCGTGCCGGAAACCGAATCCCAGGGCCGCATCCATACCTCCGCCTGCACCGTGGCCGTGATGCCCGAGGCCGACGAGGTCGGCGAAATCGACATCAACCCGGCCGACCTGCGCATCGACACCTTCCGTGCATCGGGTGCCGGCGGCCAGCACATCAACAAGACCGACTCGGCCGTGCGCATCACCCACCTGCCGACCGGCCTCGTCGTGGAATGCCAGGACGACCGCTCGCAACACCGCAACCGGGCGCAAGCCATGAGCGTGCTCGCCGCCCGTCTCAAGGACCGTGAAATCCAGGCGCAGCACGCTGCCGAGGCCAGCACGCGCAAGAGCCTGATCGGCAGCGGCGACCGCTCCGACCGCATCCGTACCTACAACTTTCCGCAGGGTCGCGTGACCGACCACCGCATCAACCTGACGCTATACAAGATCGACGCGATGATGGACGGCGACCTGACCGAACTGCTCGACGCGCTGTCTGCCGAGCACCAGGCCGCGCAGTTGGCCACGCTGTCGGGTGAAAGCTAAGCGGTGAATGAGAGACTGGTCACGGTTGCCAGCCTGCTCGGCGACGCCGCGGCCCGGCTCGCCGCGACCCTCGGGCTGGACGCCCGCGACGCCCGGCTGGATGCGCGCGTGCTCGCCGCCTTCGCCTGGAAGGTCGCGCCGGCCTGGCTGATCGCGCATGACACCGACCCACTCGACGCCATCCATCGCGCCGCATTCGACGCCCTGTTGCAGCGCCGCCTGGCGGGCGAGCCCGTCGCCCATCTCACCGGCACGCGCGAGTTTTACGGGCGCGCCTTCCGCGTCACGCCCGACGTGCTGATCCCGCGCCCGGACACCGAACTGCTGGCCGAACTGGCACTGTCGCGACTGCCTCCGGGTGCGGCACGCGCGGTGCTCGATCTCGGTACCGGCAGCGGCTGCCTCGCCATCACCCTGGCACTGGAGCGCCCGGCCGCGCAAGTGACAGCCGTAGATCGTTCGCTCGCTGCGCTGCTTGTCGCCCGCGACAACGCCGTGCAGCTTGGCGCCGCCGTCGAGTTTCTGGAAAGCGACTGGTTCGGCGCATTGTCGGGGCGACGCTTCGACATCATCGTCAGCAACCCGCCCTACGTCGCCGCCGCCGACCCGCATCTCGCCCGGGGCGACGTACGCTTCGAACCGGTCTCCGCACTTGTTTCCGGCGGCGACGGTCTGGACGACCTGCGCCGCCTGATCGCCGCCGCCCCGCAACACCTCAGCCCGGGCGGCAGCCTGTTGCTGGAACACGGTTACGACCAGGCCGAAACCGTCCGTACCCTGCTCGCCGCACAGGGCTACACGCAAGTCGCAAGCTGGAACGACCTCGCCGGCATTCCGCGGGCAAGTGGCGGCAAGCTGTCGGAATAATTTACACCGCCAGCATGTGCCCCCGGCCTGAAGCGGCGCAAACCGCCTGTATTCGGGATATTCCACCCCTTCCTGCCGGATTGGTGCGAATCTTGCTGCATTCCGGCACAATCAACCAAAATGCAGATCGAGGCACGCCATGTCTGACCTTACCCCCGAAAATCAGGACGTCCCGGCCGAAACCACCCAGGACCCCGTTGACACCTCGCGCCGCAAACTGACTGGCGCGGCTCTGGGCGTTGCTGCCGTGTTCACCCTGGCCAGCCGTCCGGTTCTCGCCACCGGCAACTGCGTGGCGCCTTCGGCAGCCGCCTCGGGCAATCTCAGCGTTCACGGAACGGCCCCGAACTGCGGGGGCTGCAAGGATGCGAACTACTGGAAATACAAGAGTCATCCTTACAAGTCCAAGAAATACCATGACGCTGTGTGCTTCCCCAACAAACTCAAAGGCCGCGTGGACTGGAAAACCAAAACGATCAGCGATGTCCTGAACAACAACAATTCTGGCAACTTCCCCGACGAGGCCAACCCGGTCTGCAAGGAATTCGCCGTGACCCTGCTGAATATCCGCGCTGGCTATCTGCCCGCCCAGGTGCTGGACGAAATGAAGCTCCAGCAGATGTGGAACGAATGGGTCAATACGGGCAAGTACAGCCCGAGCGCCGGCGTGGACTGGGACGCCAGCAAGATCGTCATCTACCTGCAAGGCCTGCACAACTGAACCCACGCTCTTGCCACGCTTTCAGATCAAAACCTTTGAACGCGAGGCGGTTGTATTCGATACGGCCTCGGGCGATACGCATTACCTTGCGCCGCTGACGCTGGATCTGTTCCGCATCGTGCAGGCCGCACCGGGCCTGACGGCCCCGGAGATCGAGTCTGCATTGGCGATACGGCTTTCTCTCGAACCCGGTCCCGAACTCACCCGACTTGCCCAAGAGGCGCTTGCAAGCCTGCGGCGCATCGGTCTGCTGGAAACGCCATGAAGCTGCTGCAACTTTCGCCTGCCGATTTGCGCCGCCAGCTCGCCGACGAAGGCGTATGGCTGCGCACGGGCCCCTTTTCGCTTCGGGTGCGTTCCCGGCTCCCGCGCGTTGCGGAAGGCCTGGCAGATTTGTACGGCCAGTTCGAGGTCCGCAGCGCCCGCCAGGCGTTCGCGGATTTTCACGTCGAACTGAATGCCCCCTCGCCGTTACGCCGCTGGTTCCGCCCGCAGGTGAATTTCTCCTTCGACGGCCAGCTGCCTTTCAAGCCCCTGCCGATGGATCAGGCCTATCCCATGCTGGAATGGGGGCTGAACTGGTGCGTGTCGACGCATGCCCATCAGTACCTGATCATTCACTCCGCCGTGGTCGAGAAGAATGGACGCGCAGCCATACTGCCGGCGCCGCCGGGGTCGGGAAAGAGCACGCTGACCGCCGGCCTGGTCTTGTCCGGCTGGCGGCTGCTGTCCGACGAACTCGCCCTGATCGATCGCAAAACCGGCCGCCTGCATCCGCTGCCCCGCCCGGTCAGCCTCAAGAACCAGTCGATCGACGTCGTCCGGCAATTCGATAGCGAGGCCTTCATCAACCGGCCTTCCTACGACACGGCGAAAGGCACGGTTGCGCATATGCGTCCGCCGAAGGAAAGCGTGCAGCGTCAGCACGAAGCCGCCCAGCCGGGCTGGGTGATTTTTCCCCAATGGGAGGCTGGCGCCGATACCGAGCTGACGCCGCGCTCGAAAGCCGAAACCTTCATGTATCTGGCCCAGAATGCGTTCAATTACAGCCAGCTCGGCGCTGACGGCTTCCGGATCGGAACCGCGATGATCGAGCAAACCGGTTGCTACGATTTCCGCTACAGCGACCTGCACGAGGCTGTTGCCGCATTCGATCGCCTGGCGACAACAGGGGCTTGAATCATGCATGCCCTGTCGCGCGATCTTCTCAGCCGCACCCTGCGTTCTCCCGATTCCATCGGGCGCCTTTCCATGAGCGAATGGGATACGCTGGTGCGGCAAGCAAGGGCGACCGGCCTGCTGGCCCGCCTGCATCAGCGTTTCCGTGAACACGGCCTGACGCAGGCGATTCCTGCCGCCGCCCGTTGGCATTTCGAAGCCGCGGACACGCTCGCCGAGAGGCAGCGCGTCGCGATTCTCTGGGAGCTGAAGCACATCCGGGACGCCTTGCAGGATCTCGCGGCTCCGTTGATCGTGCTCAAGGGCGCGGCCTATGTCGCTGCCGACCTGCCCGCAGCCGGCGGACGTTTGTTCCATGACATCGACATACTCGTGCCGCGCGAACTGCTGGCCCAGGTCGAGTCTGCGCTCCTGCTTGCGGGCTGGCACCCAACGGGATTGTCTGCCTACGACCAGCGCTACTACCGTCGCTGGATGCATGAAATTCCGCCCATGCAGCACGTCCAGCGTTCATCGGTCATCGACGTGCACCATGCCATCCTGCCGGACACAGCCCGCTACCACCCTGATTCCGGCAAGTTGCGCAATCGCGCGGTGGCGGTGGAAGGTCTGCCCGGCATTTCGGTGCTGGCGCCGGAAGACCGCATCCTGCATTCGGCGACGCATCTCTTCCACGACGGCGACTTGCCGCACGGCCTGCGCGACCTGACCGACCTCGACCTGCTGTTGCGCGACGCCGCCTCCGGGCCGGATTTCTGGACGCGACTGCTGGCACGTGCCGGGGAACTGCAACTGCGCCGCTCGCTGTTCTACGCGCTGCGCTATACCAGTCACTTCCTCGATACGCCGATCCCCGACGAGGTTCAGGACGCCTTGCGGGACGCAAGCCCGAACCGCACAACGCTCGCGCTGATGGACGCCGTTTTCGCACGCGCGCTGGCCCCCGACCACGCCAGCTGCGACGACGCCTTGACCCCGGCTGCCCGGCTCGCCGCCTACGTGCGCGCGCATTGGCTGCGCATGCCGGTGCACCTGCTGATCCCGCATCTGTTCCACAAGGCCTTCGTCAGTCCCTACCTGGATAACGAAGCGCCCAAGGCGGCTTGACGCACGGAACGTCACGGGTATAATTCCCGACTGTTCCACTCAAGTATTCAGGAGTTGCCATGACCCCGCTCGATCGCATCCGCGAACAAGTCACCAACAACAGTATCGTGCTGTACATGAAGGGCACGCCGCAGTTTCCGCAATGCGGCTTTTCCTCACGCGCGGCGCAGGTGCTGCAGGCCTGCGGCGTGAAGGATTTCCTGGCCGTGAACGTGCTGGCCGATCCGGAAATTTTCGAGAACCTTAAGTACTACGCCAACTGGCCGACCTTCCCGCAGCTCTACGTCAAGGGCGAACTGATCGGCGGCTCCGACATCATGATCGAGATGTACCAGAAGGGCGAAATCCAGAAACTGCTGGAGGAAGCGCTCGCCGCCTGAGCCATTCCGCACCGACAAAAAAGCCGACATAAAGTCGGCTTTTTTGTCGGTGCACGGCCCCGTCAGGACTTGGGCTCGTCCGCCTCGGTCGCGTCCATCCCCAGTTCGTGGATCTTGCGCGTCAGCGTGTTGCGCCCCCAGCCCAGCAGGTGCGCGGCCTCGATGCGGCGCCCGCCGGTATGGCGCAACGCGACTTCGATCAGGGTCTTCTCGTAGGCTTGCGTGAGCTCGTCGAGGATCGCCGCCTCGCCGCGCGCCAGTCGCGCGCCCGCCTCCGCTGCCAGCCCCGCCAGCCAGTCGCTGCCCCCGCCTGACTCGATCGACCCCTGCATCAGGTCCGCGGGCAGATCGCCGACTTCAACCACCTGTCCCGGCGCCATCACCGTCAGGTAATGGCTGACGTTTTCGAGCTGGCGCACATTGCCGCTCCA
The DNA here is from genome assembly GCA_044227195.1 of Thiobacillus sp. GTDB lineage: Bacteria > Pseudomonadota > Gammaproteobacteria > Burkholderiales > Thiobacillaceae > Thiobacillus. The sequence continues at coordinate 169,852 of JBGAFQ010000001.1, forward strand.
CGGCAGGCCGACCAGCGTTTTCATCGCGGCTTCCGACACACCCTTGGCTTCCATGCCGAGTTCGCGCGCACTCTTCTGCATGAAATGGCGCACCAGCAGCGGAATGTCTTCGCGCCGCTCGCGCAATGCCGGCAGACGCAGGCGGATCACGTTCAGCCGATGGAACAGATCCTCGCGGAACAGTCCCTCGCGCACGCGCACTTCCAGATCCTGATGGGTGGCCGCGATGACGCGCACGTTGACCTTGATCGGCGTGTGTCCACCGACGCGGTAGAACTGGCCGTCGGCCAGCACGCGCAGCAGGCGCGTCTGCAACTCGGCCGGCATGTCGCCGATCTCGTCGAGGAACAGCGTGCCGCCGTCGGCCTGCTCGAAGCGGCCGCGCCGCTGTGCCGCGGCGCCCGTGAAGGCACCCCGCTCGTGGCCGAAAAGTTCCGATTCGAGCAGGTCCTTCGGGATGGCCGCGGTGTTGAGCGCGATGAAAGGACCGGTAGCGCGGGGGCTGTGGCGGTGCAGGGCGCGCGCGACCAGTTCCTTGCCGCTGCCGGATTCGCCGGTGATCAGCACAGTGGCATGGGAGTGCGCCAGCCGCCCGATGGCGCGGAACACCTCCTGCATGGCAGGTGCCTGCCCGAGGATTTCCGGCACCGGCGCATCGCTCGGCACAGGCACGTCCCGGCTGGCGTTTTCGGCCAGTGCGCGACGCACCAGTTCCAGCGCCTGGTCGACATCGAAAGGCTTGGGCAAGTATTCAAAAGCGCCGCCCTGAAACGCGGCGACCGCGCTGTCCAGATCGGAATACGCGGTCATGATGATGACCGGCACCTTGGGCAGGCGCTCCTTCAGGGCCTGCAGCAATTCCAGGCCGGACACGCCGGGCATGCGGATGTCCGACAGCACGGCGGCCGGGGTACTGCGTTCGAGTTCGCGCAACGCATCGGTCGCCGAACTGAAGGTCATGCAGGGAATGTCCTCGCGCAGCAGCGCTTTCTCCAGCACCCAGCGGATGGAGCGATCGTCGTCGATGATCCAGACTACAGTTGATTTCGGCATGGCAGTGTTCAGGCGGGAAGCGGTAGAAAGATCGAGAAAACGGTTTGGCCGGGCTGGCTTTCGCAGTCGATGGTGCCGTGGTTCTGCGCGACCAGGGTCTGCGCGACGGCAAGTCCGAGGCCGCTGCCGCCTTCGCGGCCGGACACCAGGGGGTAGAAAATCTGTTCGCGGATGTCCTCGGGGATGCCCGGACCGTCGTCGATGATCTCGACGCGCATGCCCAGCTTGTGGCGGCGGCTCTCCAGCGTGATCTGCCGTGCGACGCGGGTGCGGAACACGATCCTGCCCTGGCCGTGCATGGCCTGCACCGCATTGCGTGCGATGTTGAGCGTGGCCTGGATCAGCTGCTCGGCATCGGCACGGATTTCCGGCAGGCTGATGTCGTAATCACGGCGCAGCGTCACGCTCGGCGTTTCGGCCAGGATCAGGCTGCGAACCCGTTCCAGGACCTCGTGTATGTTAACCGCACCAAAACGGGGCGTACGGTGCGGCGTCAGCAGCCGTTCCATCAAGGATTGCAAGCGGTCGGATTCCTTGATGATGACCTGGGTGTACTCGCGCAAGGATTCGCGCGGCAACTCGTGCTCCAGCAACTGCGCTGCGCCGCGGATGCCGCCGAGCGGATTCTTGATCTCGTGCGCCAGATTGCGCAACAACTCGCGATTGGCTTCCTGCTGCAACCGCGCCTGCTCAAGTCGCGCGATGCGCAGATGCGGGTCGACTGCGCGCATCTCGATCAGCACGCCATTCGGCGGCTGGTCCAGCGGAGAAATATTGCAGCCCACCCGGATCGGCGGATGGCCGTTCACCGCAACGTCGAGCTCATACTCGATCACGGTCTCCTGCTCGCTGCGCGCAGTCTGGATCGCCGCCAGAAACTCGGGGCTGCGCCCGAAGGCATGATCGGAAGCATCGCCCACGAGCACCGCGCCGGATACGCCCAACAGGGTCTCGGTCGCCGGGTTGACGTAGCGGATGACGCCTTCAGCATCCAGCACCAGCGTGCCGGTGGAGAGACTGTCGAGGCCGGAATATTCGCTGTCGGGGAAAGGCATGGCGCTCATGCACTCCAATGAAGCACTGATTGTGCCAGAGCGCCAGATTATTGAAGCCCGCCCCCGAATTCACCCGAGCCAACGAGCGGATGGCGACGCGGCCCAAAGTGGCGCAAGGAAGCGCCCCCTAGTTACTTGAGGTTGACGAGTTCGCGCTGAATGGAGACGACGTTCTGCTCGTGCTGCTGCACCGCATCGCGCAGTTTCTTCACGCGATTGAGATAGGTCGCATCGGTGGCGCGTTCTCCTGGCTGCAGGCGTTCGCCCAAGGCCAACTGGCGGCGGGCTTCGTCGGCGTCGCGACGTTCGCCGGCGATTTCGTCCTGAAGCACCTGGCGGCGGATGTCATCGCGGCGTTTCTGGGTAGCCGGATCGATACGGGGAAAATCCGCCGGGCTGGGCGCATACGATGCCCGACGCGATTTGCTGGCCGAGGACAAGGGCGCGGGCGCGCCCGGCAGATCGATTCGTTTCGCCCCTTTCCTGTACACATCGGTAAACGTCACCTGCCCGTTTTCATCGACGTATTTGTAGATTTCCGCCTGCGCGGGCGCAGCCAGAAGCAGACACAGCAGGAAGGACAGACGGGGGATAGGCATAGGGTCGAGTGTAGCGTACCGCTTATGTTTACGGCCAAAAGCCCCTCGACTTGATGCCTCGCCGGGCGCGCACAAGCGCCCCAATGAAAAGGGCGGCCCAGGCCGCCCTTTTTCGCGCTGTTCGCGTGGCTTACAGCGAGTAGTACATCGCAAATTCGACCGGATGGGTCGTCATGCGGAACTTGGTGACTTCCTGCATCTTGAGTTCGATGTAGGCGTCGATCATGTCGTTGGTGAACACACCACCGCGGGTCAGGAACTCGCGATCCTTGTCGAGGTGCTCCAGCGCCATTTCCAGGCTGTGGCAGACCTTCGGAATCTTCGCATCCTCTTCCGGCGGCAGGTCGTACAGGTCCTTGTCCGAGGGATCGCCAGGGTGGATCTTGTTCTGGATGCCGTCCAGGCCGGCCATCATCAGCGCGGCGAAGCACAGGTAGGGGTTGGCCGTGGGATCCGGGAAGCGGGTTTCGATGCGGCGGGCCTTGGTCGATGCGGCGATCGGGATGCGGATCGAGGCTGAACGGTTGCGTGCCGAGTAGGCGAGCATGACCGGCGCCTCAAAGCCCGGGACCAGACGCTTGTACGAGTTGGTCGAGGGGTTGGTGATCGCGTTCAGCGCCTTGGCGTGCTTGATGATGCCGCCAATGTAGTACAGGCACATTTCCGACAGGCCGGCGTAGCCGTCGCCCGCGAACAGGTTCTTGCCGTCTTTCCACAGCGACTGGTGGACGTGCATGCCGGAGCCGTTATCGCCAACGATGGGTTTGGGCATGAAGGTCGCGGTCTTGCCGTAGGCGTGGGCGACGTTCTGCACGATGTACTTCAGGGTCTGGGTCCAGTCGGCACGCTTGGTCAGCGTGTTGAACACGGTGCCGATTTCGCACTGGCCAGCAGTCGCCACTTCATGGTGGAACACTTCGACCGGGATGCCGGCTTCTTCCAGCGCCAGCACCATGGCAGCGCGGATGTCCTGCAGGCTGTCGACCGGGGGCACCGGAAAGTAGCCGCCCTTGATGCCGGGGCGGTGGCCGGTGTTGCCGTTCTCGAATTTCTCGGCGGACGACCATGCGGCCTCTTCCGAGTTGATCTGCACGCCGCAGCCCGACATGTTGTCGTGCCAGGTGATCGAATCGAAGATGAAGAACTCGGGCTCGGGACCGAAGTAGGCGGTGTCGGCGATGCCGGTGGACTTCAGGTACGCTTCGGCACGCTTGGCGACCGAACGCGGATCGCGCTCGTAGCCCTTGCCGTCGGACGGCTCGATCACGTCGCAGGTCAGCACCAGGGTGGCTTCGTCGAAGAAGGGGTCCATGTAGGCCGAATCCGGATCGGCTTTCAGCAGCATGTCGGAGGCCTGGATGCCCTTCCAGCCGGCAATCGAGGAACCGTCGAAGGGATGGCCGTTCTCGAACCACTCCTCGTCCACGATGCGTGCCGGAATCGACACGTGCTGTTCCTTGCCACGGGTATCGGTAAAGCGCAGGTCAACGAACTTGACTTCGTTGTCCTTGATTGTCTTCATCACATCGGCCACGGCCATGCTGAATCTCCTCAAGACTGAAATGGATTGAACGACGACGTTGCAGGCCGCGCGGTCGCGCTACTCGAAAACGTCACACGCAAAGCGTGGTAGCAGCAACCGTGCCATGCTTGAAAATGGGTCGCAGCGCATTGTGCCACAAGGCCCCTTCGCGCGGGTAGTCAAGGAGCCCACCTTCTTTTCGCACAATATTGGTGCATATGCGGGATTTTGGGCCTCATTTTCGTGCTTCGTTGCAGCCCCCCGATGCATGCATATACTGATAAAAATAAGACGGAGTTCGTCATGGGACGCATCACTGAACTGCTCGACGCCGCCCATAACCGCGGCCAGACGCTCTCCCTCCCGTACGCTGGCGCGCTGGGTCCGCACGAAGCACGGGAACTGCTGCAACTGGCACCGGGTACCCGTCTGGTCGACGTGCGATCGCGCGCCGAACTTGAGCTTACTGGCGTCATCCCGGACGCAGTGCACGTCGAATGGCAATCCTGGCCCGGCTGGGTGGCCAATCCGCATTTTCTGGTCCAGCTTGCGCAGGCCACCGACCCCGAATCCCTGTTGCTCTTCATCTGTCGCAGCGGCGAGCGCTCGCATCGCGCCGCGGCGGCGTGCGCCGACGCTGGCCGGGGCAACTGCTACAACGTGCTGGAGGGCTTCGAGGGCGACCTCGACAAGGCGACCGGCCATCGCAACGCGGTAAACGGCTGGAAACAGCGCGGCCTGCCCTGGCAGCAGACCTGAGTTGACCGCGGCGCGGTTAGAATCGCGCCCATGACCGACCGCTATGCCGTTTTCGGGCACCCCATTGCCCACTCCAAATCCCCGCTCATCCACGCCGCGTTCGCCCGCCAGACCGGGCAGGACATGACGTACGAAGCCATTCTCGCGCCCAGGGACGGTTTTGCCGACTGCGTCCGGCAATTCGTCGCAGCGGGCGGGCGCGGCGCCAACGTCACCGTGCCGTTCAAGGAAGAAGCCTTCGCCCTGGCCACACGGCTGACACCGCGGGCCATGCGTGCCGGGGCCGTGAACACGCTTGCATTCGCCGCCGACGACATCCTCGGCGACAACACCGACGGCGCCGGACTGGTGGCCGATCTCACCCGCAACCTGCATTGCACGCTTGCCGGCAAGCGCATCCTGCTGCTCGGTGCCGGCGGCGCAGCGCGCGGTGTGATCGAGCCGCTACTCGGCCAGCAACCTGCAGTGCTTGTCATTGCCAACCGCACCGTTAGCCGCGCGCAGGAACTCGCCGAGCTGTTCGACCACAGCGTTCGCGCGTGCGGCTTCGACGCGATCGACACCCCCTTCGACGTCGTCATCAACGCCACCGCCGCCAGCCTTGCAGGCGAACTGCCGCCGCTCCCGCCTTCGATATTCGCGCCCGGCGCACTGGCCTACGACATGATGTATGGCCGCGACACGCCCTTTCTCGCCTTCGCCCGCGCGCAGGGCAGCGCCACCGCCGACGGTCTGGGCATGCTGGTCGAACAGGCGGCCGAAGCGTTCCTTCTCTGGCGTGGCGTGTGCCCGGACACCGCGCCCGTGATCGCGCAACTGGCCGCATGATCCGCACCGCCCTGCGCTGGCTGCGCAACGGCGTACTCGCCGCCGTCACCCTGGTGCTGCTGTACCAGGCATGGCTCTTCGCCCACGTGTTGTGGTGGATCGATCACAACCCGGCGTCCACCGCCTTCATGGCGGCGGGGCTGGAACGCCAGCAGGAAAAGAATCCGGACGCCGAACTGCGCCACAAGTGGGTACCGTACGAACGCATCTCGGTGCATCTCAAGCGTGCCATCGTCGCCGCAGAGGACGCGAAATTTCTCGACCACGAGGGCTTCGACGTCGAAGGCATCGAGGCCGCCGTCAAGAAAAATCTGAAGAAAGGCCGGCTCGTCGCCGGCGGATCGACCATCAGCCAGCAACTTGCCAAGAACCTCTTCCTTTCGGGCGAGCGCAGCTTCGTGCGCAAGGGCGAGGAAGCGATCATCACGCTGATGATCGAGACGACGTGGAGCAAGCGTCGCATCCTGGAGGTGTATCTCAACGTCATCGAATGGGGCAACGGCATCTACGGCGCCGAAGCGGCGTCGCGGCGCTATTTCAAGACCAGCGCAGCCCATCTTAGCCGCGACCAGGCCGCGCGCCTGGCTGCCATGGTGCCCAACCCGCGCTGGTATGAAAACCATCGCAGCTCGCGCGCCTATCAGAAACGCGTCGCCGCCATCCAGCGTTACATGGGGTATGCGCGCGTGCCGCGCTGAGTATCGGAGCGCAGGGACAGGCTTCGCGTCGCCGCACGCTGCCGCGGAACAGCGGACGCGCTCAGGCTTCCTTCCGCTGCCGCGCCTTGCGGCGTTCGAGGTAGCGCAGGGCGCGATAGGTGCCGAAGCCGAGCGCGGCCATCGCGACGATGAACGCGCCATAGGCAAGCGGCCAGGGAATGCCCGCGGTCATCATCGAGAATTCGGACATGCCGCCGATGCCGGCGATGATGTTGATCGGCACGAACACCACCGAAATCACGGTCAGCTTGGAAACGCGCTTGTTCTGGTTGATGTTGATGAAACCGACGGTGGCGTCCATCAGGAAGTTGATCTTGTTGAAGAGGAAGGACGTGTGGCCATCGAGCGATTCGATGTCGCGCAGGATCTGCCGCGCATCCTCGTGCTGATCCGTCGACAGCAGGCGGCCGCGCATCAGGAACGAGAGCGCGCGGCGCGTATCGAGCACGTTGCGGCGTATCCGCCCGTTCAAATCCTCGCCCTTGGCGATCTCGGCCAGGATTTCGGCCGCCTCGTCGTCGGTGACCTGCGGCGAGAGCACCTGGCGGCCGACGCGTTCGAGCTCGGCGTAGATGTCCTCGAGCGCGTCGGCCGAATATTCCACGTCCGCGCCATAGAGATCGAGCAGCACGTCCTTCCCGTCCGAAACGTAACCCGGCTGGGTACGCGCGCGCAGGCGCTGCAGGCGGAACACCGGCAGCTCCTCGTTGCGCACCGAGAACAGGATATTGCGGTGCAGGATGAACGCCACGGCGACGTTGCGCGCATCGCCTTGCTTGTCGAGCAGGAAGTCCGAGCTCATGTGCACCGAGTCGTTGTCGTCTATGTAGAAGCGCGCGCTTTCCTCGATGTCCGTGACGTCTTCCGGGTCGGGCAGGTAAAGCTGGAAGTACTCGCCCACCCAGGCGCGCACGCTCGCCGTGGGCGCGACGAGGTCGACCCACATCGGACTGACGTTGGCCAGATCCGCGCGGCTGTCGATGCGCACCTGGCTCAGCCGCCCGTTGCGCAACTCGAAGGCGGACAGCATGTTGCGCGCACTGCTGAGGGGGCGCGCCTCCACCAGTTCGGCGCGCACGTCATCCGATACGAGCTCAAGTACCAGCTCGCAACGGTTTTCCTCGACTTCCTGCCAGGCGGCGAGGCGGTCCTCCTCCGGCAAGGCCTCGATGACCCGCGCAATCTCGCCGGCCGACAGGCGCCGCAGCAGGTTGTGCAGTTCGACCAGATGCTGCCGGTGCACCAGCCCCTCGACCAGATCGTGGTGCGGCATGTCCTGCCTCTGAACCAGGGACTCGACACGCCGCTGACGCGCGAGCAGGAGCTGCACGTCGCTCAGGTGCTGTTCGATGAGGTTCTGCGCGCGCGGGCGCTGATCGACGGTTTCCGACATGGCGACGTATTCTACGCCCGCCGCTTCATTCAGCGCATGGTTGCGCGGCGTGCATGCCCTGATTCCCCGGTTGCGCCGACCGGCTCGCGCTGCTGCCTTGCCGGTCGGAATCCACGCGGCAAAGCGCGGCGCGATACAATCGCGGGGCTTCCTGCCCTCCAGCCCATGATCGAAATTCGCGACAACCCGGTGCAATACAGTATTCAGGAACGCAGAATGCGCCTCCATGCGGCCGACTCGCCACGACAATCCGGTCGCGCTGCCGGTGGCCCGGGCTGCATCGCGTTCCCGGGATTCGCCCCTTCGCCGCAATCATGAGCATGCCCTCCAACCGCGTGCTGTATGGCCGCCTGCTCGGCTACGTCAAGCCCTACTGGCGCATGTTCGCGCTATCCATCGTCGCGCTGGTGGCCACGGCCGTCACCGAGCCCATGCTGCCGGCGCTGTTCAAGCCGCTGCTCGACGAGGGCTTCGTCGCGAAGGACCAGGCTTTCATCCGCTGGGTGCCGGTCCTGCTGCTAGGCCTGTTCGTCGTGCGCGGTGTCGCGAGTTTCGTCAGCACCTATTGCATGGCCTGGGTGGGTAGCCGGCTGGTCATGGATCTGCGCGCCGCGATGTTCGACAAGCTGATGACGCTGCCGACGCGGTATTTCGACCAGAATCCGAGCGGCCAGCTCATCGCGCACCTGGCGTTCAACGTCACCCAGGTCACGCAGTCGGCCACCAGTTCGCTCACCACCCTGGTGCGCGACACCGTCACCGTGCTGGGCCTGCTCGGCTATCTGCTCTGGCTGAACTGGCGCCTGACCCTGGTCGTGTTCGCGCTGGTGCCGCTCACGCTGTGGGTGGTGAGCGTGGCCAGCCGACGGCTGCGCGGCCTGTCGCGCAAGGCGCAGCAGAACATCGGCGAACTCACTCAGGTCGTGGACGAGGCCGTGGGCGGCCATCGCGTGGTCAAGCTCTACGGCGGCGAAAGCTACGAGCAGGGCCGTTTCCGCCACGCCGCCAATCTGGCGCGCCTGTTCGAGATGAAACGCGTCGCCGCGAACGCGGTATACGAGCCGGTGATCCAGTTCATCGCCGCAATCGCGCTCGCCGTCATCGTGTTCATCGCCGCCGGCCAGGCCTCGAACAACACCACCACCGTCGGCGGGTTCGTCGCCTTCTTCATGGCCATGCTGCTGCTGTTCGCGCCGCTGAAACGGCTCACCGCCGTCAACGACCAGCTGCAGCGCGGGCTGGCGGCGGCCGAGACCATTTTCTCCATGCTCGACGAGGAAGCCGAGCGCGACAGCGGAACCCATGCGCCCAGCCGCATCGAAGGCCGACTGGCGTTCCGCGACGCGAGCCTGACCTACCCCGGCAAGCAGACGCCCGCACTCGATCGCATCGTGCTCGACATCGCCCCGGGCGAAACCGTGGCACTGGTCGGCGCCTCGGGCTCGGGCAAGACCACGCTCGCCAATCTGGTGCCGCGCTTCTACGATCCGGACGCCGGCGCCATCGAACTCGACGGCACCGACATCCGCGATTTCAGATTGCAGAACCTGCGCAGCCACATCGCGCTGGTTTCCCAGGATGTGGTGCTGTTCAACGACACGCTAGCGCACAACATCGCCTATGGCAGCAAGCGCAACGCCGCGCCGGACGAAATCCGCGTGGCCTGCATCGCCGCCCACGCCTGGGACTTCATCCAGGAATTGCCCGACAGGCTCGATACCCTGATCGGCGAGAACGGCATGCGGCTGTCCGGCGGCCAGCGGCAAAGAATTGCGATTGCGCGCGCGATCCTGAAAAACGCGCCCATCCTCATCCTCGACGAAGCCACCTCGGCGCTCGACAACGAATCCGAGCGCCACGTCCAGGCGGCGCTCGACACGCTGATGCAGAACCGTACCACGCTGGTCATCGCCCATCGCCTGTCCACCGTCGAACGCGCCAATCGCATCGTCGTGCTGGAAGGCGGACGCATCGTGGAAATCGGCAGTCACGCCGACCTGCTCGCCCGCCAGGGCCGCTACGCGCAGCTGCACGCGCTGCAGTTTTCCGCATGAGCGACGCCGCACCATGAGTCAGGACATCCCCGCCGGCTGGGTCAAACCCTCGCGTTCGCTGCTCACCGAGGCCGGCCGCGCCATCGGCGACTTCCGCATGATCCGCAACGGCGATCGCATCCTGCTTGGCCTGTCTGGCGGTAAGGATTCGCTCTCGCTGCTGCACACCCTGCATCACCTGCAACAGAAAGCGCCGGTGAAATTCGAACTGCTGGCATGCACGGTCGATCCGCAATCGGATCAGTTCGACCCGTCGCCGCTCACGCCCTATCTCGCCGCGCTCGGTGTGCCCTACTTCCTGGAGTCGCAGCCGATACTGGAAGATGCGCAAAAGACGCTGACAAAGGACAGTGATTCCTACTGCGCGTATTGCTCGCGCATGCGGCGCGGCATCCTCTACCGCGTCGCGCGCGAACAGCACTGCAACGTCGTCGCGCTCGCGCAGCATCTCGACGATCTCGCCGAGACGCTGATGATGTCCATGTTCTTCGGCGGCAAGCTCAGGACCATGTCGCCGCACTACCTCAACGACGCCGGCGACCTGCGCATCATCCGGCCCTTCGTCTACGCGCGCGAGCGCCAGACCCGCGCCTTCGCCGCCGACGCCGGCCTGCCGGTGATCTTCGAGAACTGCCCCGCCTGCTTCGCCAAACCGCAGCAGCGTTACGCGATGAAGCAGATGCTGGCCGAGCAGGAAAAACTGCACCCGCGCATCTTCAACAGCCTGCTCACCGCGATGCGGCCGCTGATGGGCGAACCGCCCGCTGCCTGAGTTGCCTTCTCGTCCGGCCCTGTTTGCACTTACAATCAAGCCTTTGTTTTGATTGAAATTTCCATACCGAGAACAAGGTCATGACGGCTTCCTTCATCCCCCCCAAGCGCATCCTCATGGGCCCCGGCCCCTCCGACGTGCCACAGCGTATCCTCGACGCGATGGCGCGCCCGACCATCGGCCACCTCGACCCGGCTTTCGTCGAGCTGATGGAACAGATCAAATCGATGTTGCGCATGGCATTCCAGACGCAGAACGCGCTGACCTTCCCGGTCTCGGCGCCCGGTTCGGCGGGAATGGAGATGTGCTTCGTCAACCTGGTGGAGCCGGGCGACAAGGTCATCGTCTGCAAGAACGGCGTGTTCGGCGGCCGCATGCTGGAAAACGTGAAGCGCACCGGCGGCGTACCGGTGATCGTCGACGATGCCTGGGGCGTACCGGTCGATCCGCAGAAGGTGCGCGATGCCTTCAAGGCCAACCCCGATGCAAAAGTGCTGGCCTTCGTCCACGCCGAAACCTCGACCGGCGCGCAGTCGGACGCCGCAAGCCTGGCCAAGATCGCGCAGGAAGCCGGCGCGCTCACCATCATGGACTGCGTCACCAGCCTCGGCGGCACGCCGATTTACATGGACAAGTGGGGCATCGACGCGGCGTATTCCGGTAGCCAGAAGTGCCTGTCGTGCACGCCGGGCTTGTCGCCAGTGTCGTTCTCCGAGAAAGCCATCGCGCGCATCAAGGCGCGCACGACCGTCGTACAGAGCTGGTTCCTCGACCTCAACCTGGTGCTCGGTTACTGGCAGTCCGCCGGCAAGCGCACTTATCACCACACCGCACCGATCAACCCGATGTACGGCCTGCACGAAGCGCTGGTGATGCTGGAGGAGGAAGGGCTGGAGAACGCCTGGGCGCGCCACCGCGCGATGCACGAAAAGCTGAAAGCCGGCCTCGAAGGCATGGGGCTGCAATACGTGGTCGAACCTGCTGCCCGCCTGCCCCAACTCAATGCGATCTACGTGCCGGAAGGCAGCGATGAGGCCGGCGTACGCGCGAAGCTGCTCAACGATTTCAACCTCGAAATCGGCGCAGGTCTCGGCGACATGGCCGGCAAGATCTGGCGCATCGGTCTGATGGGCTATTCGGCGAAACAGGAAAACGTCGATTACTGCCTGGATGCACTCAAACGCTGCCTGTGAGGGTGACCATGAAAGCCTATCTCATCGACGCCAACAACAAGACCGTGACCGCTGCGGACATCTCCGGCCTCGGCGACGTGAAAAAGCTCATCGGCTACGACTCGGTCGATTCCGACGAAGTCGACGCCAGCGGCGACCGCCTGTTCTTCGACGAAAGCTGCTTCCTGCGCGACCAGACCGGCAAGGGCCGCTTCAAGCTGGACAATCTCGCGCCGGTGGCCGACAAGGGCGTGGTCGCGGGGTCGACGGGCAATCCCGCCAACCTGAAGGATGCGGCGGTCGAACTTGCCGCCCTGCAGCAGCGGATTTCCTGGCTGTAAGTATTACGACAAGCCCAGCCGCTGCCAGATGGTGGTACTGGGCCCAGCCTGGTTCATGGTGTAGAAGTGCAGGCCCGGCGCGCCGCCGGCCAGCAGGTGATCGCACAGATCGGTGACCACGTCCAGACCAAAGGCGCGGATCGACGCCAGGTCGTCACCGTAGCTCTCCAGCTTTTTCCTCAGCCAGCGCGGGATTTCCGCGCCGCAGGCATCCGAGAAACGTGCGAGCTGCACATAATTGCCGATGGGCATGATGCCTGGCACGACGGGAATGCTGACGCCCATGGCGCGCGTTTCATCGACGAAGCGGAAGTAGGCATCGGCGTTGAAGAAATACTGCGTGATCGCCGAGTCCGCGCCGGCATCGACCTTGCGCTTGAAGTTGACAAGGTCGTCTTTCCACGAGCGCGCCTGCGGATGGATTTCCGGGTAGGCAGCCACCTCGATTTCGAACCAGTCGCCCGTTTCCTCGCGGATGAAACTCACCAGCTCGTTGGCGTAGTTGAATTCGCCCGCGTCCATCGTGCCCGACGGCAGGTCGCCGCGCAACGCGACCAGGTGGCGGATGCCCTGGCTCTTGTACTCGTTCAGGATTTCGCGGATGTTGTCGCGGGTCGAACCGATACACGACAGGTGCGGCGCGGCTTCCGAGCCGGAGGCCTGGATCTCCCGAACGGCTTCGAGCGTGCGATCGCGCGTCGAGCCCCCCGCGCCGAAAGTGACGGAGAAGAATTTTGGTTTGAGCTGCGCGAGCTGTTCGCGCGTGGCGCGCAGTTTTTCCGCGCCTTCCGCCGTCTTGGGCGGGAAAAACTCAAAACTGAACGTACGAGCGGTCATGTTCACCCTTTTTTATTGGGAATGAGCGCGGACAGCGCCCAGGCGATCACGCCGTAGAGGATCGCGCCGACCAGCGCCGACACGAAGCCGTTCACCTGGAAACCCGGGATCAGCGCGCTGGCCAGCCAGAACAGCAGGCCGTTCAGCACCAGATAGAAAATCCCCAGCGTGAGCACCGTGATCGGCAGCGTCAGCAAGGCCAGCACCGGCCGCACCAGCGTGTTGATGAAGCCCAGCACCAGCGCGGCCAGCAGCGCCGAACCAAAGCCCGACACCTGGATGGAGGGCAGCAGGTAGGTCACCGCCAGCAAGGCAACGGCATTCAATATCCACAGCAGCAGCAGACGCATGGCGCCCTCCTTATCAGGTGCGGTTCTCCGATCAATAGCGGTAGTGATCGGCCTTGTACGGCCCGGTTTTCGCGACGCCGATGTAACTCGCCTGGTAGTCGGTCAGCTCGGTCAGCTGTGCGTTGAGCTTCTTCAACTGCAGACGCGCAACCTTTTCGTCCAGGTGCTTGGGCAGCGTGTAGACGCCAATCGGGTATTTGCCGGAATCGCGCTCCTGCCACAGTTCCATCTGCGCGATGGTCTGGTTGGCGAACGACGAGCTCATCACGTAGGACGGATGGCCGGTGGCGCAGCCGAGGTTCACCAGGCGGCCCTTGGCCAGCAGGATGATGCGCTTGCCGTCAGGGAAGATCACGTGATCGACCTGCGGCTTGATTTCTTCCCACTGGTAGCCTTCGACCGACGCGACATCGATCTCGTTGTCGAAGTGGCCGATGTTGCAGACGATGGCCTGGTCCTTCATCTTCGCCATGTGCTCGTGGGTGATGACGTGGAAGTTGCCGGTGGCGGTGACGAAGATGTCGGCCTTGTCGGCGGCGTAGTCCATGGTCACCACGCGGTAGCCTTCCATCGCCGCCTGCAGCGCGCAGATCGGGTCGATTTCGGTGACCCACACCTGCGCCGACAGCGCGCGCAACGCCTGCGCACTGCCCTTGCCCACGTCGCCATAGCCGGCGACCACGGCAATCTTGCCGGCCACCATCACGTCGGTCGCGCGCTTGATGCCGTCGACCAGCGATTCGCGGCAGCCGTAGAGGTTGTCGAACTTGGACTTGGTGACCGAATCGTTGACGTTGATCGCCGGGAACTTGAGTTCGCCGCGCGCGTGCATCTGGTACAGGCGATGCACGCCGGTCGTGGTTTCCTCGGTCACGCCGCGCACCGCGGCCAGCCGCACGGAATACCAGGTCGGGTCGGCGGCCACCTTGGCCTTGATCGCGGCGTACAGCACGCGCTCTTCCTCGCTGGTCGGGTTGGCGACCACGGAAATATCTTTTTCCGCGCGCGCGCCCAGGTGAAGCAGGAGCGTCGCGTCGCCGCCGTCATCGAGAATCATGTTCGAGTAGCCACCGTCGGCCCACTCGAAGATGCGGTGGGTGTAGTCCCAGTAGTCTTCCAGCGACTCGCCCTTCACCGCGAACACCGGTGTGCCGGTGGCGACGATCGCGGCGGCGGCGTGGTCCTGGGTCGAAAAGATGTTGCACGAGGCCCAGCGTACGTCGGCACCTAGCGCTTGCAGCGTCTCGATCAGCACCGCGGTCTGGATCGTCATGTGCAGCGAGCCGGTAATGCGCGCACCCTTGAGCGGCTGGCTGGCGGCGAATTCCTCGCGGATCGCCATCAGGCCTGGCATCTCGGTTTCTGCGATCTTGATTTCCTTGCGGCCCCAGTCGGCCAGCGACAGGTCGGCGACGACGAAATCGGTGAAATTGGCGGGTTTGGCAATGGCGTTCATCACGCCCTCCTTTCTGTTCACAAAAAAGAAAACGTGAGCGCCGTTGAAAGGAAGCGTCCCGAGCCTGGCGGGTGAACCGTCGCAGCGCTCCTCGGAACCGAGGCGGCATTCTACCGCGGAAGTGGAAAACGCGGAATTTGCCGGGTGAATGTCCGAATTCCCGGGCCCTAGCACACGCATTCCTGTCGGCGTATTTTACATTTGCCGCTGCCTCAGCCTTGCTCCATGACACAAGAGATTGCCAAGACATTGTTTTGATTGATCGGTCTAGCACAAATCCATAAATGGAACATATCTTGCATGCCTGCGCCACGGTCCTGCAGGACGGTTCAACTCGGGCGGCATTCTTCATTTTGAAGGAATCGCCACCTTGGCCCCCGTACCCGAGGCCAATACCTACGCGATGATGCTGGCAGGGCTGGGGCTGGTCGGTTTCATGGGTTGCCATCGCAAGCACCACTGAAATTCACCATCAAGAATTCACACCAACAGGGAGGAAACCCATGCATCAATTCAAACTTTTCGCTTCATGTCTGCTCTTCGGCCTTTCGGCCGTGAATGGCCAGTCTCATGCGTCCGTCATCCAGAGCATGACCATCGAGGAAATAGGCGTGGCTTCTGGCGGGCTCGGTACGTCCGGGCTCGCGAGCGGCGGCGGCTGGGGAGACTGGCTACCCGCGGGAATAAATGCGCCTACCTCACCCGCATTCTTTATCAGCGACGGCACAGACGGCGCACTGATCATGGGAAGCACTCAGGCAAACGGCGCAATTTCCACCGGGTTCAATTGGGGTGGCGGCAATCATTTTGAGTTCAACACCCTTAAAAGCGCACCGAGCGGATCGATTACAGGGAATACGCTGTTTCTTGACTTGGCTGGGCTGGTCGCCGAATTTCCGCTAGGCAACCTAGGGTTTCCCGCTTCCCCCGATCTAACTTCGCTACTGACGGCTGTCGCAATGATCGATGCCAATCACTTTTTTTATACAGCGGACTGGGAACACGTTTTCAACAGCGACGTGTATGACCTGACAACGCTTGCGATCCAGCCAGGCTGGAATCGCTCAAAGGTGATCCTGCACTTCGAGGGGATCGCCACGTTAGCAACTGTTCCCGAGCCGGGCACGCTCTGGCTGCTCGGGGCCAGCGGGTTGGGACTCATGGTCTCGCGCCGCCGCAAGCTGGTCTAATTTGTAACTTTCAACAAATGAAAAGAGCCGGTCATCCGGCTCTTTTCATTTCGCTAGCATCAAGCGAACGGCTGGTTAAACCCCCGCCGCCGCCCGCAACGCCGCCGCCTTGTCCGTCACCTCCCAGGTGAAATCCGGTTCGTCGCGGCCGAAGTGGCCGTAGCTCGCGGTGCGGGTATAGATAGGGCGCAGCAGGTCGAGCATGTTGACGATGCCCTTGGGGCGCAGGTCGAAGTGGCTCTGGATGAGCTCGACGATCTTGGCTTCCGGAATCTTGCCGGTGCCGAAGGTGTCGACCATCAGCGAGGTCGGCTTGGCGACGCCGATCGCGTAGCTCACCTGCACCATGCACTTGTCGGCGAGGCCGGCGGCGACGATGTTCTTCGCCACGTAGCGGCCGGCATAGGCGGCGCTGCGGTCGACCTTGGACGGATCCTTGCCTGAAAACGCACCGCCGCCATGCGGCGAGGCACCGCCGTAGGTATCGACGATGATCTTGCGGCCGGTGAGACCGGCGTCGCCCATCGGGCCGCCCACCACGAAGCGTCCGGTGGGGTTGACCAGGTAGCGGGTGTCGGCGGTGAGCATTTCCTTCGGCAGCACGGGCTTGATGATTTCCTCGATCACGGCCTCGGACAGCTGGGCGTGGGAGATTTCAGGATTGTGCTGGGTGGAGAGCACGACGGTGTCGATGGAATGCGGCTTGCCGTCTACGTAGCGCACCGATACCTGCGATTTGGCATCGGGCCGCAGCCATGGCAGGCGGCCGTCCTTGCGCAGTTCGGACTGGCGCTCGGTCAGGCGGTGCGCGAGATAGATCGGCATCGGCATCAGCACCGGGGTTTCGTTGCAGGCGTAGCCGAACATCAGGCCCTGGTCGCCGGCGCCCTGGTCGAGATAATCGTCGTGGGCGCGATCCACGCCCTGCGCGATGTCGGGCGACTGCTTGCCGACGGTGACCAGTACGGCGCAGGTGTTGTAGTCGAAGCCGATCTCGGACGAGTCGTAGCCGATGCGCTTGATGGTCTGGCGCGCGACCTGGTTGTAGTCGATGACCGCCGAGGTGGTGATCTCGCCGGCGATGACGCACAGGCCGGTGGTCAGCAGCGTCTCGCACGCGACGCGGGCATGTTTGTCCTGGGTTAGAATCGCGTCGAGAACCGCATCCGACACTTGATCCGCCATCTTGTCCGGATGCCCTTCGGACACCGACTCAGACGTGAAAATGAAATCCTTTTGCATGACAGCTCCTGTTGTCCCGGTTACCGACTGCGTAACCGGCTCGTGGGACCAACGGAGCGGCGACGCTTTAGCTGTATTTGTATCCCGCCCGCAAGTTGTCAAGATTAACCCGGCGGCTCGTGCATTCTGCCGCGTTCCAGCCCCGGGCGTCAATTCCCCCAGGGGGTCGACGACTTTCCATGCGCCCAGGCGCGTGCAAGTTCGCATGCCCTACAAGGGGACTCCGACTTTCTACGCGCTAAAGCGCGTGCAAGTTCGTATGCCCGCGTGATCGTCCTGTTCAAACTGCTGGCCTGGTTGCCGCTGCCCGTGCTGCATGGCATCGGCATCGTTCTCGGCTGGCTGATCTACTGGGCACCCGGCCGTCATGCCAGGCGCATGCGCAACAATCTTTTCGCCAGCGGCGTGTGCGGCCCGTCGCGCGATTGCCGGCGCCTGCTGCGGCACGCCGTGTCCGAATCCGGCAAAGCCATCGCCGAACTGCCGGCGGTATGGCTGCGCCCCTACGCCTCCGTGCTGAAACTGGTCCGCGGTCTCGAAGGCTGGCAACACCTCGATGCCGCCCACGCCGCCGGCAAGGGCATTATCCTGATATCGCCGCACATCGGCTGCTTCGAGATCATCAGCCTGTATTACGCTTCGCTGCATCCCTTCACCGCGATGTACAAGCCCCCGCGCAAGGCCGTGCTGGCCAAGCTGATGCGCATGGGCCGCGAGCGCGGCCAGGCGACGCTGGTTCCCACCGACCTGTCGGGCGTGCGTGCGCAACTCGCCGCGCTCAAGCGCCACGAGGCGATCGGCATCCTGCCCGACCAGGTGGCGACCGGCGGCGACGGCGTCTGGGCGCCGTTCTTCGGTCGTCCGGCCTACACGCCGACGCTGGTCGCCAGCCTGCAGCGCAAGACCGGCGCGGCGGCATTCTTCGTCGCCGCCGAACGGCTGTCCTGGGGACGCGGTTTCCGGCTGCACGTATTGCCGCTCGGCGAGGCGCTGCCGGAAGACAAGGCCCGG
The DNA here is from genome assembly GCA_044227195.1 of Thiobacillus sp. GTDB lineage: Bacteria > Pseudomonadota > Gammaproteobacteria > Burkholderiales > Thiobacillaceae > Thiobacillus. The sequence goes on from JBGAFQ010000001.1 coordinate 188,205, forward strand.
GCCGCCGCACGCATCAACCAGGGGGTGGAGGACGTTGTCCGCCGGTTTCCGGCGCAGTACATGTGGAGCTACAACCGCTACAAGCAGCCGGGCAACGCACCCGACCCGGACACCACCCTATGAGTACCGCCGGCGGACTGTACCGCCCCGCGCTGTGGGGCACCTGGCTGGGCATAGGCCTGCTCTGGCTGCTGCACTGGCTGCCCTTGCCCGTGCAGGCGGCGCTGGGCAATATCCTCGGCTGGCTGCTGTCGCTGATCCCCAATTCGCGTCGGCACGTGGTCGCCACCAACCTGCGGCTGTGCTTTCCCGGCGCGACGCCTGCGCTGCGCCGACGCTGGCTGCGCCAGACCTACCAGGCGTCGATGCGCGCCGCACTGGAACACGGCGCACTGTGGTGGAGTTCGGACGCGCGGCTACGCCGGCTGATCCGCATCGACAATCCGGAAGCCGCATTGGGGCGCGGCGCGCGCCCGACGATCTGGCTGGCGCCGCATTTCGTCGGGCTCGACATGGGCGGGGTGCGACTGACGATGGATTACCGCATCGCCTCGATCTATGCGCCCGCCAGGAATCCGGTCAGCGACAAGTTCATGCACCACGGCCGCACCCGCTTCCAGGACATCGTGCTGATCGCCCGCCACGAAGGCATCAAGGCCACGCTCGGCGCGATCAAGGCCGGCCGGCCGTTCTACTATCTGCCGGACCAGGACCACGGCCGCCTCAACGCGGTATTCGTGCCGTTCTTCGGCGTGCCGGCCGCCACCGTGTCCGCGCTGCCGCGCCTGGCCAGGCTCACCGGCGCGCAGATCGTGCCGGTCGTCACCCGCCAGCTGCCGTGGGGACGCGGCTACGTGCTGCGCTTCTATCCGCCCTGGGAAAATTACCCGAGCGACGACCTGGAGGCCGACGTCGCGCGCATGAACGCCTTCATCGAAGAACGCATCCGCGAAATGCCGGCGCAATACCTGTGGCTGCATCGGCGTTTCAAGACCCGGCCACCCGGCGCGCCCAGCCTGTATGACTGACGCACCGCGCCGCCTCGCGCCGGACGAGGTCGAGGCCGTCGCCGCGCTCGCCCGCACGGTGTGGCAGGCCACGTATCCCGCGCTCATCAGCCAGGCGCAGATCGATTTCATGCTGGCCGACCGCTACGCGGCGGCGCGCATCCGCGCACAACTCGACGATCCGCGCCACACATGGTGGGTCGCCGGCGCGCCCCTTGCGGGTTTCGCCCACGCCAGCCTCGATGATGCTGTCTGCAAGCTCGACAAACTCTACGTCCACCCCGAGTGGCAACGCCGCGGCGTCGGCGCCGCGCTGCTGGCCGCGGTTGCCGAGTGGGCACGCGCGCTGGGCGCCGCGGCTGTCCGCTTGCAGGTCAATCGCGGCAATTCGCAGGCAATACGCGCCTATGAGAAGTACGGCTTCCGCATCGTCGAATCGCGCATATTCGACATCGGCGAAGGCTTCGTGATGGACGACCACGTGATGGAGCTGCCGCTATGAATTTCGCCCACCCTGACGACGCCGACCTGCGCGCCCTGTTCGACCGCGTGAAAACCATCGCCGTGGTCGGTCTCTCGCCGCAGCCAGCCCGGCCGAGCTACGTCGTCGCACAGGCGATGCAGCGCTACGGCTTCCGCATCGTGCCGGTGCGGCCGCTGGTCGATGCGGTGCTGGGCGAAAAGGCCTATGCCAGCCTCGCCGACATTCCGTTTCCCGTCGACCTGGTCGATGTATTCCGCGCCGCCGAACATGTGCCGGCTATCGTCGAACAGTGCCTGGCGTTACACTCCATGCATCGGCCATTTTCGACGGTGCATCATTCACCGGCTGCAATCTGGATCCAGGAAGGCATCGTCCACGAGGCCGCCGCACAACGCGCGAGCGAGGCCGGGATGACGGTGGTGATGGATCGCTGCATCCTCAAGGACTACGTCAGGCTCAAGACTGCATGAAACTCCGCTTCACCAAGATGCACGGCCTGGGCAACGACTTCGTCGTGTTCGACGGCGTCAGCCAGCCCATCGCGCTCACGCCCGAACAGTGCCGCCGCATCGCCGACCGCCATTTCGGCGTGGGCTGCGACCAGATCCTGCTGGTCGAACCGGCCACGCAGCCCGGCGTCGATTTCCGCTACCGCATCTTCAACGCCGACGGCGGCGAAGTCGAGCAATGCGGCAACGGCGCGCGCTGCTTCGTACGCTTCGTGCACGACAAGGGGCTGACCGACAAGACCGCGATCCGCGTGGAAACCGCTTCCGGCATCATCGAACCCCGCCTGCTCGACAACGGCCGGGTCACGGTGGACATGGGGGCGCCGCGCTTCGCGCCGGCCGACATCCCCTTCGTCGCCGACGCCGAGGCACCGACCTATCCGCTCAGGGTCGGCCAGCACGTCGTCGAGATCGCCGCACTGTCGATGGGTAATCCGCACGCGGTGCTGCGGGTGAACGATCTCGACAGCGCCCCGGTGGACATCCTCGGCGCCGCCATCGAAGCACACGCCCGCTTCCCGCAACGCGTCAACGCCGGCTTCATGCAGGTGCTCACGCCGCACGACATCCGCCTGCGCGTGTATGAGCGCGGCGCCGGCGAGACGCTGGCCTGCGGCACCGGCGCCTGCGCTGCCGCCGTGGCCGGTATCCGTCAGGGCTGGCTGAAGAGCCCGGTCAGCGTGCACACCCGCGGCGGCGATCTCGTCATCGAATGGGCCGGCATGGGCCAGCCGGTGTACATGACCGGGCCGGCGGAAACCGTATTTGAAGGAGACTTAGAGATCTAATGGACACCCCAGCCGCCGCCCCGAACGCACCCTTGAATCCCATGACGGACAAGGGGGCCATCGCCGATTTCCTCACCCGGAATCCGAATTTCTTCAACGAATTCCCCACCCTGCTGGCCGAGCTGAACATCCCGCACCCGCACGGCACGCACGCGGTGTCGATGAGCGAACGGCAGCTGATCGCCATGCGCGACAAGGTGCGCATGCTGGAAAACAAGCTCGCCGAGCTGATTCAATTCGGGGAGGAGAACGACGGCATTTCCGAAAAGCTGCACGCGCTGACGCTGGCGCTGGTGGCCGCGAAGACACCGCAGGACATTGCCGGTGCGCTGGCACTGCACCTGCGCGAAGGCTTCGCCGTGCCGCACCATGCACTGCGCCTGCTGGCCGAAGGCGGCCTCTCGACCGACGCCACCACCGCCATCACCACCCTGCTGCAGCCGGTGTGCGGCGCGCTCGCGGTACCGCAGGCCAGCGACTGGTTCGGCGAGGTGTCGCCGCACCTCAAGAGCTTCGCCTGCATTCCGCTGCGCACGGCGGCCAACAGCCCGTCGCTGGGGCTGCTGGTGCTGGCGTCCGAAGAGGACAAACGCTTCTACACCGGCATGGGCACGCTCTACCTCTCGCGTCTGGGGCAGGTGGTGGCCGCCGCGCTGACACGGATGCAGGGGTGAACCCCAAAGCCCGCCCCCTCCCCACCCCGCGTCAATCGGGGTTGGCCCAGCCAGAATCCCCTCTTCCGCAAGCGGGAGAGGCGGCGAACGCCGGTCCCAAACCGATCGAGGCCTACCTGCAACACCTGGCCGCCGAACGGCGGCTGTCGCCGCACACGCTCGCCGCCTACCGGCGCGACCTCGGCACCCTGATCCGCCACGCCGGCGCGACGCCACTGGCCGCGCTTTCGGTGGCCGACATCCGTGGCGCCATCGTCGGGCTGCGTGCCGGCAATCTCTCCCCCAAAAGCGTGGCGCGACATCTTTCGAGCTGGCGCGGTTTCTATGCCTTCGCCTGCCGCCGGCTCGGTTACCCGGCCAATCCCTGCGTCGGCCTGCGCCCGCCCAAGGCGGCGAAATCCCTGCCCGAAGTGCTGTCGCCCGACGCCTGCACGCAACTGCTGGAACCACCGACCGACAGCGTGCTGGAGGTACGCGACCGCGCGATGTTCGAACTGATCTACTCCTCCGGCCTGCGTCTGGCGGAACTGATCGGGCTCGACCTCGGCGACGTCGATGCCCGTGCGGGCGAGGCCACGGTCACCGGCAAGGGCAGCAAGACGCGTGTGGTACCGGTGGGCACTCAGGCACTCGCCGCACTGGCGGCCTGGCTGCCGTTACGGCAGACGCTGGCGCAGGAAGGCGTCCACGCGCTTTTCGTCAACCGGCGCGGCGACCGTCTCACCCCACGCAGCGTGCAGCTGCGGCTGGAACGCTGGGCGGTGCGCGCCGGGCTGCCGCAGCATGTCCATCCGCACATGCTGCGGCATGCCTTCGCCACCCACGTACTGCAATCCTCGGGCGACCTGCGCGCCGTGCAGGAACTGCTCGGCCACGCCAGCATCGGCACCACGCAGGTCTACACCCATCTCGACTGGCAGCATCTCGCCAAGGTCTACGACCAAGCGCACCCGCGCGCGCGCCGCAAGTCCTGAGCCCGCACACGAGGGTAAGCGAACACTCTCGCCCAATCGACGCATTTACGATCCCTTCAGGATCGGGCACGGCTGCCGATTCCCCCTGTATGAACGTCAGCCCCCCTCACCGCGCGCGTCTCGGGCGCTACGCTTTTCTGGATAAGTTCAGCACGCAGCACCGCGTCACGGGCGCGGTGCTGCTGGTCATGCTGGCCCTGTTCGTGCTGGCCGGACAGCAGATTCTGCAGATTGCCCGGCACGACGCCGACGCGGCCCTGCGCGTGCAGACCTCCGCCCAGCTCGCCGCCCTGACGCAGGCCGTGGCCGATTCGGCCATCGTGGGCGACTACGCCGCCGTCCGCGCCCAGCTCAAAACGCCGATTGCCCAGGGCAACCTGCTCTACGTGGAATACACGGCCGCCCACGGCTACGCCCTGCGCGAGCAGGCCCCGCCCTTGCAGGCGGACCGGCCGGACTGGTTCGCGGCACTGACCGCGATCGACATCCCGTTGATGCAGTCCAGCCTCGTCGTCGGCGGCAAAGCCTACGGGCGCCTCACCATCCAGCCATCCTCGCGCGCCTACGAGGATTTCCTGTGGCATCTCGGCACCCGTCTGTTCACGGTGCTCGCCCTCGCCTTCTGCCTGCTGGGCTGGCTGATTCACGTCATGCTCAAGATCAATCTGCGCGGCCTGACCACCCTGCGTGCCGCCGCCCGCCAGGTCGAAGCAGGCGACTACAGCGTGCGTGCGCCCATAGGACGCGGCTGCCCGCCGGAAATGCGGGATACGCTGCGCGGATTCAATCACATGAATGTGGCGCTGGAGCGCCTGCTCACCGATCTGCACGAACAGCAGAAGGCGCTCGACAGCTCGGCGGCCGTCGCTGAATCCGATCTCGAGGGCAACATCACCTACGTCAACGAATTCTTCTGCATCCTCTCCGGGTACACCCGCGAAGACCTGATCGGCCGGAATTTCCGCATGCTCAATTCGGGCTGGCACGATCGCGCCTTCTTCGAGAACCTGTGGCAGACGATTTCCAGTGGCCGCACCTGGCGCGGCGAGATCTGCAACCGCACCCGCGACGGCCGGCCCTACTGGCTGGCCTCGACCATCCTGCCGATCAAGGGCGACGACGGCCAGCCGCAGAAATACCTCTCGATCCGCTTCGACGTCACCCAGCGCAAACTCGACGAAGCCGCGCTCGAGGCCGAGAAGGAACGCTGGCAGGTGACGCTGCAGTCGATCAACGATGCGGTCGTCGTCACCGATGCGCGCAATCGCGTCGTCTACATCAACCCCAGCGCCGAGAGCCTGCTCGGCACCGCGCTGGAAGAAGCCGAAGGCATCCCCCTGCGCGAGCTGATGACGCTCGACCGCGCCAGCAGCGAGGACGACATGCCCATCTGCTTCCTCGCGCACGAATCGCCGAAGATGGGCAAGAACGGCTCGGCCCGCCTGTACACGCGCTTCGGCCAGATTTTCGCGATCAGCTACAGCTGCGCGCCGCTGACCGGGAACGGCGGATTCGGCGCGGTCTACGTGTTGCGCGACGAAACCGAGCGCAAGCAGTTGCTCGACAGCCTGCGCGACATGGCCTACCACGACACGCTCACCAAGCTGCCGAACCGCCGCGCGGTGGAAGGCCGGCTGGCACGCGCGCTGCGCACCGCGCGCGACCAGGCCGAGCAGCACGCGTTCTGCTACATCGACCTCGACCAGTTCAAGCTGGTGAACGACACCTGCGGTCACGCCGTCGGCGACGGCCTGCTGCAGGACATCGCGCAGACCATGCGCGCGGCGCTGCCGAACCATGCCTACCTTGGCCGGCTGGGCGGCGACGAATTCGGCCTCATCCTGTTCGACACCCCGCCGGAGGAAGCGAACCAGATCTGCCGTTCGCTGGTGCAGCGCATCCGCGACTTCCGTTTCGAGCACAAGGGCCGCCGCTTCACCCTTGGCGCCTGCGCCGGCATCGCGCTCATCACGCGCGAGGCCGCGTCGGCCGGCGACATCATGGTGCAGGCCGACATGGCCTGCTACCGTGCCAAGTCCGAAGGCAGCGGCCGCGTCATGCTGTACGAGGCCGACGAGGTCGGGTTCCGCCGCCTAGAAGCCGAGATGGGCTGGGCGGCTGATTTCGCGCAAGCGCTGGAAGCCAACCAGTTCCTGCCCTACCGCCAGCTCATCCAGCCCACCTCGGGCAACGGGCAGCCGCACTACGAGGTGCTCATCCGCTGGCAGCGCAACGGCGTGATCGAAGGCCCGGCCAAGCTGCTGTCCGCGCTGGAACGCTACGGCCAGGCGCCCATCCTCGACCGCTGGATGGTCGAGGCGGTGATTTCCTGGCTGGCGGCGCGTCCCGACGACAACGCTGTGTACTTCGTCAACCTCTCGGGCAAGACCGTCGCCGACGAGTCCTTCCTCGACGTCGTGTGCAACCTGCTCGACCACTACGGCGTGCCGGGCGCGCGCCTCGGCTTCGAAGTCACCGAGACCGCCGCGGTGGTCAACCTCGAGGACGCGCAGCGCCTGATCCAGGGCCTGCGTCCGCGCGGCTGCCAGTTCGCGCTCGACGACTTCGGCCGCGACGCCTCCTCGTTCTTCTATCTCAAGCACCTGCCGGCCGACTATCTCAAGATCGACGGTGCCTTCGTGCGCGGCATGCTCGCCGACAATCGCGACCAGGCCATCGTCCGCTCGATCGCGCAACTCGCCCGCGATTTCGGCATGCACTCCATCGCCGAGCAGGTCGAGGATGCCGACATGGCGGCGATGCTGGGCGAAATCGGCGTGGATTATCTGCAGGGCTATCACATCCACCGTCCCGAGGCCTTCCCCGGCTGGCAGGCGCTGAACAGCGTGCAGTCGAACGCGCGCCCGGCGCGCCCGGCACACCTCAGCGTCGTCAAATAACGATCATTCGATCACGGTATCGACCGCGCCCTCGACCGGCGGCGGGTAGCGCATGTCCAGCGACTCCAGCGCATCGATCAACAGGCGCGACACCATCAGGTTGCGCGCCAGCTTGCTGTTGGCCGGAATCACGTGCCACGGCGCGTATGCAGTGCTGGTGGCCGACAGCGCGGCCTCGTAGGCCGTCATGTAGTCGTCCCATTGCGCCCGCACGGCGAGGTCGCCGGGGTTGAATTTCCACTGCTTCTCCGGCGTGTCGCGGCGCTCCTCCAGACGCTTCTTCTGCTCGTCCTTCGAGATGTGCAGATAGAACTTGAGGATGGTGGTGCCGGTTTCCGCCAGCATGCGCTCGAACTCGTTGATCTGGCGGTAGCGCCGTTTGCATTCGGCGGCGTCGATCCAGCCCTTGACGCGGGTGATCAGGACATCCTCATAGTGCGAGCGGTTGAAGATCGCGATCTCGCCTGCCCCCGGCGCGTGCCGATGCACGCGCCAGAGAAAATCGTGCGCCAGCTCCTCCGGCGTCGGCCCCCTGAATCCGGTCACCTTCACGCCCAGCGGATCGACTCCCTGGAACACGTGGCGGATGGTCGAATCCTTGCCCGCCGTGTCCATCGCCTGCAGCACGATCAGCAGCTTGTGCCTGCCTTCGGCATACAGCAATTCCTGCAGGGATTCGAGGCGCGTGCGATCGGCATCCAGCCGCTCGCGCGCATCGGACTTGTCCTTGCCGACGATGGTCTCGTCGTCCGGATCCCAGTCGGACAGCCTGACCCGGCTGTCGGGTTTGACCCGCGTTTTCGCGTGATTCATGGCAGCGCGCCCGGCGGGATCGGCGTCATCCAGTCGCCCAGCGCGGAACGGATCTCGCCGAGCGTGAGATGTCGCATCAGGGCCCGGTTTCCGGGTGCCATCTGGTTCCACGCGCAGGTCATGCCGCGCAGATCGGGCTGCGACGGGTCGTGCAGGCGGAACGCCGTAATGTAGTAAAGGAAAGTCGGTTCGCCCTCGTCGCCCAGGCCGGTGCGCACGAAGCCCGCCGGCCGCGCCGCCATGATGGTGCTCACGCTGCGCGTCACCTGCCGGACCGCGAAGCGCCCCGGTGCCAGCGTCTGCGGCACGTCGCGCACCGTATCGAGCTCGACCACGCAGAACGGGTCCTGTTCCTGCACGCTGTTGCGCGGCACGACGCGGCCGTATTGCAGGCGCACCGTTGCCGCGTCGGCCGGGATCGTCAGCGGGCGGTGCAACTGCAGGCTCCATCCCGTCGAATAGGCGTAATAGGGCGACGCCGGATCGGCCGATTGCAGCCCGGAACAGCCCCCCAGCATCAGCGTCAGTCCAAGCCAGACTGTTTTCACACCGCTTCCTCGCTCTGCATTTCGAATCGCGTTACTCGTGTTTTACGCGAAACCACGCCGCATACAAGGCCGGCAGGAAAAACAGTGTGAGGAAAGTCGCCGCGACCAGCCCGCCCATCACCGATACCGCCATCGGCCCCCAGAAGATCGAGCGCGACAGGGGAATCATCGCCAGCACCGCCGCCGCCGCGGTCAGGCTGATCGGCCGCATGCGCCGTACCGTCGATTCGACGATGGCGTCCCGCTGCGACAGGCCGCGCGCGATGTCCTGGCGGATCTGGTCGACCAGGATCACGGAGTTGCGCATGATCATGCCGGCCAGCGAAATGATGCCGAGCAGCGCGACGAAGCCCATCGGCCGGCCGCTCACCAGCAGTGCGATGGCCACGCCGATCACCCCCAGCGGCGCCGTCAGCACCACCAGCATGGACCGCGAAAAACTGCCGAGCTGCAGCATCAGCAGCGTGAAGGTGACGATCACGATCAGCGGCCACGAGGCGGCGATGGCGGCGTTGGCTTTGGCGCTGCTCTCCACCGGGCCGCCGATTTCCAGCCGGAAGCCGGGCGGCAGGGCGGCGCGGAAGGCCGCCACCTTCGGCGCGAGGTCGGCCACGATGGTGGCGGGCTGGGTCGTGCCGACCGGGTCGCCGCGCACCGCAATCGTCGGCAGACGGTCGCGTCGCCAGATCACGCCGTCCTCGAACACCGGCGTGAAGCGGGCGATCTGTCCCAGCGTCACGCTCTGGCCGTTGAAGCTGCCGATGGGCAGCGCGGCGAGCGCATCGACGTCGCGGTGTTCGGCGCGCGGCGTGCGCAGCACCACGTCGATCAGCAGATCGTTCTCGCGGAACTGGGTGACCGTCGCGCCGGACAATTGCAGTGCCACCAGACGGCCGACCAGATCGGAGCTCAGCCCGAGCGCCTTGATCTTGTCCTGGTCGAGCTGCGCCTTCACCGCCAGCGACTGCTCGTTCCAGTCGAGGTTCACCGCCGTCACGCGCGGATCCGCGGCGACGATGCGGCGCAGCTTCTCGGCTTCGGCCTTGAGCCGGGGAATGTCGGTACCGGACAGGCGGTACTGCACCGGATAGCCGGCCGGCGGACCGTATTCGAAACGCACCGCGCGTCCGCGCACGTTCGGGAAATCCGTATCGAACAGCTTGCGGATGCGCGCAATCTCGCGCTCGCGCGCCGGCACGTCCTTCGCGATAACCACCAGCTGCGCGAAATTGCGATTGGCCAGCCGCTGGTCCAGACCCAGCACGAAGCGCGGCGCGCCCTGGCCGATGTAGTTCAGCACATGCGCCACGTCCGCATCGCGGCGCAGCAGCGCCTCCAGCCGCACCGCTTCGGCGTGCGTGGCCTCGATGGACGCGCCCTCGGGCAGCCACATCTCGATCAGGATTTCCAGTCGGTCGGACTGCGGAAAGAACTGCTTCTCGACCTTCTGCATCGCCATGATGCCGACGGCCAGGGCAACGACGGTCAGTCCGATCACCGTCCGGCGCCGCCGCAGGCACCATTCGACCGCCGCGCGGAAACGCTGGTAGAAAGGCGTGCGGTAGGTGGCGTCCTCGTCTTCCACGTGGTGCGACGGTTTCAGGATCAGGTGGCCGAAATACGGGGTGACGACGACGGCGACCAGCCAGGACGACAACAGCGCGATCGTCGTCACCGCGAAGATCGCGAAGGTGTATTCGCCGACCATGGACTTGGCGAGCGCGATCGGCAGGAAGGCCGTGGCGGTGAGCAGCGTGCCGGTGAGCATGGGAAACGCGGTCGAGTGAAACGCGTAGGTGGCGGCCTCGAAGCGGCTCCAGCCGGCCTCGAGCTTGTGCGCCATCATTTCCACCGCGATGATCGCGTCGTCCACCAGCAGCCCCAGCGAGATGATGAGCGCGCCGGTCGAGATGCGATGCAGGTCGATGCCGAAGAACCACATCGTGGTGAAGGTGATCGCCAGCACCACAGGAATGGACAGCGTGACCACCAGACCGGCGCGCCACTTCAGTGCGAGGAAGGTCACCGCCAGCACGATGGCGACGGCCTCGACGAAGCTCTGCATGAACAGCCGGACCGCGCGCGCGACGATGCCGGGCTGGTCGTGGATTTTCTGTATCTCCAGGCCGACCGGCAGCGTTTTCTGCAACGCCGCCATCGTCGCCTCGACGTCGTGGCCGAGCGCAAGCACGTCGCCGCCGTCCGCCAGCGACACGCCCAGCAGCACGGCGGGTTCGCCCTGCGAGCGGATCTCGACCGACGGCGGATCCTCGTAACGCCGCGTCACCTCGGCAATGTCGCCCAGCCGCAGACTGCGGGCGCCGACGCGGATGATGGTCTCGCGCAGGCGCTCGACGTCGGAATACGGCCCCGACACGCGCAGCGGAATCGACAGCGTGGCATTCTCCACCCGGCCGTTCGCCACCACGCCGTTCTGTTCCTGTATCGCCTGCATGATCTGCTGCGGCGTGAGCTGCAGGGTGGCGAGCTTCTGGACCGGCACCTCGACGTAGATCTTCTCCGGCACCACCCCGAACAGCTCGACCTTGCCGACGTTGGGCAGCCGCCGCACCTCGCGCTGCGCGTCCTCGGCGACCCGGCGCAGCTCGGCGCGCGAAAAACCGTCGCCGGTAAAGGCGTAGATCGAGCCGAAGGTGTCGCCGAACTCGTCGTTGAAGAAAGGGCCGCGCACGCCCGCCGGCAGCTGCGGTCCGAGATCGCCGATCTTCTTGCGCACCTGGTACCAGGCCGCGGCGACGTCGGCACCGCGCACGGTTTCCTTAAGATTCACGAACAGCGCGGTCTCGCCCGCCTTGGCGTAGCTCTGTACGTAATCCAGCTCGGGCATTTCCTGGAGCCTCTTCTCGATCCGTTCGGTGAGCTGCTCCGATACCTCCTGCGCCGTCGCGCCCGGCCACTGCGCCTGGATCAGCATGGTCTTGAAGGTGAACGGTGGATCCTCGGCCTGGCCCAGATGGAAATACGAACGCACGCCGAGCAGCAGGATGAGCACGACCAGGAAGCGCAACAGCGCCGGATGTTCGATGGCCCAGCGCGACAGATTGCCCCGCCCGGGCGTAAAGCGCGGCGCCGCGCTCATTTGACCAGCCGCACGCGCTGCCCCGGAGCGAGCTTGTGCACGCCCGCCGTCACCACCCACTCGCCGGCTGCCAGACCCGACCGAACGGCCGCGCGTTCGCCGTCGAGCGCGCCGAGTTCCACCGCGCGGGCGGAAACTTCGCCGGTTTTCGGGTTCACCACCCAGACTTCCGGCCGGCCGTTCACCCGGAACAGCGCGCTCTGCGCCACCGACAGGCTGGGCGCGGCGTCAGCGGCGACCTCGACGGTCGCGGTCATGCCCAGCTTCACCGCCTCGTCCGGCGCGGCGATGGCGACCCGCGCGGCGTAGGTGCGGGTCGCCGGGTCGGCCATCGGCGCCAGTTCGCGCAGGCGGCCGGCGTAGGTCTTGTCCGGCGACGACCACAGGCGCACGTTCAGCGTCTTCGCGCGGCGCAAGGCATCGAGCGCATTTTCCGGCACGTCGATGCGCACCTCGCGCTCGCCCGCCTGCGCCAGCCGCGCCACCGGTTGCCCGGCCGCCACCACCTGGCCGGCCTCGAACAGCACTGCCGTCACCACACCGGCGTGCGGCACGGTCAGCCGCGTGTAGTCGGCCTGGTTGCCCTGCCGCGCGGCTTCGGCGCGCTGGGCGCGCACCTGCGCCGCCGCCGCCGCCGCCGCCGTGCTGCGCCGGTCCAGTTCGGCCTGAGCGATGAAATTCTTCGCGCGCAGTTCGGTAAAACGCTTCAGGTCTTCGTGCGCCAGCTTCGCCTCGGCTTCCGCAGCGGCCAGCTGCGAACGCGCGGCGCGCGCGGCCAGTGCGTAATCGCTGGGGTCGAGCGTGGCGATGGCCTGTCCGGCTGCGACCGACGACCCAACTTCCACCATGCGGCTGCGCACCCGCCCGCCGACGCGGAAAGCCAGATCGGTCTCGTAGCGCGCGCGCACCTCGCCGGCGTAGCGCGTACCGGCTGCGCCCACCCGGGCGTCCACCTGTTCGGCCCGCACCGGGCGGATGTCGGGTACCGCCGCAGGCGGCGCCCCGCGGCCGCAGGCGGCGAGCAGACAGAAAAACAGGGTCGGGAGCAGGGCTTTGTCCATAGGCGCGATTATGGCCCAATCCCCGTGGAAGCGTCCGCAACCAAATCGTCATCCACACCCATGGCTTGCGTCCGGCGCCGAGGACGTTCAGACTCCCGCCTTGGCCAAAACCGGGAGGCCCGGTTTTACCGTCGCAACACTAGACGATACGTTGGAGCTTGATCAATGCCTGCATCATCCAAACCCCTGACCGAAGCCGCACTGCTCAAGATGTCGGACGCGGACTACATGAACACGGCGCAACTCGCGTTCTTCCGTACGCGGCTCGAAGCCCTGCGCGCCGAGATGTTGTCCAACGCGGCCGATACCGGCGAGCATCTGAAGGAAAACGAGAACTTCGCCGACCCCAACGACCGCGCCACGGTCGAAGAGGAGAACATGCTCGAACAGCGCGTGCGCGACCGCGAACGCAAGCTGCTGAAGAAGATCAACAAGGCGCTGGCGCGCATCGAATCCGGCGAATTCGGCTACTGCCTGGAAACCGGCGAACCCATCGGCCTGCCCCGCCTGCTGGCGCGTCCCACCGCCGAGTACTCCATCGAGGCGCAGGAGCGCCACGAAAAGATGGAGAAGCTGCACGCCTGACTGTGCCCCCTTCATTCGAGGGGGTTTTCACGGCCCAAAACGCAACTCGGTTGCATTGTGGGCCGTTTGTCACCTAGAATCTCGCCATGAACGCCCTCGCCCATCACGACCAAGCCGTCAGACTGCTCCAGGAACGCGGGGCGACGGCAACCCCAGCGCGCGTCCAGGTATTGCAGCAATTGCTCGCGGCCGACACGGCGGTTTCGCATCAGACCCTGATGCAGGCCGCCACGGCGGAAGCGAAGCCGCTCGACAAGGTTACGCTGTACCGCGTGCTCGACTGGCTGGTCGCACAGGGTCTGGCGCACAGCGTGACCGGCCAGGATCGCGTGCGCCGCTACGGCATTGCCCCGCTCCACCACGGCCACGCCCATTTCGAATGCGACTCCTGCGGACGCCTGTTTTGTCTGGAGGACCGCCCCAGCGCGCAACCGCGAACCCCGCCCGGATTCGAGGCGCGTCACATCGACGTCACCGTACACGGCCGCTGCGCGGACTGCACACGGGCAAGCGCCTGAATCATGCATCGCTGCCGCTTTTTTCCTTTACCCCATACCGAAATGCAACTTTGTTGCACTACCCCGTCATGACCCTCGTCTCGATCCTGCTGGCCTGTGCCGCCGGCGGCCTGCTATCGGTGATCCTGGCCGCGCTCATCGCGTTCGGCAAGCTCCGCCACCACGCCGACGCCTGGCTCGCTTTTGCGGTCGGCGCTCTGGCTGCCGCAGCACTGCTTGGCATGATTCCCGAGGCGCTGGAAGGCGGCCTCGCGCCGGACGCGCTGGGTGCCTGGCTCCTGCTCGGCCTGTGGCTGTTCTTCCTGCTCGAAAAATACGCCCGCCGCGGGCAGCATCGAGACGCGCCGCTGCCCGCGGCGGTGCCCATGGTCGTACTCGGCGACGGCCTGCACAATTTCGTCGACGGCGTGCTGATCGCCGCTGCCTACCTCGCCGACCCGCACCTCGGCATCGCCACGGCGCTGGCCGTGACGCTGCACGAAATCCCGCAGGAACTCGGCGATTTCATGGTGCTGCTTGCCGCCGGACTCAGCCGGTCGCGGGCACTCGCCCTCAATTTGCTTTCCGGTCTCGCCACCCTCGCCGGGGGGCTGGCGGGCTACCTCGTGCTCGACGGCGCGCGCGCAGCCTTGCCAGCCGTGCTGGCGCTCGCCGCGGCGAGTTTTCTGTACATCGCCGTCTCCAACCTGATTCCGATCCTGCATGGCCGCATCGGCCTGCGCGCCGGCTTTGCGCAAAGCGCGCTGATGGCGGTCGGCGGCAGCGCGGTCTTTCTCGGGCATGCATTCAGCCATGCCCATTGAGTCTCCCATCCCCGTTACCCTCGTCACCGGCTTTCTGGGCAGCGGCAAGACCACGCTCGCCAACCGGATCCTTGCCGAGCGCTCCGAGGAAAAAATTGCCGTCATCGAGAACGAATTCGGCGCGGTCTCGATCGATCATTCCCTGCTCCTGCACAACGCCGAGATTGTCGAGATCAACGATGGCTGCATATGCTGCAATGTGCGCGGCGATCTGATCCGCATCCTTGGCGATCTCGCGCGGCGGCGCAATGCCGGCGAACTGGCATTCGACCGCGTGCTGATCGAAACGACCGGCTTGGCCGCCCCCTCCCCGGTGATCCAGACCTTCTTCGTCGATCCAGTCATCCGCGCGCATTACGCCATCGATGCCATGCTGACGGTGATCGATGCGGAACACGGCATGGCCCAACTGGACCGCCACCCGGAAGCACGCGAACAGGCCGGCTTCGCGGACGTACTGCTGCTCAGCAAACGCGACCGCGTGGATGACCAGGCTTTCTCCCAATTGATCGGCCGCCTGATCCGGATCAACTCCCGCGCACGTATTTTCGAGATGACGCACGGCGAAGTGCCGCTGCAGCACCTGATCGACGTGCAGGCGTTCAGCCTGTCGGCGTTGCCCGGTCTCGACGCCCGCCAGGCGCATGGCACGCACGACCACCATCACGACGACATCGCTACTTTCGTATACCGCAACAACCATGCTTTCGACGAAGGCCGGCTGGAAGATTTCCTGGCTCGCACCATCGCCCGCCACCATGCCGACATGCTGCGTTACAAGGGCATTCTCAACCTGACCGGCGAGCCGCACATGGTTGCCCTGCAAGGTGTACACATGACCGTCTACGGCGATCGTATCCGTCCCTGGCCGCATGACTCGGCACGCGCCTCTACCCTGGTCTTCATCGGCCGCAACCTGCCCGAGGCGGAAATCCGCGCCGGGCTCGATACCTGCATTGCCTGAAAGGAAACCCATGCCCCCCGACTCCCGACTGCCCGTCACTGTCCTCTCCGGTTTTCTCGGGGCCGGCAAGACCACCCTGTTGAACCACATTCTCAACAATCGCGAAGGGCGCCGCGTCGCCGTGATCGTCAACGACATGAGCGAAGTCAACATCGATGCCAGCCTGATTCGCGAAGGCGGTGCTCAATTGTCTCGCACCGAAGAAAAGCTGGTCGAGATGTCGAACGGCTGCATCTGCTGCACGTTACGTGAAGACTTGCTGAAGGAAGTCGCCGCTTTGGCGAAGGCAGGACGCTTCGACAATCTGGTGATCGAATCGACCGGCATCTCCGAGCCCTTGCCCGTGGCGGAGACCTTCACCTTCGAGGACGAGCATGGCACGTCGCTGACGCAGGTCGCGCGCCTCGACACCATGGTCACGGTGGTCGACGCCTACAATTTCCTGCGCGACTACAGCTCAAGCGACATGCTCGACGATCGCGGCGAATCGCTGGGCGAAGAGGATACCCGCACCGTTGTCGACCTCCTGGTCGAGCAGATCGAATTCTGCGACGTGATTGTCGTCAACAAGGCCGACCTGGTATCCGAAGCCGATCTCGCGCAACTGATCGCCATTCTCAACGCCCTGAATCCACGTGCCAGAATCGTACTGGCGCAATTCGGCAAGGTGGCGCTGGAGAGCGTGCTTGACACCGGCCTGTTCGACTTCGAAGCGGCCAGCCAGGCGCCAGGCTGGCTGGCCGAAATGCGTGGCGAACACGTTCCGGAAACCGAAGCCTACGGAATCGCCAGCTTCGCCTATCAGGCGAGGCGCCCCTTTCATCCGCAACGCTTCTGGGACCTCATTCACAGCGAATGGGACGGCGTGGTACGCAGCAAAGGCTATTTCTGGCTCGCCAGCCGCCCCGAGCTCGCAGGGTCGTGGAGCCAGGCGGGCGGGGCTTGCAGGCATGGGCCCGCCGGCTACTGGTGGGATGCCGTCCCGCGCGAACACTGGCCCGAGGACGAGACCTACCGTTCCCTGATTGCACAAAAGTCCCGGGGCGAATGGGGCGACCGCCGACAGGAGCTTGTATTCATCGGCATGGGGATGGACGAAGCGGCGATTCGCGCCAGCCTCGACCGCTGCCTGCTGTGCGATGAAGAAATGGCGGCCGGCCGTGCAGCCTGGGTGAACTTCGCCGATCCCTTCCCGGTCTGGGAACAGACTTCGCCGGAAGACATCGAGACCGAACTGGCCTGAAACCGCATCAAGGAGAAACCCGACATGACCGCTTACCTTCGCGTCGCAGCGCTGCTGGCTTTGAGCATGTACACCCTGTCGTCGCAAGCTGCCGAGGCCCACGTTCATGGCCAGGCCAATCTGTCCATCGCGATCGACGGCGAAACCCTCACCCTGATGCTGGAGTCCCCCACCGACAGCCTGGTTGGCTTCGAGCATGCACCGCACACGCCGAACGAACGCGCAGCCGTCGTCGCAATGAAACAGGCGCTGGAGCAGGCTCACCAGCTGTTCCAGCCGACGCCCGCCGCCACATGCAGGATGGCCAGCGTAAAACTGGCCTCACCGCTGCTCGGCAGCGCGCCCGAACCTGGCCACGAAGGTCACGCGGATCTGGATGGCGAGTTCGTTTTCCGGTGCACGCATCCGCGGCACCTGCACGACATGGACGTGCGGCTCTTCGAGCGTTTCCCGCGCATCAGGAAGCTGAACGTCGAAATCGCCGGGCCCGGCGGACAGAAAGCCATGGAACTCAACGCCATCCAGAACAAGGTTGTCTGGTAAACCATGGTCGAGCCGGTCGCCCGCATCGCCGATCTGCGATTCGACTGGGGCACATCGCCGTGCCTCGATATCGCTGCCTTCGAGCTTGCCGCAGGCGAGCAGGTCTTCCTCTACGGCCCGTCGGGTTCCGGCAAGAGCACGCTGCTCAATGTACTGGCGGGCGTGCTGCTGCCGCGCACGGGCGAATTGCGTATCCTGGGCGAATCGCTGCCTGCGCTCTCGGGTGCAGCGCGGGACCGTTTCCGCGCCGACCATATCGGCCTGATCTTTCAGCAGTTCAACCTGATCCCCTATCTTTCGGTTCTGGACAACGTGTTGTTGCCCTGCCGTTTCTCGGCGCTTCGCCGTGAGCGCGCCGGGGATCAGAAGCAGAATGCTGCGCGCCTGCTCGCGCATCTCGATCTCGACGCCTCACTCTGGAAGCGTCCGGCCACGGCACTCTCGGTAGGGCAGCAGCAACGGGTTGCAGCTGCGCGTGCCCTGATCGGCGCGCCCGAACTGATCATCGCAGACGAGCCGACTTCGGCACTCGATGCCGAACGCCAGACTGCCTTCCTCGATCTCCTGATTCGAGAATGCGCCGTAACGGGAGCCGCTCTCGTATTCGTCAGCCACGACCATCGGCTGGCCAATCGGTTCACACGCACGCTTGCCCTGAAGGAGATCAACCGAACATGCAGCACCTGATCGGACTTGCCGCCCGGAGCGCCTGGAACCGGCGCGTTGCGCTGAGCCTGACCGTGCTCGCCATCGCATTGTCGGTATTGATGCTGCTCGGCGTCGAACGCCTGCGGCAGCAGGTACGCGACAGCTTCGAGCAATCCGTGTCCGGCGCCGATCTCATCGTGGGCGCGCGCGGCAGTCCGCTGCAGCTGATGTTGTATTCGGTATTCCGCATCGGCGAGGCGACCCACAACATGGAATGGACAAGCGTGCGGGCACTGGCGGCGAACCCGGCGGTGGCCTGGGTTATCCCGATCTCGCTGGGCGATTCGCATCACGGTTATCCAGTACTGGCCACTACACCCGATTACTTCAGCCATTTTCGCTATGGCGACAAGCGCGCATTGAGGCTGGCCGAAGGGCGCCCGTTCCCGGGCGGCACGGATGGCGTATTCGATGCGGTGATCGGTGCCGAGGTGGCCGACGCACTGGGCTACAGGCTGGGCAGTCGCATCACGTTGAGCCATGGCAGCGGGGAAACGGATCTCGCCGAGCATGCCGACAAGCCCTTCACCGTTGTCGGCATACTCGCCCGTACCGGCACGCCGGTCGACAACACGGTGCACATCAGTCTTGCCGCGATGGAAGCGATTCATCTCGACTGGCAAGGCGGCGCGCACATCCCAGGCGTGAGCATCCCCGCCGAATACGTGAAAAAATTCGATCTGACGCCGAAGACCGTCACCGCGGTCATCCTCGGCCTGAAATCGCGCGCAGCCGTCTTCTCTGCCCAGCGCGCCATCAACAATTTCCGTGCCGAACCGCTGATGGCCGTGTTGCCGGGCGTCGCGCTATCCCAGTTGTGGCAAGTGGTAGGCTATGGCGAAAAAGCCTTGCTCGCAGTGTCGGCCCTGGTCGTGATGGTCGGATTGGCAGGTCTGGTCGCGGTGATTCTCGCAGGGCTCAACGAGCGCCGCCGCGAGCTGGCGATTCTGCGCTCGGTCGGTGCGCGCCCGCGCGATATCCTGACACTACTGACGCTCGAAGGACTGGGCCTTACTTTTGCCGGTGCAGCATTCGGCCTGCTGCTGCTGACCGTGCTCTCCTTGATTGCCGGGCCACTGGTCGAAGCCCGCTGGGGGCTGAGCCTGACGGCAGCCGCGCCGACCGCACAGGAGTTGCGCCTGCTCGCCGGGGTGTTTGGCATTGGCCTGCTGGCCAGCCTGCTACCGGGCTGGCGCGCATATCGACTATCGCTTGCCGACGGCCTGACACCGAGGATCTGAATCCGGGAAAGCCATGAAACTACTTGTTGCGCTCTGTTTCGCAGTATTTGCCACCAACGTACTCGCGGATGGCTACAAGGTGGGCGATCGCCTGCACGCGGGGGCGGCAGACGTCCCAGCCAAGTACAAGCTGGTCACCTGGGACGACCTCCTGCCCAAGGGGTGGGACCCCATGAAGGAAATCAAGCGCCTCAAGCTGGACGATCTACAGGACTCGGACCCCAGGGCCATGGAGGCCATCGAGAATCTGAAGGCGATGTGGAACAGCGCCCCTAGCAATCCTGCCATTGCGGGCAAGGCCATCCGCATTCCGGGCTTCATGGTGCCGCTGGAATACGGCAAGAAAGAATTGACGGAATTTCTGCTGGTGCCTTACTTTGGAGCCTGCATCCACGTGCCGCCGCCCCCGGCCAACCAGATCATCCATGTCATTCCCGAGCATCCGGTGAAGATGAAAACCTATATGGATGCTGTCTGGGTGGAAGGCGTGATTGAACTGGCCATTTCGAAAACCGACATGGGTGACTCCGGTTATCGCCTGCAAGCAGTGAAGGTGGAGCCCTACAAGGAAAAACGCTGAACGACGATAATCGCGGATTCGCGACGCGTTCCATCCATGACCGACCACCCCTTACCCATCACGCTCCTGACAGGCTTTCTCGGCAGCGGCAAGACCACCGTCCTCAACCACCTTGTGCGCACGCTACCGCGCACGGCCATCCTGATGAACGAGTTCGGCGAAGTCGCACTCGACCACCAGCTCCTGCAGAAAATGGAAGGCCCGATGGCGCTGCTGTCGGGCGGCTGCGTCTGCTGCACGATTTCCGGCAGCCTGTCGCCCACGCTCAAGAACCTGTGGATGGCGCGTTCGAAGGGCGATATCCCTCCCTTCGAACGCGTGATCATCGAGACCACCGGCATCGCCGATCCGGTGCCGGTGCTCGACAATCTGCTGCACGACAACTGGGTACGCGCCCGCTTCCGCCTCGACGGCGTGGTGACCACGGTCGACGCGCTGCTCGGCATGGGCCAGCTCGATGCCCACTTCGAGGCGGTGAAGCAGGTGGCGGTCGCCGACCGGCTTCTCCTGACCAAGACCGATCTCGCCACGCCGGAAACCGTGGCCGCGCTGCGCGCACGCCTTGCCGCGCTGAATCCTGCGGCAGACCTCATCGTGGTGACGCACGGCCAACTCGACCCGGACGTCATTCGCAATCTGGGACTATGGAATGCCGACACCAAAACAGTCGAGGTCGCACGCTGGCTGAAGGCGCAGCGCTACCGCCCGGCACGCGCCGGCACACTGGGCGCCCGCCCGGCCGAGGACGGGCACGACACGCGCATCCGCGCCTTTTCCGTGACGATCGATACGCCGCTCGACCGCCACGGCCTGTCCGCCGCCCTGTCGATGCTCACCAGTTTCCGCGCCGAAAACCTGCTGCGCTTCAAGGCCATCGTCAACCTCCAGGGCGAGGCGCAGCCCGTCGTGCTGCATGCCGTGCAGCACGTGCTCTATCCCGAGGTCAAGCTTGACGCCTGGCCGGACGAAGACCATCGCAGCCGTTTCGTCTTCATCGTGCGCGACCTCGATCCGGCCTTCGTCGAGACGCTGCTGACCGATTTCAGCAGCGCGGCAGGACAGCGCCCCGCATGAACCCCGCCCAGCGCGCCCTCATCGGCCTGATCCGGATTTACCAGCTCGCGCTGTCGCCCTGGCTGGGCCGGCAGTGCCGCTACCTGCCCACCTGCTCGGAATACGGCAAGGAGGCCATCGAAAAACACGGCGCGCTCAAGGGTTCCTGGCTGGCCGCCAAACGCATCGGTCGGTGCCGGCCGGGCTGCGCCCACGGGTACGATCCGGTGCCGCCGGTCAAGCCGGCGAAGAAGCGCTAGAATCCCGCCATGCAATCGCGCCGCCCCCTGACCGCCTGGCTGTTCGCGCTGGCCCTGCTGTTCGGGCAGACCGCGGTGTTCGCGCATGCGCTCACCCATCTGCGCGGCCATCAGGACGTCGTGCCCGACAAGGTCTGCGAAGTCTGCCTGGCGCAGGCCCATCTCGGCGCCGCCGCGCCGCCCGCGCCGCTGGTCGTGCCCCCGGTTCCCGCCGTCCACCCTGTCGCCGCCCCGCTGGCGATCGCCCGTCCCGACCCCGCGCGCGTCGTCGCCCGCGCCCGCGCCCCGCCCGTCCGCTCCGTCTGAATCCGCATTCCCGCGCAAGCCTGCGCGGGCTTACGCATTTTTTCGATGGAGTGAAACCATGTTACGTCCCGCATTGCTTGCGGCCGCGCTCGCGGCTGCATTTCCGGCACACGCCGACGCCGATCTCGACGCCCTGCGCGCCGAGATCAAGGAAATGAAATCCACCTACGAAGCCCGCATCCAGGCGCTCGAAGCGTGCCTGCAGCAGGCCGAGGCCAAGACCGACAGCGTCGCCGCCCTGGCCGCGCAGCCCGTGGCATCGGCCGAACCTACCCGCAGCAACAGCTTCAACCCGGATGTATCGCTCATCCTTCAGGGCGGGTACGCGCACCTGGAGGACCGCGCCGACCGCGGCATCACCGGCTTCCTGCCCTCGGGCGCCGAAGGCCCCGAGCGCGGCTTCTCGCTCAGCGAGAGCGAACTGGTGCTGTCCGCCAGCGTCGATCCCTACTTCCGGGGCTTCCTCAACGCCGTGCTCGGCGCCGACGACTCGATCGGCATCGAGGAAGCGTGGTTCCAGACCACCAGCCTGGGGCACGGCCTGTCGATCAAGGGCGGCCGCTTCAAGTCGGGCATCGGCTACCAGAACGAGCAGCATCCGCACGCCTGGGATTTCGCCACCAACAACCTGGTGTACGACGCCCTGTTCGGCGAGGGTTACGTACAGGACGGCGTGCAGTTCAAGTGGCTGGCGCCGACCGATCTCTTCCTCGAGCTCGGTGCCGAGCTCGGCGCGGGCGGTGCCTTCCCCAGCACCAACAACGGCAGCAACGGCGCCAACAGCGTGGCGCTGTTCGGCCACGTCGGCGGCGACTTCGACGCATCGAACAGCTGGCGCGCAGGCCTGTCCTGGCTGCAGGCCAAGCCGCGCAACCGCAGCTTCGACGGTGTCGATCTCAACGACGTCGGCGTGACCGGCGACTTCTCCGGCAAGAGCCGCACCTGGCTCGCCGACTTCGTGTGGAAGTGGGCGCCCAACGGCAATTCGACGCAGCAGAACTTCAAGTTCGCCGCGGAAGTCTTCCAGCGCCGCGAATCCGGCCTGCTGAACTGCGACGATGCCGATGCGCTCGACCCGAGCGCCTGCACCGGCGGTCTCGCCGGCGATTATTCGACCGAGCAGTCCGGCTTCTACGCGCAGGGCGCCTTCCAGTTCATGCCGCGTTGGCGCGTGGGCTACCGCTACGACCAGCTGTTCCGCGGCGATGCGCTGTTCGCCGGCGCCGACGCCGGTGCGACGCTGGGCACGCTGGCCGACTACGACCCGAAACGGCACAGCCTGATGCTCGACTACAACCCCTCCGAGTTCACCCGCATCCGCCTGCAGTACACGCTCGACAAGGCGCAGCAGAACGTCGACGAGAACCAGTTCTTCGTGCAGTACATCTACAGCCTGGGCAGCCACGGCGCCCACTCGTTCTGAGGATACGAACATGAAACCGACATCTCCCCTGACCGTCCGCGCCGCGCTGCTGGCGCTGGCCGCCGCGCTGCCCGCCGCCGCGCACGCCGACCTCAAGGTCTTCGCCTGCGAACCCGAATGGGGCGCGCTGGCCAAGGAAATCGGCGGCACCCACGTCAACGTCTACACCGCCACCACGGCGATGCAGGACCCGCACCGCATCGAGGCGCGGCCTTCGCTCATCGCGCGCGCGCGCAGTGCCGATCTCATCGCCTGCACCGGTGCCGAGCTGGAAATCGGCTGGCTGCCGGTGATCCTCGCCCAGTCGGGCAATGCCGCGATCCAGGCCGGCCAGCCCGGGCAGTTCTTCGCCGCGCCGCACGTGGCGCTGCTGGAAAAGCCGGCGGCGCTCGACCGCTCGGCCGGCGACGTGCACGCCGACGGCAACCCGCACATCCAGACCGACCCGCGCAACATCGCGCGCGTCGGCGAAGCGCTGGCCGCGCGCATGGCCAGCCTCGATCCCGCCGAGGCCGCCGGCTACCGCGCACGCTGGGCGGATTTCTCGACCCGCTGGAACGCCGCCATCGCGCGCTGGGAAAAGGAGGCGGCGCCGCTCAAGGGCGTGCCCGTCGTCGTCCAGCACAAGGCCTTCCCCTACCTGCAGAACTGGCTGGGACTGAGGGAAGTGGCGGTGCTGGAACCCAAGCCCGGGGTCGAACCCAGCCTGGCCAGCCTGGCGACGGTGAAGGCGAAACTGGCCGTAACCCCGGCGAAGCTGGTGCTGCGCGCGGCCTACCAGCCCGCCCGGCCCAGCGAGTGGATCGCCGGCCAGGCCGGACTGAAGGCGGTCGCGCTGCCGTTCACCGTGGGCGGCGACGCCCAGAGCGGCGACCTGTTCGGCCTGTTCGACTCGACCGTCTCGAAACTGCTGGCGGGGCTGAACTGAGATGAACCTCGCCGCGCTCGATCCCGCCCTCCTCGGGCCGCCGCTCGCGGCGGGTCTGCTCGTGCTGGCCACGCACATCCCGCTGGGGCGGCGGGTGCTGCAGCGCGGCATCGTCTTCCTCGACCTCGCCATCGCCCAGTTCGCGGGGCTGGGCGTCATCGCCGCCCACGTCGCCGACTGGGAGGCAGGCTGGGCCACGCAGCTCGTCGCCTTTGCCGCGGCGCTCGCGGGTGCCACGCTGCTCGCCTGGAGCGACCGCCGCTGCCCGGCGCGGCAGGAGGCGCTGATCGGTTCCAGCTTCGTCGTCGTCGCCTGCCTGGCAGCCCTGCTGCTGGCCAGCGACCCGCACGGCGGCGAGGAATTGCAGAACCTGCTGGTCGGGCAGATCCTCTGGGTAAGCCCCGCGCAACTCGCCACGGCCGCCGCGATCTATGCGGCGATCAGCCTGCTCTGGCGCCCATTGGCGCAACGCGGCGTGGGGTTCTATGCGCTGTTCGCGCTGGCGATCACCACCTCGGTGCAACTGGTCGGCGTCTACCTGGTCTTCGCCAGCCTGATCCTGCCGGCGCTCGCCACCCTCGGCCGCGAACGGGGCTGGTGGCCGGTCGCGTTCGCCATCGGTGCGGCCGGCTACGGCGGCGGCCTGATCGTTTCCGCGCTCACCGATCTGCCGACCGGCCCCCTGATCGTCGTCGCGCTGGCGGCGAGCGCGCTGCTCGCCGGCCTGCCTTGGGTTGCCGCATCTGCGCGGGGACGCTAGTATCGGGACTGGATTTTTCCGTGAAACTGCCGTTTTCCCCTCTGTGGCACTCCCATTCTTCAGAAAAGGCAAGGACAAGCCCCCGGCGCACGCGCCGGCGAAGCCGGTTGCGCCCGAACCGCACGACAGCCCCCTGACCCAGACCGTGATGGGCGTGGGCATCGGCCCGTCCAGCGGCATCGTCGTCGAGGAATCCTCGGGCGCGCCGCAGTCCCCCCTCGACGAAG
The DNA here is from genome assembly GCA_044227195.1 of Thiobacillus sp. Taxonomy (GTDB): domain Bacteria; phylum Pseudomonadota; class Gammaproteobacteria; order Burkholderiales; family Thiobacillaceae; genus Thiobacillus. Next base: position 213,205 of record JBGAFQ010000001.1, read on the forward strand.
CGGCGATCCTTTATGCCAGCGGCCAGGCCGAGATGGCGGAACGCCAGTTGAAGGACATTCTCAGCAACGCCGACCACCGCGCCTGGCACATGCTGTTCGACCTGTACGGCATCCAGAACCGAGAAAAGGAATTCGAACAGCTGGCACTGGATTACGCGATGCGCTTCGAAACCTCGCCGCCGGTCTGGAAGCCCCAGGGGGGCAACGGGTCGACGCAAGCGGTGCAGGCTGCCGCCGCCAGCCTCGATCTGCCCGGCCTGCTCGACAAGCACGCCGCAGCCACGCTGCGCGAGGGCATCGACGCGGTGGACAAGAAAGCCGCCGTGCGCATCGATTTCTCCCGCATCGAGATGGTCGACGAAACCGGCGCGGACGAATGCGCGAAGATTCTCGCCGCCGCGCGCAAGGCCAAGCGCAAGCTGCAGGTCAGCGGCGTCGACCGCCTGATCGCGCTGCTGCAGGACCTCAACCGCGCCACCCATAGCCGGTCGGTGCACTGGCTGCTGCTGCTGGAGCTGTACCAGACGCTCGGCCAGCAGGAAAACTTCGAAGACCTGGCGGTGGACTACGCGGTGCGTTTCGAAGTGTCGCCGCCGTCGTGGAGCGAGGTGCGCGCCGCCGAAGTGGTGCAGGCGGCCCCCGCCGAACCGAAGGACGACGCCCTCTGCCTGTCCGGCGAAATCACCCCCGCCAATGACAGCGTACTGCAGCAGATGTGCGGCTACGCCGCCAGCCACGCCGCCGTGCTGGTCGACCTGTCGCAGGTCACCCGCGTCGATTACGGCAGCGTCAGCCAGTTCATCAGCGTGCTCATGCAGTGCCTCGGCAGCGGCAAGAGCATCACCCTGCGCGGCCATAACGCGCTCATCCACGAACTCTTCCGCGTCATGGGCATCGACCAGCTCGCGCAGCTGGCGCCCCGCCACCCCGTTTAGGTCCGAATGCCGGATGCGCTGATCGCCCAGGCCGCGCTCGCCGCCGCCGTGGCATGGGGCGCGGGTTTGCGCCTGTACGCGGTCGTCTTGACGCTTGGCCTGCTCGGCCGTTTCGGCGGTTTCGACCTGCCCGAATCCCTGCACGTGCTGGAGCACCCGCTGGTCATCGGCATCAGCGCGCTGCTGGCACTGGGCGAATTCGTCGGCGACAAGATCCCGCTGATCGACAGCCTGTCGGATACCTTGCATACCTTCATCCGCATTCCCGCCGGTGCGGCACTCGCGGCGGCGGTGTTCGGCGACAGCAGCGGTGCGGTGCAGGCCGTCGCCGCGCTGGCCGGCGGCGGTTTCGCCGCCACCAGCCATGTTGCCAAGGCCGGCACGCGCGCGTTCATCAACGCCTCGCCGGAACCGGTCAGCAACGTCGCCGCCTCGTTCGGCGAGGAAACCCTGCTCGGCGCAGGGCTCTGGCTCGCCTTCGTCCACCCGCTTGCTTTTCTGGGCGCGCTCGCCGTTTTCATTCTCGTAACACTCTGGATGCTGCGCCGGCTCTGGCGCTGGTTAACCCGGTCACCGGCGCGGCCTTTATAATCACGACATGGAACAATACCGCGGCACCACCATCCTCTCCGTCCGCCGGGGCAGTTCGGTCGCCCTCGGCGGCGACGGCCAGGTCACGCTCGGCAACATCGTCATCAAGGCCACCGCGCGCAAGGTGCGCCGGCTGTACCAGGAGCGGGTGCTGGCCGGCTTCGCCGGCGGCACGGCCGATGCCTTCACCCTGTTCGAGCGCTTCGAGGCCAAGCTGGAAAAGCACCAGGGCCATCTGCTGCGCAGCGCGGTCGAACTCGCCAAGGACTGGCGCACCGACCGCATGCTGCGCCGGCTGGAAGCGATGCTGGCGGTGGCCGATACCGAACACACGCTCATCATCACCGGCAACGGCGACGTGCTCGAACCCGAACTCGGCATTGCCGCCATCGGCTCCGGCGGTGCCTTCGCGCAATCCGCCGCCCGCGCCCTGCTGGAAAACACCGAACTGTCGCCCGTTGAAATCGTGAAGAAAAGCCTTGCCATTGCCGGGGATATCTGCATTTATTCGAACCAGAATCATGTAATTGAGGAGCTAGGGGACAGGGGCCAGGATTCAGGGGGCAGGGAATGAGCGGCCTCCGGCCGCCCTCATTAAAGAAACCCGCAAAGCAACAAAGCACCCTGAATCCCGCCCCCTGATCCCTGACCCCTGAAATGACCCCCAAAGAAATCGTCCACGAACTCGACAAGCACATCGTCGGCCAGGCCGCCGCCAAGCGCGCGGTCGCAGTCGCGCTGCGCAACCGCTGGCGGCGCCAGCAGGTGGCCGAACCGTTGCGGCACGAGATCACACCCAAGAACATCCTGATGATCGGTCCCACCGGCGTGGGCAAGACCGAGATCGCGCGCCGGCTGGCGCGGCTGGCGAACGCGCCCTTCATCAAGATCGAGGCGACCAAGTTCACCGAGGTCGGCTACGTCGGCCGCGACGTCGACACCATCATCCGCGACCTGATGGAGACCGCGATCAAGGACTTGCGCGCGCAGGCGACGCAGAAGGTGAAATTCCGCGCCGAGGAAGCCGCCGAGGAGCGCATCCTCGACGCGCTGCTGCCGCCGCCGCGCAGCGTCGGCTTCGGCGAACCGGAACCCGCGCGCGAGGAAGGTGCGACGCGCCAGCGGTTCAGGAAAATGCTGCGCGAGGGCCAGCTCGATGACAAGGAGATCGAGATCGACCTCGCCGCCGTCAGCCCCGGCATGGACATCTTCACCCCGCCGGGCATGGAAGACCTGTCGCAGCAGTTGCAGGGCCTGTTCGCCAATCTCGGCCAGAGCCGCCGCCAGACACGCAAGCTCAAGGTGCGCGAGGCAGTCAAGCTGCTCACCGAGGAGGAGGCCGCGCGTCTGATCGGCGACGAAGACCTCAAGCAGCAGGCGCTGGAAGCCGTCGAGCAGAACGGCATCGTCTTCCTCGACGAAATCGACAAGATCGCCACCCGCAGCGACGCCCACGGCACCGACGTGTCGCGCCAGGGGGTGCAACGCGACCTGCTGCCGCTGATCGAGGGCACTACCGTGTCGACCAAGTACGGCATGGTGAAGACCGACCACATCCTGTTCATCGCCAGCGGCGCGTTCCACCTGTCGAAGCCGTCCGACCTCATTCCCGAACTGCAGGGACGGCTGCCGATCCGCGTGGAACTGCAGGCGCTCTCGGTGGAAGATTTCGAGCGCATCCTCACTGCCACCGACGCCTGCCTCGTGCGCCAGTACGAGGCCCTGCTGGCGACCGAGGGCGTGACGCTCAAATTCACGCCCGACGGCATCCGCCGCGTCGCGGAGATCGCCTTCGAAGTGAACGAACGCACCGAGAACATCGGTGCGCGCCGCCTGCACACCGTGATGGAAAAACTGCTGGAAGACATTTCCTTCGACGCCGGGAGCGTCGGCGGCGATCACACGGTCGACGCCGATACCGTCACCACCCGGCTCGCCGCGCTGGCCGCACGCGAAGATCTCGCCCGCTACGTCCTCTGACCCCTAACCCTTCCCCCCGCTCCTCACCCGAATGAAGCCCGAAACCAACCAGCCCCTCGAAACCCGCGGCAAGTTCCTCTCCACCATCCTGTTCGGCAGCCGCTGGCTGCAGGTGCCGCTCTACCTCGGCCTGATCGGCGCGCAGCTCGTGTACGTCGTGCACTTCATGGTCGAGCTGGAACACCTCGTCGCCGGCACTTTCACCCTCACCGAGGAGGCGATCATGCTCATCGTGCTGGGCCTGATCGACGTGGTGATGATCTCCAACCTGCTCATCATGGTCATCGTCGGCGGCTACGAGACCTTCGTATCGCGCCTCAACCTCGAAGGCCATCCCGACGAGCCCGAGTGGCTGTCGCACGTGAATGCCAACGTGCTGAAGGTAAAACTTGCCACCGCCATCATCGGCATCTCGTCCATTCACCTGCTGAAGACCTTCATCAACGCACCCAATCTCGACGACAAGGTGCTGCTGTGGCAGACCGTGATCCACATGGCCTTCATCGTCTCGGCCGTATCCATCGCCTACATCGACAGACTCATGCCGCACCCAGCCAGACACTGAGCGCACGGCACACAAACAAACAAAACAATGCGGAGCATCCCATGAAATACCGGCACAACAAGGAAGAAAGCGCGGAGTATCTCAGGCGGGCTTTGCCGCTGATGTCGAACCAGAACGCCGCCCTGCATCCGGTCAGCTATGCGGTCTGGTACGAGTACGTATCCGGAATGAACACCGCGCTGAACGCCGCGACCGATGCCCTGCTCGCGCGGCGGGCACCGCTCGGCGAAGACGAGGTCACCGCGCTCTTCGAACGTCACATCGCCGACATCAACAGCGAAGCCGCCAGCAGCATCGCAGCCGGTTTCCAGCGCATCCTCGGCGAAATTTCGCAGTCAACCGGCGTCGCCGCGCACGAAGCCGACGTCTTTGGCGACATGCTGCAGCAGCTGTCGCAGGACTGCGAACGTCGCCCCGCCGCCATCGACCTCAAGACGCTGCTGACCGGCACCCAGGTCATGCAGACTTCCGTCGCCGCCCTGAAAACACAGCTCGATTCGAGTCAGCGCGAGATCGACCAGCTGCGCGAGGAGGTCACGCGCGCCCGCGACGCCTCGCTCATCGACAGCCTGACCGGACTCGCCAACCGCCGCGGTTTCGACCAGAGGCTGGCCGACTGCCTGGCCGGCAGTGGCGCCGACAACGTCCCCTGCCTATTGATGTGCGACATCGACCATTTCAAGAACATCAACGACACCTACGGCCACCTGTTCGGCGACAAGGTCATCCGTGCCGTCGCCGCCGTCATCAGGGAAAACGTCAAGGGCCGCGACGTCGCCGCACGCTACGGCGGGGAGGAATTCGTCGTCCTCCTGCCCGACACCTCGCTGCAGGGCGCCGAGGCACTGGCGGAACAGATCCGCCACGCCATCGAAAAGGGCCGCATCCGGCGCGGAAACAGCGACGAAACCGTGGCCCGCGTCACCCTGTCGCTGGGCGTCGCCCGCTACCAGCCGGGCGAGGCGCCCACCGCCTTCATCGAGCGGGCCGACCGCGCGCTGTACGCCTCCAAGCAGAACGGGCGTAACCGGGTGAGTCTCGCGGCGCTGGGGTAGGCTTCTCGCCCCCGTCGCGCTAATGCGGCCATCGACATTACTTATTGGCTGCCCGCCCGGACGGGGCGGAAAATACAGCGACCAATTTTTAGGAGACTTTGTCATGGCCACCCGCGACACGCTCGCCCCCGAAGAAGCCAAATGTTCCGGCGGCGCCGATTATGCGGCGCTGGCCTTGCGCGCGCTCGATGCCCCGGCCGATGCCGCCTACGCGAAGGAATTGATGGACCGCGTGGCGGACGACTGCCAGTTCACCAAGGATCTGGCCGCCTGCGCCATCGTATACAAGGCGCTCGGCGAGCAGGCGCGCGCGGAAGAACTGCTGCAGACTGCCGAGGACTACTGCATGAGCGGCGAGGAACAGATCGCGCTGGCCGAGGCCAAGTTCAAGGTGCTGGGCGACAAGGCGGCGGCAGTGGGGGCGTATGAAAAGGCGCTGAAGGAAACCGGCAACCTCGACCCTTTGATCGATCTGGCGAAGAACGTGATGGCGGTGATCGCCGACGGCGCATTCGCGAAGAAGGTACTGGAAAAGGCGGAAGCGAAAATCTCTCGCGCGGTGGAGTACGGCAAGCTGGCGGCCGCCTCGGCCGAACACCTTCTGGACAAGGATTACGCGGCAGCGATCTTCGCCAAGGCGGGCGAGAAACTTTCCAGCGTGCCCGACCTGCTGTCGCTGGCGAGCGAAGTGACCAAGACACTGGGCGACCCCCAGAAAGCCAAGGCGCTGTACGAGCGCGCGCTGGCCGGCGCGACCGATTTCACTGCCGCCAAGACGCTGATCGAATCGGCCAGGCAGGCGGGCGACGCGGCCTTCATGCAATCCGCCCTGAAGAAGGCGGGCGATCTGGCCAGCGCCACCGGCGAATACATCGAACTGGCCGAAGGGCTGGCGAGCGTGGGCGACAAGCCGGGCGCGTCGGCGCTGCTGGACAAGGCGGAAGACGCCGTGGCCGGGCTGGACGAAATGCAGAAACTGGTCGCGGCGGTGGAAGCCCACCTCGCCGACGACGCCGAGCGCCTTGCTCGCGTGAAGGCCAAGCTGGAAAAACGCCAGGCCAACCACGCGCGCTACCTCGAATTCCAGCAGCTGGAAAAGGAGGCCACCAGCGTCAAGCAGTTCCTTGCGCTGGCCGAGCGCGTGCGGCTGGAGCTGGAAGACCCCTTCTACTCTGCCAAGCTGATCGAAGCCGCCGAAACCCTGCTCGACGGCACCGGCTACCAGTTCTCGCGCTACAAGCCCATCCTTGTGGCGGTGGACAAGAACCTCGACGACACCGCCTGGCTCGGCCGCCTGCTCGACCGCGCCGCGGAGAACGCCACCGATTTCATCGCCTTCAAGGATCTGGTCGTCACCGCCGCGCAGATGAAGCACCGCGAACTCGGCGTCTCCAAGGCGCGCGCCTACCTCGCCGCGCGCGAAGCCGCGCTGGCCGGCAACGCCAACGTGTACGACCTCGCCAAGCTGGCCGAGGCAAGCTTCGCCGCCACCCAGGACACCGCCGAAGCAGGTCGCCTGCTGGAAGCCGCCCGTGCACAGGCCAAGGACCATTACGCGCTCGCCCACATCGGCCGCCTGTACGCGAGCATGGGCAACCAGGCCAAGGCCGATGAGCTCTTTGCCGCAGCCGCAGCCGCCTGCAGCAACGGCGATGCCTGCATCCAGTTCATCGACCGTCTGAGGGGCTTTGCCCTGCCGGCCGAAACGCTGAAGAAGTGGTACGCCGAATGCGGCACGCATCTGAAGCAGCCTGCGGACAAGCTGCGCTGGGCCGAAGGCATCGCCGACGCGCTCAACGACAAGGCCTGGGCGACCGAGGTCTACGGCCAGCTTGCCGGCCAGTTTGCCGGCGACGCGCGCTTCGAACTCAGCCGCCGCTCGCGCGCCGACCTCAACTATTTCGGGGCGAAACGCCGCCATTGAGGCAGTGAATAGCCATGAAAGCGGCCCGGTTGGAACGGGCCGTTTTTATTCGTACACTGGACGCATATCCCCTGCAGGAGTGCGTCCATGCCCGGTAATCTTTCGGACCTGATCGACACCGTACAGAAAAATTGCATGATCGCGGACGCCCGTCACGCGCGCGACATGACGATGTGCACCTTTCTGCTCGAAATGCGCGAGTACTTCCGCTGGGAAATGGAACTGCCCTACGGCGCACGGCTGCCCAAGGACGAGCTCGGCGACTGGCTGAACGCGCGCGAAAGCCAGTGGGATGCGGTCGAGGAAGAGGATTTCGCGCCGCTGCCGCTCAGCGAAACCGGCATCGACCCCTTCGAGGCGGACGACATCAACCGTGCGCTCATCCCGCAGGGCCTGGTCTACAGCAGCGGACTGGGCCATTTCCGCAAACCCCATTTCGTGCTGGCCGAACTCAAGCGCGCCGAGGTGCGCGAGGGCGTGCGGGTGCTGGTGGCCGGCTGCGAGTATGCCCGCGATCTGATCGCGCCACCGGCGGCGATGCGCGACGGCGCGATCTTCCTCCGCATGGACGCGGTGCGGCGCTTCCTCTGGAACAAATACGAGGAATGGTCGTACAAGGAACGCGACAGCGCGCTCGGGCGCGCCTTTGCCTATTACGATTTCGAGCGCGACATCGAAGGCGGGCTGGACCGCATGAGCGAGGCCGAGGCCGAGGCGATGATCCTGCACGAGGTAGGCGAGGCGCGGGCGGAGAAACTGCTGGGACCCGACTGGCCTGCCATGCTCGGCCAGCTCAACGCACGCCACGCAGAGCTCCTGGCGCGCGCGGTGCGCGATCATCTCGCCGACTGTCTGGTGACGCTGCCGACACTTCTGGAACGTGAGGCCGCCGGCTCGCTGCATTTCTATCTGGCGAATCTGTCCGGACTGCGGCGTGCCCTGTTTCCCTCGTTGCAGCAGGCCTACGCGGCCTGGCTCGCGCAGCGCGATGCGGCCCCGCTGCTCGAACTGGCGAAGCGCGGCGAGGGGCACTGGCTGGGCGTGGCGCGCAGGCTGATGGACATTGTCCGCAGCGACCCGGCGCTAGCCGACGCACAGCTCAACGCGCTGGCCGGCGGCGACCTGGCCGGACTCAGGCTGTAGGTAAAACAGGCGGATGAAAAAACGGGCGTCAAACGCCCGTTTTTTCATCCGCCTGCCGGCTTACGCCGGCTGCGCCGCCTCCTGCCCGAGCTGCTCGGCAATATGGTCGAGCAGTTGCTGTTCCTGGTAAGGCTTGCCAAGGTAGACGTTGACGCCGATTTCCAGCGCGTGGTTGCGGTGCTTGTCCGCCGTGCGCGAGGTGATCATGATGATCGGCACCGCCTTCAGGCGCGGATCGGCGCGCATCACGCGCGCCAGTTCGAAGCCGTC
>JBGAFQ010000040.1:0-27105 GCA_044227195.1 Thiobacillus sp.
CAGAATGCCTACCGCTTCGACTACGCAGCCGGCGGCACCGTCAGCCTGGGCAGCGCGGCCTTCGCGTCGGTCGGCCCGACCATCGGCAACATCGGCATCGAGGGCATCAGCTACGATCCGCGCAACGGCGGTTTCGTGACCGTGAAGCAGGACGACCCCGCGCAGTTGAGCATTTTCAATGCGCTGTCGTTCTCCACGACGGCCGCTGCAGATGCGGCGGCGGACGTGCAGTTCACGGGCCCGGTCATCAGCTCGTCGCTGTTCGGGCTGCTGAGCCTGTCGGACGTGCAGACGCTGGCGCCCGTCGACGCGCTGGCCGGCACGGCGGCGGCGGACAATCTGCTGGTGCTGAGCCTGGATTCGCGCAAGCTGATCGAGATCGACCGTCTCGGCAACGTCAAGAGCAGCTTCGATCTGGCCAACGTCCTGCCGTACAACGGCATCGAAGGCCTGACGATCGACGAGAAGGGCACGATCTATCTGGTTGCCGAGCAGATTCAGGATGGCACCGGGGGACTCAATCCCCAATCGCAGCTCATCGTCCTGTCGGCGCCCGTCCCCGAACCCGAGACCTACGCCATGATGGCGGCCGGCCTGGGCCTGGTGGGCTTTGCGGCCCGTCGCCGGAAGCAGGCTGCGCAGTAAGCTACGTCTGCAGCAGGCGCGCAAGAAGGCCGGCCAGTCCGGCCTTCTTGTCGTTTCAGGGCGGCGGCGGAGGCGGCCTGGTTTACTTCAGCACGCGCACCAGCACGCGCCGGTTCTGCCCGCGGCCTTCGAGGGTGACGTTGCTCGCCAGCGGCTTCAGGTCGCCGTAGGAGATGGTGGACATGCGGTCGAGCGGGATGCCGCCGGTTTCGTGCAGGTAGCGGCGCACCGACTCGGCGCGTTCCAGCGCGATGCGGCGGTTCTGGCTGTCGAGGCTGAGGTTGTCGCTGTAGCCGACGATTTCCACGAACACGTGCGGCAGCTTCGGCTTCACCTCGGCGATAAGTTTGTCGAGCGCGGCGCGCCCGCTGGCGGTGACCTCGGGCTGTTCGTAGGCGTACGACACCATGTCCTCGGTCAGCACCAGCGAATCGACCAGCTTGCCGCTCACCAGCCGGCTGTCGCGCGCAATCTTCACCGCATCGTCGGCACTTTCCTGCGCCCTGGCGATGCGCGCGTTGACGTCGTCGAACTGCGCGCGCAGGGCGGCGGTGTCGGCGCGCAGGCCGTCGAGCGCGGCCTGGCTGCCCGCCTGCGCGTCGAGGCGGCTGGCGACCAGCGCCTGGCCGGACTCCAGCTTGGCGAGGCGCGCGTCCATGCCCTGCTGCGCGGCAGCGAGGCGCGCGTACGCCTGCTTCATCGCGTCGAGATCGCGCGCGGCGGCGTCCTGCGCGTCCAGCGTCTGCTGCGAGGCGCAGCCGGCGAGCGCGGCGGGAACGAGAAGGGCGAGGGGCAGCAGGGAACGCATGTCGGACTCCGGCGAGACAGAAACCACAATCTTAACCCGGTCACATTTCATCCCGGGATGGAAGGGCCGCCCTCGCGGCGAGTGGAAATTTGTCTTGCATTATTCTAATAATCGTTAGATTATTCTCCACATGGACAAACGCAAAACCAAGGATCTCCTCTACGAACACGTCGCCCTGATCGGCAAGGCGGTGTCCAGCCCCAAGCGGCTGGAACTGCTGGAAATCCTCGCGCAGGGCGAGAAGACGGTGGATGCGCTGGCGGCCGAGGCGAGCCTCTCGATCAAGCTGGCGAGCGCACACCTCAAGGTGCTGAAGGCCGCCCGCCTGGTCGGGACTCGACGCGAGGGGCGCTACATCGCGTATCGCCTGTCCGGGCCGGACGTGTCCGCGCTGTGGGTCAACCTGCGCACGGTGGCCGAGGAACATCTGGTCGAACTGAAACTGGCGATGGACAGCCTGTTCGCCGCGCCGGAAAAGCTCGACGCGGAGACGCGGCGCTCGCTGCTGGACAAGGCGAAGCGCGGCGAGGTGGTGGTGATCGACGTGCGTCCCGCTGCCGAATACGAGAACGGCCACCTGCCCTTCGCGCGTTCGATGCCGGTGGGTGAACTGCGCCAGCGCCTGGCCGAATTGCCGACGGACAAGGAGATCGTCGCCTACTGCCGCGGCCCGTTCTGCATGATGTCTGCCGAAGCGGTCGCGCTGCTGAAGCAACACGGTTACCGCGCGCACAAGATCGCCGACGGCACGCCGGAATGGCTGGCCGCCGGCCTGCCGCTCGACGCGCCCTGACGCCGCTCACCACTCACCAATAACAAGGAGACCATCATGTTTTTCCGCCAGTTGCCGGCCCGCGAGGCCACCTTGTCCTATCTGTTCGGTTGCGGCTCCTGCAATGTCGCCATCGCCGTGGACCCGGTGCTGGGCGACGAGCAGTGGTTCATCGACGAAGCCGCGAAACAGAACGTGAAGATCACCCATGTCATCGATACCCACATCCATGCCGACCACTATTCGGGCGGGCGGGCGCTCGCCGGGAAGACGGGCGCGAAATACTGTCTGCACGAGGCCAACGCCGGGCGGGTGAATTTCGCCTTCGAGCCGCTGAAGGACGGTCAGCGCATCGAAGTCGGCAACGTCCTGGTCGACGTGCTGCACACCCCCGGGCATACCCCCGATTCGATCTGCCTGCTGGTCGCCGACAAGCGCCGCGCCCCGGCTGGAATGGATGCAGCGCCGTGGTTCGTCGTCACGGGCGACACCCTGTTCGTCGGCGCCGCGGGCCGGCCGGACCTCGCCGGCAAGGAAGCGGAAATGGCCGCGCAACTTTACGACAGCCTTCACGGCAGGCTGCTCAACCTGCCTGCCGAGGTGGAAATCTACGCCGGCCATGTCGCGGGCAGCGTCTGCGGCGCGGGCATATCCGGCAAGCCGGCTTCGACCATCGGCTTCGAGAAGCGCTGGAACCCGATGCTGGGAATGAGCAGGGATGAATTCGTCGCCGCGCTGACTGCGGAAATCCCGCCGCGCCCGGCGGAGATGGACCGCATGGTCGCCTTCAACCTGGGGCGCTGAGCGTGACGCTTTCGCAGAACGTGCTTGAGTATCGATACGGCATCCGCGTCAACCTCGCCCAGTTTTCGCACCAACTGGTGCAGGTGTTTTTCGTCGGCCTCACCATCGGCATGTTCCGCACCGTGGTGCCCGCGCTCGCCGAATCCGAATTCGGCGTGACCAGGGGTTCGTTCATGATGCTGATGGCCTTCGTCACCGCCTTCGGCTTCGTCAAGGGCACACTCAATTTCGTCGCGGGACGCCTGTCCGAGCGCATCGGCCGCAAGAAGGTGCTCTTCATCGGCTGGCTTGCGGCGGTGCCGATTCCGTTCATGATCCTCTACGCGCCGAACTGGAACTGGATCGTCGCCGCGACCGTACTGCTGGGCGTGAACCAGGGCCTCACCTGGTCGATGACGCAAACCTCCAAGCTCGACCTCACCACCGCCGAACAGCGCGGCCTCACCATCGGGCTCAACGAGTTCTCCGGCTACTTCGGCGTTGCGGTGGCGGGCATCGTCACCGGCTATCTCGCCGCCGCCTATGGGCCGCGCGAAGGCTTGATGCTGTTCGGCCTGTCCGTGGTGGCGATGGCCGGCCTGCTGACCCTGCTGTGGGTGAAGGACACGCTGCCCTGGGCGCACGCCGAAGGCAGGAAACACGCTGCCGGAAAGACGAGCGGGCCGAAGCCGCGCTATCCCGCCAACATTTCCGCCACGCCCACGACCTGGGAAGTGTTCACCTTGATGTCCTGGCGCGACGCGCGCATGGCCGCGGTCAGCCAGGCCGGGCTGGTGGAGAAATTCGTCGACGCGCTGGTGTGGGTGTTCTTCCCCGTTTATCTGTATCGGCACGGCCTCTCCCTCGCCGGCATCGGCTGGGTGGTCGGCGTCTACGGCTTCGTCTGGGGCATTTCGCAATTCTTCACCGGCCATTTGTCCGACCGCGTTGGCCGCAAGAAGCCCATCGTCTGGGGCATGTGGCTGTGCGGCGCCGGCGTCGCGCTGGTGGTGCTGGGCGAGGGAGAATTGTGGTGGTCGTTCGCCGCCGCGGTGATGGGCTTCGGCATGGCGCTCTTGTATCCCACGCTGTCGGCCGCGGTGTCCGACATCGCGCATCCCAACTGGCGCGGCTCCGCCATCGGCATCTACCGCTTCTGGCGCGACCTCGGCTACGGTATCGGCGCGCTGCTGCTCGGCGCGGTGGCGGCACTGTTCGGCGGCATCGAGTCGGGCTTCTGGTTCACCGCCGCCGCCATGTTCATTTCAGGACTGGTCGTGCTGCTGGCGTGCGAGGAAACCCATCCACGCCTCAATCCGGCTGCCGATTGATCCTTCGCCAAGGAAGCCCCATGAACACACTTCTGATGGCCCTATTTGCCAGCCTGGCCGTGCTGGCCGCACCTGCCCGGGCGGACGAGAATCCCGTGGTGATCGACGCCCTGTCCGGATACATGGACTTCGCCGAGTACGGCAGCAGCCTGATCTGGCCGGAACAGATACCGAAGGACGACTGGAAGAAGGTCTTCATCGTCGACGCGCGCGACGCCGCGCAGTACGCGAAGGAACACATTCCCGGCGCGGTCAACATCGAATGGCGGCAGGCCGTCGCGCGCCGCGCCGAACTGCCGAAGGACCGCATGGTGGTGATGTACTGCAACTCGGGTTCGCTGTCCGCGCAGGCCGTGTTCGCCCTGCGCCTGCTGGGCTACGACAACGTGAAAGTCCTGCAGGACGGCATCGAAGGCTGGAAGAAGAAGGGGGGATTCGATGCCCACGCGCGCGCCAGCCAGCCGGCAGGACACTGAGATCGGGCGTGCCCGGGAGCGCATCCATGCATCTGAAACTACGGGTCATTACGCAACAGCCGCCGGGCGGGCGCTGCACGCTCTATGCCGGGTATGCGCAGGCGCTAGCCGACGCGCTCGGGGTCGAGGCCGAGGTGGCATTCAGCGCGGAACGTGGCGCTCATGGCGCCGGCTTCCCGACGCTACTGCTCAACGAAGAGGCGATCCAGCCCGAGGACGGCGCGATCCTGATGCCGGCGGATGTATGCACGGCGCTGGCGGCGGCAGGACTCGATGCCGCGCGACTCGAACAGGCCGCCGCAGCGCTCGATGCGCCCTTGCAACGTCTACTCGGCAGCCAGTGAAGGCGTCGTTCTTGCCGCTGCCGCATTCGTTTCGCGGATGAAAGCCGCCGACTACGACGCCTGGTATGACGCCCCGCGCGGACGCTGGATTGGCGAAACAGAATACCGGCTGGCTGCACGCCATCTGGACGGTCGCCCCGGCGACAGCCTGCTCGACGTCGGTTGCGGCACCGGCTGGTTCACCCGTCGCGCAGCAGACGATGGATTCCTGACGACCGGGCTCGATCCCAATGCCGAATGGCTGGATTTCGCTCGGCGCCGCGGCGGGCCGGATCGCCGATGGGTGGAAGGAGACGCGCGCGCCCTGCCGTTTGTGGACGATGCCTTCGATCACGTGCTCTCGATTGCCGCACTCTGCTTCGTCGACGACGAACGACAGGCTGTGGCCGAGTGCGTGCGCGTTGCGCGTCGCCGCGTCGCCATCGGCTGGCTCAACCGCACGAGCCTGCTGTATCTACAGAAAGGCAGGAATGGCGGACAGGGCGCCTATCGTGACGCGCGCTGGCATACCGCAGATGAGGTGCGCGCGCTGTTCGCCGGTTTGCCTATGCGCCAGCTCACGGTGCGTTCGGCTATTCTCCTGCCATCCGCGTCGGCGATCGCGCGTGGTGTAGAGCATGTCATGCCGTCGGCGTTGACATGGGGCTCGATGTTGCTGGTAAGCGTCGAGAAAATCTGAGCCGGATCGAACGCAACCGGCATACCCTGTCCCCGGGGCTCCGGTGGTTTGCAGACACAAAAAAGCGGCGCCCCGTAACGAACGCCGCTTTTGCGAAAATGGCCGGGCTTATTGGACGTTAAGCGTCGTGCCCGAGCCTGCCGCCTTCTTCGGCAGCGTCAGTTCCAGCACGCCGTCGTTGTACCTGGCCTGGGCGTTGGCCTCGTCCACGTCATGGGCCAGGGTGAAGCTGCGTGCGATCCTGCCGCAATAGCGTTCGGACCGCAGCACTTTCTCCCCTTCCTTCTCTTCCTTCTCGGACCGGGACTCGGCGCTGATCGACACCTGGTTGCCGTCGATGTCGACATGGATGTCCTCTTTCCTCACGCCGGGAATATCGGCGTGCACGGTATAGGCCGCATCGTTTTCCTTCACGTCCAGTTTGATCTGCATCGCAGGCTGTCCCTCGAACAGGGCGGGGCGGACAAAATAGCCCTTCAGCATGTCATCCAGATCGGCGAAAGGTTCGAAGCGGGCAAGACTGAACGGATCGTAGCGAGTGAGATTGGTCATGACGAACCTCCTTGGTGCGGGTGGACGCCGATTCAACTGTATCGGCTAACCCCACTCTAGTGCCGGATCCGCATAATTCAAGACCAGATTATCCTTTTACATCAGGGCGATGCAGGGGGCAAACGGGCGGGTGGCGCAGAGCGTCAGCCTGTCCAGAGCGCGTCCAGATTCCCGATGCCCCATTTGGTCGCGTCTTCGTGGCCGACGATCTTTTCCACGACGCCGGGCCGTGCAAGATCGATGAGTTCCGGCACGACGCGGGTCTGCGACTTGGTCGAGAAGAACACCTTGACGCGCGGGGCGAGCAGCGATTTTTCCGACTGCTCGATCACCACCGCCAGACGGCCGGAGCTGAGCCTGACCAGCGAACCGGTCGGATAGATGCCGATGCTCTTGATGAAGGCCTGGAAAACCTGCGCGTCGAAATGGCCCGCGCTCCACTCGGTCATCTTGCGGATCGATTCGGCCGGATCCCAGCCCTGCTTGTAGGGGCGGTTGGACGTGATCGCGTCGTAGACGTCGCACACCGCGCCCATCCTGGCGAAGAGGCTGATGGTTTCGCCCTGCAGGCGGTCGGGGTAGCCGCTGCCGTCGATCTTCTCGTGATGGTGCAGACAGACGTCGAGCACGATGGCGCTGGCGGTGCCGCCCTCCACCAGCAGGCGGTGGCCCTCCACGGGATGATTCCTGATGATGCGGAATTCGTCGTCGGTGAGCTTGCCGGGCTTGTTGAGCACGTCCATTGGCATCAGCGCCTTGCCGAGGTCGTGCAGCAAGCCCGCCATGCCCGCTTCGTGCGTGTCCTTTTCGCTCAGCTCCAGTTGTCGTGCCAGGGCAATCATCAGTGCGCAGACGGCGACGGAATGCATGTAGGTGTAGTCGTCCGCCGTCTTGAGGCGGGCCAGGCTGATGAGCGCGCCGGGGTTGCGCAGGACGGACGAGGAGATTTCCTCGACCAGTTCGCCGGCGGCTTCAGCGCTGACGGCCTTGCCCATGCGCACTTCCCGGAACATGGAAACGACCGCCGTTCGGGCCTTGGCGCAGATTGCCGCGGCGCGTGCGAGTTCGTCCTGCATCGCGCTGCGTTCAGGGTGTCGCGGGCCGCGTCCGATTTCCGCTTCCATCAGGACTTCGGTGGCGGATTGGACGGGCTCCACCGGCGGTGCGTCGGCGACGTCGATCCCCTGGGCGGTATCGATCCAGACTTCGGTGATGCCGCTGTCCAGGATGCGCCGGATGTCCCCGGGGTCGGTCAGGGTGAATTTGCTGCGCCAGAACGGATGGTCCAGCCACGAGCCGCACAGCTCGTGGAGGTGCATGCCAGGTTGCAGGTCCCTGGCCTGGATTTTCTTCAGCACGGTTCGTATCGGAATGGGCGTATGTAGCCGCATTCTAGAATGAACAGGCAGGAAGCGGGCGCTCCGCACCAATATGCGGCATGTCGAACAGCGCGCGCACTATGGGCGGGCGCGATGCCGATGCCGCGCAAGGCGCGCAGGCGGCAAGACCTTGAATTCATTGGGGTGTGCGCAGGCTGGCACAGACCCTGCTGGCAGACCGGGCGAGGAGTTGTCCATGTCTGTCGTTCCATCCGTCTGTTGTTATTGCGGCACCGGCTGCGGCGTGCTGATCGAGACCGACGCCGAAAAGATCATCGGCGTACGGGGCGATCCGGCGCATCCGGCCAATCGCGGCAAGCTGTGCACCAAGGGTGCGACGCTGCATCTGGCGGCGCGCGCCTCGGGCCGTGCGCTGTATCCGGAACTGCGCACGGACCGCGCATCGCCGCGCACGCGGGTGGGCTGGGACGCGGCGCTCGATCATGTCGCCGCGAAATTCAATGCCGTGATCCGCGAGCATGGGCCCGATGCGGTCGCCTTCTACATCTCCGGACAGCTCACCACCGAGGCGTACTACGTCTTCAACAAGCTCGCCAAGGGCCTGATCGGCACCAACAACGTCGACACCAATTCGCGCCTGTGCATGTCGAGCGCGGTGGCGGGCTACAAGGCCACGCTCGGCGCCGATGCGCCGCCCGGCTGCTACGACGACATCGACCATGCCGGCACGATCTTCATCGCCGGCTCGAATACCGCCTACGCGCACCCCATCGTGTTCCGTCGCATCGAGGCGGCAAAGAAGGCCAACCCGAATCTGAAGCTCGTCGTCGTCGATCCGCGCCGCACCGACACGGCGGCCGAGGCCGACCTGCATCTCGCCATCCTGCCCGGCACCGACGTGGCGCTCTATCACGCCATGCTTAACGCGATGCTGTGGGAGGGCTTGATCGATCGGGACTACATTGCCGCGCACACCGAAGGCTGGGACGCCCTGCGCGACATCGTGCGCGACTACACGCCGGAAAAGGCTGCCGCAATCTGCGGCGTGGCGGCGGGCGACATCGTCACGGCCGCGCGCTGGTTCGCCAGCGGGCCGACGCTGTCGCTGTATTGCCAGGGTCTCAATCAATCCAGCTGCGGCGTCGACAAGAACGCCGCGCTCGTCAACCTGCATCTTGCCTGCGGGCAGATCGGCAAACCCGGTGCCGCGCCGCTCTCGCTGACCGGCCAGCCCAACGCCATGGGCGGACGCGAGGTCGGCGGTCTGGCCAACCTGCTGTCGGCGCACCGCGATCTGGCGAACCCGGAACACCGTGCAGAAGTCGCGCGTCTGTGGGGCGTGGACAGCGTGCCCGTGCAACCCGGCAAGACGGCGGTGGAGCTGTTCGACGCACTCGCCGCGGGCGAGGTGAAGGCGGTGTGGGTCGCCTGCACCAACCCTGCACAGTCGCTGCCCGACCAGAACCGCGTGCATGCCGCGCTGGAAAACGCCGAACTGGTGGTGCTGCAGGAAGCCTACGCCGACACCGAAACCTGTGCGTATGCCGATGTGCTGCTGCCCGCCGCGACCTGGGGCGAGACCGAAGGCACGATGACCAATTCCGAACGCTGCATCGCCCGCGTGCGCACCGCCGTGTCGCCGCCGGGCGAGGCGCGGCCGGACTGGCGGATCGCCTGCGATTTCGCGCGCCGGCTGCGGCCGGACGCGGGCGCGCGGCTGTTCCCGTACGCAAGCGCCGAAGCCGTATTCGACGAACACCGCGAAACCACGCGCGGGCGCGATCTCGACATCACCGGCCTGTCCTATGCGCTGCTCGACGCCGCGCCGCGGCAGTGGCCGTTTCCCGAGGGGGCGGCCGAAGGCGCGGTGCGCCTGTATGCCGACGGTGCGTATCCCACCGCCAGCGGGCGCGCCGCGTTTCATGCGGCGCCGTACAAGCCGGTGGCCGAAGCCATCGACGCGCGCTATCCGCTGCATCTCAATACCGGTCGCCTGCGCGACCAGTGGCACGCCATGAGTCGCAGCGGCAAGGTCGCGCGGCTGTTTTCCCACGTGCCTACGCCCTTGCTGTCGATGAACGTGCGCGACATGGAATTGCGCCGGCTTGCCGCCGGCGATCTGGTGCGGGTGAAAAGCCGGCGCGGCGCTGCCGTGCTGGAAGTCGAGGCGAGCGACACGCTGCGGCCCGGCCAGTGTTTCCTGCCCATGCACTGGGGTGCGCGCTACATGAGCGGGACGGGGATCAACGCCTTGACGCTGCCGGTGTTCGATGCCGTTTCCAAACAGCCGGAACTGAAGCACGCCGCCGTGCAAGTGGCGAAGGCCGAGTTGCCCTGGCGCATGGCCGTGCTCGCGACAGGCGACGGAGCGAAACTGCTCGATGCCGTACAGCCGCTCCTGCGCGCCTGCGACTATGCGGCCGCCGGCCTGTCCGGTCGCGAGCACGATGTGCTGACGCTGCGGCTCGCACACGACGGCCCGCCCCCCGACGCGCTGCTCGTTGCGCTCGATGGTGCGCTGGGCCTCGACGATCCGCTCGCCGTGATGCAGTACGAAGACCGTCCGCGCGGCGTCAGCAAGCGCATTCGCGTCGAGTCCGGCAAGGTCGTCGCCGCCCGCCTCACGGGCGAAACCGCAGCCTTCGAGTGGCTGCGCGATCTCATCGTCGAAGGCGTCGAGGCCGCAGGCCTGCGCGCCTGGATGCTGGCGCCGGTGGCGCGTCCGCCCGCAGCCACGGCAGGGCGTGGGCGCATCGTCTGCAACTGCCTCAACGTCGCCGAGCCCGACATCCTCGCGGCCATCGCCCGCGGTGCCGATCTCGCCGCGCTGCAGGACACGCTCAAGTGCGGCACCGAGTGCGGTTCGTGCGTGCCCGAACTGAAACGGCTGATCGCCGGGAACCGGGCGGCGGCATGAGCTACGCCACTTTGATTCGGCAGATCGAGGCCGGCGAAGGCATGGACTATATCGAGGCGCGCGGGCTTGGGGCGGCACTGCTCGACGGCGGCGTGCCCGAACTGGAGACCGCCGCCTTTCTGGTCGCCTTGAACCAGCACGACCCCGGGCTCGACGCCTGGCTGGGCCTGCACGCCGCGCTGGCCGAACGGCTGCCCGATCTCGTTGCGCCCCCCGGCCCC
Source organism: Thiobacillus sp. (assembly GCA_044227195.1). Classification (GTDB taxonomy): domain Bacteria; phylum Pseudomonadota; class Gammaproteobacteria; order Burkholderiales; family Thiobacillaceae; genus Thiobacillus. Next base: position 10,869 of record JBGAFQ010000040.1, read on the forward strand.
TTCCGCACCGTGGTGCTGCCCACCTACCACGGCGTACGCGCGCATCCGCATCTCACGCCGCTGCTGGCGCTGCTGTTGAAAAGCTTCGGCATCCCGGTGCTGATCCATGGCGTGCTCGAAGGCGGCGGCGGCACCGCGGCGGTCTATGTGCTGCGCGAGCTCGGCATCCTGCCGAGCACCACCTCTTCGCAAGTCAACGCTGCCCTGGCCGAGGAAGGCATCGCGTTCGCCCCGGTGGCGCTGCTGAATCCGGGGCTGGCCGCGTTGCTGGCGCTGCGTTCGCGTCTGGGCATCGACGGCTGGGTGATCCGCCTGGCTGCGCTCGCCGACGTGCTCGGTCCGCAGTCGGTGCGCGTCACGCCGGTACGGACGGCCAGCGAGGTCGCGCCGACGTGCGAAGTGCTCGAAGCGCTGGGCGGCGTCGCGATGTTGTTCGAAGGCTGCGAGGGCGAAGCCTTTGCCGATCCGCTGAAGCGTCCCGACATGCTGCTGATCCAGGACGGCCAGGCGCAGCGCGTGTACGAGGCGCAATCGACGCTTTCGACGGCCTCCAACCTGCCTCCGGGCGATGCGCGCGCGACCGGCGCATGGATCGCGCAGGCCTTGCGCGATGCACCGCCCCTGCCCCTGCCGATTCGCAACCAGCTCGCGGTCTGCCTGTTTGCCGCAGGCTACACCGAGGACCTGAACCAGGCCCGTGCGATCACCGCGATCAACGGCTTCGGGCGCGCGGCCGCCTGACGAAACGCTGATGCGTCATTGCGCGGAGCGGAGCGACGCGGCGATCCGGTTGCGTCCGTCCTCGGGCTGGATGCTTCGCGCTGCTCGCAATACGGGTATGTGTCATGCGAGGGGGAAACATCGATAAGCGGGATTTTCTGAGGCAGCACGTGGTGCATAAGGCCATCGAAGGCACCGCGATGGTGCGCATCTCAGGGTGAGGATTCGGGCGGGCCGGCCAAAGATCGAGGCAGGACAAGGCCTTCGCGGCAGATGTCGGATATGGCACAGCGATTGCTAGAGTTGTAACAAGCAGACCGAATGCAACGGCGTATCTCGGTCATCACTTAGGTCAGTGTCTAGGAGTGGTGATATGGATATGAGTACGCCCTTGGGCCGCACGCCCAAAATGAAACTGGTGATGGTCGGCAACGGCATGGCGGGGGTGCGCACCCTCGAAGAACTGCTGAAGCTCGCGCCCGACCTCTACGACATCACCGTCTTCGGCGCCGAGCCGCATCCCAACTACAACCGCATCCTGCTGTCGCCGGTACTCGCCGGCGAGCAGACGGTGGACGACATCATCCTCAATCCGCTCGACTGGTACGCGGAAAACCAGATCACGCTGCACATGGGGAAGAAGGTCGTGAAGATCGACCGCCAGGCCCGTTTTGTCGAGACCGACGACGGCACGCGCGCCGCGTACGACCGTCTGCTCCTCGCCACCGGCTCCACGCCCTTCATGCTGCCGGTGCCGGGCAAGGATCTGCCGGGCGTGATCAGCTTTCGCGACATCGCCGACGTCGATGCGATGATCCGCGCGGCCAGCCAGTACAAGCATGCGGTGGTGATCGGCGGCGGCCTGCTGGGCCTGGAAGCCGCCAACGGCCTGATGAAGCGCGGCATGGACGTTAGCGTCGTCCACATCGGCCCGTGGCTGATGGAGCGCCAGCTCGACGAGCCCGCCGCGCGCCTGCTGCAGAAATCGCTGGAAGAGAAGGGCATGCAGTTCCTGCTGCAGAAGCAGACCGCCGAACTGGTGGCCGGCGCCGACGGCCGCGTGGCGTCGATCAAGTTCAAGGACGGCAGCGAGGCCCCGGCCGATCTGGTGGTGATGGCCGTCGGCATCCGCCCCAACAGCGAACTGGCCGAATCCGCCGGCCTGCACTGCAACCGCGGCATCGTCGTCACCGACACGCTGCAGACCGTGACCGATCCGCGCATCTATTCCATCGGCGAATGCGCCGCGCATCGCGGCATCGCCTACGGCCTCGTCGCGCCGCTGTTCGAGCAGGCCAAGGTCGCGGCCAACCATCTGGCGCACTACGGCATTGGCCGCTACGAAGGATCGGTGACCTCGACCAAGCTCAAGGTCACCGGCATCGACCTCTTTTCCGCCGGCGATTTCATGGGCGGCGAGGGCACCGAATCCATCCTCTATTCCGACCCCATCGGCGGCGTGTACAAGAAGCTCGTCATCAAGGACAACAAGCTCGTCGGCGGCGTACTGTACGGCGACACCGTGGACGGCGCGTGGTACTTCTCGCTGCTGCGAGACGGCAAGGACGTGACCGGGCTGCGCGACCATCTGATGTTCGGCCAGGACCACTGCGGCAACCTCGGCCACCAGGGCATCAACAAGGCTGCCGCCATGACCGACGACATGGAAGTGTGCGGCTGTAACGGGGTGTGCAAGGGCGACATCGTCAAGGCGATCCGCGAGAAGGGGCTCTTCACGCTGGAAGATGTGAGGAAGCACACGAAAGCCTCGTCCTCGTGCGGATCGTGCACCGGTCTCGTCGAGCAGATCCTGGCGGTGACGGCGGGCGGCGACTATTCCGCCGCGCCGAAAAAGAAGAGCGTGTGCGGCTGCACCGACCACACCCACGAGGACGTGCGCGCGGCGATTCGTTCGAACAAATACCTGACGATCCCGCAGGTGATGCAGGCGATGGAATGGCGCACGCCCGACGGCTGCGCGTCGTGCCGGCCCGCGCTCAACTATTACCTGATCTCGACCTGGCCGGGCGAGGCCGAGGACGATCCGCAGTCGCGCTTCATCAACGAACGCGCGCACGCCAACATCCAGAAGGACGGCACCTACTCGGTGATCCCGCGCATGTGGGGCGGGCAGACGACGCCGTCGGAGCTGAAGCGCATCGCCATCGTCGCCGAGAAGTACAACATCCCCACGGTGAAGGTCACCGGCGGCCAGCGCATCGATCTGCTGGGCGTGAAGAAGGAGGACCTGCCGAAAGTCTGGGCCGACCTCGACATGCCCTCGGGTCACGCCTACGGCAAGGCGCTGCGCACGGTGAAAACCTGCGTCGGTTCCGAGTGGTGCCGCTTCGGCACGCAGGATTCGACGCAGATGGGCATCGATCTGGAGAAGGTCTTCTTCAAGATGTGGGCGCCGCACAAGGTCAAGCTCGCCGTCTCCGGCTGCCCGCGCAACTGCGCCGAGGTCGCGATCAAGGACGTGGGCGTGATCGGCGTCGATTCGGGCTGGGAAATCTACGTGGGCGGCAACGGCGGCATCAAGACCGAGGTCGCGCAGTTCCTCATCAAGGTGAAGACCACCGAGGAAGTGCTCGAATATTCCGGCGCCTTCCTGCAGTTGTATCGGGAGGAAGCGCGCTACCTCGACCGCACTGTGCATTACCTCGAACGCGTGGGGCTGGACTACGTGAAGAAGAAAATCCTCGACGACGCCGAAGGCCGCCGCGCCCTGTACGACCGCCTGATCTTCGCGCTTTCCGTCGAGAAGGACCCGTGGGTCGAGCGCGCGAAGGAAGGCAAGCTCGCCCACGAATTCGAAACCGTCGCCGCATGAAGGAAGAAATCGAAATGAACCACTGGATCGACATCCTGGATGTGAACGACATCCCCAAACTTGGCGCGCGCGTGGTGCGCCACGGCAGCACCGACATCGCCGTGTTCCGCAATGCCGAGGACGCAATCTTTGCTCTGGAGGATCGCTGCCCGCACAAGGGCGGGCCGCTGTCGCAGGGCATCGTCCACGGGCGCAAGGTGACCTGCCCGCTGCACGGCTGGAACGTCGAACTCGACTCCGGCTGCGCGGTGGCGCCGGACGAAGGCTGCGCGCGCGAGTTTCCGATCAAGGTCGAGGGCAGCCGGGTGTGGCTGGACCTGGCGGCGGTCGAGCGCGCGGCGGCCTAAGCAGGCGAACCGCGCCGCCGGGCTGCATCCGGCGCACTAAAACAGAGCGGCACGCCCAAACCCGCCCCGTGCTGGCGCATACCGCGCCCATCGCAAACCGAACCGTAAGTGTAATCCCCTGTTTTCCATGCGTTTTGTCCGGCTGGCACAGAGGCTGCTGGAGGAGTAGCGTGTGCGCCTTCTGAACAACAAAGCTGCGCACGGTTCGGAGGCTGGAAAATGAAGATCGATTGCGGAACGTATCCGCTGATGGGCGGGTTCGATGAACTCCTTGAGGCCCCGGGCAAGCCGCGCAACGGCGCCGACGGCCTGTGCGAGTACTTTGCCACGCTGGCGCCGGAAGAGCTCGAAGCGCGCCACCGTGCGGTGGACGCCGCGATCATGGCGGCGGGCATCACCTTCACCGTGTATTCCGAGGCCGGCAACATCGACCGTGCCTGGCCCTTCGACGTGGTGCCGCGCATCCTCGCCAAGACCGAATGGGACCGCATCGATGCCGGACTCAGGCAGCGCCTCAAGGCGCTCAACCTGTTCATCGACGACATCTACCACGAACAGAAGATCGTGAAGGACGGCGTCTTCCCCGCCGAGGTGCTGGCCGATTCGAAGAACTTCCGCGCGGCCTGCGTCGGCGCCAATCCGCCCTTCGGCGTGTGGGCGCACATCTGCGGCACCGATCTCGTGCGCGACGGCGACGGCACGGTCTACGTGCTGGAAGACAACCTGCGCGTGCCCTCGGGGGTTTCGTACATGCTGGAAAACCGCCAGCTCATGAAGAAGCTCTTCCCCGAGCTCTTCGCGCGCTACGACGTGCTGCCGGTGGACGACTACCCGGCCGCGCTCTACGACATGCTCGCCGCGCTGTCGCCGCGCGCGGGCGACCGTCCCGAAATCGCGGTGCTCACGCCGGGCATCTTCAATTCGGCCTATTTCGAGCATTCGTATCTGGCGCAGCAGATGGGCGCGCACCTGGTCGAGGGCTCGGACCTGGTCGTGCTCGACGACGACTGCGTATACATGAAGACGATCGAGGGTCTGACCCGGCTCGACGTGATCTATCGCCGCATCGACGACGATTTCATCGACCCCGAAGCCTTCCGTCCGGATTCCACGCTGGGCGTGCCCGGGCTGATGCGCGCCTGGAAGGCCGGCAAGGTCGGCATCGCCAACGCGCCCGGTTCGGGCGTGGCCGACGACAAGGTGGTGTACGCCTACGTGCCGAAGATGATCGAGTACTACCTGGGCGAACAGGCCATCCTGCCCAACGTGCCGAGCTACCTGTGCATGCACGAGGAAGATCGCGACTACGTGCTGGCCAACCTCGACAAGCTGGTGGTGAAACCGGCCAACGAATCCGGCGGCTACGGCATGCTGGTTGGGCCGAAGTCCACGCCCGAGGAGCAGGCGAAATTCGCCGAACTCATCACGGACAACCCGCGCAACTACATGGCGCAGCCCACCCTGTCCCTGTCCACCGTGCCGACGCTGTGCGACGACGCGATCGAGCCGCGGCACGTCGACCTGCGCCCCTTCGTCCTGCAGTCGAAGGACTTCTACGTGACGCGCGGCGGCCTCACGCGCGTGGCGTTGCGGCGCGGCTCGCTGGTGGTGAATTCCTCGCAGGGCGGCGGCAGCAAGGACACATGGATCGTGCAGGAGACCTGCTGATGCGTACCCCCTTTGATTTACTGCGCGGGCGTGATCCGGGCGCGTCCGGTGCTCGAAATCCTCATGTACTGCCACGTACATTCCGGTTTCTGCGCTCCGGGCGCGCCCGGCTGACGCCCGCTCGCTACAACCACTGGGGGTACGCATATGCTGGCCCGGGTCGCTGAGAACCTCTACTGGATGGCGCGTTACCTGGAGCGTGCGGAAGATACCGCGCGCCTCATCAACGCCACCACCATGATGCTGATGGACATGCCGCGCGGCGCCAGCTTCGGCTGGGAAGACCTGCTCAAGGTCGTCGGCCTGGCCGAACCCTTCCACGCGCTGTACGACGAGGCGAGCGAATCCGCCGTGATGAGCTTCCTCATCCAGGACGAGCGCAACCCCTCGTCGATCTTCGCCTGCGTGCGCCACGCGCGCGAGAACACCCGCACCTTCCGCGAGGTGCTGCCGCGCGAATCCTGGGAATGGGTGAACGAGCTCTACCTCTACACCAGCACCCACAAGAGCAGCGCGCTCGACCGCCGCAAGCGGATGGAAGTGCTGACCGAGATCATCCGCCGCCGCCAGGCCGTGGTGGGTTTGCTGTCCGGCACCATGAGCCGCGACGAGGCCTTCCAGTTCATGCGCATCGGCCGCAACGTCGAGCGCGCCGACATGACCAGCCGGGTGCTCGACGTGAGCTACGCAGTCAACCTCCCGTTCCAGGGCGGCCAGTTCTACGACCTGGTGTGGATGAGCGTGCTGCACGCGCTGTCTGCGCACCAGATGTACCGCCGCCACGTCGGCGTCCACGCCAAGGGCTACAAGGTCGTCCACTATCTGCTCAACGATCCGCAGTTCCCGCGCAGCGTGCGCCACTGCCTCGCCGAGCTGCAGTCCGCGCTCGGCGAACTGCCCGGCGACGGCCCGCAGCGCCAGGTCGTTTCGCTGATCCGCGAACTCGACGCGGCCGACGGCCGCAAGCTCGCCCAGGCCGGCCTGCATGAATTCTGCGACCGCATCCAAGCCGGCCTCGGCCAGCTGTCGGACGCCATCGCGCAGACCTATTTCCGCGCTGCCCACGCGCAATCGCTTTCGCAAAAACAGTTCAGCCTCGCATGAAAAGCAACTCGTTCGCCTTTTCCCGCGCCGGCGACAAGCGCAACTCGGCGGAATTCGAAGATTATCTCGGTGCGCTGCTCGAAGAACGCGACCGCATCGGGCTCACCGACGCGATCCGCCAGATCGACGCGCTGATGATCACCGTCGAGCCCAGCCACTCGGTCGCCTACGTGGCCGAGCTGTGCGTGATGACGCCGTACCACTATCTCGTCACGCTCGAATCGGAGTCGCACTACACCCACATCCTGCGCATCGACATGAACGCGCCGGACATCCTGGTGCGCGAGGTGAAGGACCCCAACGTGCGCGGCATCTTCCGCAGCCTCAACGAGGTCTATCCCATCGGCGCGGTCAAACCCAACTCGCGCTACATGGGCGAGGTGCTGCGCGTGACCGACCCGCACGCCGTGGTCGACATGCAGAAGGCGCGCGACATCCGCTTCTTCAACCAGGAGCAGATCAGGAAGCTCGAACTGCCGGGCAACATGGCGGTGGTGAAGCCCAGTCCCTACACGCACAACATCGTCGCCTACTGGGAGCGGCCCGAGTCCGATATCCGCGTCTACGCGCTGGGCTGGAGCAGCATCCGCGAGGACATGCAGGCCGCCTACGAGGCGGCGAAGGCGACGCAGAAGCAGCTCGGCATCGACGCCATGCTGCTGCCCATCGATCACCTCGCCACGCGCATCTACAGCCAGAACCGCGAAGCCGCCATCCTCGAATATCTCACGCTGTCGAGCTACTACTACTGGGGCTCGTACGACATCGCCGACCAGAACTCGTCGACCAACGTGACCAAGAGCGTGCACTACGCCAACGAACTGGAATGTCCGGCCAAGGTCTTCACCGCCGCCAACCACCCCTACTTCATGAACCACCTGCTCACCGAATCGCCGACCGAGGCCTTCGTGCGCAACTTCGGGCCGCGCCTGCACCACATCGCGGTGGCCGTGGCGGACGGCGAAGTCGATGGCGTGCCCAACATCGACGTCGTGGTGCAGCGCCTGCGCGACTGCGGACAGAAATTCCTGCTCGACGTGATCGGCTCGAAGGAAGAGGGGCTCAAGCAGATCTTCTCCAGCGCCTCCGAGTACTCTTCGCTCATCATCGAATACGTGCAGCGCTTCGGCGGTTTCCAGGGCTTCTTCACCAAGGACAACGTCGCCGAACTCACCCACGCCGCCGGCGTGGAGGAGAGCCTGAAGGCACTCCAGGAAGCCGCGCAGGCCTGAACCGCGGCAGCCTTTTCACCAGATGAAATTGTGAGCGCCCACCCTCAAGCAGGACGCGGCCCGCCCGTTAAATCAGTAGTTAATTAAATACTCATAAACAGGAGAGAATATGGACCGTGAAACCCTCAACGAGATGGTGAAGCTGAAGTTCGCCGCGCGCAAAGCCGGCGGGCCGGAAATCGATCTGGTGCGGCTGGCGGGCGACGCCCGCTATGCAGACGGCATCTTCCGCGCCGTCGAAAATCTGCCGGACGAATCGCTGGTGCTGCTGTCCATGACCCTGCGCGACAAGTTCGGCCTGCTGGCTGCCCAGCCCGCCATGCAGGACGCGCCGGCGACAGCGACCGAACCTGTGGTCGAAACCGCCCCGCCCTCACGCTACATACTGGGTGCAAGGAGCTGACCATGGCTAATCCCGCACTCCATCTGGTCTCGAAGACGCTGCCGGAAAAGAGGGCCGTAGCCGAGAACGTATCGGCCGAGGAACACGCGCAGTCCATGATCGGCCTGTCGCAGCGCATGCTGAAGGAAGTCGTCGAGGCGCTCGACAGGATCAGGCGGGTCAACCGCACCATCCATATCCTCTCGATGAACGCCCGCGTGGAGGCAGCGCGGGCAGGCGAAGCAGGACGCGGATTCGCGGTCGTCGCCGAGCAGCTGTCCGGGCTCGCCGCGTCGACCGAGCAGACCGCGCAGGCCATCGAGGACACCTCGAAATCGATCACCGGCGAGCTCAACGTCGTGGCGGAACGCCTGTCCAAGGATGCGACCGACAACCGCCTGTGCGATCTGGCGCTCAACGCCATCGACCTCATCGACCGCAATCTCTACGAGCGCAGCTGCGACGTGCGCTGGTGGGCGACGGATTCCGCCGTGGTCGAGGCCGCGAAAAACCCGGCCCCCGACACGCTGCGTTTCGTCAGCCAGCGGCTCGGCCAGATCCTCGATTCCTACACGGTCTATTTCGACCTCGTGCTCGCCGATCTCGACGGCCGCATCCTCGCCAACGGCCGGCCTCGGCAATGGCCGCATTCGCGCGGCGCCGTCGTGGCGGACAGTACCTGGTTCAAGAGCGCGCTGGCCACGCACAGCGGCACCCAGTTCGGCTTCGAATCCGTGCACGCCAGCCCGCTGGTGGGCGGCCAGAACGTGCTGGTCTATTCCTGTACCGTGCGCGAGCGCGGGGCGGTGCACGGCAAACCGCTGGGCGTGCTCGGCATTGTGTTCCGCTGGGATGCGCTGGGCCCTGAAACCCTGAAACGCATTCCGCTGTCGCCGCACGAGGCAGCAATGACGCGTGCCGTGATCGTCGACGACAGCGGCCGCGTGCTGGCCGATCCCGACCCGCAACGCATCGGCGACGTGCTGGCTTTCGAAGGCAGCGAAGCGCTGTTCTCGCAACCGCGTGGCGCGGCGACTGCGCGCATCGCCGGCATGACATGGCGCATCGGCCACGCCCGCTCACCGGGCTTCGAGACCTATGCCACGGGATGGCACAGCCTGTTGATGCGCAGGGTAGGCTGAGTCGCGCCCGAGCCGGCGCGTGTGCCGTGTCGCCCCCGGAAAAACCCGGGGCATCCGTCAAAGGTGCAGGGAATCGATTTCGCCGTAGGCGTGCTTCAGCCACAGCTTCACGCGCTGCCGTTCGAGAATGCCGAGCGCGTGTTCGTCGGCGCGCTGGGTGGCGGCCCAGAAACTGCTGCTGTGGCTGTCGATTTTGACCATCGAGGCTTCGTGCAGGCGCTTGATCTGGACGATGCGGGCATGCAGTTCGAGTGCCCGTTTCTTTTCGCCCGACGATTCCAGAATGTCGAAGTTGTCGCCGCGGATGTGGTTCTGCACCAGCACGTAGTTGAGACGCGAGCCGAAGCGGTCGAGCAGTTTCTTCAGCAGGTCGACCGAGTCGCGGCCGGAATCCATGACGTGCCAGTAAGTGAGGGCGATGCCCATCTCGCTCGACAGTTCCAGCAGGCCGGACTCGTCCATCCATTGCGTGAGTGCCTCCTGCGTCTGTGCGGCGAGATCGACGAGGATGCTGCGGCCGGGTTCGGCGGCTGCGGCTTCGACGATGGCGTCGAGGCTTTCGTATCGGTCGACGACGATGGGCGAGGCATAGCCGGCATAGAAGCGCATCAGCGCGCCGTGCGACTTGTCGGTGTCGAAGCCGAGAAAGGGGCGTTCGTGGTCGATGAGGTATTGCGCGAGGAGGCGCGCGACCAGCGATTTGCCGACCCCGCCTTTTTCGCCGCCGATGAAGTGGATGTGGGCCATGCAGGGATCCTTTGCGGGAATGGAAGGTCGTAACCGGGCCGGTTTCAGGCGTGAGGCCCGGCCGGGGGCATGCGCTGCAGTACGGACACGAAGGCCGGTGGCAGCGCGTCGGCGGCGGCCTGTTCGCGTGCCACGTCGAGAATGTGGACAGCTTCCCAGCGAGCCGGGAACCCCCCCATGACCTGGGCGATGCCGATCACCTCCAGCAGTTCCTCCGGGGTGACGTCGCTCTTGGTCAGCAGTTCGCGGCTGTGCAGGCGCACCAGCCTGCGCTTGCGCACGACCAGGCTCATCAGCAGGGCAACCAGGTTGTAGAACTTGAGGTTGGTCACGCGCCCATCGGGCAGGCGCGGCCAGTCGGCGAAGCGCTGCCAGTGCCGGGTATAGGCATCGAACAGCAGATAGGTGTCGTCGTCCGCCTGGGCGTGGATGTACAGCGCGATCGCCTGCACCGCGTCGACAATCGCATCCGGCGCCTTGGCCCGGATCGCGCCCTCGATGTGGGTGAGCGCGCAGACTTCGCAGCCCTGCGCGATGGCGGCGCAGTAGATGAGGATTTCGCTGAGATGCCGCTCGCGCGAAAACACGCCGCGCGATACCAGGAGCCGGGCGTTGTCGAGCAGGGCGTCGCCGAGGTCCACGCCTTTCCTGACCAGGCGCGCAGCCTGCGGATCGGCATTCTCCATGCCGGCTTCGGCATGTTCCTGCAGCGCTGTCAGCAGTTGGTTGGCGCCGCCGGCAATGAGGTGGGCATCGTTGAGGGCGAGCTTGCCGTAGGGATAGTCGATCGTCATGGCGGTGTGGTCAAAGGCGCGACTCAGCGGCGGCGCAGATCGAGGGTGTGCGGAAACTCGCCGGGGAATTCCTCCGCCGGCGGCGCCATCGGCCCGGGCGGGGTGCCGCCGGGGAAGAAGCGCGCGAGCGGGGCGATCCACGGCGGCGGGGTGAAGCTGCCGGCGCTGTGCCCCCAGTCCTGGAAACGGACATGGCGGCGCGATTCGGCTTCCATGGCGTTGACCGGAAAGCGGTCGTAGGCGCGCCCGCCGGGGTGGACGACGCGGTAGGTGCAGCCGCCGATGGCGCGGCCGTTCCAGGTGTCGATGAGGTCGAACACCAGCGGCGAGTGGATGCCGATGGTGGGATGCAGCGCCGAGGGCGGCTGCCACGCGCGGTAGCGCACGCCGGCCACGGATTCGCCGTGCACGCCGGTCGGCGCCAGCGGCACGCGGCGGCCGTTGCAGGCGAGCACGTAGCGGCTGTCGGTGAGGCCGTTCACCTTCACCTGCAGGCGCTCGACCGAGGAATCGACGTAACGCGCGGTGCCCAGGCTGGTCGATTCCTCGCCCAGCACGTGCCAGGGCTCGATCGCGGTGCGCAGTTCGATCTGGAGGTTGTCGAGTTGCAGGGTGCCGTAGCGCGGGAAGCGGAATTCGAGGAAGGGCCGGTACCAGTCGAGCTGGAAGGGAAAGCCGGCGTCGTTGAGGTCGGCGATCACGTCCTTCAAATCCGCCCACAGGTAGTGCGGCAGCATCCACTGGTCCTGCAACTGCGTGCCCCAGCGCATCAGCGGCTTCCTGTAGGGCTTGTCCCAGAAGCGGGCGACCAGCGCGCGCAGGAGCAGCATCTGCGCCAGGCTCATGCGCGCGTGCGGCGGCATTTCGAAAGCACGGAATTCGAGCAGGCCCAGGCGTCCCGAGGGCGAATCAGGCGAATACAGCTTGTCGATGCAGAACTCGGAGCGGTGGGTGTTGCCGGTGAGGTCGGTGAGCAGGTTTCTTAACAAACGATCGACCAGCCAGGGCTGCGGCACGTTGCCGGCGGGCATCTGCTGGAAGGCGATCTCCAGTTCGTACAGGCGCTCGATGCGGCCTTCGTCGACGCGTGGCGCCTGGCTGGTGGGGCCGATGAAGAGCCCGGAGAAGAGATAGGACAGCGCCGGGTGATGCTGCCAGTAGGTGACGAGGCTCGCCAGCAGGTCGGGGCGACGCAGGAAGGGGCTGTCGGCCGGGGTCGCGCCGCCGAGCGTGACGTGGTTGCCGCCGCCGGTGCCGGCGTGGCGGCCGTCGAGCATGAACTTTTCGGCGGCGAGCCGCGACAGGCGCGCTTCCTCGTAGAGCATCGTGGTGGTGGCGACGAGCTGCGGCCAGCTGTGCGCGGGGTGGATGTTGACCTCGATCACGCCGGGGTCGGGGGTGACCATCAGCTTCTCGATGCGGGCGTCGGACGGCGGCGTGTAGCCCTCGATCGCCACCGGCAGCTTGAGCGCGGCGGCGGTGGTCTCGATCGCCGCGATGAGGCCGAGGTACTGCTCCAGTGTGGCGACCGGCGGCATGAAGACGAACAGGCAGCCGCCGCGCGACTCGACCGTGAGCGCGGTGCGCGGCACCTCGACCTGGGCCTTGAGCGCGTGATGCGGTGCATGCTGTTCGCGGATGCGCGACGGTGCAGGCGGCTGCGTACTCGAGAAGCGTGCGGCGATTTCGCCGTGGTAATCGGCCAGCGGCGGCTGCACGGCAAAGGGATCGACCTCGACCGTCGGTTCGCGTTCGTCCTCGGCCACCCAGGGCAGGCTGGACAGGGGCAGCCGCAGGCCCATCGGCGAATCGCCGGGCAGCAGATACAGGCGGTCGCGCCGGGTTTCCCAGGGCGCGCTCATCCAGTCGTGCGTGGCCCAGCGCCAGGCGAGCGGCAGGATGTAGCCGGTCGGCGTGTTCAGCCCGCGCGACAGCTTGTTGGCCAGCGCGCCGCGCAGGTTGGCGCTGTCGAGTTCGGTGTGGCCCGGCGCGACGTTGGCGGGCAGTTCCGCTTCCTGCAGCAACGCGGCGAGCGCGTCTTCGTACGCCGGCTGGACGTAGCGCGCGGCCAGTCCCAGGTGCTGCGCCAGGGTTTCGGCGAAGCGCTGGGCGTCGAGATGCGTATGGCCGTAATTCCAGTCGGCCTCGGCGAGCAGCGCCGGGTTTTTCCACACCGGTACGCCGTCGCGGCGCCAGTAGATGCCCAGCGCCCAGCGCGGCAGCGGCTCGCCCGGATACCACTTGCCCTGCCCGGTGTGCAGCAGCGCGCCGGGCGCCAGGCGGTCTTTCAAACGCCGCACCAGCACCTCGGCGCGCTCCCTTTTGTGGCGCCCGAGCGCATCCGTGTTCCATTCCGGTGCCTCCATGTCGTCGATGGAGACAAAAGTGGGCTCGCCGCCGTGGGTGAGGCGCACATCCTGGTGCGCGAGTTTCTCGTCGACGGCGTGGCCCAGCGCCAGAATCGCCGCCCAGTCTTCTTCCGCATACGGCAGCGTCACGCGCGGGTCTTCCTTGATGCGGGTGACGGTGTTGCTGAAGCTGAATTCGACTTCGCACTTGTCGGTCATGCCGTCGATCGGCGCGGCGGACGAGGGCTGCGGGGTGGCGGCAAGCGGGATGTGGCCTTCGTCGGCGAACAGGCCCGAGGTCGGGTCGAGTCCGACCCAGCCGGCGCCCGGCAGATACACTTCGGCCCAGGCGTGCAGGTCGGTGAAGTCGGCTTCCGGCCCGGAGGGGCCGTCGAGCGACTTCACGTCGGGCGTCAGTTGCACCAGGTAGCCCGACACGAAACGTGCCGCGAGCCCGAGGTGGCGCAGGATCTGCACCAGCAGCCAGGCCGTGTCGCGGCAAGAGCCGAGCGCCTTCTCCAGCGTTTCCTCGCAGGGCTGGATACCGGGCTCCATGCGGATGGTGTAGGCGATGTCGCGCTGCAGGCGCTGGTTGAGCATGACGAGGAAATCGTTGCTGTGCATCCGCTCGCGCGGCACTTCGGCCAGCCAGGCCTTGAGCCGTTCGCCCGCCGGCTCGGTCTCGAGATAGGGCGCGAGTTCGCGCTTCAGCGCCGCGGCATAGTCGAACGGCCAGTGCTCGGCGCTGTCTTCAATGAAATAATCGAAAGGGTTGATCACCGTCATGTCGGCGATCACTTCGACATCGACCGAGAACTCGCGCGTCGCTTCCGGGAACACCAGCCGCGCCAGGTAGTTGCCGAACGGGTCCTGCTGCCAGTTGATGAAGTGCTTCTCCGGTGTGACCTTCATCGTGTAGGCGAGGATGGGGGTGCGCGAATGCGGCGCCGGACGCAGCCGGATCACGTGCGGGCTCAGCGTGACGCGGCGGTCGAATTGGTAATGCGTGGTGTGGCGGATTGCGACGTGGATGCTCATGGCGGGGGACAGTGTGATGCCTTTCTGTGACAAGCAAGGGGCGCGCCAGGAATCTTCAGACCATTTTTCAGAAGGCATGTCGATTTCGACGGAGCCGGTCCGTCGAGTGGGAAGCCCCGGAATTCATTTGGGGGACGCATCACTACTTGCAGGTTACAGGAGACGCGCATGCGCTGCATGATCATCGTCAATGCCCCCCGAGCCGGAAGCCGGACCGCTCCGATTTCGGCCGCCGCCGAATTGCTGGCCGAAACGGCCGACTATCATGAACAACCGATGAAGGCCGGCGCGCTGCCAGGCGGCCCGGGCCCCGAGCCCGGTTCCGGGGGCTGGCGCATCCGGTACGACCGCGACGCGCGCAGCGTGATGGCCCCGGACGCATACACGATTGCCAAGGAGAGAGACCTATGACCCGTATCCGTGTCCTGGTGGGAACGCGCAAGGGCGCGTTCATCCTGACGTCCGATGCCCAGCGCCGCGACTGGCAGGTAAGCGGGCCGTTCTTCGGCGGCTGGGAAATCTTCCACATGGCCGGGTCGCCGGCCAATCCGGACCGGCTCTATGCCTCGCAGACCAGCAGCTGGTTTGGTCAGGTGATCCAGCGTTCCGACGACGGCGGCGCGACCTGGAATCCGGTCGGCAACGATTTCGCCTACGTCGGCGACCCCGGCACGCATCTGTATTACGACGGCACGGCCAAGCCCTGGGCGTTCAAGCGCGTGTGGCATCTGGAGCCTTCGCCGACCGATCCGGACACGGTCTATGCGGGGGTGGAGGACGCGGCGCTGTTCCGCTCGACCGACGGCGGGCAGAGCTGGCAGGAATTGCCTGCCTTGAGAAATGAACAGGGCGCTAAATGGATGCCGGGCGCCGGCGGCATGTGCCTGCACACCATCCTGCTCGATCCGACGAACCCGAACCGCCTGTACGTGGCGATCTCGGCGGCCGGCGCGTTCCGCAGCGACGACGGCGGCATGAGCTGGAAACCCGTCAATCGCGGCCTGCACTCGCAATACATCCCCGAACCGGAAGCCGAGGTCGGCCACTGCGTGCACCGCATCGCGATGCACCCGGCGCGGCCGCAGACGCTCTTCATGCAGAAGCACTGGGACGTGATGCGCAGCGACGACGCCGGCGAGTCGTGGCACGAAGTCAGCGGCAATCTGCCCAGCGATTTCGGTTTTGCGATGGCGGTGCACGCGCATGAACCCGACACGGTGTACGTCGTGCCGATCAAGAGCGATTCCGAACACTACCCGCCCGAGGGCAAGCTGCGCGTCTACCGAAGCAGGCAGGGCGGCACCGCCTGGGACGCGCTGACCGACGGCCTGCCGCAGGAACATTGCTATGTGAACGTGCTGCGCGACGCGATGGCGGTCGACGCGCTCGACCCCTGCGGCGTGTACTTCGGCACCACCGGCGGCCAGGTCTACGTCTCGCCGGACGCGGGCGACCACTGGCATGCGATCGTGCGCGACCTGCCGGCCGTGCTCTCGGTCAGCGTGCAGACGCTACCCTGAGCATGGACGCGCGGAACGACATGGCCAGGGTGCGCGTCGTCCTGCCGTATCACCTGGCCACGCTGGCGCGCTGCGACGCCGAACTGGCACTCGATGTGCGTCGCCCCGTCACGCTCGCCGCCGTGCTCGACGCCCTCGAAGCGGCCTACCCCATGCTCGCCGGCGCCGTGCGCGACCGCGCCACCGGCCAGCGGCGTCCGCTGGTGCGTTTCTTTGCCTGCCAGGACGACCTGTCGAATCTCGCGCCCGATGCGCTGCTGCCCGATGCGGTTGCCGCCGGACGCGAACCGCTGCTCGTCGTCGGCGCCATCGCGGGCGGCTGAAGCGCCAGAACGCCGGGCGCGTCATGGAAGCCATGATGC
>JBGAFQ010000041.1:0-25503 GCA_044227195.1 Thiobacillus sp.
AGATGCGCGCCGTAGATCGCGAGGAACAGCACCACCAGGCCGCCTGCGGGCAGCAGGCTCGCATACTGCCTGTCGGCGGAACGCAGCTTCAGGCCGGCGCCGATCAGCGCAAATCCCGACAGCACCGCCAGCCCCAGCTGCCGCTCCGGCGTCAGCCAGCCCGCGTCGAGCGCCAGCCGGATCAGGTAGGCCACCGCGAGCACCAGCGCGGTCGCCCCGGTCCAGCCGAGAATCTGCGTCACCGAAAGCGCGCCGCCGCCCGACCGCGGCCGCGTCGCCGTGCCGTATTGCGGGTCCATGACGCGGCGCGCCATCGCCGGCGTCGCGTACGCCGGCTGAACCGGGTCCTGGCCGCCGCCGGCAGGCGGTGCAGCAGACGGGGTGGCGGTGGGGACGGCGGGCCCGGCAGCCTGCGCGGCGTGCATCGCCGGCAGCAGACGCTCGATGCGTTCAAGCCGCGCCTCGAGCTGGGCGAGGCGTTCCTCGATGGTTTTCATGGCGTGAGCCTCCCGGTGTTCTTATGTAGGGGATGTTACCGCGCCGGATTTGCGGAATCGGTGCGGTACTGCGACACCGTATAGGCAGGCGCGCAGCCCGCCAATACAGTCAGCAACGGGAGAAGCAACAGTTTGCGCATGGCATTCTTCTCGTGATGGATCGCCTGCAAGCAATGAGGCGCGACCTCATTGGTTGCAGGTGGTTTTCTATCGGGCGTCGGCTTGCTTGCGCTGCTTGACCAGATTCTGGACTTGCGGGCTGTCGACGATGACCGCAATGGCCTTGTTCACGCCTTCCTCGATCGCCCGGCTGGCAGAGCGCGACGGATTCTCGGAGAAGTCGGGCCCCGGGCTGCCCGTGGTGTCGCCCACGCCATTCGCCATGGGCGAAGCCACCAGCGTATCGCCTTCGTAGAGGTTGAGCTTGTAGGTGATCGTGGCCGGATACACCTGGAACTTGGTCAGGGGGATATCGAAGTTGTAGGCCTGGATTTCAGGCACCAGCACCAGGTCGAGCGGCGGTTCGGTCGCCTGCTGCTTGCCCGGCGCGCTCTTCAGTTTCACGACCTTGATGAATTTCTCTTCCAGCGCCTCGCGGAACTGATAGGCGCTCGCCTGTCCCAGATTCGTGAAATTCCAGGTATCCCCCCACTTCGATTCCGAAAGCTGATACCCCTCGAACGTGCTGGAAAAATACACCCCCACGTTCAGCGGCAGCTTGTTCGTCTGCGTTGGAATCGCCGCACGGTTGGGATTGGCCGGCACCTGATGCGCGCACCCCACCAGAAAACCCAACGCAAGCCCTGCAAAAACCAACCTGAACCGGATAGCCGTCATGCCTTTTCTCCCTTCTGTCGTATGAAACCTGTCATCGTCAAACCAGCGGCGCCTCCCTCGAAGTGCCGCGCCTACCTGCGCATTGCCCTGTCCGGCATCGCCTCGCCCGAGGTCCACAACACGATGGGCGCCCCGTTACCAGCCGCATGGTCGGTGACGGCGATGACGCCGCCCGGCCTGACCCAGCCGGCGACCCGGTTGCCGGGTGCCGCGGTGCGCGGTCCGAGCCTGGCTTCCGGGCCGAATCGCTCCCGCAACTGCGCAAGCACCAGCGGAAGGCTTTTGCCGGCAAACGAAATCCGCACCGCCGACAGGCGATCATTGCGGAAAAAGAAGTCGACAACCCTGGCATCGATGCCGTTGAAGGATGAAAGCGCTGCCCGGCAAACCGCGTCGCCCAGAACGCCGTGCTCGGCGCCGCAGGCGAAATGGAGTTGGGAATAGGTATCCAGGATGCCCTGCCGGCTTTCCCGGCCCAGCGTATCCAGATCCATCACGATCGGCCTGGCGTAAAGCCTGTCGTATAAACGGAAGCCGGGCGCACTCAGGCGGTAATCCACGGCGACCCACAGGCCGGCCAGCAGCAGCAACAGCATCGCAAACCTGACGGACGTTCTTCCCCCGACCAAACGGCCGGACTGGATGGCCTGCATCAAGCCCCCTTTACCGGGGCCTGCAAGGGCGCGGCGAACAGCATGCTCATCGGGCTTTCCCCCAATGCGGTTATCGAATTATTGTTTGTCGAGTGCTCCGCGCCCGGGGATTATGTCATAGCTTGCTGTTTACCCGCCTTGAGTGATGCGGCAATTCAATTCGAGCCAGGCCTCTATAATTTCGACGGCAGGGGTTTCTGCAAATGGAGTCTGACCCCATTTATTTAAGCACACGCGGCTCAATCAGACGAACGAGTGTTCGCAATGCGAGACGAAGGACAAGTGATCAAAGGGGTCAAGCCCGGATAATTCCAACGAAGGCCAGCGCGAAAAAATTCGAGCCTGGCCCCTTTAATTTTCAAAAATAAATCTGAAGCTGACCCCTTTGGTTCGGTTTGAATCGGTTCAGGCTGGCCCGTTTGATTTCTCATCAATGGTGTCTGACCCCATTTATTTTTCAAGCTTGAATTCCTTGCTGTAACGCTGTGCGTTTGCGTTCCGCATTGACCTTCTGGACCTCTTTCCCCATCTGACACCTCCGGTAGTATTGTCTACTCTCAAAAGTGTCCGTGAAACCCGGGTTAGCTCAGCCTGGCCCGTTTGATTCGCGTTTTACCGCGACAGACTTTCGTGAAAATAGTTGAGCACAACATACAGAGCAGCAAGATCAATATCAATGTTGATGTGATCATTCTCCGCCGGATCAACGAGGGTTGTTTGGCCGCTTCCAGTGAACTGAAAATTGCCGATTGAGATGCACCTCGGTGAGGGGAATTCCTTCTTGAGGTAACAAGTGACATTTCCGACTAAGGCCCCATTTTCACCAAGCGCCGACTCGAAGATGAAATACAAAGTGCGGCCAGCAAAGATTGTAGAAAAGGCCCCTTCGTCGAGGTTCAACGAGATACTAATACCCTTGATAGGAAACGCTGGAGCGGCGACACGCTCTGCAACGAACCTAGCAAACTGCTCGAACTTCGCGGCAAGCTGACGATGACGATTGCTAGCCCTTTCAAGTTCTTGATGCAACTGATCCCATCTAAGCAATTCGATTCTCCCTAGCCCTAATGAACGACCAAGCAGCACCAAGGCATTTTGCGAGTGAATAATGCATCACTGCAGTGGCTGTATGAGCATTTCCCATAGGTATTCCGCCGAACCCTCCTGTGTCAGGAGGACATCTCGTTGACCCGAGTAGTGGAACATCCCAAGTGGCTTGAGCCCAAGGCAATAGCCATCGTCCGCCACACTCATGCTTTCATTGAAACTGTTTCCACTGCCCAAGCCTGAATAGCTGAAGGCAATGTCGCCCATGAAAGTACGACCACCCAGCCAGATACCGCACTTGGACACCTGCTTTCCATCCGAATAAATGACAGCCTCGAAGCTGTTTGCATCCCGTCGCCGATATTGAGTCTTCAGTTGTGGGTTACGAGTGGCCACCTCCAAGAGGGAATTCTCAAAGTACGCTGCGATGTATTCGAAGCTGTCCGTCATGAATGTATCGCGATCATGATCCGAAAATGACTGCCGAACACGAAGATCACTGGACCTCGGGCCAGAGGTGTTTGACATAACTTGGGGTTTTGCCAGTTGTTCTTGACTCTGCGGGTACGGCACCTTGGCAGTATTGCCATACATGGATTTCGCAGCCACTTTGATGGCCTGAACCACTTCTAGAAACCCATCGTCCAGAGTGGGGAACTTGACCACTGCACGACCATCGCGAGTTGCTGCTTGCAATTTTCCAAAGGGTAGATCGTGCCAATCGCATGGCCGAAGGATGACAGGTATCACCCTGGCCTCTCCCACGTCATGGCGTCTCAATGCCTCTTTCATCTCCAACTCATAGCAATATCTGGAGGCAATAAAATCTGCGCTGACCAGCAACAAGATAATGTCAGCAGTTCTTAGTTGGTCATCAATCTGCGTTGCCCATTCCTCGCCGGCTTCAATACGCCGATCATGCCAAGTGTCAATAATGCCCCCGTGTTTCAGCCCCGCAAGGTGCTTCTCCAGCTCATCTCGAAGAGCCTCGTCCTTGTGTGAATAGGAAAAGAAAAGAGTAATCATATTGGGAGCCAATGTTTTACAAGTACTGCTTGATCTGCTGGAGAAATGCCACCAAGTTTCCAGCGGCAAAATGTGCGCCGCTCAACCCACGTTGGCCCCACAGATCAAACACTTTCTTTTCTTTGGGGCGAGGCGGCCTTCCGCCGCCAGCACTGATCTCACAATTCGCCGACGACAAAATCATATCTAGGCCTCCCTCACGAATAATGACCCTCACACAAATGGGATGACCTTTTTCACGACGTCTGTTTATTTGCTCGTTTATCCAGTGCACGTCAGCCGTATCAATTTGCCTTTCTTCATTTGCGATTCGAATTTTGATCATTCCCCACTCCTACTTGACGGTTTGATGGGGTTTGTTGAGCACACCTTTTTTTCTCAACTCACGAAGCAGCATCTGAACTTGCGCCTTCACCTCAACATGCCCCTTCTTAAGGGATTTCGCATAGTCTGCCAATGAATTGAACCGACTTGCAGCATTCGCCTTATGAATTTGATTTTGCGTTTCCTGGAATATCCAGAAGGCGTGTTCATGTTTCTGAACCAGATCATTGTTTAGCCGATAGCTATCGATAAGCCCTCTCGCCTTGGAGTATGTGGAGACAATGAGTTTTCGAAGATCATGGTCTTGAACTCGACCGATAAAGAAAGCGTTAGTGTTGTACACGGTGAAATATTCTTGAGTTACAGGCCAGTACAGATTAAGCGGTTGAGAGTCTGCCAAAGACTCAAGCCGGTGCCCAATGTTGTCCATATAGTTATCCCACAATGTTTCTATCTCATCGTGAATTGCCTGAAGAATGCCGTGAAGCATCTCTTGATCTTTATCCTCTTGGTGTGATCGCTGCCATCTGAACGAAAAATAGGTAGCAACAAGAGTCAATGCGCTACCAATAAGTGCACCTAACCCAGATGACCAGAGCGCGTCCCAGTTGATTTGCATCACATCCTCCCGTTCAGAAATTTCATTAGCACTCATGTACACAGAGTGCTAATTACGGTTCAAAAAAAAGCGCAGTACTCTGCGCTTTTTTCATTCGAACCGGTCAATCCCAGCTCAACGCCCCACCCGTCTGATACTCCGTAACCCTTGTCTCGAAGAAGTTCTTCTCCTTCTTCAGGTCGATCATTCGTCGAGGCCGATCTGCTGGCAGCGGCGGTTGGCGATGAAGCGCAGGTATTCCTTGAACTGGGCGGAGTTGAGGCCCAGCACGCCGCGCGGCATGGTGTCTTCGGCGTACTTGAATTCGAGCTCGACGCCTTTCTGGATGAGGCCGCGGATTTCGGCCTTGAATTCATTCGTCCACAGGTGGGGGTTTTCCAGCTTGATGGAATTGATGAGGTCGATGCCGAAGTTGCAGTGCATGGACTCGTCGCGCAGGATGTACTGGTACTGCTCGGCAGCGCCGGTCATCTTGTTCTGGCGGCCCAGGGCGAGGATCTGCACGAAGCCGACGTAGAAGAAGATGCCTTCCATGATGCAGGCAAAGACGATCAGCGACTTGAGCAGCTTCTGGTCGTTCTCGGGCGTGCCGGTCTTGAATTCGGGGTTGGTGAGGGTGTCGATGAAGGGGATGAGGAAATCGTCCTTGTCGCGGATCGACGCGATCTCGTGATAGGCGTTGAAGATTTCGCCTTCGTCCAGGCCCAGCGATTCGACGATGTACTGGTAGGCGTGGGTGTGGATGGCTTCCTCGAACGCCTGGCGCAGCAGGTACTGGCGGCACTCGGGCGCGGTGATGTGGCGGTAGGTGCCGAGCACGATGTTGTTGGCGGCGAGCGAATCGGCGGTGACGAAGAAGCCGAGGTTGCGCTTGACGATGCGGCGCTCATCTTCAGTCAGGGCAGTCGGGTCCTTCCACTGCGCGATGTCGCGCGACATGTTCACTTCCTGCGGCATCCAGTGGTTGGCGCAGCCGGCGAGGTATTTCTCCCAGGCCCACTTGTACTTGAAGGGCACGAGCTGATTCACGTCCGTGGCGCCGTTGATCACGCGCTTGTCGGCGGCGCGCACGCGCGCGGCCTGCGGCGCAGGCGCGGCGGGTTCCGGGCTGGGCGCCTGCGCAGGCATGCGCGCGGCGACAGCAGGTTGCAGGGCGGGCGTGAAATCTTCCTCGAAGTTCAGCATCGTTTACGTCTCCTTTGGTCTTCAACACCACGGTGGCAGGCCACCGAAAAACTAATCAAATTTTGTGGAGGGGTTTACCCCCTCCCCCACCCCTCCCCCGCTTGCGGGAGAGGGGCTAAGCATCCCTTCTGCGCCACCTCGCCCGGACCGGATCGCCGGGGGCGTTGTCCTGCCTTGGCAGGCCAACCATCAAGACAGTGGCGAGCACTGTCTGAGCCTCGAAGAGGCGAGTTGCGCAGCCGCCCCGGCGATCCGGTTTGGGCGAGGCCCGCCCCGTCAGGGGTGGCGCAGCAGGGTCGCCTTTTCTTTGGTTACTTTCTTTTGGCGACGCAAAAGAAAGTGACTTGCTGCCGGGCAACCCCCGGCCAGCAGTCGCCAGCGTTTACTGGCACGCCTCACACTCCTCAAACCCCGGATCCCCCGGCCGCATGGTGCACGCCTTGCCCTCGACTTCCGGCACGGGCAAATTGGCCGCCGCCGCTTCCAGCGCGCTCACCGGCGCAGACGCAGCGCTCATCCCGCCGCCCCCATGCGCCGACACCGCATTCAGCTCGCCGCCCTTACCGGTGGATTTCTCGGCCGAGGTCGCGCCCAGGGTGCGCAGGTAATACGTGGTCTTCAGCCCACGAATCCACGCCAGCTTGTAGATGTCGTCGAGCTTCTTGCCCGAGGCCCCGGCCATGTAGATGTTGAGGCTCTGCGCCTGGTCGATCCATTTCTGGCGGCGCGAGGCGGCCTCGACCAGCCACGCGGGGTCCATCTCGAAGGCGGTGGCGTAGAGGGTGCGCAGGTCGGCCGGGATGCGGTCGATCTTGGCGAGCGAGCCGTCGAAGTACTTGATGTCGGCGACCATGACTTCGTCCCACAGGCCCTGCTTCTTCAGGTCGGCGACGAGGTACTTGTTGGCCACGGTGAATTCGCCCGAGAGGTTCGATTTCACGTACAGGTTCTGGTAGGTGGGCTCGATGCTGGCCGACACGCCGACGATGTTGGCGATGGTGGCGGTGGGCGCGATCGCCAGGCAGTTGGAGTTGCGCATGCCGTATTCGGCGATGCGGGCGCGCAGGCTGTCCCAGTCCAGGGTGCTGGAGCCGTCCACTTCGAGGTAGCCGCCGCGTTCCTCGGCCAGCAGTTTCAGCGAATCCTGCGGGAGGATGCCGCGGCTCCACAGGCTGCCTTCGTAGCTGGAGTAGCGGCCGCGTTCTTCCGCCAGTTCGGTGGAAGCCCAGAAGGCGTAGTAGGCGACGGCTTCCATCGAGCGGTCGGCGAATTCGACGGCGGCCTCGCTGGCGTACGGCACGCGCAGTTCCTGCAGCGCATCCTGGAAGCCCATGATGCCCAGGCCGACGGGACGGTGCTTGAGGTTGGAATTGCGCGCCTTGCCGACGGCGTAGTAGTTCACGTCGACGACGTTGTCGAGCATGCGCATGGCGGTGTGGATGGTGGCCTTGAGCTTCTCCTGGTCGAGCACGCCGTCCTTGAGATGGTTCACCAGGTTGACCGAGCCGAGGTTGCACACCGCGACTTCGTGGTCGTTGGTGTTGAGCGTGATCTCGGTGCACAGGTTGGACGAGTGCACGACGCCGACGTGCTGCTGCGGGCTGCGGATGTTGCACGGGTCCTTGAAGGTGATCCAGGGATGGCCGGTCTCGAACAGCATCGACAGCATCTTGCGCCACATCTGCAGGGCGGGAATGCGCTTGAAGTGCCTGATCTCGCCGCGGTCGGCCTTGCGCTCGTATTCGCAATACGCCTCGGCGAACTTGCGGCCGTAGAGGTCGTGCAGGTCGGGCACGTCGGACGGCGAGAACAGCGTCCAGTCGCCGGCTTCCATCACGCGCTGCATGAACAGATCCGGAATCCAGTTCGCGGTGTTCATGTCGTGGGTGCGGCGGCGGTCGTCGCCGGTGTTCTTGCGCAGGTCGAGGAACTCTTCGATGTCGAGGTGCCAGGTTTCCAGGTAGGCGCACACCGCGCCCTTGCGCTTGCCGCCCTGGTTGACGGCGACGGCGGTGTCGTTGACCACTTTCAGGAACGGCACGACGCCCTGCGACTTGCCGTTGGTACCCTTGATGCGCGAGCCCATGGCGCGGATCGGGGTCCAGTCGTTGCCCAGGCCGCCGGCGTACTTCTGCAGCATGGCGTTTTCCTTGATGGCCTGGTAGATGCCGTCGAGGTCGTCGGACACGGTGGTGAGGTAGCAGGACGAGAGCTGCGAGTGGCGGGTGCCGGCGTTGAACAGCGTGGGGGTGGACGACATGAAGTCGAACGAGGACAGCACCTGGTAGAACTCGATGGCACGCGCCTCGCGGTCGATCTCGTTGATGGCCAGGCCCATGGCGACGCGCATGAAGAAGGCCTGCGGCAGTTCGATGCGGTTCTCTTCGATGTGCAGGAAGTAGCGGTCGTACAGGGTCTGCAGGCCGAGGTAGCCGAACTGGTAGTCGCGGCCGGCGTCGAGCACGGCGCCCAGGCGGGCGAGGTCGTACTGGGCCAGTCGCTCGTCGAGCAGCTCGGCGTCGACGCCCTTCTTGATGAAGGCCGGGAAATATTCGGCGTAGCGCGTGCCCATCTGCGCCTGGGTGACGGCTTCGCCGAGCACTTCGTGGCGGATGGAATTGAGCAGCAGGCGCGCGGTGACGTAGGAATACGCCGGGTCCTGCTCGATCATCGAACGCGCGGCGAGCACCAGCGCCTTCTCGACCTCGGCCATCGGCACGCCGTCGTAGAGGTCGCGCAGCACGGTCTGCATGATGGGCTCGGCCTTGACGTTGTCGCCGAGGCCGGTGCAGGCGTCGGTCAGCAGGCCGGCGAGGCGCGCGGTGTCGAGCGGCTTCTTCTGCCCGTCTTCCAGCACGTGCAGCTGCGCCTCGGGCACGCCGGCGGCCTTGGCGGCGGCGCGTTCCTGCGAACGCTTCTCGCGGTAGAGCACGTAGGCGCGGGCGACTTCGTGTTCGCCCGAGCGCATCAGCGCGAGTTCGACCTGGTCCTGCACGTCCTCGATGTGGAAGGTGCCGCCGTTGGGGTTGCGGCGCAGCAGGGCGCCGACGACCTGGCCGGTGATGGCCTCGACCAGTTCACGGATGCGCGCCGAGGCCGCGGCCTGCCCGCCCTGCACCGCGATGAAGGCCTTGGTCACGGCGATGGCGATCTTGTTCGGCGCGAAACCGACTACCGCGCCGTTGCGGCGGATGATCTTGTAGTCGGCGTAGCGCGTGTCGATCACCGCCGGTTCGGCGGTTTCGAAGGGCGGAATGGGGGCGGCTTGGGCGGACTCGGTGGCGACTGACAGCATCTGCGGGGCTCCTTGGTGGTGTGTGGCGAAGACCGGATACTGTGCTTCCCGGACCTGCTCCGGACAGGTTATCCCGGGTTATGCACAGTTTTCCCAACCCCCGTGCACACGTTTATTCACAACATATTGTGGTGCCGACGGGAGTCGAATACAAATTCTAGGTGGGCAACCCGGCATGTCAACCGGGAATCGACACGGCGGCGACAGATTTTCGGCAGGCGAAAAAATCCCCCGGCAAATCAAGCGGCTTGCCGGGGGAAATGCCCAAGAAATGAACAGGGAGACGGCCCGGTGCGGGCTGGCGGGGAAAAACGCCTCGGCGAGGCCGATGGCTGCGTCGCGCATCAGCGTATTCGAATGCGCGCATGCACGGGCGCGCGCGCAAATGCTGCCGAATTATTGCGCAGGGGGGAGTGGCGAGTGGAGAGTGGCGGAAGGCTAGGCCGATTTACCACTCACCACTCACGACCGACCGCTCTCCCTCACTGCAAGGGTCGTGCGACCGGCGCGCCGGGTTCGGCCAGCGGCAGGGTCGAGCCGGTCTGCGCGGGGGCGGCGGGCCTGGGCGCGGCGCCCGGGGTGGCGGGCGCGGGCGCGGCCTTGGCCTGCTGTTCCATCAGCGCGCCGAGGTTGAGCATGGCCTTGGCGTAGCCCTGGTCGGCGGCGCGCTTGAACCACTCGGTGGCCTGCGCGAAATCCTGCGGCACGCCCTGGCCGTCGCGCAGCAGCGCGCCGAGGTTGTTCTGCGCGGCGGCATCGCCGGCTTCGGCGGCGCGGCGGTACCACTGCGCGGCGGTGGCGGGGTTCTTCTGCACCGCGCGGCCGCTTTCGAACAGCACGCCGAGGTTGTTCTGCGCCTGCGCGTCGTTCTGTTCGGCGGCGCGGGTGAGCCACTGCACGGCTTCGGTGTCCTGGTTTTTTTCGAGCAGCAGCCAGCCGAGGCGGCTCTGCGCGGCGGGCAGGTTCTGCTCGGCGGCGCGGCGGTAGACGGCGAGCGCCTCGTCGAAGGTGGCGGGGCTGCTTTCGAGCAGGCTGGCGAGGTTGTACTGGCCCATGGCGTCGCCGGCGCCGGCGGCGACGCGGTACCAGCGCACGGCCTCGTTCATGTCGGTGGCGACGCCGCGGCCGTCGCGGTAGAGCGTGCCGAGGTTGTTGGCGGCGATGGCATGGCCCTTCTCGGCTGCCTGCCGGTAGGCCTGCGCGGCGAGCGACTCGTTCTTCGGCACGCCCTGCCCCTGTTCGGCCATCCAGCCGAGCTGGGTCTGCGAATCGAGGTCGCCCTGCTGCGCGGCCTGCACGAACCACTTCGTCGCCTCGGCCGGATTGGCGGCGACGCCCTGCCCTTTCAGAAACATCCAGCCGAGCTTGGCCTGCGCGGCGACGTTGCCCTGCTCGGCGGCGCGGGTGAGCCAGGTCAGCGCTTCTGCGTAATCGGCCGGGGTGCCGTCGAGGCCTTCGCGATACAGCGTGCCGAGATTGGCCTGGGCGAGCGCGTTGCCCTGCTGCGCGGCGGCGATGAGCAGCTTCTTCGCCTGCGCGGGATCGCGCGCGACGCCCTCGCCCTTCGCATACTTCAGCGCGAGGTTGTTCATCGCGGCGGCGTCGCCGTTGTTGGCGGCGCGGGTCAGCCACTTCACCGCCTCGGCGTCGTTCTTCGCGACGAGTTCGCCGCGCTCGTACACGGCGGCGAGGTAGCTCTGCGCGGCGGTGAGGTTCTGCGACGCGGCGCGGGTGAGGAAATCGACGCCGGTGGCGGGGTCCTTCGCCGCGACCCCACGGCCCTCGATCAGCAGCAGCGCGAGGTTGTACTGCGCGGTGGGCTCGTTCTGCAGGGCGGCGCGGCGGTACCAGTCGACCGCCTTCTTCTCGTCCCTGGCGACGCCGTCGCCCTTTTCGTAGGCCCAGCCCATCTTCATCTGCGCCTCGGGATCGCCGCGCTCGGCGGCCATCTGGTAGTAGCGCATCCACTCGGGCAGCACATCTTCGGCGTAGGCAAACTGGAGGACACCCGCACAGGCCAGCGCCAGGATCAGTCGGTTCATCGGTTCACTCCTCAGGGCAACTTGTATTCAATCGGAACGTCGAGCCACATCGCCACGGCCAGGCCGTGCCGCTGGCCGGGGATGAAGCGCCACGCGCGCACGGTTTCCAGCGCCGCCTGGTCGAGCACCTGCGCGCTGCTGGTCTGCTTGATCCAGGTCTGGCCGACCTGCCCGTCTGCCAGGATTTCGGCGCGCACCACCACCCGGCCTTCGGCACGCGAACCGAGCGCCTGGAAGGGGTAGCGCGGCAGCTGGTTGCCGGGCTGATGGCGCGGCGGCGTCTCGTCCGGCAGGCTGGCGGCGGTGGCGTTGATCGAGTCGAGCCCCTTGGGGATGGGCTTGCGGTCGAAGCCGGCGAACATGAGCGGCAGCTCGCAGATCGAGCGCGGCGAATTCACCTTGAGCGCCGGTGCGTTGAAACGTTCCTCGATCACGCGCGCCTCGCCGGCGGCGAGCTGGTTCTGCAGCGCCGCCGCCCCCGCCTCGCGCGCCGGCTGGGTGGCGGCCGCGGTGTCGGCACGGCCGCTCAGCCGGCCCTCGCCGCTTTCGGTGTCGAATCGCGCGGTACGGCCCTCGCCGGCGCTGCTCATCAGCGGCGTCGCGCCTTCGCGCACGCTGCCGCCGCTGCCGGCGAGCTGTTGCGCGCGGCCTTCGCCGGATACGCTCGCGCCGCTGCCGCCGCCCGCGATGCCGGCGCCGCTGCCGACGGATTGGGGCGCGCCTGCCTGCATCCAGCCGCTGCCGCGTTCGGCCGGCCCGGCGCTGCGGCTGGTGCCGGCGGCGGCGTTGCCGCTGCCCTGGCCGCTCGCCGCGGGAATGCGTGCGCTGCCGCTCTGCGCCTGCCCGGTCCCGGAAGCGGCGAGCTGGGCGGCGCCGGGTACAGCGCTTTCCGCCGCCGCGACGCGGCCCTGGCCGCTGCCCGCCGCACGCTGCGGCACGGTCAGCGCGGGCGGCTGGCCGCCGCGGCTGGCACCGCTGCCGGCGACGGCCTGCGGCACCGCGCGCGCGGCAAACAGCGCGGTCTGGTCGGGACTGCCCTGCTGACGGGCGAGGCCGTCGTCGAGCGCGCGGCTGCCGCCGCGCATGTTGAGCTGGCCGCCCTGGCGCGCGGCCTGGCGGAATTCGGGCTGGGCGGACTGCGCCAGCGAGGCCGGGCCGTCGAGCGTGACCGGACCGTCCGAACGCGATTCGCCCGGCCGCGCGGCCAGCGCCATGGCGCGGGAGGCCGGCTGCGGCGTGCTGCCCAGGCTGGGCGCGCGCGGCACGACCGGACTGGCCTGGCTGCTGCCGCGCTGCAGGGCGGTGTCGCCCGCGCGCTTCGGCTCGACGCTACGCTGCGCGACCGCGGCCCGCGGCGCGGAGAGGCCGGCGGCTTCGCGCGCGGCGAGCGCGGCGCGGCCCGACATGCCCTGGCCGGGCTGCGCGGCCGGGGTGCGGCTGGGTTTGGGGGTTTCCCTGGGTTGCGCCACCGGTTGCGGCGGCTTCACCGGCTGCGGACGCAGTTGCGCGAGGTGGCGCGCCGGCCTGGGCTTGGCGGCCAGCCGCGCGGCGCGGTCGGGCCGGCTGCGCGGCGGCTCGGGCTTGTCGGGTTCGAGCATGACCTCGACTTCGACCGGCGGCACCGGGATGCTGCGCATCACCAGCCAGGGCGCGATGAGGATCAGCGCGACCAGATGCAGGACGAGCGAGAGGGCCAGCGGCGCACCGTCGCGCCGCAGCCAGCTGAACCGTTCAGCGTTGGGCATCGTGCTGGGTGGAGGCGGTCACGAAGCTCATGCGCACGATGCCGGCGCGGTTGACCGCGGCCATCACTTCGGCGATGCGGCCGTAGGCGACGCGGTAGTCGGCCTTGAGCTGCACGGCGAGTTCGGGATCGGCCTTGAGCAGGTCGGCCAGGCGCATCTCGAGGTTCTCGCCCGCGATCTGGTCCTGGTCGACGTAGACGTTGCCGTCGGCGTCGATGATGAGCTCGACCTTCTTCACCGGGATCAGCTTGGCCACCGGCGCGGTTTTCGGCAGGTTGACCGGCACCGCCTGCAGCAGGAAGGGCGCGGTCACCATGAAGATGACGAGCAGCACCAGCATCACGTCGACCATGGGCGTGACGTTGATCTCGCTCATCGGCGCGTAGTCGGTCGGACGCAGCAGGGCCATGATTACTTGCCCTCTTCTTTCTTCGCCTCGCCCTTCTTCTCGGCGTGGTAGGGCGTCTTCATCACCAGGTGGAGGAAGTCGGTGGCGAACTGGTCGAGGCCGGCGACGGTGGTGCGCACGCGGCGCACGCCGTAGTTGTAGGCGAGCACGGCGGGGATCGCGGTGGCGATGCCGAAGGCGGTGGCGGAGAGCGCTTCGCCCACCGGGCCGGCGACGACGTTGAGGCTGGCCGAGTTGGACAGGCTGATGTTTTCCAGCGCATGCATGATGCCCCACACGGTGCCGAACAGGCCGACGAAGGGCGCGGTGCTGCCGATGCTGGCGAGCGCCATCAGGCCGTATTCCTTGCGGTGCTGGATCTGCTGGAGCTGGCTCTTGAGGGTGCGCTCGAGGATGTCCTTGCGGTCGCCCAGGCTGTCGAGGGAGAGCGCGGCTTCCTTGTCCTCGGAGATGGCGTCGAAGCCGGCCTGGGTCAGCGCGGCCAGGTCGCCGGGCTGCGCGCGCGCGATGGCTTCGCCGGCGCGCAGGTCCTTGGCCGCCCAGAAGGCCTGCCTGAAGGCGGCGTCGCGCTTGCCGTCGCGCAGGTTCTGCCAGATGCGCGACAGGATCAGCATCCAGGTCACGACGGAAAACACCAGCAACACGCCCAGCGTGAGGTTCACGGCGAAGGATTGGGTAAGAGTCGACATACGGAAGGTCCCTGTTCTTCTGGCACCGGCGGCAGGGCCGGCAGCTGATAATTTAAGTTTATTAAGACTAACTAATAAACAAAAATGATTTTAACCCGACCGCGTCCGGAGTCGCTATGCCGGATCGGGATTCCATGCGTTTTGCAGGGGAATTTTGGTTATGATGGTACAAAGCGCCCAACAATAATTTCAACGACCCCGTTCATGCGACATACCGCTGTCTTGCTGATTTCCTGCCCCGATCAGAAGGGACTGGTCGCGGCCATCGCCGATTTCCTGCTGTTGCATAATGCCAACATCCTGCATGCGGACCAGCATCAGGATGCCGAGCTGAAACTGTTCCTGATGCGGGTGGAATGGGACCTCGCCGGCTTCAATCTCGATCTTGCCGATTTCGCGGCCGCGTTCAAGCCTGTCGCGGCGCGCTTCGGGATGACCTGGCGGCTCGCCGAATCCAGCCGCAAGCCGCGCCTGGCGGTATTCGTCTCCAAGTTCGACCACTGCCTGGCCGACCTGCTCTACCGTTTCCAGAGCGGCGAACTGCACTGCGAGCTGCCCATCGTCGTCAGCAACCACGAGGACACGCGCTGGCTCGCCGACGCCTACCGCGTGCCCTACCAGCACCTGGCGGTGAGCAAGGACGCCAAGCACGAGGCGGAACGGATGCAGCTGGCGATCCTGCGCGACCAGAAGATCGATTTCATCGTGCTGGCGCGCTACATGCAGGTGCTGTCGCCGGAATTCATCCGCCACTTCCCCAACCGCATCATCAACATCCACCATTCCTTCCTGCCGGCCTTCCACGGCGCGAAGCCCTACCACCGGGCGTTCGAGCGCGGGGTGAAGCTGATCGGCGCGACCGCGCACTACGTCACCGAGACGCTGGACGACGGCCCGATCATCGAGCAGGACGTGGCGCGCATCTCGCACCGCGACAGCCTCGAGGATCTCGTCACCAAGGGCGCCGACCTGGAGAAGGTGGTGCTGTCGCGCGCGGTGAAGTGGCATCTCGACAACCGCGTGCTGGTATACGCGAACAAGACCGTCGTGTTCGACTGAGCCCCCTGTCGAGGAAACCATGCCCGACCTCAGCGTACCTGCCGTCGATCCCGCGCTGCAGCACACGCCCGAAACGCGGCCCAAGGGGGTATCGGCCTGGCTCGCACGCCTGCCTTTCGCCAGCCCGGCCGACGCGGCGCAGCAGCTCCTGACCGCGCTGCACGCGCTGAACCGCGTCGCGCTCGACGACGCCACGCGCGATACGCTGCTGGCGCTGTACCGGCCGGCGGTCGCGCGCGCGTCAGCCGGGCTGGAAATCCTGCTCGGCGAAGCCGGGGTGCCGCCGCACGCGCAGCAGCGCCAGCACGCCGCGCTGCTGCGCGATCTGGCGCTCGAATACGCCGTCGGCTGCAAGCACCTGCTGCGGGTCGACGATACGCAGCAGACGACGCGCCGGACCGCCCGTCGCCTGGCCGAGATCCTGGCGCGCCTGCTCGCGGCCCTGCGCGACCTGCAGGCTGCGCACTACCTGACCTGCAGCCCGCTGCCGCCCGGCCTGTGGCAGGACATGCACCGCATCTACGCGCTCGCCTGCAACAGCGATCTGGCCGACACCGCCATCGGCGACGCGCCGCCGGCCAGCCTGGTGTACCGCGAAGCCCTGCTGCTGGCGCTGGCCGATCCGCCGCACATGAGCCGCGGCGAACTGCTGCACACGCGCGCCTATCTGCGTGCCTACGCCGCGCTGGCGACGCTGCGCGGCGGCCCGCCGGGCGAGGCCGGCTTCGCGATCGACACCGAGGGCGACCGCGGTCCCGGCACCCAGACGGAAGCGACGGCGAACGGCCTGTGGCTCGATACCGACGCGCTGAGCCGCCAGCTGCACGACACCGCGCTGCGGCTGCGCACCGGCGACACGCCGCGCCGACTCGGCCTGCCGGAAGGCATGGAAGGCGAGCTCTCGCTGCTGGTCGCCAAGCGCCTGTCGAAACGCTGGCGCAACGGCGCGCAGCGCGCATTCAAGCGCCGTTCGACCGACGCGGGCACGGTGGAGGTGGTGGCCGGCGTGTGCGCCATTCACCGGCTGCTGGCGCCGGCCACCGAAAACGACGGCGACGATGCCGACGACAGCCTGCCGATCGGCGACGTCGGCCTGATGCACGCGGCGCCCGCCGCGATCCACGCCAGCCGCTGGACGATGCGCAACGACAGCGCGGCGGGACTCGCGCTGTCCGGCACGCCGGACGCGCCGCTCAACCTCAAGGTCGGCGACGCGTTGGCGCTGCGCGACGGCGGCGAGACCGGCACGTGGTCGCTCGCGGTGATCCGCTGGATCGTGATGCACGACGGCGGTCGCGTCGAGCTCGGCATCGAGCGCCTGGCGCCGCAGATGCAGCCGGTGTGGGTGCGGCCCTTGCGCGGCCATCGCAAGACCCCCGAGCCCGCGCTGTTCGTGCCCGGTCTTGCGGCACTGAAGCAGCCCGACCGCCTGCTGCTGCCGCGCTATCTCTACTCGGCCGGCATGGACGCCGAAATCTGGCATAGTCTGCGCCTGTACACCCTGAGCTTCGGCCGCCGTCTCGAACACACGCCGAGCTTCGACCTCATCGATTTCACCGTTTTCGCCTGAATGGCACGTCCCGCATGACCGAGATTCTGGTTCTGTACTACAGCGCACACGGCAGCGTGCGCAGCATGGCGCAGCTCGTCGCGCGCGGCGTCAACCAGGTGCCCGGCGCCGCCGCGCGCCTGCGCAGCGTGCCGCCGGTCGCGCCGCGTACCCAGGTCGCCGAACCGCCGGTGCCCGACGACGGCGCGCCCTACGTCGAGCTCGCCGACCTCGAACAATGCGCCGGCCTCGCGCTCGGCTCGCCCACCCGCTTCGGCAACATGGCCGCGCCGCTGAAGCATTTTCTCGACACCACCGGCGCGCTGTGGGCACAGGGCACGCTGGTCGGCAAGCCCGCCGCGGTGTTCACCTCCACCGCCAGCCTGCACGGCGGCCAGGAGACCACGCTCACTTCGATGATGACGCCGCTGCTGCACCACGGCATGCTGATCCTCGGCCTGCCCTACACCCTGCCCGAGGTGAACGGCACCGCCAGCGGCGGCGGCCCCTACGGCGCCAGCCACTGGGCCGGTGTCAACGACGACCGGCCGCTCACCGACGACGAACGCACGCTGTGCATCGCGCTCGGCAGACGGCTCGCCGAAGCCGCGGTCAAATTGTCCGCATGATGATCGCCCTGCAACGCATCGCCAGCGCGAGCCTGATCGCGCTGATCTTCCTCTGCCTCGCGTGGGAGCTGTGGCTCGCGCCGATCCGCCCGGGCGGCTCGTGGCTGGTGCTGAAGACGCTGCCCCTGCTGGCGCCGCTGATGGGCATCCTCAAGGGCCGCCGCTATACCTACCAGTGGGCGCCGATGCTGATGCTCGCGTACTTCAGCGAGGGCGTGATGCGCGCGTGGAGCGAACGCGGCCTGTCGCAGGCGCTGGCATTCGGCGAGATCGCGCTGTCGGTGGCGTTCTTCTTCGCCGCGATCTACTACGCGCGCTTCAGCGCGCCCTCACGGATGGCGCGCTGAAGCGCCCTGTTCAGAAGTTGTAGGCGAGACCCACCGACACGACGTTCGCGTCCATCGTCCCGGTCTTGTCCGACTTGCCGAGATTGCTGACGTAATCGTAGTCGGCACGCAGGTCGACGTGCTCGCTCAGCTTGTAGAGCGCGCCCACGCCGACGAGCGGTCGCACGACATGCGTCGTGGCGTCGCCGCTCGCCAGCGCCGCAGGCGCGCCGGCCGCCAGGCTGGAATCGATTTTTGCCGCGACCAGTCCTGCCTTGCCGAACACGGACAGGCTGTCGTTCACCGGAAGGGCAAACAGCGCGGCCAGGTCGACCCCGCCCGCCTTCAGCGAACCCTGGGCGCTACCGCCCGTATAGCTGGCCGTGTACTTGGCCTTGCCGAAATCGATGTAGCCCGCTTCCAGCGAGAAATTCGGATTGAAGCGGTAGCCGCCCTGCAGCCGCCACTGGTTGCCGCTGCCCGAGTCGCTGCTCGACAGGCCGGTCGCGCCGGCCGCCGTGAGAGCACTGTCGAAATGCGCGCGGTCGAGATTGTTGCTGGTATGCGAGACTTCGCCGACGCCGTAAAACTCCCCGGCGAAGGCGGGCGAGGCGAGGAGGCACAGTGCGGTGGGAATGGCGAGGAGGGATTTCATCGGGTCGTCCTGTAGGAAAAGAGGAACCCGGCATGGACACGTGTCCAGCCGGCAGGACGACATGAGCAAGCCCGATGCCAGTTGACAGTCCTTGCGCAAGCGCTTGAATTTTCAGGGTTGCGATCCATCGTCGCGGCAGCGGCACGCAAATCGCCGTACCTTCCCCGCAAACTTCGTCGCCAAGGTTTGCAGGGCGGCGTTCAGCCGCCCTGTTCCGGACGGTATTTCTTGAGCTTGTACCAGAGCGTGCGTTCGCTGATGTCGAGCAGCGCGGCGGCGCGCGCCTTGTTGCCCTCGGCGCGCGCGAGCGCCGCATCGATCATGCGCGCCTCGAGCGCCTCGACGGCCTGGTTCAGCGACGTCGCGGGCGGCGCGTCTTCGGCCTGCTGCGCAGTCGACGGTCTCGGCTCGAGCAGGAAATGCGCGGCCTCGAGCGTCCCGCCGCCGCCGAGGATGAGCGCGCGTTCGACCATGTTTTCCAGTTCGCGCACGTTGCCCGGCCAGGCGTAGGCCTGCAGGCGTTCGAGCACGCCGGGGACGAGCCGGGGGGCGGCGTGCCCGTGGCCATGCTTGGCGACGAAGTGTTCGACCAGGCCGGCGATGTCCCCGGTGCGGCGGCGCAGCGGCGGCAGTTCGATCGAGACGACGTTGATGCGATAGTAGAGGTCCTCGCGCAGCAGGCCCGCGCGCACGCTTTCCAGCGGATCGCGGTTGGTCGCGGCGATCACGCGCAGGTCGAGCTTGATCACGCGGTTGCCGCCGAGCCGCTCGACCGTGTTCTCCTGCAGCACGCGCAGCAGCTTGGCCTGCAGGGGCAGCGGCATCTCGGTCAGTTCGTCGAGGAAGATCGTGCCGCCGTCGGCCAGTTCGAACTTGCCGATGCGCTCCTTGAGCGCGCCGGTGAAGGCGCCCTTCTCGTAGCCGAACAGCTCGCTCTCGAGAATCTCGGCCGGGATCGCCGCGCAGTTGATCGGCACGAAGAGGCGGTCGGCGCGCGGCGAGGCGTTGTGCACCGCGCGCGCGGCCAGTTCCTTGCCGGTGCCGGTTTCGCCGGTGATCAGGACCGAGGCCCTGCTCGGCCCCACGCGCTGGATCAGTTCATAGACGGCCTGCATCGGCGCACTGGTGCCGACGAAGGCATCCCAGCCGCGGTTGACCTCCTGCCGCAGGAAGGCGTTCTGCCGAGCTACTTCGGCATTGTCGAGCACGCGCGTCACCGCATGCTCGACGACGTCGATGTCGAAGGGCCGCAAGATGTAGTCGCAGGCGCCGTGCCGCATCGCGGCCACCGCGGTCTCGATGGTGCCGTGCGCGGTGATCACCATCACCGGCACGTCCGAACCCTGCGCGCGCAAGGCGGCGAGCAGCGCGATGCCGTCCATTTCCGGCATGCGCAGATCGGTGATGACGAGGTCGGCCCCGTGTTCCTGGAACTGCGCGAGCGCCTCGACACCGTTTCCGGCGACGAGCACGCCGTGCCCCATCTTCTGCAGCATGATTTCGAGGACGCGACGCATCTTCGGTTCGTCGTCGACCACGAGTATCTGTCTGTCCTTCATGATGCTCCTGTCTGTGTGCGCGGCAGGCGGATGCGGAACAGTGCGCCGCCCAGGCGGCTTTCCGCCGCCTCGATCTCGCCGCCGTGCGTGCTCACGATCTGCTGCACGATCGCCAGCCCGAGGCCGATGCCGCCCTCGCGCCGGAAGAAGAAGGCCTCGAATACGCGCGCGCGCTCGGCCGGATCGATGCCGGGGCCGTCGTCGGCCATCTCGACGACGAGCCCATCGCCGTCGTCGCGCGTCGCGATTTCGATATGACCGCCGCGATCGAGGATCTGCAGGCCGTTCATCAGCAGATTGAGCAGGACCTGGGTCAGCAGTTCCTCGTCGCATTCGATGACGGGTTCGTGGGCATGCAGGTCGGTGACGACGGCCACGCCCTTGCGTTCGGTCTGCGCGCCGAGCAGGGCGACGCTCTTGGCGATCAGGGCATGCATGTCGGTGGGCGCGAACGCGGGCGCGCGCGGGCGCGCGGTATCGAGCATGGCCGAGACGAGGCGGTTGAGGCGCTCGGTCTCGCCCTCGATGAAGCCGAGCATCTCGCGGCCTTCCGCGCTGATGCCTGATTCGCGCTGCAGCATCTGCGCGGAAGAACGCAGGATGCCTAGCGGCGTGCGCACTTCGTGTGCGATCACCGAGGCCATCTCGCCCACCACGGCGAGCTTGGAGGCCCGCACCAGGTTCTGTCGCGACTGGTCGATGTCGCGCACCATCTGCACGAAGGCGTCGGTCAGCTCGCCGACTTCGCCGCCGCGTACGGGTGGCGGCGTCTGCACGGCCTTGTTGCGGACGTAGTCGCGCACGAACCCGGTCAGCGCGACGATGGGACGCGCGATCTCGCGGCTGACACCGGTGGCGATGAACACGGTGAGCAGCGCGATGAAACCGAGCAGGCCGAGGAAGATGAGGGCCATGCGATGCACCGGTGCCAGCGCCGCATCCACCGGCTGGATGATCAGCGTGGTCCAGCCGAAGCCGGAGAAATTGCCGTAGCCGCGCGAGACGGCGCTGCCGACGATGACGTCGGAATCCACGATGGGCATGCCGTCACGCACGGACACGCCGCCGCCCTTCCCGCCGCCGCGCCAGCCGGCTAACGTACGCCCCAGCAGCAGGCCGCGCGCGCGCAGCGTCTTCGATGCCGCAATCAGGCGCCCGTCGCGATCGAGCACGGCCAGCATGCGCCCGTTGTCGCTCGAGGCCTGGTCGAGGCCGTCGTAGATTTCCGACCAGTCGAGGGTGAGCTGCAGTTGCCCCAGGCTGCCGGCGACGTAGGCCGACGGCAGGTCGACCCGCATCACCAGGGCCTGGTCGCGCGTGGTGGGGGATTCGAGTGCGACGCGGGCGCCGGGCAGCGTCGCCGTCAGCCAGGCCGGCCGCGCGGGAATCCGCCGCCCGACCTGCGCCGGATCGCTGCTGCTGACGACCCGCCCCTGGGGATCGAGGCAGGACAGCTGCAGGTAGACGTCGCGGTAGCCGACATGCAGATCCGACAGGAAATGCGAAAGACGCTTGTCCACATCGTGAACCTGCATGTCCTGCATGATGTCGAGATGACTCCAGGTGGCGGCGTTCTGCAGGCGTTCGAACATCATCCTGTCGATGTCGGCGGCGACGCCGGCGGCCTGGATGGCCAGCGTGCGCTCGATCTCCGCCTGCACCGCTGCACGCGCCTTGACAAACGCGAGGCCCGCCAGAAGGATGGCGGACAGCAGGCCTACGCCGAGGAACGCGACAAGTAGCGTCTTGCGAATGCTCACGGAAGGATGGCAGTGGATGGAAGCGTACGACGACACGAATGCGCACGCAGTATATGGGAAAGCCGGTCCGAGCTCGTCGCGGGCCCGCGGACATCGCACGGCGGCGCGCTGGCTTGCCGCGCTCGGCCTGCTGCTTGCCGCCGCACAGGCCGGCGCGGGCGAGGCCCCGCCGACCGACATCAACTACCGCCTCGGCGAGGGACTGCAGATCGCCGACACCGGCCTGTCGCTGGGTGGCTACGCAACGGCCAGCCTCGCGAAACTGCGCGACGCGCCGAGCCGCGTCGCGCTCGACAATCTGAGCCTGTTCGTCTGGTGGCAGAACGACGGCCGCTGGAAATTCTTTTCCGAGCTCGACTACGAGAACGCGCTGGCGTCGAACGCCGCAGGCCAGGACGGCGCGGATCACTACCTGGCGCTGGAACGTTTCTACCTCGACTACGCGCTCAGCGACACGACCACGCTGCGCGCCGGAAAATTCCTCACCCCGATCGGGCGCTGGAACCAGATCCACGCCACGCCGCTGGTGTGGACGACGTCGCGCCCGCTGGTCACGGTACGCACGTTTCCGACCAACGCGACGGGCCTGATGCTCGACGGCACGCTGCCCGGCGTGGCAAGCGGGCTCGACTATGCGCTCTATGCCTCCAAGGACAGCGAGATCCGGCCCAATCCCGCCCTCGATCCCTTCAACGAGGCGCTCGGTGCGCACCTGAATCTGGGCCTGTCGGACAGCAGCCAGCTCGGACTGTCGTATGCCGCGTTCGAGCAGGACCGGACGCCCGACGAGCGGAAACAGCTGATCGGCGCGGATTTCCGCTGGGCCCGCAAGCGCTGGGAGTTCAGTGCGGAAGGCGTCTACCGCTATTCCAACCAGGGCAGTGCGCGGGACGAGAAAGGCGCGTTCGCGCAACTGGTCGCCCCGCTGACCGACAAACTCTACGGCGTCGCCCGCTACGAACTGTTCCGCAGGGCCGGCGAAAGCGTGACCACCCGGCTCAGCGTGGCCGGGCTCAATTACCGCGTCACGCCGGCAATCGTGCTGAAGGTCGAGTGGGTCGACGCACGCGACAACCGCGTCGACGCGCCGGAAGGCTTCCTGTCCTCGCTAAGCGTGCTGTTCTGAACGTGCGCCTGCTCTCGATCGCTACGCTGCTGACCACCGCATGCCTGCTGCTCGGCACGCCGGTCTCCGGCGCGGCCGAACGCCCATTCGCGGTGATCGCCAACCCCGAGGCGGCAACGCATCGCTTGAGCCAGGACACCCTGGCCCGCATCTACCGGCGCAAGCAGACCTACTGGGAAAACGGCACACGCATCCAGCCGGTCAACCTGCCGCCCACGCATCCCCTGCGCCGCGCCTTCTCGCAGACCATTCTCGGCAGCCTGCCCGAAGACATGGAAGAATACTGGCGCGAAATGTACTTCCACGGCGTGCTACCGCCGCACGTCCTCGCGTCGGAAGAGGCGGTCGTGCTCTTCGTCGGCGCGACCCCGGGCGCGATCGGTTACGTGTCCACCTGCGTACCCGCCGCACGTCCTCGCGTCGGAAGAGGCGGTCGTGCTCTTCGTCGGCGCGACCCCGGGCGCGATCGGTTACGTGTCCACCTGCGTACCCGAGCACAAGGTCAGCGTCGTGTTCTCCGTGGGCGATCTCCCGGCCTGTCCGCGCTGAGTCACGCTGCAAGTTTGGTCGACAGAACTTGCAGCGGCGGCTGATCAGACAAGGCTGAACGGGCTATACCCGGTCGCGGCCGGTCTGTTCTTCTTCTCGTTGAATCAACAGCTTGTCTGGATTTCCGGGCTCGTCTGACGAGTTGGCATCGGGCTTGCGTTAGCGGGGTGGTCTGGCTGTCGCATCGTGCGCAGCCCCCGCCGAGGAAATCCATGTCCGCCCTGACGCCCGCACTCCTTCCCCCCCTGGAATTCGGCGCCCCGATCCGCGCCCTGCACGCGCTGTTGCTGCCCGGCAGGCCTGGCGCCACCGCACGCCACACCACGGATAGTCCGGCCTTCGAACTCGTCGAACACTGCGGGGCCGACCGCGCCGTGGTGGAAGCCTTCATCCGTGCACGCTTCGCATCCAGCTACGGGTGCCGGATCGAGTCCTTCATGCCGCGCCTGTTCAGCGTGCGCAACCGAGCCGGCGAGATCTGCGGCGCGTTCGGCCTGCGTGCCGCGCACGAGCCGCTTTTCCTCGAACACTATCTCGACCTGCCGATCGAGGACGCGATCGCCTCCCGGCTTGGCGCATCGGTCGACCGCCAGCGCATCGTGGAAGTCGGACACTTTTCCGGCGCATTTCCCGGCGCCGTGCGCGCGATGATCGCCTTGCTGACCGAACGGCTGCATCGCGAAGCGTGCGCCTGGGTGGCGTTCACCGGCACCACGGAATTGCGCAATGCCTTTGGCCGCCTGGGCCTGCGCCCGCTCGACCTGCAGGCCGCAACGCTCGAGCGCCTGCCCGCCGCGGCGCGTACGGCCTGGGGAAGCTACTACGACCACGCGCCGCGCGTACTGGTCGGCAATGTCAACGAGGGCTACCGTGCGATGCATGCCGGCGGCACGCGCGCTGCGACGGCAACGGAGAAGCGGGCATGAGCCGCGTCGTCGACGCCGTCCGGCGGCACGCCGCGCAGACACCGCTGCAGATTGCCCTGCAGGACGAAGCGCGCCTGCTGACCTACCGCAGCCTTGCAGACGAAATCGAGCTTCTGGCAGCGCAGCTTCGCACGCGTCGTCCCCATGCCATCGCCCTCCTCTGCGACAACAGCCTGGACTGGGCCGTCGCCGATCTCGCCGCGCTCGCCGTCAACATCCCGATCGTGCCGCTGCCGCTGTTCTTCTCCCAGACACAGATCGTCCACACCCTGCACGCGGCGGGCATCGACTTCGTCCTGACCGACCAGCCGGCACGCATCCAGCAAGCCCTGCTCCGCCCCGACCTGCCGGCGACGCCGTTCTACGGCAGCCTGCACAGCCTGCAGCTGCCGACGGATGCGGAAACCGCGACCTCGCTGCCGGCAGGAACGCTCAAGGTCACGTTCACGTCCGGCACGACCGGCGAACCGAAGGGCGTCTGCCTGGGACGGGAAGAAATGGAAACCGTTGCGGAATCGCTCCGGCAGGCCAGTGCAGCCGATCCCGATGATCGCCATCTCTGTCTGCTCCCGCTGGCCACGCTGCTTGAGAACATCGGCGGCCTCTACACACCCATGCTGGCGGGGGCGACGGCCTGCCTGCCGCCGCTGGCGGCGATCGGATTGCGCGGCAGCTCCACGCTCGACGTCGGCCGCATGAACGCGGCCCTGCACGCCTGGCAGGCGACGACCGCCATCCTGGTGCCGCAGATGCTGCAGGCGCTGGTGGCGGTCGGCCGCATGGGCGTGGCGCTGCCGGATTCGCTGCGCTACCTTGCAGTCGGCGGCGCGCCGGTCTCCCCCCGCCTCCTCGACCAAGCCCACGCGCTCGGCCTGCCGGTCTACCAGGGCTACGGTCTGTCGGAGTGTGCGTCCGTGATTGCCGCGAGCCGGCCGGATGCACAGCGCGCAGGCAGCGTAGGCCGTCCCCTGCCGCATGCCCGCCTCGCTTTCGCCGC
>JBGAFQ010000042.1:0-24372 GCA_044227195.1 Thiobacillus sp.
GAGCGAGAGCACGCGCACGTCCTGCGCCGGAATGCGACCGCCGGTCTTTTCGGCGACGTAGTCGGGCAGGAAGCTCGTCGTATAGCCGAACACCGAGTCGCGGGCGAATTCGGTCTCGTGCGTGGGCACGGGCTGACCGTCGACCACCAGATAATGCGTGCCGTCGCGCGTGATGCGCCCCCCCTCGAAGAAGGCCGGCGTCAGCAGCGTGGCGTCGAAGGGGCCGAGTGCGTGCGCCATGACGTCGGTTTCCACCGGGTAGTGGCCACGCAGTGTCGAGTCGGAGCGCGAGACGAACAGTACCGGCCCGGTGAAATCGGCGAGGGCCTGCTTCAGGTTGGCGCAGACCTCGCGGGTGACCGCCGCCGCGCGCGCCGCATCCATGCCGCGCGTGTTGGTGAGCACGAAGAAGAGCGGCGCGGCGTCGGCCAGCGCGGCCTTCAGCGTGGGCACGTCCCAGCGGGTGAGCAGCAGGCAGGAATGCACCGTCTGCGAACCGGTGGGATCGTCGTCGAGAACGATGATTTTCGGGTTCATGTCTGCAAAGGGAACGCGCAGGTGTCGGAGATGCGTCCCGACGCCTGCGCGATTGCCCGCTCCGGTTCGTTACGCCAGCATCGCCGTTGCGCGTGCCGCCAGCGCGTCCGCGCTCATGCCGTTGAAGTCGAACAGCTGCTGCGCGCTGGCGGTGGTTTCGCCGCGCTTCCAGCAGTAGGTGTCGCGCTTAGCGGCACGCGTGCGCAGCAGCACCGGTTCAAGCATGGCCGACGGGCCGCCGGTGACGGCGATCAGCGCATCGCCGTCGAACAGCGCGTTGAATTCCGTGTCACCCAGGAAGGTGCCGTCGGGTTCGGACACGCTGCTCCACAGCACGTCGTGCGGGCGGTACAGGCGACGCGGGTTGACCACGGCGACGATGCGCGAACCGATGCCGGCCTGCTTCAGCGCCTCGGCTGCGGCGAACACGGGCAGCAGCACCATGTCGCCGGTGACGGCGAACACCACGGTCTTCCTGCCGGCGTGTTCCTGCAGCACGATCGCACCCTGCTCGATGGCGGCCTCGCCCTGCGCGAGCGTGGTGCGCACCGGCAGCGGCGACTTGGAAGCGGTGATGACCACGCCCTTGTTGTGCTGCTTCAGCGCCCAGTCGTAGCTCGCCTGGATCATGTTGGCGTCCACCGGGAACAGCGGGTAGACGTTGCCGTTGCGCATCATCGCGGCGAAGTAGCTTTCGATTTCCGGCCGCTGGTGGGTCCAGCCGTTGCGGCCCTGCTCCAGCGCGCCGGCGGTGAACAGGCACACCGTCGCCGGCGTCTTGCGGCGCAGCTCGGCCATCGCCTGCGTCACCGTCTGCCAGATCGGCAGGCCGTTGATGGCGAAGGACTCGTAGCTGCACCACAGGCTGCGCCCGCCGAACAACGCGAGACCGGCCGCCAGACCCGCACAGGCGTCCTCGTTGAGCGGCTCGTAGACCTGGCCGCTCGGGCCCTGGAAATAGAGCGCGTCGGCCGTGGGGTGGCGGATCGTCAGCGCCTGGTTGATGTTGGCCATGGCCGAGGCTTCGTTGCCGTCGGCGTTGGTCACGACGAAGGCGGCATCGCGCTTGCCCACCTCGCCGGCCAGCGCGCCGAAGGCCGTGGTCGGCACGGCGTTCTCGCCCAGCGGGAAGTCTTTCAGCGGCAGCGTCCCAAGATCGGGCAGCTTGCGTTCGGTTTCGGTCACCGCGATTTTCGCGGCCGGACCGCCGCCGGCGTGGCGGAAGTTCTCGCGCGTCACGCGCCAGGCCTGGATCGGCAAGGCCCGCCGCTGCAGGCCGCCCTTCACGTCGTCGGAATCCAGCGTGTGGTGGGCGTAGAGGTTGTGCGACTTGGCGCCGGTGGCGTGCACACCCGCGCCTTTCAACTGCTTGATGATGAGGCAGGCGCGGCGGCCGGCGAGCGCGGCTTTCGCAGCGGCGTCGGCGGTCTTGAGCACGGCGCCGGTGAAGGCCATGCGCGCCTTGAAGCCGAAAGTGGTCGAATCCGCGTAAACCGGGGCGTCGGCCGTGTCTGCATAGTCGCGCGCGTCGATCAGGTGCACCTCGTCGAAACCGTGGGCCCGCCAGTACGCCGCCATGCGGCCGTTGTCCCACAGCGACACCATGCTGTGGTGTTCCTGCGAATAGCCGTTCCACACCAGCACCGGCAGATAGTTGGTGACATCCGGGTAGGCGGTGGCGAAGTGCTGGAAGGCGCTCATGATGTAGGGCTCGCCGAGGCCGCCGTCGCCGATGGTGACCGGGAACAGTTTGTCGCGATGCAGCAGCGCGCCGGCCATGGCGAAATGCTGGCCCTGGCCGAGCGGCCCGGCGGGCGCGAGCAGGCCCGGGATCGCGCCCGAGAGGTGGCCGAGCAGGCCGTGCATCTCGCGGAAGCGGGCGCGCATGTCGGACACGGACTGGATGCCCATGGCCTCCAGCGAGGTGTCGAGGAACATGGCCGAATAGAAGCCGGGGGCGTGGTGGCCGACCTCGGTCACCATGTTGCGGTGGCCCAGCA
The DNA here is from genome assembly GCA_044227195.1 of Thiobacillus sp. GTDB lineage: Bacteria > Pseudomonadota > Gammaproteobacteria > Burkholderiales > Thiobacillaceae > Thiobacillus. The sequence continues at coordinate 2,538 of JBGAFQ010000042.1, forward strand.
GGTGCAGCGCCGCCACGGCGTCGGCCGAAGAGGCGAAGCCGCCCGGATGGCCGGAGGACTTGCTGCCGGTGACCTGCAGGGTCAGATAGCGCAGGGCGTCGGCGGCGAGCAGGGTCTGGTAGATGGCGGCCTCGCCGGTCGGGTCGGGCAGGGCGGGCGTGCCCGGGCCGAGCAGGGGTGCGGCGGCCAGACGGTCGAGTTCGGGCAGGGTGTCGGCGAAATACTGGATGCCTTCGCAGAAGGCGGGCAGGGATTCCGGCGGGGTGTTCGGCAGGGCGCTCATGGCAGTTCCTTTCATGATGCGAAAATAATTCGCGTAATGTGAAATTTATGGCTTGCATTGAAGCAGGAAAAACGGCACATTTCACATCACGGAATAAATTTTCACACTATGAAAAACACGACGACCAATCCCGCCTCTTCCATCCAGGTGCTCGACCGTGCCATGGCGCTCGTCAACCTGCTCGCCCGCGCCCCCGGGCCGGCCTCGTTGTCGCGCCTCGCGGCCGATGCCGAACTCCACACCGCCAGCGCGCACCGCATCCTCGGCGCCCTCATGGCGCACGGGCTGGTCGAGAAGACCGGCGCCGGCGAATACGACCTGGGCGTGCGCTGGCTGGAAGTGGGCAACCGCCTGCGCGCGCGGCTCAACATCCGCCAGGTCGCCATGCCGCACATGCAGGCGCTGGCCCAGGCGACCGGCGAGACCGTCAACCTCATCGTGCGGCGCGGCGACGAGGCGGTGTATGTCGAGCGCGTGTCCGGCGGCCAGACCATGATCCAGGTGGTGCAGGTGGTCGGCGCGCACGCCCCGCTGCACGTCACCGCGGTCGGCAAGATCTTCCTGGCGGAAGACAGTGCGTCCGGCGTGCTCGGCTACGCGCAGCGCACGCATTTGCCGGCGTACACGCCGAATACCCTGACCACGCCGGAGGCGCTGTCCGCCGAGCTGGACACCATCCGTCGTGAAGGCCTGGCGCACGACCGCGAGGAAGCCGAACTCGGCGTGGCCTGCATCGGCGCACCGATCCGCGACGCCGACGGCAAGCTCGTCGCCGGACTGTCGATTTCGGCCCCGGCCGACCGCCACAAGCCCGGCTGGCTGGCACTGCTGAAAGAAGCGGCCGGACGCATCGGCGCGGCGCTGGGCTACGCCGACTGAGCACTGGCCGCGTACCACGGCGGGAACCGAATGCGGAAACGCCCGTTCTGATAAAGGGTCGCTACCCTGACCTCCCGCAAGCGCAATGAGACAGAACCTGTCGCATCACATCCTGCCGAATTCCTCGATGATGCTGGGCGTATGCATGACCGTCATCAGCATCATCAAGGTCGTCGGTGTGCGCCACGGTCAGAACAAGATCGCCGAAGCCTTTGCGCTCGACTCGATTTTCTTTCTCGTCAGCGCAGTGCTGTCGTATGCCTCCATGCGTATCGACCGGCAGACGGAGCATGCAGTCCGGCTGGAGAAATTCGCCGACGCGTCGTTCGTGTTCGGGCTCCTGTTCATGACCTGCGCGGGTTTCGTGCTGGCCTACGAGTTCTTCTGAGCGGCCGGCTGCGGGCTGGAATGGACGCATGACGCTATCGATGCTGATCGCGCGTTACGGCCTGTTTGCCGTATTCGCAGGCGCCCTGCTCGAAGGCGAGACCCTGCTGGTGCTCGCGGGTTACGCCGCGCACCGCGGCTATCTCGATTTTGCATCCGTGGTGGCCGTGGCGGCGGCAGGTGCCGTGCTGGGCGACCAGTTCTATTTCTGGCTGGGGCGGCGACACGGCAAGACGCTGCTCGCGCGCCGTCCCGCGCTGGCGAGGCCGGTGGCACGGGCGCTGACGCTGATCGAGCGTCATCCGCGCGGGGTCATCCTCGGCATGCGCTTCCTCTGGGGCCTGCGGACCGCGCTGCCCGTCGCCATCGGCACCAGCCGCGTCGGCTGGTCGTCCTACCTGGTGCTCAATGTGGCGTCGGCGCTGCTCTGGGCACCGCTGATCGCCGGCCTCGGCTATCTGTCCGGCGCGTTCGCCGCGGAGCGCCTCGGTGCGCTCGAGCGCTACGAACACTGGGGTATGCTGCTGGTACTGGTGGCGGCCGGGCTGTGGCACCTTGCGGCCTGGCGGGCCAAACGCACGAGGTCGCCGAAATGAAATTGCTGCTGTTGCATCCCCACCCCGCGCTGCATCCGCTGGCCAGGCTGCGGGCCTGGCACCGTCTGCTGGTCGCTACCGCGCTGGGAGCGGCGACCGCCCTGGCGACCCCGGCGGCGTTGTGGGAAACCTGGCTGCTGGCCGGCTGGCTGGCGGGCAGCTTGAGCTATGTTGCCATCGTCTGGGTCGGCGTGGGTCGGCTCGATGCGGCGCATACCCGCCTGCTGGCCGGCAGCTACGATCCCGGCACCGGCGCCCTGTATGCCGTGGTGGTGGCGACCTGCTTCGTCAGCCTGGGCGGCGTGCTGCTGGTGACCGACGCCGCCCGCGCCCTGGCCGGCCCGGCGCGCTGGCTGCATATCGCCCTGGCCCTGGCGACGCTGGCCGCGACCTGGCTGCTGATCCAGACCGTGTTCGCGCTGCGCTACGCACGCCGCTACTACACGGCGGACGCCGGCGGCCTGCTGTTCCCCGGCGAGGCGCCGCCGACCTATCTCGATTTCGCCTACTTCGCGGCGGTGATCGGCATGACCTCGCAGGTCTCCGACGTGGCCATCGCGGGGGCGCCGATGCGGCGGCTGGCCCTGGCGCATGGGCTGGTCTGTTTCGGCTTCAATCTGCTGGTATTGGCGCTGACCCTGAATCTGGTCGCCAGCGCCCTGTAGCAAACAGGACTTGCCTCGCCTCGCCGAGTTTGGCATCGTGCCCGCCATGCCGACTCCTGCCACCCGTTACGAAATCGCCGCCTGGCTGCTGATGGCGGCGGGCCTCGTGCTCACGCCGGTGCTGCACCTGCTGCCCACGCTGCTGGCCGGCCTGCTGGTGGTGCAACTGGTCCATTTGCTGGCGCCGCGCTTCGTCATCGGCCGGCTCGATCACGTCTGGTCCAAGGTACTGGTGGTATCGCTGATCACCCTGGTGGTGCTGGGCACGCTGGGCGGGCTCACCGCCGGCGCCATCCTCTACCTGCGCACCGAAGGCGGCCTGGCGGGCCTGCTCACCAAGATGGCGGAAATCATCGAGAATTCGCGGCAACTGCTGCCTGCCTGGGCGGCGGCCTGGCTGCCGCAGGGCGACGGTTCGGTGATCCGCGCCAGCCTGGTCGAATGGCTGCGGGTGCATGCGCTGGAAATCCGCCAGTTCGGCGGCGACGCCGGACGCGCCCTGCTGCACGTGATCATCGGTTTCATCATCGGCAGCTTCGTGGCGCTGCGCGAGGCCCGGCAGCAGCACGCCATGGCGCCGCTGGCGCAGGCGATGTGCGAGCGCGTGCACCGTCTGGGCGAGGCCTTCCGCCGGGTGGTGTTCGCCCAGATGCGGATTTCGGCGCTGAACGCGCTGCTCACCGGCATCTACCTGCTTATCGTGCTGCCCAGCTTCGGCGTGCAGCTGCCGTTCACCAAGACCATGATCCTGATCACTTTTCTGGTCGGCCTGCTGCCGGTGCTCGGCAATCTCGTTTCCAACACCATCATCGTCGTCATCTCGCTGTCGCAGTCGCTGCACGTTGCTGCCGCCTCGCTGGCTTTCCTGGTGGTGATCCACAAGCTCGAATATTTCGTGAATGCCCGTATCATCGGTAGCCAGATCCAGGCGCGCGCGTGGGAGCTGCTGGTGGCCATGCTGGTGATGGAAGCGGCCTTCGGCGTGCAGGGCGTGATCGCCGCGCCGATCTACTACGCCTACATCAAGAAAGAACTGTCCGATAGGGAATTGATTTAATGTCCAACGAAGCAGAATCCATCGTCCTCACCGCCAGCGGCGAGGACAAGATCGGCCTGGTGGAAGGGCTCACCCGCCGCATCGGCGAATCCGGCTGCAACATCGAGGAATCGCGCATGGCCGCGCTGGGCGGCCGCTTCGCGCTGCTGATGCGCGTGACCGGCAGCTGGGACGCGCTCGCCAAGCTGGAGGCGCGTCTCCCCACCGTCGGCGAGGAGCTGGGCCTGTCCATCGTCCAGCAGCGCACCCGTGCCGCGAAAGCCGACAAGCCCCTGATTCCCTATGCGGTCGAGGTGTCCGCACTCGACCAGCCGGGCATCGTCAACAGCCTGGCCAATTTCTTCGCGCGCCTGCGCATCAACATCGAATCGCTCGACACCGACACCTACCCCGCGCCGCACACCGGGGCGCCGATGTTCGCCGTGCGCATGACGCTGGGCATTCCGGCCGATGCGCACATCGCCACCCTGCGCGGCGATTTCCTCGACTACTGCGACGACCAGAATCTCGACGCGACCTTCGAGCCGGTGCGCTGAACCCGGACGGGCCCACAGGATCTGACCAGGTGGCGATGGCGGAACCGTTCGCCGATCCCGCGGTGGCCGATGCGCTGGGCGAACCCGACAAGCAGCGCGACGCCAGGGACTGAACGCGCTTCAAGGGCTCTGCGCGTCGCCGCTGTCGAGCTCGATGTAGAACATCGGAATCACGTCGTCTCCCCGCGCCGCGGCAGGACGACTGCGTTCCAGTGCGGCCTGCACGCGGGCCGCCTGAAGGGCGGCCCGGTCGAGCACGGCGGGATACAGGCGGCAGTGCTTCTCGATGGCGTCGGCCTGCTGGCAGGCGGCGGCTTCGAGCACGGCGCGCGTCGGCGCGTCGAGGTGCGACAGCAGCAGCATCCACGGCGCCTGCCAGGCGTGGTAGTCGTGCACCAGCCGGGCGTGCGCGGCGTCCATGCCGGCGGTGGCGATGAACAGCGGCGGAAAGGCGTCCGCTTCCAGCACCCGGCCCTTCAGGTGCTCGCCACCCTTCAGCGCGTGCAGTCCCAGGCCTGCGCCGTCGTCGGAACGGTGGAACCACTGCGCGATGCCGCTGGAGAGGGTGTTTACGTAGCGGGTGAGATAGGCGCCAGCGGATTCGGCGAGCCCGGCGATGGCATGGCTGCGGAAATGTTCCTGGGCAGCGATGCCGGCGCGCCAGTCGAGCGGCGGTCTGGTATCGGTCTCGCTGTCGGTACGCACGCTGTGCAGCAGCGCGAGCGGGCGGTCGTTGCGGTCGAGCAGCCAGAGTTCGAAGGGATCGCGGAATTTGAACGGGATCGCGCGGTGCAACTTCAGCAGGTGCTCGTACACCACCGCGCCCATGTCCTCCAGCCGCTTGAAGTCGTCCGACGGGTACAGCGGCCCGCGCTTCAGCCCCTTTTCCGCCGACCAGTGGCCGTAGCGGATGTCGGAAATCTGCGCGCGCTTGCCGGCGCGGCCGAGGCCGTCGAGCAGGGCGTCGTTCGCCACGTAGATGTCCCACTCGATGCCGTCGGTCGTCACCGCCTCGGCCGACTGGAAGCGCACGACGTGCACCACGCCCCGGAAGGGGTTGAGCAGGCGCTGGGCGTAACACTCGATCTGCATGAAACCGGACTTTATCTCAGGAAAGGCGGGGCGTCAGCGTCTGTCGCCCTCGGCGTTGCCCATCCAAGCGAACAGCGACGCACGCATCGCCTCCTCCACCGGCATGTCGATCACGCGCACCCAGTCGCGCGGCACGAACACGGTATAGCCGCCGATCATGTAGCCCATCGGCAGGTACACCGCCACGCGGTCGCCGCGGACGAAGCCCTCGGGCAGGTCGTCCACCTGCTGGCGGGTGATCAGCCCGACCAGTTCCATGTCCTGGCCCGGTGGTTTCAGCGCTACCACCAACTGCCGCGCGCCGGGCTTTTTCGGCGAGAAGAAATCGGCGAAATCCTTGAGCGAGGAATAGATGTTCTTCACCACCGGCAGATTGGTGAACGGCAGTTCGAGCAGCGACAGCAGCCGTGCCGCGATGGGCTGCGAGACCAGGAAGCCAAGCAGTACGATGCCGACCACGCCGAGCAGCAGGCCCACACCCGGCACGTAGGCGTCGCCGAGGAAGGGCCGGGCGAGCTGCGCGGAAAGCCTTTCCATCCAGCCGAGGAAGAGAACCAGCAGATAGACCGTCAGCCCCAACGGCAGGGCGGTGAGCAGGCCACGCAGGAAATACTGGGTGAGTCGCTTCGTCAATTCGGTCCCCGCAAGATCGACATGCCGGGCATGGTAGCGCCGAATGGCGAATAATCATTGTGTCCGCGCAGCACCTCCCGACCGGAAAAAATCTTGCCCCGGGGGCTCAAGACCCGTCGATCCCTGCCGATTTCTCCACTGATGTCCTGAAGTCCGTCGAGGGGGAGAGGCTGTGCTGAATCGTCTGGTGGGAATGTGGTCTGGCAATCGTGACAACGCCGCGGCGCAGCATGCCCGCGAAACCCTTGCCCAAGCCGACAGTCCACCGGCACAGGCTGTCGCGGCGGCCGCCGCGAAAACACCCTCGGTGATGCGTCGCGAAGCCATCCTTGGACGCGACCAGAAAGTCGCCGGCTACACCTTCATGCTGCGGCGCAACCCGGGCGAACAGACCGACGACGCCCTGCCCGACGTCCAGCGGCTGTACGACGAAACCCTGCTCGCCAACCTGCAGCGCATGGACGTCGCGCGCCTGCTCGGCCAGCGTCAGGCCTTCGTCCCGATCGTCCCTGCCACGCTGGATCATGCCCTCATCGAGGACTGGCCGGCCGCCGGCACGGTATGGCTGCTCCGGATCGACGACGACGCCCCGATCGACGCCCCGCTGCTCGAGCGCATGGCTGCGCTGAAGGCGCGCGGTTTCGGCTTTGCCGTGCAGGCCGAGGCGTTGATGCGCCCCGCCCGCCAGGCGCTGCTCGAGCACGCCGACTACGTGCTGGTCGATGCCAGCAGTGAAGACATTCCCGTCGTGACCGCGCAGATGGCGTCCATTGCCAAACTGGCCAGCGGCAAGCGCTTTGTCGCCACAGGCGTGCAGACGCTTGAAGCCTTCCACATGTGCCACAAGTTGCAGTGCAGCCTGTTCATCGGCCCATTCATCACCCGCCATGAGAAAGTCGAAGGTCCGGCCATGGGCCCGTCGCGCGCCAAGGTGATGGATCTGATGAACCGTGTGCGTACCGGCGCCGAGCTGGCGGATCTGGCCAAGCATTTCCAGCATGATCCGGCGCTGTCGGTGCGCCTGCTGCGCTACGTCAACTCGCCCGGCATGGGCCTGATGAACAAGATCGGCGGCATCGAACAGGCGCTGATGGTGATGGGCATGGACAAGCTCTACCGCTGGCTCACCGTCGTGCTGTTCACCGGCGGCGACAGGCAGGAACTCGACCAGGCCCTGCTGGAAAACGCGATGGTGCGCGGCCGCGTCGCCGAACAGCTCGCCGGGCGCGCGCTGTTCGCCAAGGCGCGCGACGAGATCTTCGTCGCCGGCCTGTTCTCCCTGCTCGACGTGGTGATGCGCATGCCGATGGACAAGGTGCTGGCGCAGATTCCGCTGCCCGAGGAGATCACCGCCGCCATCCAGCACCGGCGCGGTCCCTATGCGCCCTATCTCTCGCTGGCCATCGCCTGCGAGCAGGACGACGCCGAAAGCCTGGAGGCACTGGCGAAGGAAATCGGGCGCGACGTCTCGGACATCAACGCCGTGCACATGGACGCAATCCTGTGGGCACAGCAGATGTCGGAAGCCGCGTCCTGATCCGGTCGCTCTTACCCTGAATCTGCGATGATGGCGGCATGGCCGCCTCGTCCTGGTTCGTCTATCTGCTGCGCTGCGCCGACGGCACGCTCTACGCCGGCATCACCACCGACCTCGACCGCCGTCTTGCCGAACACAACGCCGGCACCGGCGCGCGCTACACGCGTGCGCGCCTGCCGGCCGAGCTGATCCACTTCGAGTCCGCCGCGGACCGTGCCGCCGCCAGCCGCCGCGAGGCGGCGATCAAGCGTTTGACGCGCGCAGCCAAGCTGGCGCTGGCGAAGCGCTAGTCCCCCTGTCCATCCAGCCGCGCCAGCAACTGCGGCAACACGGCCTCTGCGGCGCGTCGCCCGGCCTCGATGGCGACCGCAGCACGGTGGAATTCCATCAGACCCAGGCTGGCGAGCGGCGGTGCGATCAACGCGTCGGCCGGTTCGCCGGCGAGCCGGCTGCGGGTGATGAGCACCTGCATGATGTTGATGCTGGAAGCCAGCACGTCGAGCATGGCGGGCGGGCTGGGTCCGTCGTCGCGTTCGATGCCGAGCTGCGCCATCACGGTATCGGCCAGCGTCGGCTTCGTTCGGCGCGTGCGCGTGGCGGGCTTGCCCTTGAGGTGGCGCCCGAGGAGGTCGACGTTGAGATCGACCGCGATCACGAAATCGGCGCCCATGGCGCGCGCGAGCGATACCGGCACCGGGTTCACCAGCCCGCCGTCGACCAGCCAGCTCCCTTCCCGCGCCGCCGGCGTGAACAGGCCGGGCAGGGCAATGGAGGCGCGCACCGCGTCGGACACGCCGCCTTCGCGCAACCACACCTCGCGGCCACGCGCGAGATCGGTGGCGACTGCGCCGTAGGGCCGTTCGAGTTCGCGGATGTCGCGGTCGACGAAGTGCGCGCGGAAGAACTCGATCAGCTTGTCGCCCTTGATGAGGCCGCCGCCGAGCGAGAAATCGAGGAAGCTCACCACCGTCTGCAATTTCAATCCGCGCACCCAGGTTTCCAGCCGGTCGAGCTCGCCGGCCACGTAGGCCGCGCCGACCAGCGCGCCGATCGAGGTGCCGCACACGAGATCGGGGCGGACGCCGGCCTCTTCCAGCGTGCGGATCGCGCCGATGTGCGCCCAGCCGCGCGCCGAGCCGCCGCCCAGCGCAAGGCCGATGCGCGGGCGGGCGGGCGTCGGCTTCGCCTTCGCCATCAGTCGGCCTCGCGTTCGACGCCGCAGCACGGCGTGGCGGTGTCCGCCGTGTCGCTGAGGATGGCGCCAGTGACCGGGTTGGGCCGGAACACCGTGCAGCCCTTGAGGCCCAGCGCGTGCGCCTCGCGGTACAGGTCCTGGAAAGCGTCGAACGGCAGGCCGGCGGCGACGTTGATGGTCTTGGAAATCGCGTTGTCGACGTAAGGCTGCAGGGCCGCCTGCATCAGCAGATGCGCACGCGGATCGAGCTGGCGTGCCTCGACGAAGGCGGGCGGGCGTCCCGTGTGCCCCGAACGTTTCCAAAGCCGGCAGGCATGGTCGTCGACGTGGTGCACGGTGTAACGGCCGTCCGCGCCGAGCACGCGACGCTCCGCCTCGGCCGCGAACACCGGCTCGATGCCGCTGGAGACGTTGTTGGCCAGCAGGCTGATCGTGCCAGCCGGCGCGATCGCCAATAAATGACTGTTGCGGATGCCGTGTGCGGCGATCGCCTCGCGTATGTCCGCCGGCAGGCGCTGCGCGAAGCCGCTGGCGAGAAAGGCTCTGGCATCAAAACGCGGAAATGCGCCCTTTTCGCGCGCCAGATCGATGGAGGTGCGGTAGGCCGCGTCGCGCACCCGGCGCATCAGGTCGGCGGCGAAATCGCGCGCGGCCGCGCTGGCGTACTCCAGGTTCAGCATCGCCAGCGTGTCGGCGAGGCCCGTCACGCCCAGGCCCACGCGCCGCTTGTCGCGTGCTTCGCGCGCCTGCGCCGGCAGCGGGTAGCGCGAGGCGTCGATCACGTCGTCGAGCAGGCGCACCGCGATGCGCGTCGCGTCTTCGAGCGCGGCGTGATCGAAGGCCGCGGTCGATTCGAAGGGCGCGCGCACGAAGGCCGCGAGATTGAGCGAGCCGAGGTCGCAGGCGCCGTAGGGCGGCAGCGGGATCTCGCCGCAGGGATTGGTCGCGGCCAGCGTCTCGATGCCGGCCAGCGTGTTGTCGCGGTTGATCGTGTCGACGAACAGCACGCCCGGCTCCGCCGTGTCGTAGGCCGCGTGCATCAGACGCGTCCACAGCGCGCGTGCCTTCACCGTGCGATGCGTCGCGCCGGCGAAGACCAGCGGCCAGTCGGCGTCGTCGGCGACCGCGCGCATGAAGGCGTCGGACACCAGCACCGAACAGTTGAAATGCCGCAGCTCGGCCGCGTCGCGCTTGGCGTCGATAAAGGTCTCGATGTCCGGATGGTCGCAGGCCAGCGTCGCCATCATCGCGCCGCGCCGCGCGCCGGTGGAGAGCATGGTCGCGCACATCGCGTCCCAGATGCGCATGAAGGACACCGGCCCCGAGGCGATGGTGCCGCTGGCGTGCGCCACCGTGCCGGCCGGGCGCAGCGGCGAGAAGTCGTAGCCCACCCCGCCGCCGTGCTGCATGGTCAGCGCGCCTTCCTTCAGCGCGTCGAAGATGTGCTCCAGGTCGTCGGCGAGCGCGCCCATCACGAAGCAGTTCAGCAGCGTCACCCGCCTGTCGGTGCCCGCTCCCGCGAGAATGCGCCCGCCCGGCAGGAAACGGAAACCGTCGAGCACGCTGAAAAAGCGCTCGGCCCAGACGTCGGCGTCGCGCTCGACAGCCGCCACCGCGCGCGCCACCCGCCGCCAGCTCGCGCCGATGTCCGCCTCGTCCGGCGCGCGGTAGCGCGTCTCCCACACGTGGTGGGCAATCTCGAGCTCAAACGGAGCGGGCGTCGTCATGGGTCTTCGATGCGAAGCGGGCGATGAGGCATTATCCGCCTCTCGCGCTACAGTGCATGCCATGACCGACACGCTTCACCCCTACGCCGCCCTCACCCCCGACGTCGCCCTCGATGCGCTCGACAGCACCGGGCTGCGCGCCGACGGCCGTCTTCTTGCGCTGAACAGCTACGAGAACCGCGTCTACCAGATGGGTGTGGAAGACGGCGCACCCGCAAGGGGTACGCCGCCAGACGCTCGCCCTTCGGGCGGTCTTGGCGCAGTCCCGGTGGTGGTGAAGTTCTACCGGCCCGGCCGCTGGAGCAACGAGGCCATTCTCGAAGAGCACGCCTATACGATTGAACTGGCCGAACGCGAGATTCCGGTGGTGGCCCCCCTGACCCTGAACGGCGCCAGCTTGCACGTGCACGCCGGCTTCCGCTTCGCGGTGTTTCCGAAGCAGGGCGGCCGCTCGCCCGAATTCGACCGGCCCGGTACCCTGGAATGGATGGGCCGCTTTCTCGGTCGCATCCACGCCGTCGGCGCACAGGCGACTTTCGTGCACCGGCCGGCGCTCGATCTCGACAGCTTCGGCGTGCAGTCGCGCGATTTCCTGCGCGCGGGCAACTGGCTGCCGCCCGATCTCGCGCCGGCGTGGAACAGCGTGATCGACCACGCGCTCGACCAGGTGGCGCATTGCTACGCCCGCGCCGGCGATGTGCGCACGCTGCGCCTGCACGGCGACTGCCATCCTGGCAATGTGCTGTGGACCGGCGACGGCCCGCACTTCGTCGATTTCGACGACAGTCGCAGCGGGCCGGCGGTGCAGGATCTGTGGATGCTGCTGTCGGGCGAGCGCGAGCAGCAGCAGGACCAGCTCAACGACATCCTTGCCGGCTATGAGGACTTCGCCGAATTCGATCCGCGCGAACTGCATCTGGTCGAAGCGCTGCGCACCCTGCGCCTCGTCCACTACGCGGCCTGGCTCGCGCGCCGCTGGGACGACCCGGCTTTCCCCGCCGCGTTTCCGTGGTTCAATACGCAGCAGTACTGGCAGGCGCGTATCCTGGAATTGCGCGAGCAGATCGCGCTGATGGACGAGCCGCCGCTGGCGGCCTAGCAGGGTAAAGACATGTGTGGCATTGCAGGTGAATTCCGTTTCGACAACGCGCTGCCCGGGGCGGACACGATGGCGCGCATGCTCGCCAGACTGGCACGGCGCGGACCGGATGCCGAAGGCCAGCACGCCGACGGCGCGGTGCGGCTGGGCCACCGGCGGCTGGCGATCATCGATCTTTCCGAAAAATCCGCGCAGCCCATGCTCGACGCCGCGACCGGCACCGCGCTGGTGTTCAACGGCACGATCTACAACTATCCCGAACTGCGCGCCGAGCTGATCGCGCTGGGCCACGTCTTCCATTCCGACGGCGACACCGAGGTGATCCTGCGTGCCTACCTCGAATGGGGCGAAAGCTGCGTCGAACGCCTGCACGGCATGTTCGCCTTCGCGATCTGGAACCGCGAGACCCTGTTCCTCGCGCGCGACCGGCTGGGCATCAAGCCGCTCTACTACAACGAGACGCCGGGACATTTCCGCTTCGCCTCGACGCCGCAGGCGCTGCTGGCCGCGGGTGGCGTCGATACCGGCATCGACGCGGTCGCGCTGCATCATCTCTTCACCCTGCACGCGGTGGTGCCGGCGCCGCGCACGATCTACCGGGGCATCCGCAAGCTCGCGCCCGGGACGACGCTGACCGTCAATGCGCGCGGCGATCTGCTGCACCGGCGCTACTGGTCCTTGCGCGCGCAGCGCCCGGCCGTGGCCAGAACCGAGGCGGAATGGACCGAGGCCATCCACGACAGCCTGCGCCAGGCGGTGCGGAAGCGCATCGAGATCGCCGACGTGAAGGTGGGCGTGCTGCTCTCCGGCGGGCTCGATTCCAGCCTGCTGGTCGCGCTGCTGGCCGAACAGGGCGTGCCGGACCTGATGACCTTTTCGGTCGGCTTCGAGGACCAGCCGGAAGAACGCGGTAGCGAGTTCGAATATTCCGACCCGGTCGCGGCGATGTACGGCACGCGCCACCACAAGTATCTGATTCCCAATGCGGACGTGCTGAAACGCCTCCCCGAAGCGGTGGCGCAGATGAGCGAACCGATGTTCGCGCAGGACGCGGTGGCCTTCTACCTGCTGGCCGAGCAGGTGAGCCGGACGGTGAAGGTGGTGCAGAGCGGCCAGGGCGCGGACGAAGTCTTCGGCGGCTATTTCTGGTATCCGCGCATGGCGGCGGAAACCGAAGGCAGCGCGCTCGACCGCTTCCGCAAGCACTACTTCGACCGCGACCACGACGAATTCCTCGATATGACGATGCCGGCCTTCCATGGTCCGGACGCCACGGGTGAACTCGTCGCCGCGCATCTTGCCGAACCCTTTGCCGACGAATTCATCGACCAGGTGCTGCGGATGGACACGACCATGCTGATCACCGACGACCCCGTGAAGCGCGTGGACAACATGACCATGGCGTGGGGGCTGGAGGCGCGCGTGCCCTTTCTCGATCACCTGCTCGTCGAGCTGGCCGCGTCCATGCCGCCCGAACTGAAACTGCGAAGCGAAGGCAAGCACGTGCTGAAAACCATCGCGCGCGGCCTGATTCCCGACGCGGTGATCGACCGCAAGAAGGGCTACTTTCCCGTGCCCGCGCTCAAATATGTGCGCGGCGAGTTTCTCGATTTCATGCGCGACATTCTCGATTCCCAGGCCTGCCGGGAACGCGGCCTGTACCGGCGCACCTACGTCGACAAGCTGCTCGATGCGCCCGAATCGCACCACACGCGCATCCAGGGCAGCAAGCTGTGGCACCTGGCGCTCACCGAATACTGGCTGCAGAAGCATGGCTAAGCGGTTCGGACCCGGCGTTTGCACCCTCTCCCCCCGGGAGAGGGTTGGGACGAGGGCGGGTATGGCTTTCCTGCTCGCGGCGCTGGCCGGGCCGGCCCATGCCGATACCGAGACGCCGCTTGCAGCCGTGCCGCCTGCCGCGTCCGCCGTGCCGGCTTTCAACGATTGGCTGCTTGCCTTTCGTGCCGACGCGGCGGCGCAGGGTATCTCCGCCGCCACCCTCGATTCCGCGTTTGCCGGCGCGCAGCCGACGGAGCGGGTGATCGAGCTCGACCGCCGCCAGCCAGAATTCCTGCAGACCTTCGCCGATTACCTGGGGCGCCGCCTCACGCCGCGCCAGGTCGAGCGTGGCCAGGCGATGCTGGTCGAGCACGCTGCGCTGCTCGACGCCGTCGAGGCGCGCTACGGCGTGCCCCGGTCGGTGCTGGTCGCGTTCTGGGGACTGGAAACCAACTACGGTGCGACCCAGGGCAGCCTCAACATTCCGGTCAGCCTCGCCACGCTGGCCTGGGAAGGCCGACGCAGCGCCTTCTTCAGATCGCAGCTGCTCGATGCCCTGCGCATCATCGACGCCGGCCACGTTGCCGCGGTCGACATGAACGGCTCCTGGGCCGGCGCGATGGGCCACATGCAGTTCATGCCGTCGACCTTCCGCGCCTATGCGCTCGACGGCGACGGCGACGGGCGCATCGACCTGTGGGGGTCGCTGCCCGATGCGCTCGATTCGGCGGCGAACTACCTCAAGCGCGCAGGCTGGCGCGCCGGCGAACCGGTGGCGATGGAAGTGCGGCTGCCGCAGGATTTCGACTGGCGGCAGGCGCGCGTGGCGCATCGCCTGCCGCTGGCCGACTGGATCGCGGCCGGGGTGCAGCCCGCCGACGGCTGCGCCTGGCCGACGGTGAGCGGCGCCGCGGCCATCGTCCTGCCGCAGGGCTGGCAGGGTCCGGCCTACATGGTGTTCGACAATTTCGACGTGGTGATGCAGTGGAACCGGTCGGTGAACTACGCGCTGGCCGTCGCGCAGCTCGCCCACCAGCTGGCGGGCGGGGCCGCCGTGACGGCGCCGCCCGGCGAGGCCGGCGCGCTCAGCACGGCGCAGGTGCAATCGCTGCAGCAGTTTCTCAACGAGATCGGCTACGATGCCGGCACGGCCGACGGCCTGCCGGGCCCGCGCACGCAAAGCGCGATCCGCCGTTTCCAGGCTGCGCACCGGTTGCCGGCCGACGGCTATCCCGCGCCCAGCGTGTATGCGCGCATCGAGTCGGCGCATGCCGAAGCGGCGAGCGCGGGCAGGTTGAGCCTCGCGCCGGCGCGGCCGGTCTTCGCCGATCCGGCCGGCATGCCCTGAGGCCGGCGGGCATGTGCGACCTCCCGGCTAATTGGCCATCTCCCGTACGGCCTACCGGACGCTGCCGCGGCGTGCTATTTTTTCCGTTCCCTGATTTCCGGAGAGGGTGTTGAGCGACGCGCGCAATGTACTGGGCGAGCGCCTGCAAATCTGCAGCGAATCGCCGATGACGGGCTTCGTGCGCGACGGCCTCTGCCACACCGGGCCGCACGACCTCGGCAGCCACACGGTATGCGCCTTGATGACCGGGGCTTTTCTCGAATTCTCCCGCCAGCACGGCAACGATCTCGCCACGCCCGCGCCGGAATACGACTTTCCCGGCCTCAAGCCGGGCGACCGCTGGTGCGTGTGCGCCGTGCGCTGGCTGGAAGCGGCCGAGGCCGGCGTCGCGCCGCCGGTGATCCTGGACGCCACCCACGCGCACGCATTGCGCAAGGTGGCCCTGGCCGATCTGGAATATCACGCCCTGGTGACGCAGCAATGAGCCTCGTCTGCTGGAAATGCGGCGCAAGCCTGGCCGGGCTGCCCTTGCCGCTCGGGCTGCGCGACGTCTGCCCGAGCTGCCGTGCCGAGTTGCACGTCTGCCGCCTGTGCCGCCACTTCGATCCCACCCGGGCCGGGCAGTGCCGCGAGCTGGCCGCCGAACGCGTGGCCGACAAGACGCGCGTCAACGACTGCGGCTGGTTCGTGCCGCGGCCCGAAGCCTATCGCGGCGGCGGCGCGCCGATGGCGCAGGCCAGCCGCGGTGCGCTCGATGCGCTGTTCGGCGCCGCCCCGGAGGCGGAGGATACGTCCGCCAAGCCGAATCCGCTCGACGACCTGTTCAGGAAATAGTCGTCGGAGACTGCCGCAAACAAGCCTGCTCCGGGTGCGGATCAGGGTTGCAGCGCGGACAGGTAGGTCGCGAGGGCGCGGATGTCCGCGTCCTTCAGGTTCTTCGTGTAGGCGGCCATCAGCGGGTCGATGCGTTCGCCCTTGCCGCTGCGGTAACGCATCAGCGAGTCTTCCAGATACTTCACCTGCTGGCCGGCGAGCCGCGGGATGCGGTGCGAGCCGGTGGCCGTGTCGCCGTGGCATTTTGCACACAGCTGCTTGAACGTGGCCTGGCCTGCCGCCCCCGCACCCTTTGCAACGGGCTTGTACGCCACCGGCTGGCGCGACAGGAACAGCGCGATGTTGATGCGCTCGTCCGGCGTCAGCGCCTTGATCAGGCCGGTCATGAAATCCGACGACTTGCGCTGGCCGTGCACGAACTTGTTCATCTGCTCGAGCAGGTAGTCCGCGTTCTGGCTCGCCAGGTTGGGCACCTCCGGCAGCGCACTGTTGCCGCCCGGTCCGTGACAGTGGCGGCATACGCCCGCTGCCGCCTGTCCGCGCTGGATCGCGGCCGAGAGTTCGGCGGGCGCGGCGGTGATGCGGGTGAGTTTGTCGTGCATTGCAGCGACAGGCGGCTCAGCCGCTTTGTCCACAGCCTGCGCGGACAGGGCAAAGGCACAGACGGCAAAACCGAGGAGGCGAGCGAGAACGGCGGAATTCACGGGCGGCCTTTCAAAACCATTGTTAACACATGGTAAATGACGGCATTGCCGATGGCGACTTTAGCGGCCATGACAAGCGCGCCTAAATGCGGCTGCCGACGGGATGGGTTTGCCAGTGGGCGGCAAAATTCTTTCCGACGATCATCTGCGGCTGCGAAGGCGTGAGGCCTTCCCGGGCCTCGCGTGCCGCAATGCTTTTTCGCGCCAGTTCGAATGCCGAGGTGAAGGAGGCGGTCCTGGCCAGCGCTTCCATGAAATAGGCGCGGCCGAAATCGGTCATGTCGTATTTGCTGGAACAGCCAAAGGAATTGCGGTCGGCCCTGGAGGCCGTGATGACGACAGTATTGTCGTCGCGCAAGGCAGGGATGAAGCTGCCGGAATAGCAGGCCGACACCACGACCACTTTCCACTTGATGGGGGTGGCAGCCAGGGCCGATTTCAGGCGCTCGGGCGTCAGCTGGGTGAGCTTGAGTCCGTCCTGGTCGATGGACAGGAACGGCGGTTTGCCCGAACCGTGGCTGGTGAGGAACAGGAACAGCATGTCCTCGTCCGGGTCCATGAGCGAGCCGACCTGCTTCAGTGCATCCTCCAGCGCGGTGACCGTGGCGAGCGGCTGCTTCGCCACGCTGGCCGGGTTGTTGACGAGCACGAGCGAGCGTCCCCGCGTGCCGAAGCGGCGGTCGAACAGGGCGCGCACGGTGTCCACCTCCTTCATGAAGACGTCCTGCCACCCGTAGCTGGCAAAGCCGATGAAGTACAGATCGCGTATCTTCGGGCGCTGCTTTTCCAGCGCATGCAGGCTGTGGTCGAGCAGCCCGGCCTGCTGATACAGCAGGGCTTCGTGCGCACCGATTTGCAGCGATTCGTCGGGCTCGTCCGCGTATTTCGGGTACCAGGCTTCCTGCCTGGGCAATACCCAGAACTGGATCGATATCACCGCGATTTGCAGTAAAACGACGCCGATGCGTTTGCCTAGCGCCAGCGGCGCCCACAACCGCACTGCACGCGTCAGCAGGGCAGCCATCCACAGCAGCAGACCGAGCGACCACAGCCAGGCAAGCGCCGGGTCGGGCACGACGCGTTGCCACAACGCGTAGCCGGCGTAGGCGTAGGCAAAAACCGCGGGCGAAATCGCCGTGGTCGCCACGACGTAGCCCGGCAACAATGCCGGAGCACGCAACCAGCGCGCCAGCAATGCAGCGATGCCCAGCGCAATGGACAGCGAGGCCAGGGTCTGCACGACGACGCCGGGATTGAAGAATCCGTCGCCCTCCAGGCGGACGTAGCCCAGGCCGACCGTCAATGCAAACTCGATCAGCATCAGCCAGACCAGCTGCGCAATCGACACCCGGAAATCGCTCGCCTGCACCCGCAGGAAAGTCGCCAGCCGGAACCCGGCCACAAGATTCTTCAGCAAATCACGCATGTGCATGCCAGCGAACGGGTGGGAGGAAGCTTAGTTATCGGTTCGGGCCGGGGCCAACCTGAGCGAGCGCAGCGCCTGCCATTCGTACAGCACGAGCCCCGCGCCGATCAGCCCGATGCCGCCCCAGCCCATCAGCGGGATGGTTTCGGCGTTCAGCGTCTGCCCCAGCAGCAGCGCCGTCACCGGCGTCACCAGCGTGATGAGCGCCACCCGCCCGGTGTCGAGGTGCTTGATCACGAAGTAATACAGCGTGAACCCCACCACCGAGCCGAACACCCCGAGATAGACGATGGCGGCGCCCGCGCGCGGCGCGATGTCCGGCGGCAGCCGCGCGCCGTCGGCCAGCAGCCAGGCCAGCACGAACAGCGGCGTCGCCACGCCGAGCGAACCGGTGGTGATCGCCAGCGACGAGGCGCGCACGTTCAGGCGCTTGATCCACACCAGCCCCAGCGCCTGCACCGTCATCCCCGCCACCACGGCGGCCGTGCCCAGCCGCGCCGCGCCGTCGCCCGGCCACGGTTGGCCGAAGATCGCCCACAGTCCCGCCAGCGCCAGAGCAAGGCCCGCAAGGCGCTGCGGCGTAAGCGTGCGCTCGCTCAGCCACAGCGCCGCGAACACCCCGGTCGCCAGCGGCGACAGCCCGAAGATCACCGAGATCAGTCCCGAGGGAATGTGCAGCGCGCCCCAGTAAGTGAGCAGCATCGCCCCGAAAATCGACAGCCCGCTGACGAGATACAGCTGCTTCGCCGCCGGGGTGAGCGGCAACGCAGTGCGCGTCGCGCGCAACAGCAGCAGACAGATCGTCAGCCCGATCAGCATCCGCGCCATCACCGCGAAACTGAAGGTCGCGCCCTGTGCGCTCCACTGAATGCCCAGCGGCGTGGTCGACCAGATGAGGATGACGCCGAGATAGGCGGCGGGGAGGGACATAAATCGCAGTTCGGGATAGAGAAGCCTGGTGATTTCAAAGACGCGGCCACATACCTGACAGCCACCAGATGCCTGTCGCTAACGCTACGAGTCCGGTCAGATCAACGATGAGCCGGGGGAACCAGGGCGCATCATCCATGCCCCCAAGTGGTTCTCGGGGAAAGTGTCCCAGTGTGACGACACGCCAAATTGCCCAGCCAATCGACCACCCGATGGTTTGGACCATAAAATCCCAGGTCAGCCACCACAAGCCCCGAAGCAGTCCAAGAAGGAGATTCGTTGATCCTGATAGGAGATCCGATATGTCCGGCACGATGCATTCCGGTTGCGGTTAATCGTGTATTGCTAGCTTAGGCGCGCGTTGGATTCGTCGGCGACTGCAAGCTCTCCCCGGCGATCTCCCGCACATCCGCATCCTCGTCCCCGATCCGCGCTTCGAGCCACGGGCGTGCGGCGTCGCTGCCCGCGAGTCCAAGGTAATGGCAGGCATCCGCCCGCACGCGGGCGTCGGGGTGTTGCGAGAGTTCGCCCAGGCGGGGAACGAGTTTGACGAGCGCATCGCTGCCGGCGAAGCTTTCCAGCAGCACGCCGGCACCCAGCCGCACGTTGAGGCTGGCCTCGACGTTGCCGACGATGGGCAGCACGGCGGCGAGCAGATCGGGCTCGGCTTCGATCAAGGCTTGCACCCGCGGCAGTTGGCCTTCCTTCAGCAGCACATGAAACCAGTCGGCCATGCCTGCTTCGCTGTCGGTCTTGGCGGCCCATTCGGCGAGTTCGGCGCGGCTCTGCGCGCCGGCAAGCTCGATGCGGCCGATGCGGGTCCATGGCACCGAGCGCACGCCGAGCGTCTGCGCGACTTCGGGATGCTGCTCCAGGTTGACCGCTTCGAGCCGGCCGATGACGCCCTGCTTCAGCAGCTCGGTCAGCGCGGCGAGCACGGCCGGGCAGTGCGGGCAGTGGGTGGACAGCAGCAGCAGGGCGTCGGGCGCGGGCATGGCTTTGGTTGAATGAAAGCGGCGAGGCGATAATGGCGTGCATGGAATTTACCATCCTCCCCGTCACGCCGTATCAACAAAACTGCTCGCTGGTGTGGGACGACGCCGGCCGCGCGGCGCTGATCGATCCGGGCGGCGAGGCCGGGCGTCTTCTGGCCGAGGTGCGGTCGCGCGGGCTCACGCTGGAAAAGATCCTGCTCACCCACGGCCATCTCGACCACGTCGGCGCGGCGGCGGAATTGCGAGACGCGCTGGGCATTCCCATCGTCGGGCCGCAGCGCGAGGAACGGTTCTGGCTCGATGCGCTGCCGCGCCAGGCCGAGCTGTTCGGGTTTCCGCACACCGAGGCCTTCGCACCCGACCAGTGGCTGGAGGATGGGGACGTGGTCGAAGTCGGCGCGCTGCACTTCGATGTGCTGCACTGCCCCGGCCACACGCCCGGCCACGTGGTGTTCTACCAGCCCGAGGCGCGGCTGGCCTTCGTCGGCGACGTGCTGTTCAAGGGCTCGATCGGCCGCACCGATTTCCCGCGCGGCGACCACGCGGCGCTGCTTGCGGCGATCCGCGAGAAGCTCTTTCCGCTCGGCGACGACGTGCGTTTCGTGCCCGGGCACGGCGCGATGTCTACACTGGGGCATGAACGCCGCGAGAACCCCTTCGTCGGACTGGCTTCCGGCGAATAGAACAAGAACCGCCGCCAGGAGATTGCAATGAAAGCCCTTGCCCTGATTCTTGCAGGCCTGCTGGCGGTGCCCGCCGCCGCGCAGAACCTGTCCGCCATCGTCCACCCCATCCCCGAGGCGCCGCCGCTCACCCGGCAATGAAAGCCCTTGCCCTGATTCTTGCAGGCCTGCTGGCGGTGCCCGCCGCCGCGCAGAACCTGTCCGCCATCGTCCACCCCATCCCCGAGGCGCCGCCGCTCACCCGGCAGGCGCAGGCGGTGCTCGACGACGCGATGAAACGGCTGCCGCAGATCGACACCGCCGGCCTCGTCGCGCAACTGAAGGCGCAGCCGGAGACCGTGGTGATCGACGTGCGCCAGCCGGCCGAACTGGCGACGCTGGGCGGGCGCATCGACGCGCCGCGCTTCGCCAATGTCCTGCGCGGCTGGCTGGAATTCCAGATCGAACAGACCGTGCCGGACAAGGCCACGCCCATCGTCGTGTACTGCGGCGTTTCGCAGCGCAGCCCGCTCGCCGCCGAGACGCTGATCAAGCTGGGCTACACCAACGTGAAGAACTACCGCGACGGCTTCTTCAACTGGAAGCGCGCCGGCCTGCCCGTGGTGCCGACCGACGCTGCGCCCGCCTCCTTCCTCTACGCCCTGCCGCAGGAGGTCATTCCCGGCGTGTGGTCGGCGATTGGTGCGACGGCACCGGGCACTTACGAAAACTCCGGCCACAACAACAACCTGTCCTTCATCGTCACCAAGGCCGGCGTGGTGGTGGTGAACGCGGGCGACAACTACCTGCTCGCGCAGAGCCTGCATGACGAGATCAGGAAGCGCACCGACCAGCCGGTGAAGTACGTGGTGCTGGAAAACGGCCAGGGCCACGCCATGCTCGGGTCGAACTACTGGAAGGAACGGGGCGCGAAGATCGTCGCCCACCGCGATACCGCGAAGTACATCGATCAGCATGGCTACGATGCGCTCGCCGTCATGCGTGCCCGCGCGCGCGACAAGGCCTACCGCACCGAACTGGTCATGCCCGACATCGTGTACGACGACAAGCTGGACCTGTCGATGGGCGGCACCCGGATCGAGGTGCTGCACCTGGGCAATGCCCACCATCACGGCGACACCATGGTGTGGCTGCCGGAACGCAAGCTGGTGCTCGCCGGCGACACCGCCTTCCACATCCGCATGCTGCCCATCTTCGAGGACACCGACACCAGGCGCTGGATCGAGACCTGGGACAAGTTCGAGGCGCTCGGCGCGCAGATTGTCGTGCCTGGCCACGGCGGCCCAACCGACATGGCCACCGTGCGCAAGTGGACGCGCGACTACCTGGTGGATTTGCGCGCGAAGGTGAAGGCCGTGATCGACGCCGGCGGTTCGCTCGACGACGCCTACAAGGTCGACCAGTCGGCCTATCTCCACCTGCACACCGCCGACGAGCTGGCGCGCAGCAA
>JBGAFQ010000043.1:0-22251 GCA_044227195.1 Thiobacillus sp.
GGCCGCATCTCGCACGAGCTGGTGCAGGTGATGCCCGACGAGCGCACCGTGCTGATGGGCGACGACGCCACCAGCGGCGGCCTCTTCATGTTCGTGGCCGACCGCAAGCGCGACCTGTCCGCCGGCACGCTGTACGTGGCCAAGTGGACCCAGACCTCCGGCGTCGGCCCCGGCGCCGGCGACATCGGCTGGATCAAGCTCGGCCATGCCACCAGCGACGAGATCAAGGCCCTGGCCGACACCCTGACCGCGGCCGACATCCTCGACGTGAAGACCAGCGATCCGTCGGACGCCAGCTACACCAAGATCGCCTTCAACGGCAAATTCCAGTGGGTCAAGTTCATGCCCGGCATGGAAAAGGCCGCCGCCTTCCTGGAAACCCACCGCTACGCCGCCTTCAAGGGTGCGTCGATGGGCTTCACCAAGATGGAAGGCACCACGGTCAACGCCCGCGACAAGCGCGCCTACTCCGCCATGTCCTACATCTACAAGACGATGGTCGACGGCACGTCCGACATCCAGGTGCAGGGTCCGGTCGCGGGCGCCGTGTACGAGCACGTGCTGAGCGGCGGCCAGAAGGACAGCGACGGCGACCGCATCCGCAGCGAATGGGTTTCCGTCCACATGTCCGCACCGGCAGCGCTGGTCGGCGAAGACCTCGCGGTGCGCGATGCCCTGGGCAACAGCGCCAGCGCCGACAGGATCGCCAACCCGGACAACCTCAAGTTTTCCGAGGACATGCGTACCCTGTTCATCGGCGAGGACAGCGGCAACCACGTCAACAACTTCCTGTGGGCCTACAACGTCGACACCAGGGAACTGTCGCGCATCCTGTCCTGCCCGGCCGGCGCCGAATCGACCGGCCTGCACGCGGTCGACGACGTCAACGGCTTCAGCTACATCATGAGCAACTTCCAGCACCCCGGCGACTGGGAATCGCCGCTGCACGACAAGGTGAAGGCCATCCTGGATCCGCTGGTCAAGGCCAACTACAACGGCAGGTTCAGCGCGGCCGTCGGCTATCTCACGATCGCCGGCTGCGTCGACAAGGCCTGAGCGACCGCACGCCCGGCCCCAGCCGGGCGCGCTGTCCCAAACAAAATCGCCCGCTTCGTGCGGGCGATTTTGTTTGGCAGCGCCGGATCAGCGATGCAGCCGTCCCGCCGCCGGCTGCAGGTCCGCGCTCACCGCCGCGCGCGCGTCGAACACGAAGCAGTCGCCGCGGTAGTGCGCGCCGCCCGCTTCCTCGAAATATTTGAGGATGCCGCCCTCGAGCTGGTACACGCGCTCAAGGCCCAGCGCCTTCATGTGGATCGCGGCCTTCTCGCAGCGGATGCCGCCGGTGCAGAACGAGACGATGGTCTTGCCGGCGTAGTCGTCGCGGTGCGCGGCGATGCGCGCCGGAAATTCGCTGAACACGCCGATGCCGTAATCGACCGCCTGCTCGAAGGTGCCGGCGGCCACTTCGTAGTCGTTGCGCGTGTCGAGCATCACGACCGGCCGGCCTTCGTCGTCAAGGCCGCGGTCGAGCCACTGCTTCAGCGTGACCGCAGCGACCGACGGCGCGCGGCCTTCCTCCGGCCGGATCAGCGGCAGCTTCATGGTGATGATCTCCTTCTTCAGCCGCACCCGCAGTTTCTTGAACGGGGCCTCGGCGGAGAGGCTTTCCTTGGGCGCGAGATCGGCGAAGCGCGGATCGGCGCGCAGATGCGCGACGGCGGCGTCGATGGCCGCGCGCGAACCTGCAAGGAAGACGTTGATGCCCTCGGGCGCGAGCAGGATGGTGCCCAGCAGGCCCAGCGCACGCAGGCGCGCGTCGAGATCGGCCTTGAGCGCCGCGCGGTCCTCGAGGGTGACGAACTTGTAGCAGGAGATGTTGACGACGGTCACGATGCGGTCCCTAGTGTGGCGGGGATTTTATAGGGGCCGGGGGTTAGGAGCTAGAGGTCAGGGATGCAGGGCGGCTGCGCCGCGTTCCATGAATTCGTGAAACGCGGCGCAGCCGCACGAGCCCCCCGATCCTGAATCCCGACCCCTGACCCCTGCCTTTTTGCTACCCTTCCGCCATCTACTCCACTGGACGCCCCGAGATGGACGAACATCTGCAGACCCTGGAACACGCGCAACGGACGGCGATCGACCTCGCCATCCAGTTCGGCCCGAAAGTGGTCGTGGCCCTGCTGATCCTGACGGCGGGCTATTTCGTCGGGCGCTGGGTCGGCAGGGTCACCGACTCGATGCTGGCGAAGATCGGGCTGGACGAGACGCTGCGCCTGCTGCTGATCCGCATCGTGCGCATCGCGGTGCTGGGCCTGTTCCTCATCATGGCGCTGCAGAACCTGGGGGTGCAGCTGCTGCCGCTGCTGGCCGGCCTGGGCGTGGCGGGGGCCGGCGTGGCGCTGGCGATGCAGGGCGTGCTGGGCAACCTGGCGGCGGGGCTGACGATCATCTTCACCCGGCCGTTCAAGGTGGGCGAATACATCTCCATCGTCGGCGAGGAAGGCACGGTCGAGGAGATCAAGCTCTTCAGCACGGTGCTCTCGCATCCCGACCAGTCGCGCATCGTGATTCCCAACCGCAAGATCGTCGGCGAAATCCTGCACAACTACGGTTCGCTGCGGCAGATCGACGTGGTCGTCGGCGTGGCCTACGACACCGACATCGGCACCGCGCTCGCGGCAATCCGCGAACTGCTCGCCGCGCACCCGAAAATCCTCGCCGAGCCCGAGCCGGTGATCCGCGTGCTGACGCTGGCCGACTCCAGCGTGCAGATCGCGGTGCGGCCGTGGACGACGGTGGCCGACTTCAACGCCGCGTCGGGCGACGTCGCCCAGGGCGTGCTGGAAACCTTCCGCGCGCGCGGCATCGCGATTCCCTACCCGCAGCGCGAAGTGCGCCTGCTCGGCAACGCATGAAGCGCGCTGCGTCCAAATCCGCGGCCGGCCCCGCCGCCTACGCCGACCCGCTGGCCGAAGTGCTGCTGCCGGGCCAGTCGGTCGAACTGCTGAAGGAACTGCACATCCTCACCCGCGACGGCAAGCTCAACCAGGACAGCCGCCGCAAGCTCAAGCAGGTGTATCACCTGTGCAATTTCATCGCGCCGCTGATCGACGAGGTGCTCGGCCGCCAGGACACGCTGCAGCTCGCCGACCACGGCGCAGGCAAGTCCTACCTCGGTTTCATCCTCTACGATCTCTACCTGAAGGACCGCCCCGGCGCGCACATCACCGGCATCGAGACGCGCGACGAACTGGTGACGAAGTCGCGCGAACTGGCCGACCGCCTGGGCTTCGACCGCATGACTTTTCTCAACGCCACGGTGGCCGAATCGACGCGCACGGATGCCCTGCCCGATCGCTTCGACATCGTCACCGCGCTGCACGCCTGCGACACCGCCACCGACGACGCGATCCGCTTCGCCTTCGCCAAGCAGGCGCGCCACATCGTGCTGGTGCCCTGCTGCCAGGCCGAGGTGGCCGCCGTGCTGCGCAAGCACAAGAACGCGAGCTTCGGCAAAACGCCGCTGTCGGAAATCTGGCGTCATCCCATCCACACCCGCGAATTCGGCAGCCAGCTCACCAACGTGCTGCGCTGCCTGCAACTGGAGGCGCACGGCTACCAGGTCAGCGTCACCGAGCTGGTCGGCTGGGAACACTCGATGAAGAACGAGCTGATCGTCGCCAGCCGGACCGGCCAGCCGCGCGGCGACGCGCGCACGCGGCTGGCGGCGATCCTGGAAACCCTGAACCTCGACGAACTGAAGCCGCGCTTCCTGGACTAGCGCGGAACCGCCGCGCTGCGGCATGCTCCAACCGACATGCACGCTTCATTGATCCAGACCGCCTGTCTTGCCCTCGCCGGCGCCCTCGCGCTGCTGGCGGGCTGCGCCACGCCGCAATACCAGACCACGGTGCGCTTCGTGCCGCCGGCCGACGCCGCGGGCCGCGCCTGCGTGCAAGGCTGCGAGGCGAAGAAGACCACCTGCCAGGCCGATTGCCAGGCACGCTACGCAGCCTGTGCGAAGGGCCTCGACGCGCAGGTGGAAGCGCGCTACACCGAGGCCCTGAAACAGTACGAGACCGATCTCAAGCACTACGCCGCCGCGCTGCGCCGCTACGAAATGGATCTGCGCTTCGACTGGCTGAACGCCTGGCCCTGGGGCTACCCCTATCGCCATCCCTACTGGTACGACCCCTGGCCCGGTCCGTCGTATCCGCCGCCGCACGAACCCAGGATGCCGACGCGCGAAATCGTCCGCGCCCAGCTCGAAAAAACCCGCTGCCAGGCCGACTGCGGCTGCCTGCCCGCGTACGACGCCTGCTACACCGGCTGCGGCGGCCAGCGGATTTCGGAAACGGTCTGCGTGAAGAACTGCCCGCCGGAGAAGTAGCGCCCGTTTCTGCAGGAATCATGTCCCCCGCCGTTCGGTGGCGGGATGCGCGCCCTGCCGAAGCAGGCTCCAGGCTCAGGCCGGCGCCTGCAGGGTGTTCAGCGCAAGCGGCACGCTCGCGCTGTCGGTGTTGATCCAGATGTGGCCGTCCTGCACCATGCATTGCAGCCGCATGCTGCGTTCGGCCAGCGCGGCGAGCGCCTGACTGGCGTCGGCGGGCACCTGCAGCACGGCGAGGTTGCCGAAACGCGTGAGCTTGTTCGCAATCTGCTTCCACCACACCTCGCAGCTGCTGCTGTAGCACAGCACCACCACCCGGTCGGCGCGGCTGCAGGCGCGGCGGATGCGCGCCTCGTCGGGCTGGCCGAGGTCGATCCACAGCGTGATCTCGCCGGCCAGATTCTTTACCCAGATCTCGGGTTCGTCCACGTCGAACAGGCCCTTGGTGAAGGCGATGCCGTCCTGCGCGTACAAGGCATAGGCCAGCACGCGCACCATCATGCGTTCGTCGGTTTCGGAAGGGTGGCGGGCGATGGTCAGCGCATGGTCGCCGTAGACCTGCCGGTCCATGTCGGCGATCTGCAGGTCAGCCTTGTAGATGGTGGCTTTGAGCGCCAAGAAACTGCTCCTGTCCGGAAACGGCAAAAACAAAAAACCCCGGCGAACCGGGGTTTTTCGTCAGACCGGGGGTTTATTCCACGGGCTGAATGTTCGATGCCTGTTTGCCTTTGGGGCCAGTCGTCACTTCGAAGCTGACGCGCTGGTTTTCCTTCAGGGATTTGAAGCCTTTGGAATTGATCGCGGAGAAATGAGCGAACAGATCCTCGCCGCCATTATCCGGGGTGATGAAACCAAAACCCTTTGCATCGTTGAACCACTTAACAGTACCCGTTTCCATCTTTTTTCCTATCCATACAAATAAAAATGTCGTGGCTTGCGCCCGTCAATCGACTCAAGGAAAAAGCCTTACCAGAGGTACCGCGTTTTGGTGCTTGAACCAACAGACAGGCGCATAGATAACACAGCCGGCGGAGAACGCCAAGGCTTTTTTCAAATCGGCGCTCAGCCGCCTGCGGCGCGCAGCACCAGGGTATCGCCGTGCTGGGTGAATTCCAGGTGTTTCAACACGCTCATGCCGAGCAGGATCTGGTCGTCCGCCATGCCCGGATTGAGACTGGCCGATACGTTGCGCACGACGAAGGGGCCGAAGGCGAGCGTGGCGATGCGGGTGGCGCGCGTGGCCACGGTGCCGTTGGCGGTGACCGAATTCTGGTACGCACCCGGCGCGAGATCGAGTTCGCCCGCCAGATGCGCCGGCACCGACACCAGGGTGGCGCCGGTGTCGAGCAGGAAGCTCACCGGCCGGCCGTTGATCTCGCCTGGAAACACGTAGTGGCCGTGGCCGCCGCGCTTGAGCACCAGTTCGGTGCCCGGCGCCACGGCGAGGTCGCGGTTGGGGTTGTCGCGCGCATCGAGCGCGTGGCTGAAATAGAACCACAGCATGCCCAGGAGCAGCAGGCTGGCGGCCAGCGCCATGCCGCGGCCTAGGGCGCGGTGCGGGTTGTGCGTCGGAGCGGAATCGGGTTCGTGCATGGGTTGTCGGTTGTCGGCCATTCGGGTCGCCGGGCTCAAGAAAGTTCGCGCCATGACCGACTATATTCACAGGAATGGCATTGTGAAAGGGGTGGCCATGTTTACCCTGAAGGACTCCGATCCACCATGGGCCAAAGCCCATGCAGAGTCGTATGCCCTCGCGATCGATCCAGCGCGGCGCAGACACCGGCTTTGCCGGGTGCTGGCAGTCGTTTTGTTCCTGTTTCTGCTCGTCTGGGCGAATCGCGCGCACGCCGCCCAGCCCGCGATCTGGTTTCCGGATTCGCCCACTTTCCACCATTACAACTGGACCAACACGCCCTGCACCGGCTGCGTCCCGCTCGCCGCCCGCGCCGCGTGGCGCCGCATGGCCGAGCTGGCCGGCGTGCCCCATGTGCGCTTCCGGCGCGCGCCTGACGAAAGCCTGGGGCCGGCGTATTCGATCGCACCCGACATCGTGGCGGTATCGCCCGCCGCGCTGGCGCTGGAAACCTGCCAGCTCACCTTCCTGGTCGGACATGAAATCGTGCACATCGCGCAGCGCCACTTCGACGAAGACGCCATCGCGCTATCGGTGCTGGCGGGCAAGCCCGCGCAATGGACCGCGCACGGCGAGGATGCGCTGCAGCTGATCGACGGCGATTTCGGGCTGGCGCTGCGCGCCTCGCACCTGTGGCAGGCGCAGGAACAGGAAGCCGACTGGCTGGGCGCCTTGCTGGCTGCTTCCTGCGGCTGCGACATCGAGGCCGGCGCACTGGCCTGGTTCCGCCACGATGGTGCGTCCGGCGGCGGCATCGCCGCTGCGCACGCGGACAGCGCGGAACGCATCCGCCAGCTTCAGCCATTTGCCGAACTGGCGCGGCGGCTGATGGCGCAGGCCGACCGCTAGGCCGCCATCACGGCCCGCTCAGCCGTGATGCATGCGCGGCTGGCTGAAGTGGCAGTGCGGTGCGTCGCCGAACAGGTCACGCAGATAGCGCGTCTCGATATGCAGCAGGCGCTCGTGGTCGCCGGCTTCCAGGTAGATGTCCGGCTGCGCCATCAGGTCGTCGTCCCACACCATCTCCACGCCCCAGGCATTCGGCAGGCCGGGTACCACCCCGGGCTCGCATTCCCTGAACAGGCTGGACACGCTGGACTCGCTGGCCAGGCTGAATTCCACGCCATGGTCCAGGCCCAGCTTGCCGAGGTGGATTTCCTGATCCGCCGGGATCATCGCCACCATCTGGCATTCCCGTCCGTCCAGCAGCACGCCCTTGGCCACGCGGCCGAGCGGCACCCCGATCGCGCGCGCCGTCTCGGCGCTGGTGCGGGTGTGCGGGTGCGCCACCAGGTCGAAGGGAATGTGGTGCTCATCGAGAAAACGCTCCATCCGATACAGTGCTTTCATGGCCGGCTCCTTCGCAATGGGATGATCGGATTTCACTATAGTCCACCCGCATACGCCGGCCGGCGGCGCTAGCGCCGCCTGCGTGGGCCGCCCGGGCGGAAGGGCCGGCGCGGCGGCTCCGCGTGCGCCTGTTGCTGGACGGCGTGGCGGTACGCCAGCAGGGTGGCCTGCGCGCGCCCGAACAGGCTTCCGGGCGGATAGCGCCCCGCCGCGTCGCGCTCGCCTGCCGGCACGCCTGCCAGCAGGGCGATGCCTTCGTTGACGTGATCGATGGCGTGGATGCAAAAGCGTCCACGCCCCACCGCCTCCGCCACGTTCGGCGCCAGCATGAGATGACGGCGGTTGCGCGCCGGCACTAGCACGCCGTGGCTGCCGTCCAGGCCGGCAGCTTCGCAGACGCGGAACCAGCCCTCGATCTTTTCGTTGATGCCGCCCACCGGCAGCACCTCGCCGTGCTGGTTGAGCGCGCCGGTGACGGCGATGCCCTGTTTGAGCGGCAGGCCGGACAGGGCCGACAGCAGCGCATAGAACTCGGCGCAGGATGCGGAATCGCCCTCCACCTCGTGGTATTGCTGCTCGAACGCGATCGAGGCGCTGAGCGACAGCGGCGCCAGATGCGCGAACAGCGCCGCCAGGTAGGCGTGCAGGATGAACACGCCCTTGTCGTGGATGGGCCCGGACAGCTTGACCTCGCGTTCGATGTTGAGCAGGCCGTCCTCGCCGGCGCATACCTGCGCCGACAGCCGCACCGGCAGGCCGAAGCGGTAGTCGCCGAGATCGATCTGGGTGAGGCCGTTGGCCTGGCCCACGCGCGCGCCCTGCAGCGCGATCAGCACGTCGCCCTCGGCGATTTCCTCGCGCAGCCGCTGTTCGGGGTAGTCGTGCCGCGCGTTGCGCGCCCGCAATGCCGCTTCGACATCCTCCGCGCCCACCAGCCCCGGGCCGCGCGCACGGCAGACCGCCGCGCTCTCCAGCACCAGCGCCTCGGTGCGCGCGAAGATTGCGCTCTCGCGCGTCCGGTCGTCCGCCTCGCGATGCGACGCCTCGATCAGGCGTGCCACCGCCGCCGCGGAAAAATGCGGCAGGCCGTGCTCGCGGCAGGCGTGGGCGACGAAAATCGCCGAGGCGCGGCGGGTGTCGTCACTCGCCACGAAGCTGTCGGCGAAATCGACCTTGGCGCGGAAGTGGCGGGTGAATTCCGGCGCCATCTCCTGCAGTTCGTAATACTGTTCGCGCGATCCGATCAGCACCAGCTTGACCTCGACGTCGACCGCCTCCGGCACCAGCGACACCGCCGCGATCGACGAGAACGCCCCGCCCGGCTCCTCGATCTGCAGGCGTCCGCTGCGCAGGAAGCGCCACAGCTTCTCCCACACCAGCGCGTCGGCCAGCACGTCGCGCAGGTGCAGCATCAGGAAGCCGCCGTGCGCCTGCAGCAGACTGCCGGCCCGGATGCGCGAAAAGTCGGTGACCAGCACGTCGTTCTCCGACTGGTACTCGATGCTGCCGAACAGCGCACGGAACAGGGGGTTGTCCTCGACGATCACCGGCGCGCCGGCAAGTCCGCCGTTGTCGACGACGAGGTTGACGCGATAGCGCGCAAGCGCGGTCTGCAGGGTTTCCTGCCGGATCGCGTCGTCATCCGCGTCGCCGTGGAACAGCTCCAGATTGTCGAACACGTCCTGCGCGATCGCATCGAGCCAGGCATGGAGCTTGGCCGCATCCTTGATCTGCTTCTTCAGGCCGGCGCGGATCGCCTGCAGTTCGCGCTCCACCAGCGGCTTCGCCACCTGGCGCCGCAAGGTCGCCAGCGCCTCGTTCATCGCGCGTTCCAGCGGCTGGGTCTCTTCGATGTAGCGGGTGATCTCGGCGCGCAGTTCCTGCTCGGCCTGTTCCACCTCGGCGCGGCGCGCCCTGGGCAGCGCCAGCACTTCGTCCTCGGTGAGGGCCTGGCCCTTCTTGCCGGTGAGCGTGAACACCATGCGCCCGCCTTCGCGGTGCAAGGCAAAGCTGCGCGCTTCGGCGAACGCGGACAGCGCCGCATAGTGCCTTGCCACGTCGTCCTTCCAGGCCTGCTCGATGCGCGCACTCTCGCTCTTGTAGTCCTGGCCTTCGAGCCGGCGCGGGATCTCGTCCTGCAGCGTCTTCACCGCGTGCGCCAGCAGCTGCCGCAGCAGGCGGCCTTCGCCCGCCGGCAGGCGCAGGGCCAGCGGCCGCTCGGGCGCATCGAAGTTGTAGAGATAGCAGAGATCGGGCGGCACCCGCCGGCTGGCCGCCGCCTCGCGCATCGCCTGCTTCAGCAGCGACGAACGGCCGCTGCCGACTTCGCCCAGCACGAACAGGTTGTAGTTGGGCTGGTCCATGCCGAGGCCGAAACGCGCCGCCGCCTCGGCGCGCACCTGGCCGATCCACGGCAGGGCCTCATCCTGCAGTTCGGACGTGTCGGCGAAGCCCAGCGATGCGGGATCGATGGTGAGGCGCAGTTCGGCAGTGCTCAGGGAAGTGATCGACATGGCGGGGGTTCGGAACGATGCGTCCATGGATTATTGCGC
This sequence comes from Thiobacillus sp., assembly GCA_044227195.1. Taxonomy (GTDB): domain Bacteria; phylum Pseudomonadota; class Gammaproteobacteria; order Burkholderiales; family Thiobacillaceae; genus Thiobacillus. The sequence goes on from JBGAFQ010000043.1 coordinate 9,926, forward strand.
AAGCCCGGACAAGGGCAACAAACCGCGCCATTGCGCAAGGCTCGCCCGGTATCGGGCGCAGAGTTGCGCGGCCGTATCCCGCAGTACGTCGCCCGGCACGGCCAGCGCCTGCAGCGTCGCCGTTTCGACCCGCTCGACCGCCACGCTGCCTGGCAGCGCATCCGGCTCCCAGGTCGCGGCAAACGCCGCCGCCTTGCCGGGCCATCCGCCCTGCTGCGGCGAAATCAGGCTGACGCGCGGCAGCGCGTAGGCCAGCGCGACGATGCGTCCGTGCAGGCTGCTGGTGATCGTGCCCCGGCTGGCGGCGATGAGCGCACAGATATCCCACAGGTCGAGCGAAGCAAAAACCCGCGCTGAGCCAGGCGGCAGGCGGCGCAGCAGTTTTTCGTAGAGCGCGGGATCGTCGTGCCACGGCGCCGTGCCGGCCACGAACAGAACCAGGCCCAGGCCGGTTGCCTTCAGTGTGCCGCCCAGGCCGCGTGCCAGCGCGTCGAGGCTGGCGTCGTCGGCGAAATCGGCGCTGAACTGGCACGCCAGACAGCCCTGCGGAAACGCGTCGCGCATCGCCTGCACCGCACCCTGGCTCTGGCGCGCGGCAATGACCGCGCCGAAACTCTCGGCCACCATCACCGCCGGGTCGGGACACAGCGGCGCTGCAATGCCTTCCGCCTGCAGTGCCGTCTGCGTGACGCGGTCGCGCACGCTGCACCAGTCCGCCGCGCGCAAGGCAGCCAACACTTCGTCGCGCTGTGCGGCCGGCAGGCCGGCCCACTCCACGCCGCCGACGGCGTTGAAGATCAGCCGGCCGCCGGGTGCCAGCGCGTCGCGCCCGACCACGTAGGGCACGCCGCGCGCGGTACCGAGCCGACGCGCGGCCCAGGCGGCAGCGGCGTGCGGATCGGCGTCGTAGCGCGCGATGGCCTCGGCAGCTTCGGCCGGCTCGCACAGCATCACCGCGGCCTGCCAGGCGCTGCAGGTCAGGAGTTCGCCGCCCGCGTGGATCAGGCAGGCCGGCGGCGCGGCAAGCGGCGCGACGCGGTGCCCGCCAAACGCGCGCAGATCGCGCGCGGCCAGCCCGGCCACCGCGAACCGCTGCGCCGGCAGCAAGGCCATCAGCAGATGCGGGAACAGCAGGTCGCCGAAATTGTGGCGGTCGAAGGCACCGAACAGGACCGGCCGGGCATGTGCGTTCATCGTCCGCAAAGTGTGCAACGAAGCGGCGGCCAGGGCACCACATTTTTCGCACGCGACACGCTTTCGCATACCATTCGCGACACAAGCCTGCAGCCCGATCCATGAAATCCGATACCCGCTTCTTCGTCCTCATCGCCCTCGTCGGCGGTTTCGCCATCCTCAGCTCGACCCTGTCGAAGACCCCGGTGCTGCCGCTCTTCGCCGAAGCGCTGAAGGCCACGCCCTCGGAGATCGGCTGGATCGTCATGGCCTCGACGATCCCCGGCGTGCTGGTGAGCTACCCCGCCGGCGTGCTGTCCGACATCCTCGGCAAGCGGCGCCTGCTCATCGCCTCGCTGGTCGTGTTCGCCACCGCGCCCTTCCTCTACCTGCTGGTCGCCAACGCCTGGCAGCTGATGGCGGTGCGCTTCTACCACGGCTTCGCCACCGCCATCTTCGGCACCGTCGCCTCCGCCGCCATTGCCGAGCGCTACGTCGCCGACCGTGCGGCGCGGCTGTCCACGTATTCCTCGGTCACCATCGTCGGGCGTTCGGTCGCGCCCTTCCTCGGCGGCGCGCTGATCTCGCTGGCGAGCTTCAATGCCGTTTACATCGCCTGCGCGATCAGCGGCGTGATCGCCTTCGGCGCCGGCCTGCTGCTGCGCGATCGCGAAGCCGCGCACGCCCCCGTCGCCCGGCGCGACCTGCCGCACTTCTGGCCCAGCCTCGTCACGGTGCTGCGCGACCGCGGCATTATGCTGGTGAGCCTGGTCGAAGCCGCGCAATACCTGGTGTTCGGCGCCGTCGAGGCCTTCCTCGCGCTGTACGCCTCGTCGCTCGGCATCCCGGCCTGGCAGATCGGCATCATTCTCGGCGTGCAGCTCGTCAGCATCGTCTTCGCCAAGCCCGTCATGGGGCGCCTCTCCGACCGCGTCGGCCGCACCGCCGTCATCGTGCCGGGGCTGCTCGTCGGCGCCGCCAGCGTGGCGCTGCTCATCCTCGCCAGGAGCTTCGTCAGCCTCACCGTGCTCAGCCTGGTGTTCGGCATCGGCTTCGCCACCGTCACCTCGTCCACCACCGCGCTCGTCGCCGACCTCACGAAAGACGGCCGCTTCGGTTCCTCGATGGGCGTGCTGCGCACCGTCATGGACGTCGGCCAGTCCATCGGCCCCGTGCTCACCGGCTTTGTCATCGGCATCGCCGGCTACGCCAGCGCCTTCGGCGTGCTCGCCGCCATCCTCGCGCTCGCTACCCTGCTGCTGCGCGGCCTGCCCGCACCCGCAAGCCGGTAAGGATTGTTTACCCCGGCACCCGGCAGAAACCCCGGCCGGGCCACCCGGTCCGCGCTATAGTGACAAGGTGTTTTTCCGGGAGACCACCATGCGCCTGACCCTTTCGCTCCTCGCCGCCCTGCTGTTCGCCGCCCCCGGCTTCGCTGCCGACGCACCCGCCGGCTTCGACCTCAAGGCCACCGCCACTCCCGCCGCCTGCGCCGCGGCAAGCCTCAAGGACAACATCCAGGTCGTCCAGCTCGCCTGCTGCAAGGCCCACAAGGGCATCTGCGGCTGCCGCGCCGGCAAGATCGTGTGCTGCGACAACACCGTCAGCAACGAGCCGGGGTGCACGTGTCATGGGGATGAGGGGATCGTGGAGTAAGTGCGGAAATGCGCTCGGACCGGTCCTTGCCGGGCGCGGCTGAATACCCGTGAGATTCGGCCTAATGACGTAATCGTCGTTCTATTTAGGGGCTGCCGTCCTGGGTCAACCGATTGATTGCCATCAATTTTTTCCGGGAAGCACGCACCAATGACGGTTTATAAAGCGTAATTTAGGATGGCTACTTTACGTAATGCCCCACACAAGGTACGCAATGCTAAAGAAAATATCTGAGTGGACTGGTTTATTTGAAAGTAATCTTTCTGCGGCAGAATGGGCATGGCGCTTAGTTACGCTAGCCGTTGTCGCTGGCGGTGGCACCACGGCTGGTCTGCTGGCACGAGGAACAGAACTATTTAAGGCCGCAGGGCCACTAGCGTGGATTGCGATTGGACTATGTGCCGCGGTCACGATCGCTTTGATATTCTTCTTGGTAAAGCTGGGTTACCGCCAAGCAGCAGAGGCCGCCTATATGCAGGCTCTCGCACAGCCACGCAACAAAATAAACCCGCTATCTGAAAGTTTCATAGATCAAGTAATCTACCTTCCCGATCTCTATTTGCCTCGTCGTCAAATCCATTCCAACAAACAATTTAAGCGCTGCAAGTTAGTTGGCCCTGGTGCAATCGCCATGCTTGGGGGTTCTTATATCCGCACGGGATTTCTAGAGGCTGGAAGTCCAATTGTGTTGCCTGAGAACACAATGTTGTCGGGTGTCTTGGTGCTCGAAAACTGCACCGTTGAAGATTGTGAATTCATCGGAATCACCCTTCTCATAAATAAACAAGTTGGCGAAGAATTCAAAAAAATGGGGGCACCAGTTGTTGGGATGTAGCTATGTAGCATAACCCGTCGATCAAGCAGGACTGACTTACAGCGGGCTTTGCCCGACTCCAGCCAGCCTCTTACCTTAAACGTTAACGCGTCACTTGCCCCCTGCCACCCAAACCCCATCCCACCCCGCTTCCGGCGGCGACTGCCGGAACGCGGCGATCCGCTCCAGCATACCCTGTGCCGGACGGTCGCCCGGCATGGCTGACAGGCACGAGCGGAAGGCCGCTTCGGCGGCGTCCCAGTCCTGCGCGCGGTAACGCGCGAGTCCCGTCTCGTAATCCCTCACGGCGGTGCGCGCTGCATCGTTCAGTTCACTGGCAAGACCGAGCAGTTCGTGCACCTTCACCGGCTCCAGCTTGCCGACGACGCGCAGGCTGTCGATCTCCCGGAAGGCCAGGCTGTCGCCGGCCATGTTCCGCGTGGCGTCGCTGACGAGGATGTGCGTGCCGTAGAACTTGTTGGCCTGTTCCAGCCTTGAGGCGAGGTTCACGGTGTCGCCGATGACGGTGTAGCCGCGCGAGGTTTCCGATCCGATGTTGCCGACGGTGACGTCGCCGCTGGCGAGGCCCATGCGGACGTTGACCGTCGGCAATCCATGCGTGACGCCGAAGAGTTCGGGCAGCGCGGCGCGGAAGGTGTCCAGCCGCGCCATCTGGTCGAGCGCGGCGAGGCAGGCGAGGCGCGCGTGGTCGGCGGGCTCGACGAAGGGCGGACCCCAGAAGGCCATGACGGCGTCGCCGATGTATTTGTCGACGATACCCTGGCGTTCGCGCACGCCTTCGGACATGAGCGCAAAGTAGCGGTTGAGGAAGCGCACCGCCATGTCCGGGGTGAGGCCTTCGCACAGCTTGGTGAAGCCTTCGAGGTCGGAGAAGAACACGGTCATGGTCTGCCGTTCGCCCTTGTCCGCGGCGATGCGGTTTTCCAGCAGGGTCTTGACGATGCGCGGGTCGACGTACTGGCCGAAGGTGGCGCGGATGCGTTCCTTCTCGCGCAGGCCGCCGACCATGTGGTTGAACGAGGTGGCGAGTGTGGCCAGCTCGTCGTGCGTGCGCACCAGGATTTCCACGTCGAGGTCGCCGGCTTCCACCGCGCGCGTGCCGCCCAGCAGCCGTTTCACCGGATCGACCAGCGAGCGGGTGACGAAGGCGGCGAAAATGAGGCCGAGCGCGGTAGCGATGGCGGTGACGATCCAGTTGAGCGTGGTGGCCCGTTCCTCTTCCTGCTTGGCCTGGCTGGCGGTGTCCTGGGTGAGCTTGTTGAGCGTGTCGATGACCTTGCCGATCTCGACGTCGACCGTGTCCTTCTCGCGCAGCAGGGCGTCGCGCACGATCTTCTCCGAACGCGGCGTGCCCTCCTCCGCCTCGATCTGGAACTGGCGGAAGGTACGGTGAAAGTTCTGGCGCGCGGTCTGGATCGCCGGCAGCTGCTTGCCCAGGATGGCGAGCGTGACGCGGTCGAGTTCGATGTCCTTTTGCGCTTCGGCCTCAGCGAGCATGCGCAGCGAGGAATCGATGATCTGGTCGGCGTTGATGCCGCGCATGTCGAAGCCGGTGGATTCCTTTTCCAGGAAGGCGGGGTCGGGCTTTGCGGCTTCCATGCCGGCCATCACCCGTTCCATGTGCACCATCTGCTGGCGGATGAGGATTTCGACGCTGGCCACCTGCTGCTGCAGCGGCAGGTAGGTGTCGGCCAGCGCGCGCACCTGGTTGTTCAACTGCCGGAAGTTGAGCACCGACAGCCAGGTGACGACGACCATCAGGAGCAGCAGGGCCAGGGTGATGCTGAAGATCTTGAGGCTGATGGGCAGTCGCATGGGCTTCCTCCCCGTTGGCGTTTCAGAGCACCGGCTTCAGCGGCAGCAGCTGCCACAGCCGCACCTGGCCGCGCTTGGTGAGCGGCACGTACTGGTCGGGTTCGTCGGCCGCTTGCCAGCTGTTTTCCGGCCGCAGGTCGGTTTCCATGATCGCCTGCAACCTGCGCGCGAGCCCTTCGTGCGGAATGATCGCGCCGACTTCGGTGTTGAGGTTTTCCGAGCGCGGGTCGAAGTTGAAGGTGCCGATGAAGGCGATCCGGCCGTCCACCACCATGCCCTTGGCGTGCAGCGCGAACACCGGCGGCGTGGCCGGCGCGTTCACGCGCGACATGAGGCTGGCGCGGCTGGCGGGGTCGGGTTTGAATTCATGGATGTCGAGACCCATCTTCAGCAATTCGCGGCGCTGGTTGCGGTAGCCGGAAAAGGCCTGCATGTTGTCGGTGGAGGCGAGCGAGTTGGTGAGGATGCGCACCTTGACGCCGCGCGCGACGGCAGCCCTGAACAGGGCCTTCGCCTTGTCCGACATCACCAGGTAGGGCGACTGGATGAGGATCGATTCCTTCGCCCCGGCCACCAGTTTCGCCAGCGCAGCACTGCTCGTGCCGCCGCCGCCCAGGCTCCAGCGGCTGGCGTTCTTGCCCGGCACGTCGTGGATGAACTCGACCCGGCTCCAGGCCATGTCGCGCGCGAGCGGCTCGAACAGCGCGGGCGTGTCCTCGATGGCGGCGCGCACCTCGGGGGCGAAGTTTTCCGGCTTCGCCGCATAGGCGTGCAGGTCGCGATAGACCTGCTGCACGTCGGCGTTGTCCACCGTCACGTGCTTCTTCATCAGGCCCAGCCCGTCGAAGCGGTCTTCCACCGGCACGGCCAGCGGGCTCGCCCAGAAGGCGTCGAAATTGGCGGCCATGGTCTTCACCGCCGCGCCGAGCAGCAGCACGTCGCGGTCGCGGAAGGTGTAGTCGCGGTCGTAGTCGAAGTATTCGTCGGCCATGTTGCGCCCGCCGGTGATGCCCACGCGGCCGTCGACGATGAAGGTCTTGTCGTGCATGCGCTGGTTCACGCCGCGAAAATCGGTGACGATGTTGAGCACCCGCGTGTGCAGGGGCGTGCCGACCTTGTGCCTGGGGTTGTAGATGCGGATGTCGACGTTGGGATGCTTGGCCAGCGCGAGCAGGGTCTTGTCGGGCGCGTCGATCAGCAGGTCGTCGACCAGCACGCGCACCTTCACGCCGCGGTCGGCGGCGCGCAGCAGCGCCTCGGTCGCCAGGATGCCGACGTTGTCGGTGCTCCAGATGAAATACTGCACCTCGATGCTGCGGCGCGCGTGGTCGGCCAGCCAGGCGCGCGCGCGCAGGGCGTCGCCGCCGACGTCGAGCACATAGGCGCCGGTCAGCCCCGGGTGGGCGTCGATCTCGGCATCGACGAAAGCCATGCCCGCCGGTGCGGCGGCCGCACCGAAACTGGCCAGGCAACACAGCGCGCAGAACAGGCGCCGCAGCATGGGTCAGGCCTGGCCGGGGATCACCGGCGTGCCGCGCACCACGTCGCCGCACTGCGCGCGATGGCGCAGGGCGTGGTCCATGACGACGATGGCCACCAGCGCTTCGAGGATGGGCGTGGCGCGGATGCCGACGCAGGGATCGTGGCGGCCGTGGGTGACGACCTCGATCGGGCTGCCATTGCGGTCGACGGACCGGCCCGGCAGGCGGATGCTGGAGGTGGGCTTGATCGCCACGTGGCAGACCAGGTCCTGGCCGCTGGAAATGCCGCCCAGTACGCCGCCGGCGTGGTTGGAGAGAAAACCCTGAGGCGTGATCTCGTCGCGGTGTTCGGTGCCCTTCTGCTTCGCCGCCGCCATGCCGTCGCCGATCTCCACGCCCTTGACGGCGTTGAGCCCCATCAGCGCGTGCGCGAGGTCGGCGTCGAGCTTGTCGTAGAGCGGCTCGCCCAGGCCCACCGGCACGCGCTCGGCCACCACGGTGCAGCGCGCGCCGACCGAGTCGCCGGATTTGCGCAAGGCGTCCATGTAGGCTTCCAGCTCGGGCACGATGGCGGCGTTGGGCGCGAAGAAGGCGTTGTTGCCGACCTCGTCCCAGGACACGAAGGGGATCTCCACCTCGCCCAGTGCGCTCATGCAGCCGCGGATGCGCACGCCGTAGGTTTCGGCCAGCCATTTCTTCGCGATGGCGCCGGCGCCGACGATGGGCGCGGTGAGACGCGCCGACGAACGCCCGCCGCCGCGCGGGTCGCGAAAGCCGTATTTCTGCGTGTAGGTGTAGTCGGCGTGACCGGGGCGGAAGGTGTCGGCGATGTTGCCGTAGTCCTTGCTGCGCTGGTCCTCGTTGCGGATCAGCAGCGCGATCGGGGTGCCGGTGGTCTTGCCTTCGTAGAGGCCCGAGAGAATCTCGACCGTGTCCGATTCCTGCCGCTGGGTCACGTGGCGCGAGGTGCCCGGCTTGCGGCGGTCGAGGTCGTGCTGGACGTCGGTCGCGTCGAGCGCCATCCCGGGCGGGCAGCCGTCCACCACGCAGCCGATAGCGGGACCGTGCGATTCGCCGAACACGGTGACGCAGAAGAGTTTGCCGAGTGTGCTGCCAGACATGGAATCTACCGGGAACGGGGCCGAGGGAATGGCCGAAAGTCTAGCACAGGCGCGGCTTGCGCCGCCGGCCGGTGGCTGCGGTGAACTTGCTGTCACCTGGCTGTTCTATCCTGAAGTTTCACTTGCACAAGGACATCGCATGAATGCCGCACAACAAGCCGCCGCGCTGGGTCAGAGCCTGTGGCTCGACAATCTCTCGCGCAGCCTCATCCACGACGGCACGCTGGCGCGCCACATCGCCGAAGAGGCGGTGACGGGCGTGACCTCGAATCCGTCCATCTTCCAGAACGCGCTCGCCACCAGTCCGTACTACGCCGACGACCTCGCGCGGCTGCGCACTGCCGAACCCGATCCCGAGCGGCGCTACGAGGCGCTGGCCATTCCCGACATCCAGGCCGCATGCGAGTTGCTCGACCCGGTGTACGCAGCCACCGGTGGGGTGGACGGCTACGTCAGCCTGGAGGTTGCGCCGAAATGGGCGTACGACGCCGGCAAGACCGTGGAAGAAGCGCAGCGCCTGGCGGCTGCAGTGAACCGGCGCAACCTGCTGGTGAAGGTGCCCGGCACGCCGGAAGGCGTGGTCGCCTTCGAGGCGCTGACCACGCTGGGCATCAACGTCAACGTCACCCTGCTGTTCTCGCTCGCGCAGACGCAGGCGGTGTTCGACGCCTACCGCCGCGGACTGGCCGCGCGCGCGCAGGCGGGCGCCGACATCCGCAAGAGCCGCGCGGTGGCGAGCCTGTTCCTGTCGCGCGTCGACACCCTGGTCGACACGCAGCTCGCCGCCATCGGCACGCAGGAAGCGCTCGCCATGCAGGGCAAGGCGGCGGTGGCGATGGCGAAGCTTGCCTACCAGAACTACCTCGCCACCTTCCAGGGCGATGCCTTCGCCGGCCTCGCGCGCCAGGGCGCCACGCCGCAGACCCTGCTGTGGGCGAGCACGGGGGTGAAGAACCCGGCCTACCGCGACCTCCTCTACGTGGAACCGCTGATCGGCCCCGAAACCATCAACACCCTGCCCGACAAGACGCTCGCCGCGCTGGCCGACCACGGCAAGGCCGCATCGCGCGTGACCGAGGGCGCGGCCGAGGCACGGGCGCAGTTCGACGATCTGGCCCGGCTGGGCATCGACATGGAACACGTCGGCCAGCGCCTGCAGAAGGACGGCGTCGAACTGTTCGAGACGGCCTTCCAGAAGCTGCTGCAGCAGACCGGCTAGGCGCGCGCCGGAAAACTTCTGTTTATGCCGCGCTAAAAAATCTTGAATGGACAGGCCGCCACGGGAAGAAGAGGATGGCCGTCCGGTTCCGCTCAGGAGCGGCCTTTCACACCCACCAAGGAGACACGCCATGACCTACACCCGCCTGCCGTCGCGCAACCTGGACAAATCCTCCGGCCTGCTGCGCCCCGCCTGCGTGCTCCCCGACCGCGTCACGCTGGAGAATCCCGCGCTCGACGTGATGACCGACTTCCGCCGGATGACCGCCTTCATCGCCACCCCCGGCGACACCATCGCCCAGGCCGAAGAGCGCATGCATCGCCGCAAGGTGAAGCTGCTGTTCGTGATGGACGGCGAGGACCGCGTCGCCGGCCTGATCACCAGCACCGACATTCAGGGCGAGAAGCCCATGCAGGTTGTGCAGAGCCGCCGCATCCGCCGCGACGAAGTGCTGGTCGGGGACATCATGACGCCGGTGGACCGGCTGGAAGCGATCGATTACGACGACATCGCCCACGCCCGCGTCGGCCACGTTCTGGAAACGCTGAAGGCGCGCGGCCGCCAGCATGCCCTGGTGATCGAGCAGGTCGGCAACCGCCAGATGGTGCGCGGCCTGCTGTCGCTGACGCAGCTGTGCAAACAGCTCGGCGTGGTGGTCGAAACCGCCGAGATCGCGCACACCTTCACCGAGATAGAGCAGCGGCTGGCGCACGCCTGAACCTGCCCGACCGGCCTGGACGCAGCGCCCGCGACCACGCGGGCGCTTTCGTTTGGGCGATGTCCAATCCCCAGGCCTTTCGCGATTGCGGTTTGGCGCACGCGCCGAGGTTCCCGCACGCGGCGTCTTGTGCTCAAATCGTGCCCTGACCGGCGCAAGCCGGCGGAGCGAGACACGAGACCATAAGCAATCCATGAACATTTCCGTCAGCGAACTGATCGTCCGTTATCTGGAACGCCTGGGCATCGACCACATCTTCGGCATGCCCGGCGGGCACGTGCTGCCGATCTACGACCGCCTGCACGATTCGACGATCAAGAGCGTGCTGGTCAAGCACGAACAGGGCGCCGCCTTCATGGCCTGCGGCTACGCCCGCATCGCGAACCGGCCGGCCGCCTGCATCGCCACCGCCGGCCCCGGTGCGACCAACCTCATCACCGGCATCGCCAACGCGTTCGCCGAACGCCTGCCGGTGCTGGCGATCACCGGCGAGACCTCGACCTACATCTTCGGCCGCGGCGGCCTGCAGGAAAGCGCGGGCGAAGGCGGCACCATCGACCAGGTCGCCCTGTTCAAGCCGATCACCCGCTACGCCCGCCGCATCGAACGCACCGATTACCTGGGCCAGGTGCTCAACCAGGCCACGCAGGCCCTGCTCGGCCGCGCGCCGGGCCCGGTGCTGCTGACGATTCCCTACAACGTGCAGAAGGAAAGCGTCGATCCCGCGGTGCTCGACCAGGTGCATTTCCCCGTGCCCGGCCCGGCGCCGGTCCCCGCGATCGATGCGCTGGCCGCGCTGGTCCGCGACGCGCGTGCGCCCGTGATCATCGCGGGCGACGGCTGCATCCGCGCCGGCGCGCGCGACGCGGTGGCCGCGCTGGCCGCCGCCTTCCGCATCCCGGTCGCCACCAGCCTCAAGGCCAAGGGCGTGGTCGCCGAGGGCTCGCCGCTCTCGCTGGGCTGCCTCGGCGTCACCTCCGACGGCGCCGCGCGCCGTTATCTCGTCGAGCACGCCGACCTGCTGGTGGTGCTGGGCGCGAGCTTCAACGAACGCACGAGCTACCTGTGGGACACGCAGCTCACCGGCGGCCGCAAGATCGCCCAGGTCGACCGCGACCCCGCGCAGCTCGGCCGCGTGTTCCAGCCCGACGCCGCGATCTGCGGCGACATCCTCGCCGTCGTCCAGGCCCTGCACGCGACGCTCGACGCGGCGGGCATGCCGCCCAAGGCCCTGTCCGCGCCGCAACCGCCGCCGGCGCCGGAAGCCGTGCCCGACGATGCGGCCTTTGCGCTCGTGCGCGCCTTCTTCTCGCAGCTGGCGCAGCGCTTCCCGCACGACGCGATGGTGTTCGACGACAACATCGTGTTCGCGCAGAGCTATTACCCGGTGTCCGACCGCAACCACTATTTCCCGAACACCGGCATCTCCTCACTCGGCTATGCCCTGCCCGCCGCCATCGGCGCACGCTTCCACGCCCCCGACAGCCCGACCTTCGCCATCATGGGCGACGGCGGCTTCCAGATGTGCGCGACGGAAATGATGACGGCGGTGAACCACGGCATCCCGCTCAACGTGGTGGTGATCAACAACGGCACGCTCTCGCTGATCCGCAAGAACCAGTTCCAGCACTACGGCGAACGCTACATCGACTGCGACTTCGCCAACCCCGACTTCGCGCTGCTCGCCCGGTCCTTCGGCGCCGCCCACTACCGCGTCGCCGAACTCGCCGACCTCGACGCGCTGTTCGCGCACGCCGACCTGGAACGCGGCCTCAACCTCATCGAGATCCTGCTCGACAAGCAGGCCTTCCCGCGCTACCTCACCACGCGCTGACACACCCCCACTGCCAGTCGGGTTGACGCCCGCCGGGGGCTTGGGCACAGTGCCCGGCAGCACCCAACCGGGATTCCCCATGCAGACCGCCCAACTCTACAAGCAGCTCATCGAAAGCGCCGGCGAGGACGTCAACCGCAACGGCCTGCTGAAGACCCCCGAACGCGCCGCGTCCGCGTTCAAGTTCCTCACCCAGGGCTATAACCAGTCGCTCGACGAGATCCTCAACGATGCCGTGTTCGATTCCGACAACGACGAGATGGTGATCGTGAAGGACATCGAGTTCTATTCGATGTGCGAGCATCACATGCTGCCCTTCGTCGGCAAGGCGCACGTGGCCTACCTGCCGCGCGGCAAGGTCATCGGCCTGTCGAAGATCGCGCGCATCACCGACATGTTCGCGCGCCGCCTGCAGATCCAGGAACAGCTCACCAAGCAGATCGCCGACGCCATCCAGACCGCGACCGGCGCCGC
>JBGAFQ010000002.1:0-185705 GCA_044227195.1 Thiobacillus sp.
CCAAGGTCGTGCCGATCGCCCACCTCGGCCACATGGCCAAAGGCTCCGAACGCTACACCGGCTATGCGCTCGACGGTCTCGGCCAGGCGCCCAACGACGACGAGCTGACCTCGGTGCCCGACCTCGACCGCGCCATCCAGCTGCCGTGGGAACCGAAGATCGCGTGGATTCCGGCCGACAACCACTTCCAGGGCCAGCCCTATGCACTCAACACCCGGGTCGCGCTGAAGAACCAGCTGGCCGAGGCGGCCAAGCTCGGCTACGGCATGAACCTCGGCATCGAGTGCGAGATATTCCTCCTGAAGCAGAACGAGGACGGCAGCCTGTCGGTGCCGGTGGCCGACGACAGGCTGACCAAGCCCTGCTACGACGTGCGCGGCTTCGTCGACAACTTCTCCTGGCTGGACAAAATGGCCACCTCGATCAACGACCTGGGCTGGGACCTGTATTCCTTCGACCACGAGGACGCCAACGGCCAGTTCGAATTCGACTTCAACTATGCCGACGCCCTGACCACCTGCGACCGCCTGACCTTCTTCCGCTTCATGGCCAAGCACTACGCCAAGGAAGAGGGGCTCCTCGCCACCATGATGCCCAAGCCCTTCGCCGACAAGACCGGCAACGGCGCCCACTTCAACATGTCGCTCTACGACCTGAACACCGGCAAGAACCTGTTCGCCTGCGCGCCCGAGGACGACCCGCACGGCATCGGCCTGACCCCGCTTGGCTACAGCTTCGTGGCCGGCATCCTGAAGCACGGCCGCGCCCTGTGCGCCGTGTTCGCGCCGACCGTGAACAGCTACAAGCGCCTGGTCCGGCGCGGCGCCATGAGCTACTTCTCCTGGGCGCCGGTGTTCAATTCCTGGGGCTCCAACAACCGGACCAACTCGGTCCGCATCCCGGCCGGCGGCGGCCGTTGCGAATCGCGCAACGCCGACGGCGCGGTCAATCCCTATCTGGCCGCGACGCTGGTGCTCGCCGCCGGCCTCGAAGGCATTCGCGAAGGGCTGGACCCGGGCAGGCCGAACGAGGACAACCTGTACGAGATCGGCGATGCCGAGCGCGCCGCGCGCGGCATCGAGTTCCTGCCCCAGACCCTGCAGGAGGCGGTCGCCGCCTTTGCCGCCGACCCGCTGGTCGAAGCCACGCTGGGCCGCGAACTGCGCGACGAATTCATTCGCTACAAGACCGAGGAGTGGGAGGCCTACCATCTCTCCGTGTCGAAGTGGGAAGTCGAACGCTACTCCTACATGTTCTGAGCCTGCCGGATGACGACGAAAGAAAACAACAGGGTATCCACGCTGGTCAGCCGGATCAGCGTCTCGCTGCCGCCCGATCTGCTCGCCGAACTGGACCGCATGGTCGAACACCGCGGTTACGGCAGCCGCTCGCAGGCCATCGGCGACATGGTCAACTACCAGCTGGCCGAGCACAAGCGCGCGCTGGGCAACGCGGTCATGGCCGGCACGATCACCCTGCTGTACAACCGGGCGACGCGAGGCCTGCAGGGCAAGCTGGCCGATCTCCAGTACCAGCACATCGACGAGGTCGTCAGCTCGCTGCATGTGCACCTCTCGGAAGACCAGATGCTCGAGGTGCTGCTGGTGCAGGGGCCGGCAGCCACGCTCCAGGCCATTGCCAACGAAATGCTCGTCCTGCGCGGCGTCATCACCGGCCGGCTGCAACTGCTGGCGGCGGTCATTCCGCCCCTGCACGCGCCGGTTGCCGGCTAGAAGGAAAGCTTCATGGATTCGACCGAACACGCTCCCGACAATCCGCCCGTCACGGCTCCGGTCGATGCGATCGAACACTGGCGGCGCTTCGCACCCGATCTCGATGCCGACAAGGTCCTGTTCTCCGAGTTGGTGCCCGGCGGCGGCCACTGGTCCTACCGCCTGCCGCGCGGCACCACGCTGCGCATCACCGCACTGGATGCCGGGGCCAACCTGTCGCTGGTGCTTTACTCCGCGCAGGAGAAGCTGGAGCGCTACAACATGCCGGACTCGCTCAAGGCCCAGCACACCGCGCACTACACGCGCGGCCACGTGCTGATGAGCGACATGGGCCGCGCCATGGCATCGATCACCGACGATACGCTGGGTTGGCACGATCCGCTCGGTCTGCTGCTCGACAACCGTCTGATGCACGAGAAATACGGCATGCACGACTACCAGCACCATCGCAACGGCATGTTTCGTTCCGGGCGCGACGGCCTGCTGATCGAGATCGGCAAGTACGGCCTCGCCAAGCGGGACCTGGTGGCGCCGGTGAATTTCTTCAGCAAGGTGACGGTGGACGCAGAAGGACGTTTCCGCTTCGTGCCCGGCCACGCCAGGGCCGGCGACCACGTCGATCTGCGTCTGGACATGGACGTGCTGGTCGCCTTCTCGGCTGCACCGCATCCGCTCGATCCGAACCCGGACTATGTTCCGGGCAAGATCGGCCTCGCCGTGTGGCGCTCCGGCCCGGCGCCGGCAGACGACGCCTGCCGCGCTTTCCGGCCCGAAAACGCACGCGCGCTGCACAACACCGACCTGCTTTATCTGGCGTGAGGAGACCAAGATGACCGCCACCGCCATGCGCATCCAGGAAAGCCCCCTTGATCCGGCCCGGGCCGTGCTCGACCATACCGTGCCTGCCGGCGAGCCTTACCTGCTGGCCATCGACAAGGGCCAGACGCTGCGCATCGTCGACCTCGAAGGCAACCAGGCCGTCGACGTGATCTTCTACAACCGCGACGATGGCGCCGAACACTACAGCGCGACCGAAACCCTGCTGCGGCAGGGCGGGATCTACCTCACCACGGGCTCGGTGCTGTACAGCGACGACGGCCATCCCATGCTGACCATCGTCGCCGACACCTGCGGCCGCCACGACACCCTGGGCGGCGCCTGTGCCGCCGAGAGCAATACCGTGCGCTACGCATTGCAGAAGAAGTTCATGCACAGCTGCCGTGACAACTACCTGACCGCGCTGCAGCACGCCGACATCGGTCTCGGCAAGCGCGACCTCGTGCCGAACGTCAATTTCTTCATGAACGTGCCGGTGTCCGAGGCGGGCGAACTGACGTTCGCCGATGGCGTCTCGGCACCCGGCAAGTACGTCGAACTGCGTGCCGAGATGAATCTGTGGATGCTGGTGTCCAACTGCCCGCAGCTCAACAACCCCTGCAACGCCTACAATCCGACACCGGCCCGTTTTCTGCTCTGGAATCCTTGATGCCCCTCCGCATGGGACGACCCAGGCGGCAATGAAAATACGCGGGACGGCCCGCGCAGGTAAAGCATGTTCGAGAAAGTCCTGATCGCCAACCGCGGCGCCATCGCCTGTCGGATCATCCGAACCCTGCGCCGCATGGGCGTGCAGTCGGTCGCCGTCTACTCGGAAGCCGACCGCCACAGCCTGCACGTGCGGCTCGCCGACGAGGCGGTGGAGATCGGCCCGGCACCGGCGGCGCAGAGCTACCTGCGCGCCGAGAAGATCCTTGAAGCGGCGAAGGCCACCGGCGCGCAGGCGGTCCACCCCGGCTACGGCTTCCTCTCCGAGAATCCCGGCTTCGCCGAAGACTGCGCCGTAGCGGGCATCGCCTTCATCGGCCCCAGCCCGCAGCAGATGCGCGCTTTCGGCCTCAAGCACACCGCGCGCGATCTGGCCGAACACAACAAGGTGCCGCTGCTGCCCGGTACCGGCCTGCTCTCGGACGCCGGCCACGCCCAGGCCGAGGCGGCGCGCATCGGCTACCCGGTGATGCTGAAAAGTACCGCCGGCGGCGGCGGCATCGGCATGCGCCTGATCTGGAGCGCCGACGAGCTGAAGGAAGCCTACGAGTCGGTGGACCGGCTGGCGCGCGCCAACTTCAAGGAAGCCGGCCTATTCCTCGAGAAGTACGTCGAGCACGCGCGCCACATCGAGGTGCAGATCTTCGGCGACGGCAAGGGGCATGTCGTGGCGTTGGGAGAGCGCGATTGTTCGGTGCAGCGGCGCAACCAGAAGGTCATCGAGGAAACCCCGGCGCCGGGCCTCACCGATGCGCAGCGAAGCAATCTGCTGGCCACGGCGGTGCGGCTCGGCGAAGCGGTCGGCTACCGCTCGGCCGGCACGGTCGAGTTCGTCTACGACACGCAGAGCGGCGAATTCTATTTCCTCGAAGTGAACACGCGGCTGCAGGTCGAGCACGGCGTCACCGAGGAAGTCACCGGCGTCGACCTGGTCGAATGGATGGTGAAGGAAGCGGCGGGCGAACTCGATTTGTCGGGCTTCGGGGCAGAGCCGCAAGGCGCCTCGATGCAGGTGCGCCTCTACGCCGAGGACCCGGGCAAGGATTTCCAGCCCGCCGCCGGTGTGCTCACCGACGTGGTGTTCCCGCCGGATGCGCGCATCGAGACCTGGGTCGAACGCGGTTCCGACGTGCCGCCGTTCTACGACCCGATGGTGGCGAAGCTCATCGTCAAAGGACGCGATCGCGCCGAGGCGCTGGAAAAAATGCGGCACGTGCTGGCGCAGACGCGCGTGGCCGGCATCGAGACCAACCTCGGCTACCTTCGGCAGCTTGTCGCCGACCGCGTATTCGCCGAAGGGCGGCAGACCACGCGCATGCTCAACGCCTTCCGCTACCGCCCGGAGACGATCGACGT
The DNA here is from genome assembly GCA_044227195.1 of Thiobacillus sp. GTDB lineage: Bacteria > Pseudomonadota > Gammaproteobacteria > Burkholderiales > Thiobacillaceae > Thiobacillus. Next base: position 4,635 of record JBGAFQ010000002.1, read on the forward strand.
CATCGAGCCCGGCGTGCAGTCGAGCATCCAGGACTGGCCGGGCCGTACCGGCTACTGGGACGTCGGCGTGCCGCCGTCCGGCCCCATGGATGCGCTCGCGCTGCGCCTCGCCAACAGGCTGGCCGGCAATGCCGAGGGGGCGGCCGGTCTCGAACTGACCGTGGCGGGGCCCACCCTGCGTTTCAATTGCGATGCGGTGATCGCGCTCGCCGGTGCCGACATGAGCGCCGAGCTGGACGGGAAGCCGTTGACCAACTGGGCGGCGCATGAGGTGAAGGCGGGGTCGCTACTGAAGCTCGGTGCGATCAGGGACACCGGCTGCCGGACCTACCTCGCGGTGCGCGGCGGCTTCGACGTGCCGGACTATCTCGGCAGCAAGGCCACCTTCACCCTCGGCCAGTTCGGCGGCCACGCCGGACGTACGTTGCGGGTCGGCGACGTGCTGCACCTCACGACAGCGGAAGCATCGAACATCGACGAGGCGCTGCCAGCCACGCTGATTCCCGCCTACACCCACGCCTGGGACATCGGCGTCCTGTACGGCCCGCACGGCGCGCCGGATTTTTTCACCGACGCCGATATCGAGACCTTCTTCGCCACCGCCTGGGAGGTGCACTACAACTCCAGCCGCACCGGCGTGCGCCTGATCGGGCCGCGCCCGGAATGGGCCCGCAGCGACGGCGGCGAGGCCGGACTGCACCCGTCCAACATCCACGACAACGCCTATGCCATCGGCGCGGTCGATTTCACCGGCGACATGCCGGTGATTCTTGGTCCGGACGGCCCCAGCCTGGGCGGCTTCGTCTGTCCGGTCACCATCGTGCAGGCCGAGCTCTGGAAGATGGGACAGCTGAAGCCGGGCGATACGGTGCGTTTCAGGCGCCTGGACCGTACGCAGGCGAATGCCATGCAGCAGGATCAGGATGCGGCCATCGCCGCGCTCGACCGCCCTGCCTGCGCCACCCTGCCGCTTGCGCATGCGCCGCTCGGCACACCGATACTGCGGCATCTGGAATCGGAGGGCGATAAACCGGACCTGATCGTGCGGCAGTCCGGCGATGCCAGTCTGCTGTTCGAACTCGGCCCGCTCGTACTGGACATGGGGCTGCGATTCCGCATCCAGGCCCTGATGGAGGCCGTCAAGCGGGCGGCGCTGCCGGGCATCCTCGACCTGACGCCCGGCATCCGTTCGCTGCAGGTGCACTTCGACCCGCGCACAGTCGACCAGGACGCGCTGCTCGACCGCGTGGTCGCGCTGGAGGACGGCCTGCCGCCGCTCGACGACATGGCCGTGCCCTCGCGCATCGTCCATCTGCCGCTGTCGTGGGACGATCCGGCGACGAAACTGGCCATCGAGAAATACATGCAGTCGGTGCGTCCGGACGCACCCTGGTGCCCGAGCAACATCGAGTTCATCCGCCGCATCAACGGTCTCGATTCGATCGAGGCCGTTTTCCGCATCGTGTTCGGGGCGAGCTACCTGGTCATGGGCCTGGGCGACGTCTACCTCGGCGCGCCCGTCGCCACGCCGCTCGATCCGCGTCACCGCCTGGTGACCACCAAATACAACCCGGCGCGCACCTGGACGCCGGAGAACGCGGTCGGCATCGGCGGCGCCTACCTCTGCGTCTATGGCATGGAAGGGCCCGGCGGCTACCAGTTCGTCGGCCGCACGCTGCAGATGTGGAATCGCTGGCGCCAGACCGGCGCGTTCGTCGACGGCAAGCCCTGGTTGCTGCGTTTCTTCGATCAGATACGCTTTTTTCCGGTGAGCGAAGCCGAGCTGCTGAAGATCCGCGAGGATTTCCCGCTCGGTCTCGCCCCGCTGAAGATCGAGGAGACCACCTTCCGGCTGGGTGACTACACCCGCTTCCTCTCCGAACATGCGGAATCCATTGCAGCCTTCAAGCAGCAGCAGCAGTCGGCTTTCGACGCGGAGCGGGAGCGCTGGCGCATCGCAGGCCAGGCCGAATGCGCGAACGATCTCGCGGTGGCCGAGGCCGCGCCCGACAGCGAACTCGACCTGCCCGAGAACGGCCGCGCCATCGCCACCCATGTCGCAGGCAACGTGTGGAAGGTGGAAGTCGACGCGGGCGCAGAAGTGAAGCAGGGCGACACGCTGGTCATCGTCGAATCGATGAAGATGGAATTTGCCGTGCTGGCGCCGTGCGACGGCCGCGTCTACAAGGTGTTCTGCCGCGCGGGCGGGCAGGTGAGTGCGGGGCAGGAACTGCTGGTGCTGGTGAGCGATTGAGGCAGGCATGAACATCTCACTCGATATCGGCAACCTGCATCAGCTTTACGCATCGGGAAAACTCACCCCACTGGGCCTTGTGGACGAGCTGCTTGCGCGCCTGTCCGGCGGGGATGCCCACTGCATCTGGATCAGCCGGCTCGACGCCGACGCGCTGCGGGCCTGCGCGCAGTCACTCGAAGGCAAGAACGCATCCACGCTGCCGCTCTACGGCATTCCCTTCGCGATCAAGGACAACATCGATCTTGCCGGCCTGCCGACCACGGCGGCCTGTCCCGAATTCGCCTACACGCCGGACAGGCACGCCACGGTGGTACAGCGCCTGATCGACGCCGGCGCGATTCCGCTCGGCAAGACCAACCTCGACCAGTTCGCCACCGGCCTCAACGGCACGCGTTCGCCCTACGGCGCCTGCAGCAATGCCTTCGACCCGGACACCATTTCCGGCGGCTCCAGTTCCGGCTCGGCGGTCGCCGTCGCACTCGGCCTTTGCAGCTTCGCCCTCGGCACCGACACCGCCGGCTCAGGCCGCGTGCCTGCGGCGTTCAACAACCTGATCGGGCACAAGCCGACCTGCGGGGCGCTCTCCACGTGCGGCGTCGTGCCTGCCTGCCGTTCGCTCGATACGGTATCCATCTTTGCGCTGACCGCCGGGGACGCCGAACGCGTGCTGGCGGTCGCCGCCGGCTTCGATCCCGCGGATGCGTATTCGCGCCCGCTCGCGCCCTCAGGCTTCGATTTCGGTCGCGCAGGAGAATTCCGCTTCGGCGTGCCGATGGCGAAAGACCTCGAATTCTTCGGCAACGGCGAAACGGAACGGCTGTTTGCCGAGGCCGTGCAGCGCATGCGCTCGCTGGGCGGCGTGGCCGTCGAAATCGATTTCGCGCCCTTCCTCGAAGCCGCGCGCCTGCTCTACGACGGCCCCTGGGTCGCCGAACGCTACCTCGCGATACGGGAGTTTTTCGATGCGCATCCCGACCGGGTATTTCCGCCGGTGCGCGACATCATCGCGGGCGGCAAAACCCGCAGTGCCGCCGATGCCTTCGCGCATCTGTACCGGCTGAGGGCGCTGAAGCGCACCTGCGATGCCGTGTGGCACGACGTCGACGTGATGCTCACGCCGACCGCCGGGACGATTTACCGGATTGCGGAAATGGAGGCCGACCCCATCCGCCTCAATTCCAATCTCGGTTACTACACCAACTTCATGAATCTGCTGGATCTGGCCGCCACCGCCGTGCCGGCCGGATTCCAGCGCGACGGCCTGTCGTTCGGCGTCACCCTGTTTGCGCCGCCCCACCAGGATGGTCCGCTGCTGCACCTGGCAGACCGCATGCAGCGGGCCCTCGATGGCCGCCTGGGTGCCGGCGGCCATGCGCTGCCGCCGGCGGCAGCGCATGCCGGCTTGCCCAGCGGACAGGTCCGGGTGGCGGTCGTCGGCGCGCACCTGAGCGGCTTGCCACTCAACGGCCAGCTGCTCGAACGGCGGGCCCGGCTGGTGGCGACGACCTCGACCGCCCCGGCCTACCGTCTCTACGCGCTGCCCGACGGCAAGCGCCCGGGCCTGGCCCGGGTGAGCAACGATGGCGCCGCCATCGCGTGCGAGGTCTGGGACATGCCGCTCGAACATTTCGGCTCCTTCGTCGCCGGCATCCCCGCGCCGCTCGGCATCGGCAGGCTGGAACTGGCCGACGGCAGCTGGGTGAGCGGATTCATCTGCGAGCCCATCGGCATCGCGGATGCACGCGACATCACCGCGTACGGCGGCTGGCGTGCCTGGCTGGCCGCCCGCGACGGGTAGAATTGCGCGGGGCCGGGAATAAAACGGGGGGCGCCGCTGTTAGCGTGCATGCAGGCCTGCATACCGTTCATTTTCCACAAGGACCCCACCATGAAGAATCCGACCGTTTCCCTCCTGGCGAGCCTGGCGCTGCTTGCCGCGTGCGCCACGCCCGGCGCGGCACCCATTGCCGTTCAGGCCGGTGCGCTGACCAACCCGTCCGGCATGACGCTGTATGTGTTCGACAAGGATGCCGCCGGTTCGGGCAAGAGCATGTGCAACGGCGATTGCGCCATGAAATGGCCGCCGCTGGCCGCCGCTGCCGGCGACAAGCCCGGCGGCGACTACAGCATCATCAGCCGCGACGACGGCAGCCGGCAATGGGCCTACAAGGGCAAGCCCCTGTATCTCTGGTTCAAGGACCAGAAGCCGGGCGACATGACGGGCGACGGCGTCAACAACGTGTGGCATGCGGCTAAGCCCTGAGCCGGACCTCATCGGGCACTTGCCCCGTCTGCGCCGCTACGCGCGTGCGCTGACGGGCGACGTCGCACGCGCCGACGACCTGGTGCAGGACACGCTCGAACGCGCACTCGTCAAGCTGGACCTGTGGCAGCCGGGCAGCGATCTGCGCGCCTGGCTGTTCACCCTGATGCACAATCTGTTCGTGAACCAGATACGCGCGCCCCGGCCGGCGGAGACCGCGCTCGACGAGGCGCTGGAGGTGCCGGTCAGCGGCGGCCAGATGGAGGCGCTGGCGGCACGCGACATGCATGCCGCGCTGCTGCGGCTGCCCGAGGAGCAGCGTGCGGTTGTCCTGCTGGTGGGACTGGAACAGTTCGGCTACGCCGAGGCGGCCCAGGTGCTGGGCGTGCCGGTCGGTACGGTCATGTCGCGGCTGGCGCGCGCACGCGAGCGGCTGCGGCACATCCTGGCGGGCGAGCCCGCCGCGCACTTGAAGGTGGTGAAATGACGGACAGCGTGCACGAAGACGACCTGCATGCCTACGTGGACGGCATGCTGCCGGAAGTCCGGCGTCTCGAAGTCGAGGCCTGGCTTGCGGCCCACCCGGCCGACGCCGGGCGCGTGCGGGCCTGGATGCAGCAGAACCAGGCCTTGCACGCGGCTTTCGACCCCGTGCTCAACGAGCCGCTGCCCGTTGAACTGGTACGCGCGGCACGCCGCCGGCCGCCCCGCCTGCCCTGGAAGGCGGCCGCGGCGACGCTTGCCATGGTCGCGAGCGGACTGGCCGGCTACGTCGCCGGCGTGCACACGACGCCCGAGGTCGCGCTGCCGCAGCTTGCCCGCGACGCTGCGATTGCGCATGCGGTGTTCAGCCCGGAAACCCGGCACCCGGTCGAAGTGGATGCGACCCATGCCGCGCATCTGGTCGGCTGGCTGTCGAAGCGCCTGGGCGCGCCGCTCGCGGCCCCCGATTTCGGCGCACTGGGTTTCGAACTGCTCGGCGGGCGCCTGCTTCCCGGCGAAACCGGACCGGTGGCGCAGTTCATGTACCAGGATGCGGCGGCGCACCGGGTGACGCTCTATGTCCGCCGCGACGTTTCCGGAAACCGGGAAACGGCATTCCGCCATGTCCGCGAGAACGGCGTCGAGGTGTTCTACTGGGTGGATCGCACCTTTGGCTACGCCCTGTCCGGCGAGATCGCGCCCGAACGCATGCGGCAACTCGCCGACGCGGCGTATCGGCAGCTGGAACAGCGGGATTCCGCCGGCGGCTGATGCCGGGCTGCCCGGTTGAAACGCGCTAGCGGGTTTCCCGGATGCCGTCGCGCAGCAGCGTTTCCATGTTCGCCGCCGGCACCGGCCGGCTGAAGTAGTAGCCCTGCACCTCGTCGCAGCCGTGCTGCCGCAGATAGTCGAGATGCGCGCGGGTTTCCACGCCTTCGGCGACCACGCGCAGCCCGAGCGCGTGGCCCAGGGTGATGATGGCGCGCACGATGGCGGCGTCGTCGGGATCGCTGTCGATGTCGCGCACGAAACTCTTGTCGACCTTGAGGCGGTCGACCGGAAAGCGCTTGAGGTAGCTGAGGCTGGAATAGCCGGTGCCGAAGTCGTCCACCGAGATGTCGACGCCGAGCGCCTTCAGCGACTGCATCGCGACATTGATGCGCTCGGCGTCGTGCATGACGAAGGATTCCGTCACTTCCAGTTCCAGGCAGGCGGGATCGAGCGCGGCTTCGGCGAGCGCGTCGGCCACCGATTGCACCAGGCCGGTGTGGCGGAACTGGATGGGCGAGAGATTCACCGACACGGCGATCGGCGACAGGCCGGCGCGCAGCCAGGCGCTGTTCTGGCGACAGGCCTCGCGCAGGATCCACTGGCCGATGGGAATGATGAGCCCGGTTTCCTCGGCGATGGAAATGAAGCTGTCCGGCGGCACGATGCCCTTGCCGGGGCAGTCCCAGCGGATCAGCGCCTCGGCGCCCACGATGCGGCCGCTGGCGATGTCGATGCGCGGCTGGTAGTAGACGCGGAATTCATTGCGTTCCAGCGCGTGGCGCAGGCTGTTCTCCAGTTCCAGGCGCTCGCTGATCGCCTGGTTCAGCTCGGGCGTGTAGAAGTGGTAGGTGCTGCGGCCGGAGGCCTTGGCCTGGTACATGGCGGCGTCGGCGCAGCGCAGCAGGGCGTCCGGGTCTTCCCCGTCGCGCGGGTAGCAGCTGATGCCGATGCTGCAGCTGAGCCCGTATTCCTGGCCGCCGTCCACCCAGGGCCGGGAAATCGCGTCGAGCAGGCGGCTGACCACGGCGAGTATCTCGTCCTCGTCGTGCTGCTCGGTGAGCACCAGCACGAACTCGTCGCCGCCCTGGCGCGCCACGCTGTCGTTGCCGCGCACGCAGCCCGTCAGGCGCGAGGCCACTTCCAGCAACAGGCGGTCGCCGACGTGATGGCCGAGGCTGTCGTTGATGAGCTTGAAATGATCGAGATCGACGAACACGACGGCGACCTGGTTGCCGTGCCGCCAGGCGTGGGCGATGGCCTGATCGATCCGGTCGCGCAGCAGCGACCGGTTCGGCAGGCCGGTGAGGCTGTCGTGGCTGGCCTGGTATTCCAGCGCGGCTTCGTGCTGCTTGCGCTCGGTGATGTCCACCACCGTGCCCTCGTAGAACTGCACGCTGCCGTCGGCGTTTTTCACCGCGCGCGCGTTTTCCGAAATCCAGATGATGCTGCCGTCGCGCCGGTAGACCTGCGACTCGAAATTGCGGACGCTGCCCTGGGCCTGCATCAGGCGTACGAATTCCATGCGCCGTGCGGGCAGGACATAGAGCTGGCGCTGGATGTCGCGCAGATGCGCAATCAGGTCGTCCGGCGAGGCATGGCCGTAAATGTGCGCCAGTGCCGGATTCGCATTGAGATAGTGGCCGTCCGGCGTGGTCTGGAAGATGCCCTCTGTCGCGTGCTCGAACAGGCTTTCGTAGCGGCGTACCGCCTCGCGCAGCATTTCGTCCACCGCCATCCGCTCGGAGATGTCCTGGATATAGCCCTCGATCCAGGCCACCCGGCCGCTTTCGTCGCGCACGCCAACGGCGCGTTCCAGCACCCAGCATACATAGCCGTCGGCGCGGCGGATGCGGTATTCCACATCGAACGGAACATCTGCATCGAGCGCGGCCTGGATGACGCGCGCCACCCGTTCGCGGTCCTCGGGCAGCGTGATCTGATCGTAGGACACGCGTCGGTTGAACATCAGCTCGTTCGGCCGGTAGCCGGTCAGCTTGAAGCAGCCGTCGCTGGCGTATTCCATCGTCCAGTCTGCATCGACGCGGCACCGGTAGATCATCCCGACCAGATTGTCGGTGATCGTGGTGAGCAGGCGCATGACGTCGAGCGGGGCACCCGGGTGGGGCGTCCGGTCGTTCGGCGGGCCAGGGTTCCCGGCAAGCGCCGTCTGGCAGGTGAAGCGTTTCATCGCGTCGTGGCTGGCATTGGGTTGGATTATGGGCAGGCGCGGTCCGACCTGCCATGGCGGTGATGGCATCGGAGCAATAGCCATGCCATGTTCAGGCTGCAATCCGCACAATGGCGACCATACAGGTACAGGCGGGCTCGCGCGTGCCCACCGATCCGACGTGGCTGCAGGCTGCACATCCGGCGTGTTCGATTGGGTGCGTGTGCACCATTCCTGGGCGCATCGGGGCGACCGGACGGCCCCCGCCCTTTTTAATTGCATGGCTTTTCGGTAGGCTTCGGGCTAGTCAGAGAAAACCGACCCCATGCATTTCACCCCCGAATCCTTCCGTGCCTGGCCGAACAAGCGCGTCACCCTGCTGGGCATGTCCGGCGTGGGCAAAACGCACATCTCGTCCATGCTGCGCGGCCACGACTGGTTCCATTTTTCCGGCGACTACCGCATCGGCACGCGCTATCTGGACGAGCCCATCCTCGACATCATCAAGCAGCAGGCGATGCAGGTGCCCTTCCTGCGCGACCTCCTGCGCAACGACTGGATCGACATCAAGAACAACATCAAGATCCACGATCTCGGGCCGGTGCTCACCTTCGTCGGCAAGCTCGGCGGGCCGGCATGGGGTGGATTGTCGCTCGACGAATTCTCGCGCCGGCAGGCGGCGTACCGGGAGGCGGAAATCGCCGCCATGCGCGACGTGCCTGCGTTCATCCGCAAGGGCCAGGAAATCTACGGCTATCCGCATTTCGTCAACGACGTCGGCGGCAGCCTGTGCGAACTCGACGAACCCGGCTTGATCGAACTGCTCGCCGAGCACACGCTCATTCTCTACATCCAGACCACCACGCGCGAGGAGGAGGACACGCTGATCCGCCGTGCCCAGTCCGATCCCAAGCCGCTGTACTTCCGCCCGGCCTTCCTCGCCGAACACCTGCCGGTGTATCTGAAGGAAAAGGGCCTGGAATTCGTCGCCCAGATCGAGCCGGACGATTTCGCCCGCTGGGTGTTCCCGCGCCTGTTCCATTCGCGGCTGCCGCGCTACGAGGCGATCGCCCAGCCGCACGGCTACACCGTCACCTCGCAGGAAGTCGCGCAGGTGCGCGACGAGCGGGATTTCATGGCGCTGGTCGAATCCGCCGTGGCGCGCAAGGGGCGCTGAAATGCCGCTGGTCGCGCACAATGCCCTGCCCACCTTCGAGCGCCTGCGCCGCGACGGCATGACCGTGCTCTCCACCGAGCGCGCGGCCAGGCAGGAAATCCGCGAGCTGCACGTCGGCCTGCTCAACATGATGCCGGACGCCGCGCTGGAGGCGACCGAGCGCCAGTTCTACCGGCTGGTCGGCGAATCCAACCCGATCGCGCAGTTCTACATGCATCCCTTCACCCTGCCCACGCTGCCGCGCGGCGACAAGGCGCGCGCGCACATCGCGTCGCATTACGAAAGCTTCGATGCCATCCGGGAGGCGGGCCTGGATGCGCTCATCATCACCGGCGCCAACGTCAGCCAGCCCAGGCTCGCCGACGAGGCCTTCTGGCAGCCGATGATCGAGGTGATCGACTGGGCCTGGGACCACGTCACGTCGACCTTGTGCTCCTGCCTCGCCACCCACGCCGTGATGCAGTTTCGCTACGGCCAGACGCGGGTAAAGCAGCCGAACAAGATATGGGGCGTGTTCGAACATCGGGTCGTCGACGCGCGCCACCCGCTGGTTGCCGACGTCAACACCCGATTCGATGTCCCGCATTCGCGCTGGAACGACGTCTCGCGTGCGCAGTTCGAGGCGGCCGGCGTCAAGGTGCTGGCGGAAAGCGCGGCGGCCGGCGTGCATCTGGCGGTGAGCCCGGACGGCCTGCGCACCGTGTTCTTCCAGGGCCATCCCGAATACGACACGGTGTCGCTCCTGAAGGAATACAAGCGCGACCTGCTGCTCGCGGCGGCGGGTACGCTGCCCGCCTATCCGCCGTTTCCCGCGCGTACCTTCGACTTGCAGGCACGCGCCCTGCTGGAGGAGTACGCCAGCCGCCTGCATGCCGGCGAGACGCTGGAATTCCCCGAGGCGCTGGTGGCGCCCCGCCTCGACAACACCTGGCACGACACCGCCGAAGGCGTGGTCGGCAATTGGATCGGCTGCGTCTACCAGGTCACCCACCGCGAGCGCGGCCTGCCGTTCATGCCGGGGATCGATCCCGACAACCCGCTGGGTCTGGCGTGATTCAGGCCAGCGCGCGATTCGACGCCGCCGAGGGGGCGCTCATCGCCAGCGGCGACTGGCACGCCGAATCCGCTCGCGCATTGCCCGATCTCGCCGGCCAGGCCGTGCGCGTGCTCGACGGCGCCGGCGTGACCCAGCTCGATACCAACGGCGCCTGGCTGCTGCTGGCCGCGGCGCGACCGCGCGCGGGCGATCCCATGCCCGAGTTGCGGGCCTTCCAGCCCGGCCACCGGGCCATGCTCGAACTGGTGGCCGGCCATTGCGACGCCACCCAGGCGCAGCCGGCGCCGCCGCGCGAAGGCGTGCGCGCGCTCACCGGGCGTGGCGCGATGGCAATGTGGGGACATCTTGCCGGATTGCTCGATTTCATCGGCCGGCTGTGCGTGGAAATCCTGATCCTGCTCGGCGATCCCGGCCGCTGGCGCTGGCGCGAATTTGCCGCGCAGGTGCGCGACATCTTCGTCGGCGCGATCCCCATCGTGGTCGGCATGCTGTTCCTGCTCGGCGTGGTGTTCGCCTACCTGCTCGGCTCGCAGGCGCAGCAATACGGGGCCAACATCTTCGTCGTGGACGGCCTGCTGATGGCGATCCTGCGCGAGATCTCGCCGGTCATCGTCGCCATTCTCATCGCCGGCCGCACCGGCGCGGCCATCACCGCGCAGATCGGCACCATGAAGGTCACCGAGGAAATCGATGCCATCACCACGCTCGGACTGTCGCCGCTGGCGGTGCTGGTGATCCCGCGCATGCTTGCGCTGCTGCTCGCCATGCCGCTCCTGGTCTACATCGGCGACATTGCCGGCATCGCCGGCGGGATGGTCGTGGCGCAGGAGCAGCTCGACATTTCCTATCACATGTTTCTCGACCGCACGGCCGACGTGCTGCTGCTGAAGACTCTGCTGGTCGGCCTCGGCAAGGCACCGGTGTTCGCCGTTTTCATCGCGCTCATCGCCTGCCGCATGGGCCTGTCGGTCACGCGCGACGCGCGCAGCGTGGGTGCACACACCACTTCCACCGTGGTGCAGAGCCTGGTGGCCATCATCATCCTCAACGCGATTTTCGCGGTGATGTTCGTCAAGCTGGACATCTGATGGCGGATACGGTGCTCGACGTCCGCGACGTTTCGACCGTGCTGGGCGGGCACAGCATCCACCGCGGCCTGTCGCTGTCGGTTGCGCGCGGCGAGGTGGTCGCGCTGATCGGCGGCAGCGGCACCGGCAAGTCGGTGCTGCTGCGCGAGATCATCGGCCTGCTGAAACCGCAGGCGGGCCGGATCGAATTGTTCGGCCAGTCGGTGTGGGACAGCACGCCGGAGCAGATGAATATATTGCGGCGGCGCTTCGGCGTGCTGTTCCAGGACGGCGCGCTGTTTTCCTCGCTGACCGTGGAGGACAACGTCGCCACGCCGCTGTTCGAGCATACCGACCTGCCGCACGGCACCTGCCGCCAGCTGGCGCGGCTGAAGCTCGGGCTCGCCGGCCTGCCGGCCGACGCCGCGAAGAAACGCCCGAGCGAATTGTCAGGCGGCATGCGCAAGCGCGTCGCATTGGCGCGCGCGCTTGCGCTCGACCCGGAACTGCTGTTTCTCGACGAGCCGACCTCGGGCCTCGATCCGATCTCGGCGCGCGCCTTCGACAAACTCATCCGCCTGCTCGCCGACAGTCTCGGGCTCACCGTATTCCTCGTCACCCACGACTTGGATACACTGTTTTCCATCATCGACCGCGTCATCGTCCTGTCGAACGGCCGCGTGCTGGGCAGCGGCAGCGTGGCCGAACTCAAACATATCGACGATCCGTGGCTCAGCGCGTATTTCGCCGCGCGCGCACCGGAGGAGGCAAGCCCGCATGGAAACTGAAGGCCGCTACACCCTGGTCGGCACCCTGGTACTGGCCGTGGTCGCGCTGATGACGCTGGCCATCGTCTGGCTCGCCGGCGTGGCCGACACCATCGCCTACCAGACCTACACCATCTATTTCAAACAGCAGTCGCTCGACGGTCTGGCGGTCGGCAGCCCGGTGAAAATGCGCGGCATCAAGATCGGCGTGGTCGATGGCTATCGTTTTGCCCAGGGCGGCGACGAAGCGGTCAGCGTGACCGCGCGCCTCGACGAGGGCGTGCCGGTGCACGCCGGCGCGGTAGCCTACATCAAGCGCAATCTGGTCACCGGCATCGCGGCGGTCGAGATCGACAACGGCCCGTCGGACAAGCCGCTGCTCGACAAGGCGCCGGCCGGCGAACGCTATCCCGTCATCGCCGAGGGCAGTTCGGACATCGACAAGGTCGCCACCGCCGTGTCCCGGCTGGCGGTCAACGGCGCGCAGGTGCTGGAGAAGATGAATACCCTGCTGTCGGACGAGAACCAGCGCGCGCTCAGCCAGACGCTCGCGCACCTGAACGAACTCTCCGGCCATCTCGCCGCCAACAAGACCGGCCTCGATGCGGCGGTGCAGGGCATCCGCGATGCCTCCGACGAATTCCGCTTTGCCGGCGCCAGCATCAGCCAGGCGGCCACGCGCGCAGAAGGCAGCATCGTCGGCGTGGGCCGGAATGCCGACAACGCCCTGAAGGAGGCCACGGCCGCCATGGCCAAACTGCAACAGGATGCCAACGACATTTCCAGCCGCATCCAGCAGCTCAGCGAAACCGGCACGCTGGAAATCACCAACGTCAGCCGCGACGTACGCACCAGTGCCGACGTGCTCACCACCGCCGGCCAGCGCCTGTCCAATCCGCGCGCCATCCTGTTCGGCCCCGTCAATCAGCAGCTGGGTCCCGGAGAAAAACTGCCATGAAAAAAGGTATTGCCCTGGCCGCGCTTGCGCTGCTGCTTGCGGGGTGCGTGAATTTCGGCGATCAGCCAGACAGTCCGGCTGCAACCTACTATGTGCTCGACGATGCCGCATCCGGAAAACCGGAGGCAGCGAAAGTCGCCGATTCGCCGCGCGCGGCGGCACAGGCCCCGGTCCTGCTCGTCCTCGACACCACCGCCAGCGGCTTCTACGACTCGGATCAGCTCGTTTTCAGCCGAGCCGCCGGCACGCGCGGCCAGTACCAGTTCGCGCGCTGGACCGAACGGCCGGGCAAGCGTTTCGCCGACCTGCTGCGCGCCCGTCTCGACCGTCAGGGAAGCTGGAGGATTGCCAGCGCAGGCGGCTACGTGCGCGGCGACCTGATGCTGGATACCGAACTGGTCGAGTTCTATCACGACGCAACGACCGTGCCCGGCACGCTGCGCCTCGTGCTGCGCGCCGAGTTGATCGACCTCAGGCAGCGCACGCTGGTCGGACGGCACGTCTTCGAGCAAAGCGTGCCGCTGGCAAGCTTCGACGCTGCAGGCGCCGCGCAGGCGTCCAGCGAGGCCGTCGCGCGCACGCTCGACGCCTTGACCGCCTGGCTGGCGTCGCCGCAATAAGCGCCTATATTTCAGGACATCCACAACAAGAACGGGAGGGAGACATGAAAGCCTTGCTGCTTGCCTTCGCGCTGGGAATCGCCGCCGTGCCTGCGCATGCCGAGATCGCACAGAAATTCGGGGCGATCGAAATCCATTACAACGCGCTGCCGACCGACGAACTTCTGCCTGACGTCGCACGCTCGTACAAGATCGAGCGCAGCAAGACGCGCGGTCTTCTGACCATGTCGGTGCTGAAGAAGAACCAGGTCGGCGCCTTGACCCCGATCCCCGCCAAACTGTCGATCTACGCCACCAACCTCAATCTCCAGCTGGCCAACATCGACATGCGCGAAATCCGGGAGGGTACGGCAATCTACTATCTCGGCGAATTCCGGTTCGCGCCGCCCGACACCCTGAAATTCACCGCCACCGTCGAGGTCGCGGGCGAGCCCAAGCGCGAAATCACGTTCGAGCAGAAGTTCTACAAATAAGCCCGTACGTCCAGCGCCCCGGCAACGGGGCTTTTTTTCGCCTGCCGCCATGACAGACTCCACCTCGATACGCTTTCCCACTTGGCTCGGCCTCGCGCAGGGCGCCGCGCTGTATGCCCTGTACAAGAGCCACCAGGAAAAACTCTGGCCGCCCGAACTGGGTGCGCTGTTCAATGCGCTGTTGCTGACGCTTTTGCTGCTGCCCTGCGTCGCGTACTGGGGGCAGGGCGTGCTGGGCCGGCCGGCCGCGCGCCGCCTGCTGATCGCGGCGGGCCTCGTGCTGGCTGGCATCGGCGCCTATCAGGGCGCGACGACGTTTCCGCTGCCCGGCGCCGTGCGCCCGCAGATCGCGCCTGCGCCGGCCTTTTTGGGGCTGGCGATGCTCGCCTTCATGGCGGTGCCGCTGATGGCGGGCCGGGCGCGCGGCACCGCGGGCGCGGTGCTGGGCGCGTGGCATTACCCGCGGCTGTTCGAAGTGGCCTGGCGCAATGCCGTGATCACCGCGCAGGCCGGCGTGCTCACGGGCCTGCTGTGGATCGTGCTGACGCTGGGCGCGCAGCTGTTCCATCTCATCGGCGTGGACTGGCCGAAAGAGACGATCGCCAAGGCCTGGTTCGCCATTCCCGTCACCACCCTGTCGATTGCGCTCGGCCTCGCCGCCGGATTGCGCCGCGCGGCGTTCACGGTCACGCTGCGCAACCACTGGCTGGCGCTCATCGTCTGGCTGCTGCCGCTGGCCAGCCTGATCGGCACCGCGTTCGTGCTCACCAGTCCGGCCGGCGTCGACAGGCAGTTCGAGCGCGGCCTGTCCGCATTCTTCCTGCTGTGGTTCGCCGCCTTCTGGGTCAAGTTCTACAACGCCGCCTTCCAGGACGGCGAAGCCGAACCGGCCTTGCATCCCGCGTTGCGCCACGTCCTGCCCTTCGCCAGCCTCGCGCTCGTCGGCGTGGTCGGCCTGGCGGCCTGGGCGCTGGCGCTGCGCATCCTGCAATACGGCCTGACGCCGGATCGCATCTGGGGCACCCTGGTCGTGGCGGTCGGCCTGATCTACGCCGTCGGCTACGCTTGGTCGCTGCGCTGGCCGGACGGCCGCTGGATGGCCGGCATCGCGCCGGCCAACGTCGTCGCCGCGCTGACGATGTGCGCGGGCATCGTGCTGCTGCTGTCGCCCGCGCTCGACGTCAACCGGCTCGCCACCGCCAGCCAGCTGGCGCGCCTGCAATCCGGCCGCACGCCCGCGGACGGCTTCGACGTGCATGCGCTGGCAAGGCAGGGCCGCGCCGGCCACGATGCCTTGCTCGAACTGAAGCAGCGGCGCGGCGCGGACGGCAAGCCCGACGCGCTGGCGCTGCGCGCCGAGGATGCCTTCGACCGGGCCGGGCGCTACGCCCGCGGTTTCGGCGAAGACCGCGACGCGGATGCGAAATCGGTACGTTTCGACGCGGCCCGGGTCGACCGCTATCCATCCGCCAAGCCCCTGCCGCCGGAATTGTCCGCTTTTCTCGACAAGGAAGTCGCGCGCTGGCAGCCCTGGCAGCGCAGCCAGAGCTGTTTCGCGCCGACCGCCGGCAAGGCGCGCTGCACGTTGCTGCAGATCGATCTCGACCGCGACGGCCGCGACGAAGTCGTGTTCTGGAAAATGCAGGACGAACTCCAGCCCGAGGTGTACGGCATCGAACGGGGCAAATGGCGGCGCATCGGCACCCTGCTGGCAGGCAACGGCGCCGCGCCGGACAGCGCGCGCGTCGAACTGGCCACCGGCGACTATGCCGCGAAGCCGCTGCGCTGGGACGAGCTGCGCGTGGGCGCGACGCGTTTCCTGATATTCGAGGAAGCCGAATAGCTTGACAGCGCCCGGTATGTACATAGACTGTACATATTCATCTTCATCCGGAGTCGTCATGACCGCAGCCGTCGAACGCATCGTGGTGCAGGCCACCGCGGCGGACAAGCAAGCCATCGCCGACAAGGCGAAAAAACTCGATATCCCCGTGTCGGAACTGATGCGGCGCGGCGCCTTCGCCTACCAGGCGGGCGAGCACGAGGCCGAACTGGCCACGCTGGCCGACGCCGCCAAATCCGCGGCCGACCGCGCAGGTGCTGCCATCGACGATGCCCTGGCCTTCATCGAGGCGAGCAACAAGCGCATCGCCGCGATGGAAGCGAAGGCCGCCAAAGCCGCCGCCAAAAGGGGCGGTTGATGGGCGTGACCGAACGCGTCTGGGGCGCGCTCACGGCCATGATCAAGCTGGAAGACAAGGTCGACCGCCAGGCCGAGGCGATGAAACAGCAGCAGCAGAAGATCGAGGACCTCACCGGCCGCGTCATCCGCCTGGAAGCGCAACTGGAATTGCTGACCGGCGCCGCGCTGGTCAAGAGACTCAAGGGAAGCTGAGCGGGTTCAGAACCAGCCCAATACCAGGGTAATCAGCCCCCACACCCCGAAGCCCGCCACCGCCAGCCCCGCCGCGCGGCGTACCCATACCTGCTGCATGAAGGGCTGGATCTGCCGCGCGAACAGGCCCATGCCCAGCAGATTCGGCAGGGTGCCGAGGCCGAAGGCCAGCATCAGCGCCGCGCCGGAAGTCGCGCTGCCCGCCGCCAGTGCCGACACCAGCACCGAATACACCAGCCCGCACGGCAGCCAGCCCCAGGCCATGCCGGCCAGCACCGCCTGCGGCACGGATTTCACCGGCAGCAGTTTCTGGAACAGCGGCCGCACCCGGTTCCACAGGGCACCGCCGGCGCGCTCGAACACCAGCACCCATTGATTGAACCCGGCCAGATACAGGCCGAGCAGGATCATCACGAGCTGCGCCAGCACGAACAGCAGCGTCTGCACCGGCATGAAGTCGGCGAGCTTCAGCGACGCGCCCAGCGTGCCGGCCAGCGCGCCGAAGACCACGTACGACGTTACCCGCCCCAGGTTGTAGGCGAGATGCAGGCGGAACGGCGGCGCGCTGCCGTCGGCACGGAAGGAAAACGCCGCGACGATGCCGCCGCACATGCCGACGCAGTGCACGCCGCCCAGCAAGCCCGCGAGCAGGGCGGTGAGGAGGGAGAGTTCGATCATGTTTTCCCGGTGCTGCGGGAAACCAGCCACACCAGAACCAGCACCGGCACGCCGATGGCTGCCGTGGTGGTGAAGAAATTCGCCCAGCCGTAGGCATCGACGAATTCGCCGGAAAAACCGGCGATGAACTTGGGCAGCAGCAGCATCACCGAGGTGAACAGGGCATACTGCGTGGCCGAGTACGCCTGGTTCACCAGACTGGAGAGATAGGCGACGAAGGCCGAGGAGGCGATCCCGGCCGAGAGATTGTCGGCCGACACCGTGAATACCAGCGCGCTCACGTCGTGGCCGCGCCCGGCCAGCCAGACGAACAATAGATTGGTCGCGGCGGAGAGCAGCGCGCCGAGGAACAGCGTGCGCATCACGCCGAGCCGCAGCGTCAGAATGCCGCCGAGTCCGGCGCCGGCGATGGTCATGATCACGCCGTACACCTTGGACACCGTGGCGACCTCGTCCTTGGTGAAGCCCATCTCCTGGTAGAAGGGGTTGCTCATCACGCCCATCACCACGTCGGAGATGCGGTACACCGCAATCAAGGCCAGCAGCAACACGGCCTGCCACTTGAAGCGCGCGAAGAAATCGACGAAGGGTTGCACGAAACTCGTTGCCAGCCAGTGGGCGAAGCCCTGTTCGGCGATGTGTGGCAGGGGGGCGGCGTGTGCCGGCTCGCGGATGATCAGCGTGGTGAGGATGCCAACCAGCATGAATGCCGTCATCGCCGTGTACGCCACCTGCCACGGGCGGAAATCGTAGGTCGCCTCGGAGGGGTCGATCGCCGCCGCGATCCACAATGCCCCGGCACCGGCGGTGATCATCGCGATGCGGTAGCCGGCCTGGTAGGTCGCAGCCATCGCGCCCTGTTTCTCGGTTTCCACCGCCTCGATCCGGTAGGCGTCGAGCGCGATGTCCTGCGTCGCCGAGGCGAAGGCCACCGTCAGCGCGAAGAACACCGTGTGCGCCAGGTTCACCGCCGGGTCGGTATTGGCCATGCCGAGCAGTGCAGCGGCAATGCAGACCTGCGACAGCAGCAGCCACGCCCGCCGCTTGCCCAGGGTGCGGGTGAGTACCGGCAAGCTCAGCCGGTCCACCAGCGGCGACCAGACGAACTTGAAGCCATACGCCAGCCCCACCCACGAAAGATGCCCGATGGTCGCGCGGTCTATGCCCGCTTCCGAGAGCCAGAACGACAGCGTGCCCAGTACCAGCAGCAGCGGCAGCCCGGCGGAAAAGCCGAGGAACAGCATGCCGACGACGCGGGGGTGGGTGTAGACCTTGAGCGCGGCAAGCCAGGGGTGGGCAGGTAGGGTCATGGGCCGTAATCGTAATCGACGATCAGCGGCGCGTGGTCGGAAAAACGCTGGTCCTTGTAGACGCTGCCGGCGGCGGCGGTCTTTGCAATCCCCGGCGTGGCGATCTGGTAGTCGATGCGCCAGCCCACGTTGTTGGCCCAGGCCTGGCCGCGGTTGCTCCACCAGGTGTAGGCCTCGCCGGTCTGCTCGGGGTAAAGGCTGCGGTAGACGTCGACCCAGCCGAGTTCGTCGAAGAGCTTGGTCATCCAGGCGCGTTCCTCGGGCAGGAAGCCGGAGTTCTTCTGGTTGGACTTCCAGTTCTTGAGGTCGATTTCGCGGTGGGCGATGTTCCAGTCACCGCAGACGACGATCTCGCGCCCGGTGCTGATGAGTGCCTGGAGATGTGGGTAGAAGGCCTCCATGAAGCGGAACTTGGCTTCCTGGCGTTCCGGGCTGGACGAGCCGGAGGGCTGGTAGAGCGAAATCACCGAGAGCTTGCCGCGCCGCACTTCGACGTAGCGGCCTTCGGCGTCGAATTCGGCGTTGCCGAGGCCGACGACGACTTCGTCCGGCGCGTGGCGGGTGTAGAGGCCGACGCCGGAATAGCCCTTCTTCTCGGCGTAGTGGAAGTGGCCGGCCAGCCCGTCGCAGGTGCGGAATTCGGGGCGCATGTCGGCGTCCTGGGCTTTCAGTTCCTGCACGCAGACGAAGTCGGCTTGTTGCGTGGGCAGCCAGTCGAAGAAGCCCTTGGTCGCGGCAGAACGGATGCCGTTGAGGTTGGCCGATATAATGCGCATCGCAGTTGTTTATTAAAGAAAAGTGAAGAGATGTCCGATTACAGAGCCGATTTTGTGGAATTCGCCGTGGCGTCGAAGGTGCTGTGCTTTGGCGCGTTCAAGACCAAGGCCGGGCGGCTGAGTCCATACTTCTTCAACGCGGGCTTGTTCAACGATGGCGAGAAGCTGAAGCGGCTCGGCGAATTCTACGCGAAAGCGATTGTGGACTCGGGCATCGCGTTCGACGTGCTGTTCGGGCCGGCCTACAAGGGGATTCCGCTGGCGGCGAGCATCGCGATCGCGCTGGCCGGCATGGGCAGAAACGTGCCGTTCGCGTTCAACCGCAAGGAAGCCAAGGATCACGGCGAAGGCGGGACGGTGGTAGGTGCGAAGCTGGAGGGCAGGGTGCTGATCGTGGACGACGTGATCTCGGCGGGCACCTCGGTGCGCGAGTCGGTGGAACTGATTCGCAGTGCAGGCGCCCAACCGGCAGGCGTGGTGATCGCGCTGGATCGCATGGAGCGCGGCACGGGCGCAGAATCTGCTGTGCAGGAAGTGCGTGGGCAGTACGGGATTCCGGTAGTGGCGGTGGTCACCTTGGACGATTTGTTGGGGTATTTGGAGCGCAATGCGAACCGAAAAGCTGAACTGCAAGCCGTGGCGGCCTATCGTGCGACGTACGGCGTCTAGTGCGCTGCTGGCGCTGCTGCTGGCGGCGGGCATGGCGCACGCCGCCATGTACCGCTGGGTGGACAGCAACGGTCGCGTGCACTACGGCGACACCCTGCCGCCGACCTACCAGAAGAGCGGCGCGTCCGAGATGGACAAGCAGGGCAACGTCATCAAGCGCACGCAGTCCGAGGCGGAGCGTCGCGCCGAGGCGGAGCGGCAGGCGGAGGAGCAGCGCCGGCGCGAGGAACAGAACAAGCAGGCGCAGTTCGACCGCGCGCTGACCCAGACCTACACCACCGAAGCCGAGATCGATCTGGCCCGCGACCGCGCGCTGGAGCACCACAAGCTGGTGATCAAGAGCACGGAAATCCGCATGCAGGCGGTGAACGCCACGCTCGCCGACCTGCGCGAACGCATGGCGCGCATCGAGAAGAACGGCCGCAAGCCGGGGCCGAACCTGGTCGAGCAGCGGCAGCAATCCGAGCGCGAACTGCAGGAGCTGAAGCGCACGATCCAGACCAACCAGGATGCGCTGACGGCGGTGCGCGCGAAATACGAGGCCGACAAGCTCAGGTTCCGCGAGTTGACCGCCAAACCCTGATCGGTGCCGGGCGCAATTGAAAACGGGGCCGTCAGGCCCCGTTTTCAATTGCGGTTCACTGCAGCCTGGTTTTCAGGCGTTCGTTGACCTGCGCGGGGTTGGCCTTGCCGCGCGAAGCCTTCATCACCTGCCCGACCAGCGCATTGAAGGCCTTTTCCTTGCCGGCGCGGAACTCCTCGACCGATTTCGGGTTCGCAGCGAGCACCTCGTCGATGATCTTTTCCAGTTCGCCGGAATCGGACATCTGCTTGAGGCCGCGCGCCTCGATGATGGCATCGACTTCGCCGGCGCCTTCCCACAGGCCTTCGAACACCTGCTTGGCGAGCTTGCCGGAGAGCGTGCCGTCCTGGATTCGATTGATCAGTGCGCCGAGCTGGACGGCTGAAACGGAGCTTTGCGCGATGTCGCGCTCGGCCTTGTTGAGCGCGGCCGAGAGTTCTCCCATCACCCAGTTGGCAGCGAGCTTGCCCTGCCCGCAGGCCCTGGCGGCAGTCTCGAAATAATCGGCGAGCGCGCGCGAGCCGGTCAGCACGCCGGCGTCGTAAGCCGACACGCCGTACTGCTCGACGAAGCGGGCCTGCATCGCGGCGGGCAGTTCGGGCAGCGCGTTCTTGACCGCAGCGATCCAGTCGTCGTCCAGCTTCACCGGCAGGAGGTCGGGGTCGGGGAAATAACGGTAGTCGTGTGCGTCTTCCTTGCTGCGCATCATGCGCGTCTCGCCGGTGTCGGGATCGAACAGCACGGTGGCCTGCTGGATCCTGTGGCCATCCTCGATCTGCTCGATCTGCCAGCGGACCTCGTAATCAATGGCCTGCTGCAGGAAACGGAAGGAATTGAGGTTCTTGATCTCGCGGCGGGTGCCGAATTCGGCCTGGCCGACCGGGCGCACCGAGACGTTGGCGTCCACGCGGAAGCTGCCTTCCTGCATGTTGCCGTCGCAGATGCCGATCCAGGTGACCAGCGTGTGCAGCGCCTTCGCATACGCCACCGCTTCGGTGGAGGAACGCAAGTCGGGCTCGGAGACGATCTCGAGCAGCGGCGTGCCGGCACGGTTGAGGTCGATGCCGGTCATGCCGTGGAAATCCTCGTGCAGCGACTTGCCGGCGTCTTCCTCCATGTGCGCGCGGGTGATGCGGATGGTTTTCTCCTCATCTCCCACCGCGATTTTCAGCGCGCCGAATTCGACGATAGGCTTGGCGAGTTGGCTGATCTGGTAGCCCTTGGGAAGATCAGGATAGAAGTAATTTTTCCGGTCGAACACGTTCACGCGGTTGAGCGTGGCGCCGATGGCGAGGCCGAACTTGATCGCGCACTCTACCGCCCCGCGGTTCAAGACGGGCAGCACGCCGGGCAGGGCGATGTCGACCGCAGAGGCCTGTGTGTTGGGCGCGGCGCCGAAGGCGGTGCTGCTGCCCGAGAAGATTTTCGACTGGGTGGCGAGCTGGGTATGGACTTCCAGCCCGATGACGGTCTCCCACTTCATTTCAGGTCCTCCGGACGGCGGACGTGCCAGTCGGTGGCGCGCTGGTACTGGTGGGCGACGTTGAGCATCTTCGCTTCGCTGAAATAATCGCCGACCAGTTGCAGACCGATGGGCAGGTTCTGGCGGTCGAAGCCGCAGGGCAGGCTCATGCCGGGCAGGCCGGCGAGGTTGGCGGGAATGGTGTAGAGGTCGTTCAGATACATTTCGACCGGGTCGTCGGATTTCTCGCCGAGCCTGAACGCAGTGCCCGGCGCGGTGGGACCGAGGATCACATCGCAGACCTTGAAGGCTTCGGCGAAGTCGTGCGCGATGAGGCGGCGGATCTTCTGCGCCTGCAGGTAGTAGGCGTCGTAGTAGCCGTGGCTGAGCACGTAGGCGCCGATCAGGATGCGGCGCTTGACCTCGGCGCCGAAGCCCTGCGCGCGCGTCTTGGCGTACATGTCGTTGAGGTCGGTGTACTCCGGCGCGCGGTAGCCATAGCGCACGCCGTCGAAACGCGACAGGTTGGACGAGGCTTCGGCCGGCGCGAGCACGTAGTAGACGGGGATCGCCAGCCCGGCGTTGGCGAGCGAGACCTCGACGGTCGTCGCGCCGAGCTTCTTCAATTCGGTGACGGCGGCTTCGACGGCGGCGGTGACTTCGGCGTTCAGGCCTTCGGCGAAGAATTCCTTCGGCAGGCCGACGCGCAGGCCGGCCAGCGGCCGGTCGAGGTCGCGCGCGTAGTCTTCCTTGTCGCGTTCCAGGCTGGTCGAGTCGTTCGGGTCGAAGCCGGTCATCACGTTGAGCAGCAGCGCGCAGTCTTCCGCCGATTTCGCCATCGGTCCCGCCTGGTCGAGGCTGGAGGCGAAGGCGATCATGCCGTAGCGCGACACCAGGCCGTAGGTGGGCTTGAGGCCGGTGATGCCGGTAAACGCCGCCGGCTGGCGGATCGAGCCGCCGGTATCGGTGCCGGTGGCGGCGGGCGCCATGCGCGCGGCGATGCAGGCGGCCGCGCCGCCCGAGGAGCCGCCGGGTACGCGCAAGGGGTCCCAGGGGTTCTTCACCGGGCCGAAGAAGGAGGTCTCGTTCGACGAGCCCATGGCGAACTCGTCCATGTTGGTCTTGCCGAGACTCGGCATCCCGGCGGCCTTGAAGCGCTGGATGACGTGGGCGTCGTAGGGCGCGACGAAATTGGACAGCATCTTCGAGCCGCAGGTGGTGAGCCAGCCTTCGGTGCAGAAGATGTCCTTGTGCGCGATCGGCACGCCGGTCAGCGGGCCGGCCTGGCCGGCGGCGATCAGGGCGTCGGCGGCAGCGGCTTCGGCCAGGGTTTTTTCGGCGTTCACCGTGACGAAGGCGTTGATTGCCGGGTTCAGCGCGGCGATGCGGTCGAGAAAGTGCTGCGCCAGTTCGCGGCTGCTCAGCTGTTTTCCGGCCAGTCGCGCGGCCAGCGTCGAGAGGGATGATTCGGCGAGGCTCATTCGATGACTTTGGGTACGAGATACAAGCCGTTTTCCACGGCAGGTGCGATGGCCTGGAAAGCGGCGCGGCGGTCGGTTTCGGTGACGGCATCGTCGCGCAGGCGCTGGTAGACCTCCTGCGCGTGCGCCATCGGCGCGACGCCGTCGGTGTTCACCGCCTGCATGGCGGCGATGAGGCCGAAAATATTGTTGAGCTGGCCCTGCGTGGCGGCGGCCTGCGCGTCGTCGATCTCGATGCGCGCCAGCCGCGCGATGCGCTTGACGTCGTCCTGGGAAAGGGACATGGATGCACCCGGTAACTTACGAATAACAAGCCCGTTAGGGTATCATGGCCCCCTTGTTTTTTCTGCCCTTTCGCCCGTCCGCGCGGGCGTTGCCGCCGCCATGTTCAAGTTCCTCACCAGCTATTTTTCGACCGATCTCGCCATCGACCTTGGTACCGCCAATACGCTGATCTACGTCCGCGACCGCGGCATCGTGCTGGACGAGCCCTCGGTGGTGTCGATCCGCACCGATGTCCAGGCGGGCGGCAAGCGCACGGTGCAGGCCGTGGGCGTGGAGGCCAAGCAGATGCTGGGCCGCACGCCGGGCAACCTGCAGGCGATCCGGCCGATGAAGGACGGCGTGATCGCCGACTTCACCGTGACCGAGCAGATGCTCAAGTATTTCATCAAGAAAGTGCACGACACCCGCATGTTCCGCCCCAGTCCGCGCATCATCATCTGCGTGCCCTGCGGCTCGACCCAGGTCGAGCGTCGCGCGATCCGCGAATCGGCCATCGGCGCCGGCGCGCGCCAGGTGTATCTGATCGAGGAGCCGATGGCGGCGGCCATTGGCGCCGGCATGCCGGTGGCCGAAGCGACCGGCTCGATGGTGGTCGACATCGGCGGCGGCACCACCGAAGTGGGCGTCATCTCGCTGGGCGGTGTGGTCTACGCCAACTCGGTGCGGGTCGGCGGCGACCGCATGGACGAGGCGATCATCAACTACATCCGCCGCAACTACGGCATGCTGATCGGCGAAGCCACGGCCGAGCAGATCAAGAAACAGATGGGGTCGGCCTTCCCCGGCGCCGAAGTACGCGAAATGGAAGTCAAGGGCCGCAGCCTCGCCGAAGGCGTGCCGCGGAGCTTCAACGTGTCGTCCAACGAAATCCTCGAAGCGCTGACCGAACCGCTGAACGCCATCGTCAGCGCGGTGAAGCAGGCGCTGGAGCAGACGCCGCCCGAACTCGGCGCCGACATTGCCGAAAAGGGCATGGTACTCACCGGCGGCGGCGCGCTGCTGCGCGACCTCGACCGGCTGCTGATGGAAGAAACCGGCCTGCCGGTGATCGTCGCCGACGATCCGCTGACCTGCGTGGTGCGCGGCTCCGGGCGTGCACTGGAGGAAATGGACAAACTCGCCTCGGTGTTCACCAACGAGTGAATGCCGCCGCTGCTGACTGGCGTTTCTGATGGCCATGCCCGGTCAGCTCATGTTCGCCCGCCGGCTGGGGCCGACGGGACGGCTCGCGATCTGGATGGCGGTCGGCATCGCCTGCGTGGTGCTGGACGCGCGTTACCGGGCGATGGACGAACTGCGCGGCGGGCTTGCCGCGCTGCTCCAGCCGGTGCGCGTGGCCTTGCGTGCGCCGGCCGACGTTGCCGCCGAGCTCGGCGGGTTTTTCACCCGCCATCGACTGCTGCAGAATGAGCGCGACACCCTGCTGGCCGAGCGGGCGCGACTGCGGATCGACGCCGGCAAGGCGCAGGATCTGGCGCGCGAAAATGCCGAGCTGCGTGCGCTGCTCGCCGTGCGTGCGCGGCCGGGCCAGCAGACTGTGCACGCGGCGCTCCTGTATCAGGGCCACGACTGGTTCGCCCAGCGCATCACGCTCGACCAGGGCGCGACGGCGGGCCTGGCGAGCGGACTGCCGGTGGTCGACGCAGCCGGCCTGATGGGGCAGTTGAGCCGCGTCTACGCGGGAACGAGCGAAGTCACGCTGGTGACCAGCCCGGAACAGCTGACGCCGGTGTATATCGAGCGTACCGGCCAGCGCGGACTTGCCGCCGGCGTCGGCCACGGCCGGCTCGAGTTGCGCTACATGCCGACGCAGACCGACGTGCGCGTCGGCGACCGCCTCCTCACCTCCGGCATCGACCTTGTCTATCCCGCCGCGCTGCCGGTGGCGCGCGTCAGCCGCATCTCCCGTTCGCAGTCCAGCCCCTATCTGCGCTTGGACTGCCTGCCGCTCGCCGGCCTGGATCGTGCGCGCGCCGTGCTGGTGTTGAGGACGCAATCGTCGCAGGGAGCGCAGCGGTGAGCGTGGACACCCGCGAAACCGGAAGCTGGCGCCGCATCCTCGGCACGCTGGCGCTCGCGGTGCTGCTCACGCAGTTGCCGTGGGGCGGCTGGGCGCTCATCCTGCGCCCCGATTTCATGCTGGTTGCCGTCCTGTTCTGGGTCTTGCACCAGCCCGCGCGCATCGGCTTCGGTACCGCATTCGTGCTGGGGCTGCTGGCCGATTTCCAGGACGGCGCGGTGTTCGGCCAGCATGCCATCGCGTACGTCGTCGGCGTGTACATGGTGCTGTTCCTGCGGCTGCGCCTGCTGCGGTTCGACCCCCTGCGGCAGGCGGCGCAACTCTTCCCCATCCTGCTTCTCGTGCAGCTGACGGTGATGCTGATCGGCTGGCTGGCGGTCCATCCGCCGGAGGGGCTGGCGATCCTGCTGCCGGTGCCGGTCAGCACCGCGTTGTGGTTCGGCATCGCGCTGTTCCAGCGCGCCTGGCACGGCAAGGGGCTGCGGGACAGCGAATGAGTCGCGCCACCCCGCTCAAGAACCTCGACCGCGAGCTGGCCCGTTTCCATGGTCGCCTGAAAGCCGGTGCGGTCTTCGTCGCGTTGCTGGCG
Source organism: Thiobacillus sp. (assembly GCA_044227195.1). Taxonomy (GTDB): domain Bacteria; phylum Pseudomonadota; class Gammaproteobacteria; order Burkholderiales; family Thiobacillaceae; genus Thiobacillus. Next base: position 30,943 of record JBGAFQ010000002.1, read on the forward strand.
GCGGCCTTGCTCGGGCGCGGTTTCTATTTGCAGATCGTGCAGCACGACTATTACATCCAGCGCGCCGAGAGCAACCGCATCTCGCTGGTGCCGGCGGCGCCGAACCGCGGCCTGATCCTGGACCGCAAGGGACGCATCCTGGCGGAGAACTATTCCGCCTACACGCTCGAACTGACGCGCGCGCAGACGCACGATATCGAGGAAACGCTGGCCGAGGTGGGCAAGCTGATCGAGATCACGCCCGGCCAGTTGCGGCGTTTCCGCCGCCTGCTGGCCGAATCGCACGAGTTCGAGACCGTGCCGCTGAAGAGCAAGCTGACCGACCGGGAGGTGGCGATCCTCGCGGCCAACCGCTATCGCCTGCCCGGCATCGAGGTGAAGGCGCGACTGTTCCGCAATTACCAGGCTGGGCCCGGAATGGCGCACGTGGTGGGTTTCATCGGCCGCATCAACGACCGAGACCTGAAGACGCTGCGCGCAAGCGGGCGCGAGCAGAACTACAAGGGCAGTGTGCACATCGGCAAGACCGGGCTGGAGCAGAGCTACGAAACCCTGCTGCACGGCCGCACCGGCTTCGACCAGATGGAAACCGACGCCAGCGGGCGCGCGGTGCGCATGCTGTCGCGCATTCCGCCGGTACCGGGCAAGGATCTGCGACTGTATCTCGACCTCGACCTGCAGGCGGTGGCGGAACACGCCTTTGGCGATTATCGGGGCGGGCTGGTGGCGCTCGACCCGAAAACCGGCGGGGTACTGGCGCTGGTGTCCAAGCCGGGCTTCGACCCCAACCTGTTCATCGACGGCATCGATCCGGAGGCCTGGAAGGCGCTCAACGATTCGCCCGAGCGGCCGATGGTCAATCGCGCGCTGCGCGGCATCTACCCGCCGGGTTCGACGATCAAGCCGCTGATGGCGCTGGCGGGGCTGGAACTGGGCGTGCGCAAGCCTTCGGACACGATCGTCGATCCCGGGTTTTACAGCCTGCCCAACAGCCGCCACCAGTACCGCGACTGGAAAAAGGGCGGCCACGGCGTGGTCGACCTGCGCAAGTCGATCGCGCAGTCCTGCGACACCTACTATTACCGTCTGGCGGTGGACATGGGCATCGACCGCATGCACGACTACCTGGCGAAGTTCGGCTTCGGGGAAAAATCCGGCATTGACCTCGACGGCGAGTCCCCGGGCCTGCTGCCGTCGCGCGACTGGAAACAGCGGCGCTGGAAGAAACCCTGGTACATGGGCGAGACGGTGATCGCCGGCATCGGCCAGGGCTACCATCTGACCACGCCGCTGCAACTGGCTACGGCGGTGGCGATGCTCGCCAACGGCGGCAAGCGCATCGAGCCGAGGCTGGTCGAGGCGGTGCGCGATCCGCTTACCCACGTGTGGCAAGTGCAGGCGCCGGTGATACGCGGGCAGGTTGCGATCAAACCCGAGAATCTCGCGGTGGTGCGCGAGGGCATGATGGACGTGATGCGGCCGGGTGGCACCGCGTCCGCGGCTGCGGCAGGCGCGCCCTACGCCATTGCCGGCAAGACGGGCACCGCCCAGGTGGTCGGGATCAAGCAGGGGGCGCGTTACGAAGAAGGCAAGCTGGCGCAGCATCACCGCGACCACGCCCTGTTCATCGCCTACGCACCGGCCGACGACCCGAAAATCGCCATCGCGGTGCTGGTCGAAAACGGCGGCCATGGCGGTTCCACCGCCGCACCCATCGCGCGCGCGGTGTTCGACTATTACCTCACCGGGAAGCGCCCCGGCTCGATGAAACTGGAGGCTGACGATGCCGCGGACTGATCGCGGGATCCTGCGCGGGCTGCGCCACCTGGATCCCCTCCTGCTGGTGCTGGTGCTGGCGGTGCTGGCCATCAGCGTGGCGGTGGTGGCCAGCGCCTCGGGCCAGAGCCCGGCGCGCATCAGCGGCCACCTCGTCAACATCGGACTGGCCCTGACGCTCATGGTCGTCATGGCCAACGTGCCGCCGCATCTGCTGTCCAAGGTGGGACCGCCGCTGTATGCGCTCGGCGTGGTGCTGCTGGTCGGCGTGGCCCTGTTCGGCGAAATCCGCAACGGCTCGCGGCGCTGGCTGGATTTCGGCGTGATGGCCTTCCAGCCTTCGGAACTGCTCAAGCTGGCGCTGCCGCTGATGCTGGCCTGGTATTTCCAGCGCAACGAGGCCCAGTTGAACGCGAAGCATTTTCTGGCGGCGGGCGCCCTGCTGCTGGTGCCCTTCCTGCTGATCCTGCGCCAGCCCGATCTGGGCACCGCGCTGCTGATCGGCGCCTCGGGTTTCTATCTGCTGTTTTTCGCCGGCCTGTCGTGGAAGGTGATCCTCGCCGGCGGCGTCGCTCTGGGCGCCAGTCTGCCAGTGGCGTGGCGGTTCATGCACGATTACCAGCAGCAGCGCGTGCTGACGCTGCTCGACCCGTCCTCCGATCCGCTGGGCGCGGGCTACCACATCATCCAGTCGACCATCGCCATTGGTTCGGGTGGCCTGTTCGGCAAGGGCTGGATGGAGGGGACGCAGAACCAGCTAGACTTCATCCCCGAGCGCACAACCGATTTCATCTTCGCCGTGTTCGGCGAGGAATTCGGCTATGTCGGTGCGATCCTGCTGCTGGCGCTGTACCTTGCCATCGTCGCGCGCGGGCTGGCCATCGCGGCGCGTGCGCCGACGCAGTTCGGCCGCCTGATGGCGGCGACGATTTCGCTCAACCTGTTCACCTACGTGTTCGTCAACATGGGCATGGTCTCGGGCATCCTGCCCGTGGTGGGCGTGCCGCTGCCGCTGATGAGCTACGGCGGCACCGCGCTCATCACCCTGCTGCTGGGCGTGGGCATCCTGATGAGCGTGGCGACGCATCGCCAGCTCAACAAAACCTGACAGGCTAAAATGGCGACATGAAGCATTTTGTCCTACTGGGTGCGCTGATGCTCGCCGCGTGCGGCGTCAATCCCCCCGCACCGTCCAAGCCCGCCACGTCCGCCAGGCAGGCGCCGCCCGCCGCCACGGCGAAAGGCGGCGGCTACTATCTCGACGACGGTCCCGAGGCCAATCCGCCGGCCAATCTGGAAGCAGTGCCCGATGCCGTCCCGCGCGACGAACCGCTGCACCGCTTCGCCAACCGGACCTATGTGGCGCTCGGCACCACCTACACGCCGCAGACCGAACGCGGCACGTATACGGAAGAAGGCCTGGCGTCATGGTACGGCCGCCGTTTCCACGGCAAGAAAACCGCCTCGGGCGAGCTGTACGACATGTACGCGATGACTGCCGCGCACCCCACCCTGCCGATTCCCAGCTATGCACGCGTCACCTCGCTCGGTACCGGCAAGTCCGTGGTCGTGCGCATCAACGACCGTGGGCCCTTCCACAGCAGCCGCATCATCGACCTGTCCTACACGGCCGCCTACAAGCTGGGATTTCTGGGAAGCGGCAGCACGCGCGTGCGCGTGGAAAGCCTCGATCCTGCCGCGTACGACACGCAGGGTACGGCCCTGCGCGAAGGCATCTACCTCCAGGTTGGCGCCTTCGCGCGCGAGGACAATGCGCGCGCCCTGCTGGAGCGGCTGAATCGTGCGCTCGACCTGGGGGACGAACAGTCGCGCGTGGTGCTGGCAGGCGCGCTGCATCGTGTGCAGTTGGGTCCGTATCCCAGCGACGATGCGGCGCGCGCCGATCGTGAACGGGTGCGGGAACGCCTCGACCTGAACGCGGTCCTGGTCAGACGCGATTGATCCGTTACGAAAGGTTTGCATGAAACGATACTGGCTGGCGTTGTTGCTGGCGTTGTCCGCTCCGGCGTGGGGCACGCCGACAGGCGTGAGCGCACGCGCCTGGGTGCTGATCGACCAGGCGAGCGGGCGCGAACTGGCCGCGCATCAGGCGGATCTGCCGCTGCCGCCCGCCTCGCTCGCGCAGCTGATGACGGCCTACGTGCTGCTGGGCGATCTAAAGAACGGCAAGCTCTCGCTCGCCGAGACGGTGAAGGTGCCCGAGACAGCGACCAAGGCCGACGGCGCCCGTGTCTTTCTCAAGGCCGGCGATCCGGCCAGCGTCGATACCCTCATCCAGGCCATGCTGGTCGAATCGGCGAGCGACGCGGTGCTGACCCTGGTGACGGCGACGGACGGCGGCGAGGCGGACTTCGTCGAACGCATGAACCGCGAGGCCCGGCGGCTCGGCATGACGCGCACGCGCTTCGTGAACGCGACCGGGCTGCCCGCACCCGGACAGCAATCGAGCGCGCGCGATCTGGCCATCCTGGCGCGCGCCCTGATCCGCGATTTTCCCGATCGGCTGGCCTGGTTCGCGCAACGCGAGCTCGCCTACAGCGGCCTCACCTACTACAACGGCAACCGCCTGCTGTGGCGCGACGCCACGGTGGACGGCCTGAAGGCGGGGCGTAGCGCGGAAGCCGGCTATTGCCTGACCGCGTCGTCGAAGCGCGGCGACCAGCGCCGCATTGCCGTGGTCCTGGGCGTGCGCGGCGACGCGCAGCGCACGCAGGACGCGTTGAAGCTGCTCAACTACGGTTTCGAGAATTTCGACAGTGCGCTGCTTTATCGCGCCCAGCAGCCCGTCAAGGTGGTGAAGCTGTATCGTGGCGCGCGTTCCACGGTGAGCCTCGGTTTCCTGCAGGACTTCCACCTGCTGGCGCCGCGCGGGTCGCTCGGCCGGATCAAGGCCGAGATCGTGACGCGCCAGCCGGTGGTGGCGCCGATCAGCCGCGGCCAGCAGCTCGGCACGCTGCGGCTGAAACTGGACGACCAGATTCTCGGCGAATACCCGCTGGTGGCCCTGCACGACGTGAGTGTGGCCGGCGTGCTCGGGCGCGGCTGGGATTCGATCCGGCTGATGTTCGCACGATGATCGCCTGGCTGAACGGCAACTTCATTCCGCTTGCCGAGGCGCGCGTGTCCGTGCTCGACCGTGGCTTCGTGTTCGGCGACGGCGTGTACGAGATCGTGCCGGTGTATTCGAAGCGGCCGTTCCGGCTGGACGAGCACCTGCGTCGCTTGCAACACAGCCTGGATGGCATCCGGCTCGCCAATCCGCATGGCGTCGACGTCTGGCGCGGCTTGATTCTCGATCTGATCGCGCGCCAGGATTTCCCGGACCAGTCGCTCTACATCCAGGTCACGCGCGGGACGCCGGATCAAACCCAGCCGCCGCGCGACCATGCGTTTCCCCGGGGGGTCGCGCCCACGGTGTTCCTGTACGCGCAGCCGTTGGTGACCGCGACGACGGAACAGAAAGCCGCCGGCGTGGGCGCGATCACCGCCCCCGATCCGCGCTGGCAGCATTGCGACATCAAGGCGATCTCGCTGCTGGCCAACGTGCTGATGCGGCAGCGGGCGGTGGACGCGGGTTGCGCCGAGACGGTGATGCTGCGCGACGGCTTCCTCGCAGAAGGCGCGGCGAGCAACATCTTCGTGGTGCAGGACGGGGTCTTGCTAACGCCGCCGCCGTCCCCACATATGCTCGCGGGCATCACCTACGACGTGGTGCTCGAACTGGCCGCCGCGCACGGTATTCCCCGTGAAGTGCGCCCCGTGACCGAAGCCGAGCTGCGCGCCGCCGACGAACTGTGGATGACCTCGTCGACCCGGGAAATCATGGCGATCGTGACGCTCGACGGCGCCCCCGTCGGGGCCGGCGTCCCGGGGCCGGTGGCACGCCGGATGGATAGGCTGTACCAGCAATTCAAACAGGACGTGATGCGCGCATGAGCGAACAGGAAACCCTGCTGACCTTCCCGACCGACTTCCCCATCAAGATCATGGGCGAACGGCGCGACGACTTCGCCCAGACCATGGTCGAGGTCGTGCGGCGTCACGCGCCGGATTTCCAGCCCGAGACGGTCGAGATGCGCGCTTCGTCGAGCGGAAACTATCTCTCGGTGACCTGCGTGGTGCGCGCCACCTCGAAAGACCAGCTCGACAACCTGTACCGCGAGATCACTGCGCATCCGTGGGTGAAGATGGCGCTCTAGTGGTGAACGGCGAGCAGCAAGCAGTGAGCGGTGGGCTGATCGTGCGGCATCTGGGGCGCGTCGCGTACGAACCGACCTGGCGGGCGATGCAGGACTTCACCGCGCGGCGCGATGCCGACACGCCGGACGAACTCTGGCTGCTGGAGCATCCGCCGGTCTACACCCAGGGGCAGGCGGGCAAGCCGGAACACCTGATTGCGCCGACCGCCATCCCCGTGCTGCCCATCGACCGCGGCGGGCAGATCACCTACCACGGGCCGGGACAGGTCGTGGCCTATCTGCTGATCGATCTGCGGCGGCGCGGCTACGGCATCCGCGAGCTGGTGACGCGCATGGAGCAGGCGGTGATCAACCTGCTGGCACGGCACGGCGTCGCCGCCGAGCGCATGGCCGGCGCGCCCGGCGTCTACGTCGCCGGTGCGAAAATCGCCGCACTGGGGCTGCGGGTGAAGCGCGGTTGCACGTATCATGGTCTTGCGCTCAACGTGGATATGGACCTGGGCCCGTTCGCGGCGATCAATCCCTGCGGCTATCCCGGCATGGCGGTCACGCAGTGCCGCACTCTGGGCGTGGCTTTGTCGATGCCGCAGGCGGAGCAGGCGCTTACTGTTGCGCTGCAGGCAGCGTTATAGTTGACTAATTTACTAGGATATTAGTATCCTTGCGGCTTCCCCTGGAGTGATTTCATGAACACCGACACCCTGCCGTCCGACCCCAAGCTCCTGATGCGATCGATCATCCAGCGCATCGCGACCGGTCCCGATCTTTCCAAGGACATCAGTCGCACCGAGGCGCATCTCGGCACCAAGGCGATCATCGAAAACATCATCGATCCGATCCAGGTGGGCATCTACTTCATCGCCCTGCGCATGAAGCGCGAGACCATGGATGAGAACCGGGGCGTGCTTGACGCGGTGCTGGAGACCACGCAGCGCGTGACGGCCGCGGTGGACGAGGTGGTCGACATCGGCGATCCCTATGACGGTTACAACCGCTGCCTGCCGGCCGCGCCTTTCCTCGGCCCGCTGCTCGCCGAGTTCGGCGTGCACGTGGTGTCGCACGGTCTCGACAAGGTGGGGCCGAAATACGGCGTCACCGCGCGCCACGTGCTGGAAGCCGCCGGCGTGCCGGTGAATCTCGCCCCGGCCGAAGCGGCTGCACGGCTGGCCGACCCGGCGATCGGCTGGACCTATCTCGATCAGGCGCAATCCAATCCCGGCCTGCACAACCTCACCCCGCTGCGCGCGCAGATGATCAAGCGCCAGGTGCTGACCACGGTGGAGGTGCTGTCCAAGCCCATCCAGGGCCGCAAGCAGACCCACTTCGTCACCGGCTATGTGCACAAACCGTATCCGCCGGTGTACGCCGACCTCGCGCGCGAGGCCGGGTTCGACACCGCCTGCATCGTGCGCGGCGTCGAGGGCGGCGTGATCCCCAGCCTGCGCCAGGAGGGCAAGTACTTCCACTACCACGACCGTGGCGAAGAAATCGAGGCCAGGATCGATCCGGTCGCGCTGGGTATCGACCAGCCGGTGCGCGCCGTGCCGCTGCCCGGTTCGGTCGCGGGCGAAGCGGGCGAGGACGAGATCGTCGCCGCCATCGACATCCAGGCCACCGCGCGTGCCGCTGCCGAAGCCGGCATCCTCGCGCTCAAGGGCGACCGTGGGCCGACCTACGATTCGCTGGTGCTGGCCGGTTCGGTCATCCTGCACCATGTCGGCAAGGCGGCCAGCGTCGCCGAGGCCGCCGCGCAGATTCGCGCCGTACTCGACTCGGGCAAGGCCGTCTCGCGGGTGAAGTGATGGGGGAATACGTCGCCATCGCTGCCGCAGACGAACTCAAGCCGGCGCAGATGAAGCGCGTCATCGTCGATGGAAAACGGCTACTGCTGTGCAACTCGAACGGCACCCACTACGTCGTCGACGAAATGTGCAGCCACGAGGACTATTCGCTGTATCTTGGCTGCATCAAGGACGGCAAGATCAAGTGTTCGCTCCACGGCAGCTATTTCGACCTGACAACCGGCGAACCCACCTGCGATCCGGCCGATACCCCGATCCGTACCTACCCGGTGAAGGTCGAGGCCGGCCAGGTGTGGGTGAAGGGGTAGGGGCTAGGATTCGGGGGGTTGCGCGGCGCAGCCGCACAAGGCCCCCTAGTCCCTAAATCCCAGCCCCTACTTCCCCAGCACCGCCCGAATCGCCGCAACCAGCTCCGGATGGTCGAATTCGCGGCCGCCTATGGCGCTGGCAACGATGCGCCCCTGCTTGTTCACCAGATAAGTCGTCGGCAGGCCGGCCACTTTCCAGGCCTGCATGGCGTGACTGCGGGTGTCGAGCAGGATGGGGGAGGCGAGGCTGGCGTCCAGCTGGCTGGTGAAAGTGTGGATCGTGTCCGAGTCCTCGCCGACATCCACCGCCAGCACTTCGAAAGCCTCGCCGGCAAGCGCGTCCTTCAGGCGCTGCATCGACGGCATTTCGCGCCGGCAGGGCGGACACCAGGTCGCCCAGAAATTCACCAGCACGACCTTGCCGCGCAGTGCAGCGAGATCGTGTGTCCGGCCGTCGAGGTCCTTGAGCTTCAGCGCCGGCGTGGGTCTGGGCGCCTGCGCACTGAGGCTGTGCGACAGCGGCGGCAGATCGGCCGCCGCGACGGGCAAGGCGAGGGTGAGGCCCAGCGCGACCAGGCACGTGGGCAGGGGATTACGACGTTTCAGCGGCACATTGCACCTCTTCGAGGGTTCCAGAAAATGTCTTGCCGTTGGCACGCCAGACGAAGCGCAGGCTGAACCGTTCGCCGCGCGGCACATGGTAAGTCGTCATGCCCTGGTTCCAGTCGCCCGGCTCGAAGGTCTGGGTTGCGGGGAACTGAGCCCAGTTGAAGGCGATGCGTGCAGACTCGTTCACCCCGAGTTTTTTCCATAGGCGCTCCCATTCTGTCTTGCTGCGGATCGGCAGGGATTGGCCGGCACGCGCATAGCGCCAGTCGGCCAGACGATGCCGGATGGGCGCGTCGCCGACGTTGCGGACCACGGTCATGAAGACGCACTCGGCGGCATAACGTTCCGCGGCTTCGGCAGAAAAGCCGCGCGCCCGATAGAAGGCGCGCGCCTGGTCGGGGCTGATCTGCGTCAGCCGTATCTGGATGCCGTCGGTTTCGGTCTGCCAGGTGGAAAGCCCGGTCTCGGAATCGAGGCTGGGCGTGCCGGCGTGAGCGACGAGCGGCCATGCCGCGAACAGGGTCAGGACGAATCGGCGCATGGGCTAGAATCCGGTTTCAATCGCACGAGCAGATTATGGCAGACCCCATCCAGCACAAGGGCGCGGCGAAAACCGCGCGCATCCCGATCAAGATCGTCCCCCAGGAGAGGCAGCGCCTGCCGCCGTGGATCCGCGCCAAGGCGCCGAGCCTGCCCAACGTCGGCCGGCTCAAGGGCATCCTGCGCGAGGCCAAACTGCACACGGTGTGCGAGGAAGCCTCGTGCCCCAATCTCGGCGAATGCTTCGGCCACGGCACCGCCACCTTCATGATCCTCGGCGACCTCTGCACCCGGCGCTGCCCGTTCTGCGACGTCGGCCACGGCACGCCGCTGCCGCCCGACGCCGACGAGCCGCGCCATCTGGCCGACACCATCGCGGCGATGGCGCTGAAATACGTGGTCATCACCAGCGTCGACCGCGACGACCTGCGCGACGGCGGCGCGCAGCATTTCGCCGACTGCATCCGCGCCGTGCGTGAGGCTTCGCCCGCGACCCGGATCGAAATCCTCACCCCGGATTTCCGCGGCCGCCTGGACAGGGCACTGGCGATTCTGGGCGAGGCGCCACCGGACGTGATGAATCACAACCTCGAAACCGTGCCGCGCCTGTACAAGGCCGCGCGCCCGGGCGCGGACTACGCGCACTCGCTGAAACTGCTGAAAGACTTCAAGGCCGCGCATCCCGGCATTCCAACCAAATCCGGCCTCATGCTGGGGCTGGGCGAGGAAGACGACGAAATCCTGCAGGTGATGCGCGACTTGCGCGCGCACGACGTCGACATGCTCACGCTCGGCCAGTACCTCCAGCCGTCGAAGCACCATTTGCCGGTGCTGCGTTTCGTCACCCCCGAGCGCTTCGCCCAGTTCGAACAGGAAGCGCTGGCGATGGGTTTTAAACATGCGGCCTGCGGGCCGATGGTGCGGTCGAGCTATCACGCGGATCAGCAAGCGATGGGCGTATAGAAAAATGGTAGTTCGACGGGAGGGGAGCGCAGAATGTCGTTTGGCATGCGTGGGGTGATCGCGGCGTGCGTCGCCGCACTGAATTTGATCTGGACAGGCCCGGTGTTGGGCGGCGTGAAAGCGGAGAGCAAGCCGCCCGCAAAGCGCGCCGGATCTGCGGTTGCCTTGCAACAGACGGATGAGTCGGTTCGGTCCGAGTCCTTTCAGTACGCCATCAGTCAGCTGCCTGATTTCGTCGTTCGCCTCCCCGACCCGGACGCGAGGATCCAGTTCGCGCACGATGTGACGGATGTTCAGGTGATGCTGATGGATCGCCAGATTTCTCTGCTGGGCGCCGAACCTGTCGAGTACGTGCGCATTGCATTCCGCCCGCTGAACAGTCAGGGCGTGCAAGCAGCTTCGCAATTGCATTTGGGTTTCATCCCCGCCTATCAACGGCTGACCCTGCATCGCATACGCGTGATGCGCGACGGCAAGACGCTGGACCTGACGCGTGCGGTCAAGTTGGATCTGCTGCGGCGCGAGAAAAATCTCGAAAGCAATTTGTTCGAAGGTGAAGTGACCGCATTGGCGGTGCTGCCCGACGTACGTGTCGGCGATGTGGTCGATTACGAGTACAGCGTTGGCGGGAGCAATCCCATTTTCGGGAAACGCTACGCAACGCGGCTGAATATCAGTCGTCCATTTCCGGTTGATGCGCTGCATCTGCGCCTGCTGGTTCCGGATAAGCGCGCGATCCAGGTACGTACATCGACAGGCGTATCGATCGAGCAGAGTGTGAAGGGCGGCATCCGGCAATACGAAGTGACCCGCAAGGCGGTCGCACCCGTGATCGAGGAAGCGGAGCAGCCGCTCTGGTACGACCCGGGTTTACGCGTCGAAATTAGCGAATACGCCGACTGGGCCGAGGTTCAGAAATGGGCCGAGGAATTGTTCAGGCAATCGGACCAACTGTCGCCCCAGATTCAGCAACAGTTGGCGAAATGGCGGGATGCACAATTACCGCCCCAACAACTGGTAGGCGAAGTTTTGCGTTGGGTGCAGGGTGAAGTGCGCTATTTCGGCATCGAGCTCGGGATGAATTCCCATCTGCCCGTGCATCCCAATCTGACGATGGAACGTCGTTTTGGCGATTGCAAGGACAAGAGCCTTTTATTGGCGACGATGCTGAATCAGCTGGGCGTTCAGGCCCAGCCGGCGCTGGCGTCGATCAAATACCAGCGCGCGGTAGGCGCGGCATTGCCGTCCCCCGCCGTATTCGATCATGCCATCGTCAAAGTTATGCTGGATGGCAAGACGTGGTGGCTGGATGCTACGCGCCCGCCGCAATTCGGAACGCTCGCCTCGATAGGCGCATACGATTTCGGTAAAGTGCTGGTGCTGGGTGATGGCACGACGGGTTTGCAGGATGCGGGCTATCCCCCGGGCTACATCGAACGGCAGCCCGGCGTGGATCGCTATATCCTGAAGTCCCTGCGCGACCCGGTGGAACTGGTGTCAGAGGCCACGTATTCGGGCGGTAGCGCAGAAAGCGTGCGTCAGGCGATCGCCGTCCTGCCCAAGGACGAGCTTGCCAAACGAGTACGTGCCTTTTTGCTGCGCTTGCTCCCGACCGCCACGGCACAGGGCGATATCGAAATCCAGGACGATCAGGCCGGAAATCGCGTCACGCTCACCGCGCGCTATCGTATCGACGACCTGTTCCGCTACGAGCCGGGCAAACTGACCGCGGATATTCCGGTGACGGTCTTGCTGTCCAATCTGAACACCCCTCAGATCCCCCAGCGAAACGCACCTTTCAGTCTGCCCTACACAATGCGGTTCGCCCAATCGATCATTGTTGAATTGCCGGACAACCCGATCCGAAACGTACCCGAGGATGAAGCGAATCGCGGTACCTACTGGAGTCTGCGTACGCACTATCGATCGGACAAGGACCGGTTCGAGGTCGATTATGCCTTGCAGGCAAACAAGGAAACCGTGCCTGCGTCGGCGATGCCTGCCTTTATCGATGAGACGCTGGGACTCAGGCGCAAAACGACCTTGACGGCCACGCTGAGGGTCGCGGAATTGTCCGAGCAGGATCGGCGCAAACTCAGCCAGTCGCTGTCCCGGTACGATCATTTTGGGAAAACGCGATCCGACGGCGTGAATGCCGAAATAGGGGCGCATGTGGATAGCCTGCAGATCACTCGAGACATCGCATCAGGCAAACTAACCGACAGGCAACTGGCGCAAGCCTACAGTCTGCGCGCCGTGGCTTGGGACAATCTGGGCGAAGTCGAGGCGGCCTTGAAGGATATCCGCGCCGCTGTCGACCTTATGCCGGGCAATGCAGAGTACCGGTTTACGTACGGCACGATCCTGCTTGGTGCCGGACAGGCGGGCGAAGCGCTACAGGTATTCGAACGGGCCGCGCAACTGAGCGCAGACAAGATCGATGCCTTTCATCAGCGACTGATGGGCGTGGCTTTGCATTATCTGGGGCGTGAACGGGAAGCCGTCGTGCAACTGACGCAAAGCTTCGATGCAAGCGATGGGGAGGCTGCCCTATATTCAGCCTTGTGGCAGCATCTGGCCGCGAAACGTTCGCACGCTGCGTCCTCGGTTCTCGAATCCCAACTGGACAGGGTTATGGTGCGCACGTGGCCGTACCCTGTCGCAGAAATGCTGCTGGGGCGTGTCAGTCCGGATCAACTGCTGGTGCGTGCCGAGTCCGACGACAAGGGTATGCAACGCGACCGACTATGCGAGGCCTATTTCTACATCGGGCAGAAGTACTTGCTGGACGGCCAGAAGGAACAAGCGCGGAGTGCATTCGAGAAAAGCGCCGCGCAGGAAGTTTTTCCATTCGGCGAATACGGCTACGCATTGCACGAACTGGGCAGGGTAAAAGCCCCGAGACGGGAGAAATCCTGGTTCGAATTCTGACAGGGGTTCAGGGCGACTCGACGCCGCAATTTCGATACTGGACGTGCGGCAGAAGCTACTTCAATAGGCGCCTGCGCGTCAGTGCCAGGGCGACGACGTAGCCGATGCCGCCGTAAGCGAGCAGGGCAAACACGTGCAGGGCGATGCCTTGCGGAACTTGGCCGACGACCAGCGGCCGCGCCAGATCGATGGCATGGGTGAGCGGCAGCCAGGCCGACACCGCCTGCAGCAGCGGCGGCAGTTGCGATACCGGGAAGAACACGCCGCACAGCAGTACCATGGGCGTGATCGCGAGCGTGAAGTAATAGAGGAAGAAATCGTAGCTCGGCGACACCGCGTTCATCACCAGGCCCATGCCGCCGAAGCAGAAGCCGACCAGCGCAACGACGGGAATGATGGCGAGCGTAAGCCAGAAATTGCCGTACAGCCCCAGTCCCCAGATCACTGCGAGGATCGCCAGCCCGGACAGCAGACTCTTCGACACCGCCCAGGCGAGTTCGCCGAACAGCACATCATCGAGCGTCATCGGTGCGTTGAGGATGGCGTCCCAGGTGCGTTGCACGTGCATGCGCGAGAAACTCGAATACAGCACCTCGAAGGTCGCGGCGTTCATGGTGCTGTAGGCGACGGTACCGGCGGCGAGGAAGCTGAGATAGGACATGCCGCCCACTTCCGGCAGCAGGCTGCCCAGACCGTAACCCAGGCCAAGCATGTAGAGCATGGGGTCGGCGAGGTTACCGAGGATGGACGGGATGGCGAGCTTCTTCCACACCAGATAGTTGCGTTGCCACACCGGGACGAAGCGCCAGGACAGACGCGGGAGCTTAATCACGCAGATCCCTCCCGGTGAGCTTGAGGAACACGTCTTCCAGGTTCGACGGCCGATGCAGATAGCGCAGCGCGGGCACCTGCTTCAGGGCGTCGATCACGCGCTGGGCGTCGTCGGTGTAGCAGAACAGGGTTTCGCCCACGGTTTCCGCGCGCTGGCACACGCCGCCGGCGATTTCGCGCGTCCAGTCGGCCAGGCCCTCGCCGTAGACCTCGACCACGGCCGGCTCGATGTGCGATTCGATCAGCGCGCGCGGCGCGCCCTCGACGACGAGGCGGCCGTGGTCGAGGATGGCGAGGCGGTCGGCGAGCCGCTCGGCCTCGTCCATGAAATGCGTGGTCAGCACGATGGTCTTGCCGGCGTTGATCAGGCGGCGCAGGCCCTGCCAGATGAGATGGCGCGCCTGCGGGTCGAGGCCGGTGGTCGGCTCGTCGAGGAAGAGAATGTCCGGATCGTGCACCAGCGCGCGCGCCAGCGTGAGACGCCGCTTCATGCCGCCCGACAATTGCGCGATCTGAGCGTCGGCCTTGCTGGCGAGCCCGGCGAAGTCGAGCAGCGCCGGCACCCGTGCCTCGATATCGCGCGAGCGCATGCCGAAATAGCGGCCATAGGCGATGAGGTTCTCGCGCACCGAAAAGTCTGGGTCGAGGTTGTCCATCTGCGGCACCACGCCGATTTTCATACGCGCCTCACGGGCACGGGCCGGCACCGGAATGCCAGCCAGTTCGATGCTGCCGGCATCGGGTTCGATGAGGCCCAGCAGCAGGCGCAGTGTCGTGGTCTTGCCGGCGCCGTTGGGGCCGAGCAGGCCGAAGCATTCGCCGCGTCGCACGTGCAGGTCGAGGCCGCGCACCACTTCGGTGTCGCCGTATCGTTTGGTGAGGCCGCGCGCGTTCAGCACGGGCAGGCCTCCATGAAGGCCTGTTTCAATTCCTTGAGCTTGCCGTGGAAGAAGTGGCCGGCTTCGGGGATGGTCTTGATCGTGAGTCCCTGTTGCTCGGCCCACAGGCGGATCGCGGCGGGCGGAATGAGCTCGTCGGCGTCGCCGAAGATGACGACCGTATCCTCGGGCACGGGGTCGAATTCGTACATGGTGACGGCGGGGGCGACCAGGATCAGGCGGCGGGCGTCGAGCTGCTGGCGCAGGCGGTGCTGCACGAAGGCGCCGAAGGAGAAACCGGCCAGCGCCCAGGGCAGGCCGGGGTAGCTGGCTTCGACGAAACGCGCGACGGCGAGCAGATCGTCGGTTTCGCCGTTGCCGGCATCGAATGCCCCGTCGCTCATGCCGACGCCGCGAAAGTTGGGGCGCACGCTCACCCAGCCGGCCTCGTTGGCGGCTTTGGCGAGCGTGGTAACGACCTTGTTGTCGAGGCTGCCGCCGTGCAGGGGATGCGGGTGCGCCACCAGCAGCAGGCCGCGACGCTCGGATTCCGGGTCGTCGATCACGGTTTCCAGCTTGCCGACCGAAACCGGGATGCGCAGCTTGTAGCGCTTCACTTAGACCGACTTCATTTCAATTGCAGGCGCTCGACGATGCGGCCCTGCTTCAGATGCTGCTCGAAGATCTCGTCGATGTCGGCCTCGTCCACGTAGGTGTACCAGACACCTTCGGGGTAGACGACCAGCAGCGGGCCTTCGTCGCAGCGGTCCATGCAGCCGGCGCTGTTGATGCGGCATTTGCCTTCGCCGTTGAGGTTGGCCTGCTTGACCTTCTTCTTCAGGTAGTCGCGCATGCGCTGGCCGCCGGCCTCGCCGCAACATTTGGCGCCGTCGTCGCGCTGGTTGGTGCAGAAGAATACGTGGTGCTTGAAATAGGCTTCAGTCATCTTGGGGCAGTTCCGAATATTTGAGGGCGTTGCCGTGCGCCTTCTCGACCGGATACTTGCGTGCGTTGATTTCCAGTTTCGAAGCGGCGGCGTCGAGCAGGTCGATGTCCAGCAGATCGGCCAGTCGCGTCAGGTAGATCAGCACGTCGGCGATTTCCTGCCGCACCGCCTCGCGCTGGTCCGCGTTCAGCGCCTGGCTCTGCTCGGGCGTCAGCCACTGGAAGGGCTCCAGCAGTTCGGCCGCCTCCACGGCAAGCGCCATCGCCAGGTTCTTGGGCGTATGGTAGCGTTCCCAGGCGCGCGCTTCGGCGAATTCGCGGATGCGAAGCCTGAGCGTGGCGAGACTGGCGACGGCGGGCGCATTCATGGCCAGCATGATACCCCGGCATGCGTCGGCCTTACGACAGCGCTGTCGAATCCCCGACGGTGTCGGCCCGGGAGCGTCGCTTTGTCAGGTGGACTGGTGGGGGTTGGGGCGCCCGGTTGGGCTGGCCTGCGGTTTGCTTGCTGTCTTGGGGCTGAAACCGAATTTCAGGTCTGCTCTGGCATAATGCCCCGCAGATCAACTGTATATAAGGGAGGATGGACATGTTCACGATCAACAAGCATCTCGCGCGCGCCGGTGTGGTGTTGGCGGTTGCCATGCTGGCGGGCTGTTCCAGCACGCCGACCTATCCGCCCGCGCCCGCGCAGACCGGCAGCTACGACTGGAACTACCTGATCGGCCCGGGCGACTCGGTCAACGTCTTCGTCTGGCGCAATCCGGAAGTCTCCGGTTCCTTCCCCGTCCGCCCCGACGGCAAGATGACCATGAACCTGGTCGAGGACATCCAGGCCTCCGGCAAGACTCCCACCCAGCTTGCGCGCGACATCGAGAAGGCGCTGGCTAAATACATCCAGGAGCCCATCGTCACGGTGATCGTCGCCGGCGGCATCGGGCCCTTCGACCAGCAGATCCGCGTGGTCGGCGAGGCCGCCAAGCCGCAGGCGCTGAACTACCGCGAGCACATGAGCCTGATCGACCTGATGATCTCGGTCGGCGGCCTGACCGATTTCGCGGCCGGAAACAAGGCCTACATCCTGCGTACGGTGGACGGCAAACAGGAACGTCTCGGCGTGCGTCTGGAAGACCTGCTCAAGGGCGGCGACATTTCGGCCAACGTCGACATGCGCCCGGGCGACGTGCTGGTCGTGCCCGAGAGTCTGTTCTGACACAAGTAAACGCGCTGCCCACGGGCAGCGCTTTTTGATGGGTCGTACCGCATGGATCAAGTACTACAACAAATTCTCGGATATGCGAAAGCCGCCTGGCGCCGCCGCTGGTGGGGCGTCGCGGTGGCCTGGCTGGTGTGTATCGTCGGCTGGACCTGGGTGATGATCATTCCGGATCGCTACGAGGCGTCCGCGCGGGTGTATGTGGATACGCAAACGCTGTTGAAGCCGCTGCTGTCCGGTCTCGCCGCCGAACCCAACGTCGAGCAGCAGATCAAGCTGATGACGCGCCAGCTCGTCAGCCGCCCGACGCTCGAAAAGGTCGCGCGCATGACCGACCTCGACGTGAAGGCGAAGACGCCGGAACAGACCGAGAAGATGCTGAACGATCTGGCGGAGAAGATTTCCATCGCCGACGCCGGCCGCGAAAACCTCTACACCATCAGCTACCAGGATGCGAGCGGCGACCTCGCCAAGAAAGTGGTGCAGTCGCTGCTGACCATCTTCGTCGAAAGCAGCCTGGGCAAGACGCGTCAGGATATCTCCAGCTCGCAGCGCTTCATCGAGGAACAGCTTCAGCAATACCAGCAGAAACTCACCGACGCGGAAAACGCGCTCAAGGAATTCAAGCAGAAGCACATCGGCATGATGCCGGGGCAGGGCGGCGACTACTACGCGAAGCTGGCCGAAACCAGCGGGCAGCTGCGGCAAGCCCAGCTCGACCAGCAGGAAGCGGTCAACCGCCGCAACCAGCTCAAGCGCCAGCTGGCGGATGAAGAACCCGAACTGACCGCCGCGGCTGCCGCGGCCGATACGAACAGCGAAGTCGACAGCCGGATCCAGGCGTTGCAAAAGCAGATGGACCAGTTGCGCCTGCAGTACACCGATCTGCACCCCGATATCCAGGCGACCAAACGCCTGATCGACAAGCTGGAAGATCAGAAGAAAGCCGAACTCGCCGCGCGCAAGGCCGACCCTGCGGGGGCGAAAATCCAGAACCCGGTGTACCAGCAGCTTACCATCGCCATCGCCGAGGCCGACGCCACCGTGGCTTCGCTGAGCGCGCGGGTGGCGGAATACCAGCGCCGCTTCGCCGAACTGCGCAATGCGTCCAACATGATTCCGCAGGTCGAGCAGGAATTCACCCAACTCACGCGCGATTACGATGTGTACAAGCAGAACTACGACGCGCTTCTGAAACGTCGCGAATCGGTGACCATGTCCGGCGAAGTGGAAAGCAAGACCGACACCGTCGATTTCCGCGTGATCGATCCGCCTTTCGTGCCGAGCCAGCCCGCGTGGCCGAACCGGCCGCTGCTGCTCTCGCTGGTGACGCTGGGTGCCTTGGTCGCGGGGGCTGGGGTCGCCTTCCTGCTGAGCCAGCTGCGCCGTACCGTGACGGACCGCCGCGCCCTGCGCGAACTGACCGGCCTGCCCCTGCTGGGCGCGGTGTCCCGCGTGGAAACCGACGAAACCAAACGCCGCAAGCGCAAGGGCCTGCTGACCTATCTGGCGGCGCTGGGCAGTCTGATTGCCGCGTACGGCGGCGTGATGATCGTGCAACTGATCATGTCGCGCGCCGGCTAGGAGACCCCATGAGCATTATCGAAAAAGCTGCAGGCAAGATTGGCGCGGGTGCCGTGCACCCGGCTGCGCCGTCCGGCGAGCCGGCCAAACCGCAGGACGCCAGCATGATAGAAGGCGCGCTCGCCAAGCAGCGCGACAACAAGCATGCGGCGCCTTTCGTGGCCACGCCGGTCGAACCGGTGTTCAGCGCACCGGATTTCGATGCGACGGCCGAAGGCTGCAGCCAGGTTCAGTCGATCAATCTGGCGCGCCTGCATCGCATGGGCGTGGTGGCGCCGGACGCGGAGAAGAGCCAGATCGCGGAAGAATTCCGCATCATCAAACGGCCGCTCATTGCCAACGCCTTCGGCCAGGGCGCGGCGCGCGTCAAGAACGGCAACCTCATCATGGTGACCAGTTCGCTGCCGGGCGAGGGCAAGAGCTTCTGCGCGATCAACCTGGCGATTTCCATGGCGATGGAAATGGACCGCACCGTGCTGCTGATCGACGCCGACGTCGCCAAGCCGCGGGTGCCCGAATATCTCGGCATCCACGCCGACAAGGGCCTGCTCGACGTGTTGCAGGACAAGGATCTCAAGCTGTCCGACGTGCTGATCAAGACCGACATCGCCAAGCTGACCGTGCTTCCGGCCGGGCGTACCTACAAACGGGCGACCGAACTGCTGGCCAGCGCGGCGATGACGCGCCTGATCGAGGATATCGGGAATCGCTACCCAGACCGTATAATCCTGTTCGATTCCCCGCCGCTTCTGGCGACCAGCGAATCGAGCGTGCTGGCGACGCACATGGGCCAGATCGTGATGGTGGTCGAGGCCGAGAAGACATCGCAGGAAGCCGTGCGCGAAGCGCTGAGCCATATCCAGTCGTGCGAAGTGGTGGGCATGTTGCTGAACAAAACCACGCCAACCCCGGGTGCGGATTATTACTATGGTTACTATGGCAGTTACGGCAAGTAAGCTCCCCGTACGCGGCGCGCAAGCGGCCGTTCGCAGACAAGCTCTCGTTGCGGGAGCTTTTTCTGTTTTCATGGCGACGACTTTTGCCCTGCCCGCGCAGGCCCTCGACTGGCGCTTCGAGCCGAGCGTGGGCGCGTCGGCAACTTACAGCGACAACGTCAACCAGAGTGCGACCAACAAGGAAAACGGCCTGAGCTTGAGCGTCACGCCGGGCTTCACGCTGCGTTCGCAGGGGTCGCGGCGGGTGCAGGCCGCGGTGCAATACAGTCTCTCGGCGGTCACCCGCTTCGGCGGGAACGAGAACGACGACCTGTATCACAATCTGAGTGCCGCAGGAAAAGCCGAGCTGGTCGAGGATTTTCTGTTCATCGACGGCAGTGCGAATGTTTCCCAGCAACTGATTTCGCTGTTCGGGTCGCCTGCCGATGCGGCGAGCAACGACAGCAATCGCGCCACCGTCGGTACGTATTCGATCAGTCCGTATGTTCGGAAGCGCTTTGGCACGTTTGCCGAGGCGCAGGCGCGCTATACGGCCAGCGGCGCGATCTTTCAGAACAATGTCGCGGCCGATTCCAATGTGAACGCCTTCACCGCGAACCTGAACAGCGGGACGCGCTTCAACGATCTCAGCTGGGGGCTGGGGTACTCCCTGCGCAAGGCGGAGAACACCGACTCCACCAATCCTGCCTCCAATGGCGACGTCACGTTCGAAAGCGCCAGTGCCCAGGTCGGCTATGCGCTCAGCCGGAAATTCCGGGTGTTCGGCACGGTGGGGCAGGACTGGAACGATTATCTGAGCACGAGCGGAACGGACGGCTCGTCCTACAGCGTGGGCTTCGGATGGTCGCCTTCGCGACGTACCAGCATTGAAGCTTCCGCGGGTGAACGCTATTTTGGCCGCACCTTCAGTTTCGCCGGCAGTCATCGTACCCGGCTGACCAACTGGACCCTGCGCTATTCAGAGGATGTGGGCGATATTACGCAGCAACTTCTGGATCAAAGCGGACAGCTATATTTCGTCTGTGCGACCTTCCCTTACTTCCAGCCGGCAGCTGATCTCGCGCAATTGCCCCCGCCGAATTGTTCGGGGCCGTACCCGGCAGGCATGCTGGCATGGGCGTACCAGAGTATTTATGGTTATTCCGCCAGTACGCTGGTTGCAGCGGGATTTCCCGTTTCGGTGGCGAATGGGGTATATGTCATCAAGAGCTTTACTGCAGGCGTGTCGTGGGACGTCGGTCGTCTGGGTTTTGGATTGTCGGCGCAGGACACCAAGCGGCTGTATCAAATCCTGGCCGGAGCGGAAGACCATGTGCAGGGTGTAACGGGTTCGGTCAGCTATCGAATGTCGCCCCACACTACTGCGAATGGCAGTCTTTCGCTTACGCGGAACAGCGCGGACGGGGCGGTGACAGGCGGAGCGGCGAGAGACGACGACATTTTTGTCTTGAGCCTGGGCGTGAACCGCCGCTTCACCGAGAAGCTCAACGGAGCGTTGACATTCCGTCATACCAAGCGGGATTCCAACGATGCGAATTCCGACTTCGACGAAAACAGCCTCACCGCCTCGGCCAATCTGCGCTTCTAGCCGGCTTGCCTGAATGGCATAGCCATTGCTTCGCATCGTGGGTGCACGCGACGTGCCCCACCCACCCAACGGACCGCCCATGTACGAAGACTATTACCGTTTCAGCGCCAAGCCGTTTCAGCTCAATCCCGATCCGCGCTTCTTCTTCGGCTCGAAGGGGCACAAGCGGGCGATGGCCTATCTGGACTACGGTCTGTCGCTGGGCGAGGGCTTCATCGTCATTACCGGCGAAGTGGGCGCCGGCAAGACCACCCTGGTGCGCAACCTGTTCCGCCAGCTCGAGGCGCACAACCTGATTGCGGCGCAGCTGGTTTCCACCCAGCTCGATGCCGAGGACACGCTGCGCAGCGTCGCCGCTTCGTTCGGGCTCGAGCATGAAGGCTTGAGCAAGTCGGCGCTGCTGAAGAACCTGGAGGATTTTCTCGGCGCTGCAACCCGCCAGGGCAAGCGCGCGCTGCTGGTGGTGGACGAGGCGCAGAATCTAACCCCACGTGCGGTGGAAGAACTGCGCATGCTGTCCAATTTCCAGAATAACGAACGTTCGCTGATCCAGACCTTCCTGCTCGGCCAGCCCGAGTTCCGTGGCATCCTGCAGAGCCCGGACATGCAGCAGCTGCGCCAGCGCGTCGTGGCTTCGTATCACCTGGGGCCGCTCGATCCGGACGAGACGCGCGGCTACATCGAACACCGCCTGCGCACCGTCGGCTGGCAGGGTATGCCGAGCTTCGACGAGGCGGCCTTTGCCGTCCTGCATCGCTTCACGGGCGGCATTCCGCGCCGCATCAACACTACCTGCGACCGCCTGATGCTGTTTGGTTATCTCGAAGAGAAAAGCCATTTCGGCGAGGCCGAGGTCAACGAGGTGATTGCCGACCTGAAGAGCGAGGTCGCGCATCAGGATTTTCACGGAGCGACCGGCGTGTCGAACCGGGCATCGGGCGGCAACGGGCCGGGCAGCGAGGAGATCGCGCAGCTTTCGCAGCGCATCGAGCAGCTCGAACGTTCGGTCAACCGCATCCTGCCCATCGTGCGCAAGATTCTGTTCACCGTGAGCGAACGCCACGCGGCGGACGAAGCCGGCGAACTGCCGGACGCGCACGGCATCACGCACTGATCGCATGTAAGGCTACCCACCATGCCCCAGGTTTTGTGCGTCGCCGGTGCGCGCCCCAACTTCATGAAAATCGCACCGGTGATGGCCGCGCTGGCCGAAACCGGCATCGCCGCGCAACTGCTGCATACCGGCCAGCATTACGACGCGGCGATGAGCGACGGCTTCTTCGCCGATCTCGGCATACCCCATCCCGATCATCACCTCGAAGTCGGTTCCGGCAGCCATGCCGTGCAGACCGCCGAGGTGATGAAACGCTTCGAGCCGGTACTGGAAAGCGTGCAGCCGCAGGCCGTGCTGGTGGTCGGCGACGTCAACTCCACCATCGCCTGCGCGCTGGTGGCGGCCAAGCGCGGCGTGCGCGTGATCCACGTCGAGGCGGGGCTCAGGAGTTACGACCGCGGCATGCCTGAGGAAATCAACCGGGTGCTCACCGACCAGATTTCCGATCTGCTGTTCACCACCGAGAAAAGCGCGCTTGCCAACCTGGTGCGCGAGGGCATCGACCCCGCGCGGGTCGAGTTCGTCGGCAACGTGATGATCGACACCCTGCACCGCAACCTCGAACGCGCGGTGCCGGCAAGCCGGACGCTGGGCGCCGTACTCGCCCAGTATGCCGTGCTGACCCTGCATCGCCCGTCCAACGTGGACGATCCCGATACGCTTGCGGCCCTGCTCGACGTGGTGAACGAAATCAACCGCAGCGTGCCGGTGGCGATGCCGCTGCACCCGCGCACGCGCGGCAACATCGAGAAATTCGGCCTGTCGGCCAGACTCGACGGCCTGCGCGTGCTGCCGCCGGTGGGTTATCTGGAAATGCTCGGCCTGATGCGCGACGCCAAGCTGGTGCTTACCGATTCCGGCGGCATCCAGGAGGAAACCACCGCGCTCGGCGTGCCCTGCCTCACCCTGCGCGAGAACACCGAACGCCCGATCACGATCGAGGAAGGCACCAATACCCTGGTAGGCCCGGACCCCGAGGCCATCCGCGCCGCCTTCGCGGACGTGATGGCAAGCGGCGGCAAGACCGGCCGCATCCCCGAATTCTGGGACGGCCGTGCCGCGATGCGCATCGCGCACACCCTCAAGGACTGGCTGCCGGCGCAGAAAGGGATCAGGGCTGCCTGATGAAGACGGGGGCGATGAAAAATGCGATGTCGATCGACGTCGAGGACTACTTCCAGGTCTCGGCGTTCGCGCCGCACATTCGCCGCGAGGACTGGGACAGCCTGCCCTGCCGCGTCGAGCGCAACGTCGACGTCATCCTCGGCCTGCTGGACGAGGCGAATGCGAAAGCCACCTTCTTCACCCTGGGCTGGATCGCCGAGCGCTATCCGCAGGTGGTGCGCCGCATTGTCGATGGCGGCCACGAACTCGCGAGTCACGGTTACGGCCATCAGCGCGCCAGCGAACTCACCCCCGGGCAGTTCCGCGACGACGTCGTGCGCGCCAAGCGCATACTCGAAGACCTGGGGGGCGTCGCCGTGCGCGGCTACCGCGCGCCGAGCTTTTCGATCAACCGCAAGAACTGGTGGGCGGTGGACGAGCTGGAGAACGCCGGCTACGTCTACAGTTCCAGCATCTATCCGGTCAAACACGATCATTACGGCGTGCCCGATGCGCCGCGTTTTCCGCACCGGCCGAACGGCGAGGCCGGCATCCTGGAACTGCCGCCGACCACGGTGCCGCTGATGGGCCGCAATCTGCCGGCAGCCGGCGGCGGCTGGTTCCGTCTGCTGCCGTATTCGTTGTCGCGCTGGATGCTGCGTCGCGTCAACGAGGCCGACCACGCACCCTGCATGTTCTATTTCCATCCGTGGGAAGTCGATGCCGGGCAACCCCGCCAGCGCGGCATTTCCGCCAAGACGCGCTTCCGCCATTACGTCAATCTGCAACGTATGCCAGGCAGACTGCGGCAATTGCTCAAGGACTTCGAATGGGACCGCGTCGACCGCGTGTTTCTTTCAGAACAATGAACATGCAGGCCGAACCCCTTTTTAGGCCGGATACCGTGCAGGCCGACGTGACGGTGCGTACGCTGACCGATGCCGATCGCGCGCGCTGGGACGCGTTTGTGGCGACGCATCCGGACGCCACCTTCTTTCACCGTGCCGGCTGGAAGCGCGTGATCGAGGACGCCTTCGGGCATCGCACGCATTTCCTGCTGGCCGAGCGCATGGGCGACCTGGTTGGTGTGCTGCCGCTGGCCGAAATCAGGAGCCGCCT
The DNA here is from genome assembly GCA_044227195.1 of Thiobacillus sp. Taxonomy (GTDB): domain Bacteria; phylum Pseudomonadota; class Gammaproteobacteria; order Burkholderiales; family Thiobacillaceae; genus Thiobacillus. The sequence goes on from JBGAFQ010000002.1 coordinate 55,427, forward strand.
GTTCGGCCACAGTCTGGGTTCGCTGCCGTTTTGCGCCTACGGCGGCATCGTCGCCGACGACACGGTGGCCGGTCGCGCGCTCGACGATGCCGCGCAGGCGCTGGCCCGGCAGTTGCAGGTCGGTGCGCTCGAATACCGCAACCGGACGGCGCAGCACGCCGACTGGCCGACCAAGGACCTGTACGTCACCTTCAGGAAGGCCATCGAGCCCGAGGTCGAGGCCAACCTGAACGCCATCCCGCGCAAGCAGCGCGCAATGGTCAGGAAGGGCATCAAGGCGGGTCTGGCCGGCGAGATCGACGCCGACACCGGGCGCTTCTTCCAGGCCTATTCGTCCAGCGTGCATCGCCTCGGCACGCCGGTGTTCTCGAAAAAATATTTCCGCCTGCTGAAGGCGGAATTCGGCGACGACTGCGAAGTGCTGACCATCGTGCTCGACGGCCAGATCATCGCCAGCGTCATGTCGTTCTATTTCCGCGACGAGGTGCTGCCTTACTACGGCGGCGGTACCGACGCCGCGCGTGCGGTGGCCGGCAACGACTTCATGTACTGGGAGCTGATGCGGCGCGCCTGCGAACGCGGCCTCAAGGTATTCGACTTCGGCCGCAGCAAGCGCGGCACGGGTTCCTTCGATTTCAAGAAGAACTGGGGTTTCGAGCCGACCCCGCTGCACTACGAGTACTTCCTGGTGCGCGACGCCGAAGTGCCCGAGATCAATCCGCTCAATCCCAAGTACCGTCTGTTCATCCAGGCCTGGAAGAAAATGCCGCTGGCGCTGGCCAACGCGATCGGACCGCACATCGTCAGGAATCTGGGGTGAGGCGTGAAGGAAGGCCTGCTGTTTCTCGCGCACCGCATTCCCTTTCCGCCCAACAAGGGCGACAAGATCCGCTCGTTCCATCTGCTGCGCCACCTGAGTGCGCGCTATGCCGTGCACCTCGGCGCCTTCGTCGATGATCCGGACGACTGGCAGTACGCCGACGCCCTGAAGCCGTATTGTGCGTCGATCAAACTGGTGCCGCTGCATCCGCGCCGTGCCAGGCTCGCGAGCCTGAGCGGCCTCGTGACCGGAGACGCGCTCAGCCTGCCGTATTACCGCAGTGCGGTATTGCGGGACTGGGCGGCCGGACTGGCGCGCGACGGCGCAGTGACGCGCGGCTTGGCGTTCTCGTCCGCGATGGCGCAGTTCATGCCGGCAAACCTGGCGCGCCGCGTGCTCGACATGGTCGACGTTGATTCGGACAAATGGACGCAATACGCGCCGACGCAGCGCTGGCCGCTGTCGTGGGTGTACGCGCGCGAGGGACGCAAGCTGGCCGGGTGGGAGGCGCGCGTCGCGGAGACGTTCGATGCCACGCTGCTGGTGTCGGCGGACGAGGCGGCGCTTCTGCAAAGCCGCGCGCCGCGCGCGCGCGACCGGATCGGCGCGTTCGAAAACGGTGTCGATGCGGAGTATTTTTCGCCCTTGCGCGATTATCCCAATCCTTATCCCGTCGACGTGCGCGGCATCGCCTTCACCGGCGCGATGGATTACTGGCCCAACGCCGATGCCGTCGCCTGGTTCGCCGAACGCATCTTTCCCGCCGTGCGCGAGGCCGTGCCGAATGCGCAATTCACGATTGTCGGCAGCCGGCCGACCATGGCGGTGATGCAGCTTGCGCGCCAGCCGGGCGTCGTGGTGACGGGCGGCGTGCCCGACGTGCGGCCCTACCTTGCCCATGCCGCCTGTGCGGTTGCGCCGCTGCGCATCGCGCGCGGCGTGCAGAACAAGGTGCTGGAGGCCATGGCGATGGCCTGCCCCGTGGTGGCAAGCGGCCAGGCCGCCGAGGGCATCCGGGCCGAGGCCGGCCGCGATTTCTGGCTGGCCGCCGACGAGGCTGGCTTCGCACAGCACGTTATCGCGCGCGTGCGCGCCGGCGAGCGCAATGCACGGGCGCGCGAGTGCATCCTCGCGCGCTACGACTGGGCGCGCAATCTCGCCGCCATCGATCCGCTGTTCGAGGCCGCGTCCGTCGCGCGCGCCGTTCTGGAGACCTGCCCCGCATGAGTGCCCTGCCCGATTCGCTGCCCGTATCCGCACGCGCCGCCTGGACGACGCCGGCATTGGCCACGATCGCCACGCTGCTAGCCTTGTTCGCCCTGTTCTGGCCGACCTTCCATTCGATGGCCGCGGTGTGGGAACGTTCCGAGACCTTCGCCCATGGCTATCTCATTTTCCCCATTGCCATCTGGCTGATCTGGCGCATGCGCGACGAACTCGCGCACGTTACGCCGCGTCCCGAACCCTACGGCCTGCTGCTGCTGGCCGTCGCCTGTATCGGCTGGCTCCTGGCCGATGCCGGCAGCGTGAACGTGGTCGCGCAGTATGCATTCATCGCGATGCTGATCGCGGTCGTGTGGACCCTGCTGGGCCGCGCGTTCGTGCGGGCCGCATTCTTTCCGCTGATGTTCCTGTTCTTCGCCGTGCCGGTGGGGGAATTCCTGATTCCGCCCCTGATGAACGTGACCGCCGATTTCACGGTTGCCATGCTGCAGTTCACCGGCATTCCGGTGTACCGCGAAGGCACCTTCTTCAGCATTCCCAGCGGCGACTGGTCGGTGGTGGAGGGCTGTTCCGGCCTGCGCTACCTGATCGCCTCGATCACGCTGGGCGTGCTCTATGCCTACCTCACCTACCGTTCGTGGAAGCGGCGCCTGCTGTTTTCCATCGCCGCGGTCATCGTGCCGGTTTTCGCCAACAGCGGCCGCGCCTTCATGATCGTGATGATCGCCCACCTGTCGGACATGAAGTACGCGCTGGGCGTCGACCATTACATCTACGGCTGGGTGTTCTTCGGTTTCGTCATGCTGCTGCTGTTCTGGATCGGCAGTTTCTGGCGCGAGGACGATCTGCCGCAGGCCGCTGTCGCCGACAGGCCTGCAGGCGGAATGGCATCGCGACGCCCGCATGGCATCGTGCCGATGGCGCTTGCGGTTCTGGCGACGGCGGGATTGTGGCCGGCGTATGCCGTCTGGCTGGAAGCGCGACAGCTGCCGGCGATGCCGGAACTGCGTGTCGAGACGGCCGGGAACTGGCAGCCCGGGGAGGCGTTCACGACCTGGCGCCCGCACTGGGTCGGCGCCGACCGGCAGCTGCATGCGACCTACGCCGACGCGAGCCGGCGCGTGATGCTCGAGCTCAACTACTACGCCACGCAGCGCCAGGACGCCGAACTCGTCAATTCGCAGAATTTCATGATCAAGCAGAAGGATCCGCACTGGTCGAACGTCGGCGAAACGATCGCGACGGTCGAAATCGGCGGCCAGCCCAGGCAGGTACGCCAGGCCAAGATGCGCGGCAGCAACGGCCAGCGCGTGCTGGTGTGGCAATGGAACCTCATCAACCAGCAGCCCGTGGTCAACGACCTGTACGCCAAGCTGGTGCTGGCGCTCGACCGCGTGCGCCTGAAACGCGACGACGGCTTGTCGGTGCTGATCGCCACGCCTTACGACGAGGCGGACATTGCGGGCGCGAAGGCCAGGCTCGCGCGGTTCGCCGCCGACATGGAACCGGCGATCGGGCAGACGCTTGATCGGGTCGACGGGCCGTGACCGCGCACATCGTGCATGTCGTACACCGTTTCGATACCGGCGGCATGGAAAACGGCATGGTCAACCTGTTCAATACCCTGTCGCCGGCGCGTTTCCGCCATACCGTCGTGGCCCTGACCGATTTCACCGATTTCCGCCAGCGCATCGTCGCGCAGCCGGTCGATTTCCGCGCCCTGCACCGCCCGCCCGGTCACGGACTGGGGTGGACAAAGCGGCTGTGGACCCTGCTGCGCGACCTCGAGCCCGACCTCGTGCACACCCGCAATCTCGCCGCGCTCGAGGCGCAGTTCGTCGCCGCCGCTGCCGGCGTGCGCGCCACAGTGCACGGCGAACACGGCCGCGACGTGTTCGACCTGTACGGGCAGAACCGGAAATACAACCTGCTGCGCCGCGCCGTTCAGCCTTTCGTGTCGAACTACATCGCGGTCAGCCGCGATCTCGAGACCTGGCTGCGCCAGCAGATCGGCGTGCCGCAGAAGAAGCTGCACCAGATTTACAACGGCGTGGACAGCGAGAAATTCCATCCGCGCATGGGCGCACGGTCGGGCCGCCTGCCGCCGGGCTTTGCGAGTCCTGATGCCGTGGTGTTCGGTTCGGTGGGGCGCATGGTCGAGGTCAAGGATTACCCCATGCTGGTCCAGGCATTCATCCGCCTGGTCCGGCAGCAGCCCGAGCGTGCGGCGCGTGCGCGCCTGGTCATCGTCGGCGAGGGCAGCGCGCGCGCCGACTGCCAGCACCTGCTCGACCATGCCGGGATGGCACATCTGGCCTGGCTGCCTGGCGAGCGTCACGACATCGCCGAACTGATGCGCACGTTCGACGTTTTCGTGCTCCCGTCGAAAAACGAGGGCATCTCCAATACCATTCTGGAGGCGCTGGCGAGCGGACTGCCCGTCGTCGCCACGGCGGTCGGCGGCACCGTCGAACTGGTGGCGCACGGGGTCAACGGCGCATTGGTGAAGGCGGGCGACGCCGCCGATATGGCACAGGCCTTGCTGGAATACCTGGACGCGCCCGCGCGCATTGCCGAACACGGCCGCGAGGCGCGGCGGCAGGCGGAACAACGCTACAGCATACCGGCCATGGCCGAGGCATACGCCGCGGTGTACGACAAAACGCTGGCGGGCCGTCGAACGGCCTGAAAAATCGACAGGGACAAGGGAAACACCAAGCATGTGCGGCATTACCGGCATTTTCGATACCCGCGAAGCGAGCGAGATTTCGCGCGCGCTGCTCGATCGCATGAACGAAACCCAGTTCCATCGCGGCCCCGACGAGGGCGGGCTGCATCTGGAGCCGGGCGTGGGCCTGGGCCACCGTCGCCTGTCCATCATCGATCTCTCGACCGGCCAGCAGCCGCTGTTCAACGAGGACGGTTCGGTCGTCGTCGTGTTCAACGGCGAGATCTACAACTTCCAGGAACTGGTGCCAGAACTCGAAGCGCTGGGCCACGTCTTCCGCACGCATTCCGATACGGAGGTCATCGTCCATGCCTGGGAAGCCTGGGGTGAGTCCTGCGTCGCGCGGTTCAGGGGCATGTTCGCGTTCGCGCTGTGGGACCGCAAGCAGGACACGCTGTTCGTCGTGCGCGACCGCTTCGGCGTCAAGCCGCTGTACTACGCTTTCCTCGAAACCGGCGAATTCATTTTCGGCTCGGAACTGAAATCGCTGATGGCGCATCCCGCCCTGCCGCGCGACATCGATCCGCTGGCGGTCGAGGAATACTTTGCCTATGGCTACGTGCCCGAGCCGCGCACCATCTTCAAGCGCGTGTACAAGTTGCCGCCGGGGTTCACGATGACGCTCGTGCGCGGCGCGGCGCGCGCGCTGCCGAAGCAGTACTGGGACATGCCGTTCACGCCGGTCGCCGTGAAGAACGAGGCCGAGGCGGAAGCCGAACTGGTCGCTCGGCTGCAGGAGTCGATCCGCCTGCGCATGATCGCCGACGTGCCGCTGGGTGCTTTTCTCTCGGGCGGCGTCGATTCGAGCGCGGTGGTGGCGATGATGGCGACCCAGTCGGACACGCCGGTGAACACCTGCTCGATCGGCTTCGACGACCCGGCGTTCAACGAAGTCGAGTTCGCGCAGCTGGTCGCCGACCGCTACAAGACCGCGCATCACGTCGAAACCGTCGCCGCCGGCGACTTCAGCCTGGTCGGCAAGCTCGCCGAGGTGTACGACGAACCCTACGCCGACTCGTCCGCGCTGCCCACTTACCGCGTCTGCGAACTCGCTCGCAAGCACGTGAAGGTCGCGCTCTCGGGCGACGGCGGCGACGAGCATTTCGCCGGCTACCGGCGCTACCGCTGGTTCCGCTACGAGGAGCGCATGCGCGCGGCGATGCCGCTGCTGTTGCGCCGCCCGCTGTTCGGCACGCTCGGCAGGCTGTATCCCAAGGCCGACTGGGCGCCCAAGGTGTTGCGCGCGAAGACCACCTTCGAGGCGCTGGCGCGCGACACCGTCGAAGGCTATTTCCACGGCGTGTCCCTGCTGTCGGATGCGCAGCGCAAGCAACTCTTCTCGCCCGCCTTCCGGCGCGAGCTGCAGGGCTACCAGGCCGTCGAAGTGCTGCGCCGCCACGCCGCCGTCGCGCCCACCGACGATCCGCTCTCGCTGGTGCAGTATCTCGACATGAAGACCTATCTCGTCGGCGACATCCTCACCAAGGTCGACCGCGCGAGCATGGCGCACGCGCTCGAAGTCCGCGAGCCGCTGCTCGATCACGAACTGATGGGCTGGGTGTCCGGCCTGCCGGTCGACCTCAAGCTGCGCGGTACCGAGGGGAAATACCTGTTGAAGAAGGCGATGGAGCCCTATCTGCCGCACGACGTGCTGTACCGCAAGAAGATGGGGTTCGCGGTGCCGCTCGCCGCCTGGTTCCGCGGCCCGCTTGCCGCGACCATCCGCAGCGTGGTGCTGGGCGAGCGGCTGGCGTCCACCGGCCTGTTCAACCAGGATTACCTGCGCGAGGTCGTCGAGGCGCACCAGTCCGGTCGCCGCGACTATTCGGTGATCCTGTGGACGGTGCTGATGTTCGACGCCTTCCTCGAAAGGGTGCTCGGCCTCGATGCCGACGCACGGCAAGCCGCATGAAGATCCTCCACGTATTCGACCACACCCTCCCGCTGCATTCCGGCTACACCTTCCGCAGCGCGGCGATCCTGCGCAACCAGAAGAAACTCGGCTGGGAGACCTTCCACCTGTCCGGCCCCAAGCAACTGAACTGCACCGTGCCCGAGGAAGACGCCGACGGCCTGCATTTCTATCGCACGCCCAAACCCACGGGGCTGCTCGCCCGGCTGCCGGGCGGCGATCCCTTCGCCGTGATGGCGGCGATCGAGAAGCGCCTGCTGGGGCTCGCGCGCGAACTGCAGCCCGACGTGATCCATGCGCATTCGCCGGTGCTCGATGCCGTGCCGGCGATCCGCGTCTGCCGCACGCTGGGCATCCCGGTGGTGTACGAAATCCGGGCCTTCTGGGAAGACGCGGCGGTCGATCATGGCAGCACGAAGGAGGACAGCCTGCGCTACCGGCTGACGCGTGCGCTCGAAACCTGGGCGGTGAAGCGCGCCGACGCCGTCACCGTCATCTGCGAAGGCCTGCGCGGCGACCTGATCGCGCGGGGGATCCCGGCAAGCAAGATCACCGTCATTCCGAACGCGGTCGACATCGACAAATTCGAAATCGGCGGCAGGCCCGATCCCGAACTGAAGCTCAAGCTCGGCCTGGGCAACAGCCGGGTGCTGGGTTTCATCGGTTCGTTCTACGCCTACGAGGGCCTGGATCTGCTCATCGCCGCGCTGCCCGCCATCCTGAAGCAGATGCCCGACGTGAAGGTGCTGCTGGTCGGGGGCGGGCCGCAGGATACGGCGCTGAAGCAGCAGGTGATGGCGCTCGATCTGAAGGACCGCGTGGTGTTCACCGGCCGCGTGCCGCATGCCGAGGTGAACCGCTACTACGACCTGGTCGACGTGCTGGTGTATCCGCGCCATCCCATGCGACTGACCAACCTCGTCACGCCGCTGAAGCCGCTGGAAGCGATGGCGCAGGGACGGCTGATGGTGGCGTCCGACGTCGGCGGCCACAAGGAGCTGATCCAGGACGGCAAGACCGGCGTGCTGTTCCGCGCGGGCAGCGCAGGCGATCTCGCCAGCAAGGTGGTGGCGCTGCTGAAGTACGAACAGGGCTGGGACGCGCTGAAAAAGAACGGCCGCCAGTTCGTCGAAACCGAACGCAACTGGACCGCCAGCGTGGCGCGTTATCGCGGCGTCTACGGTGGGCTGATGAAGCCGATGCGGGAGGCCGTCGTTGGCTGAGCTGGTCGTCTTCAGTTCGCTGTTCCCGAGCGCCGCGCGGCCCGCTGCCGGCTTGTTCATCCGCGAACGCATGTTTCGCGTCGCGCGTCAGCGCGCGCTCGTCGTGGTCTCGCCGCAGCCCTGGTTTCCCGGCCAGGCGCTGATCCGCCTGCTGCGTCCCGGCTACCGGCCGATGGCACCCGCGCTGGAAATGCAGCAGGGCATTGCCGTGCATCATCCGCGTTTCCTTTCCCTGCCGGGCGTACTGCGCCGGCTCGACGGCTGGGCGATGGCCGTGGCGAGCTATTTCCTGCTGCGCCGGCTCAAGGCGGGCGGCGCGCGCCTGATCGACGCGCACTTCGCCTATCCGGACGGCGAAGCCGCAATCCGTCTGGGGCGCTGGCTGGATCTGCCGGTGACGATCACCCTGCGCGGGACCGAGGTGCCGCACAGCCGCAATCCGGTCCTGCGCCCGCGTCTCGCGCAGACGCTCAAGGCCGCGACCCGCGTGTTCGCGGTGTCCGATTCGCTGCGTCGTCTGGCGATCGAGCTCGGCGTCGCGCCGGACAAGACCGAAGTCGTCGGCAACGGCGTCGATACCGGCGTGTTTCACCCGGTCGACCGGGCCGCCGCGCGCCGCCGGTTCGGCCTGCCGCCGGATGCGCGGGTGCTGGTGTCGGTCGGCGCGCTTGTCGAGCGCAAGGGCATGCACCGCGTCATCGACTGTCTGCCGGGGCTGATCGAACAGCACCCGGCGGTGCATTACCTGATCGTCGGCGGCGGCGGCCCCGAAGGCGACAACCGGTCCGAGCTCGACGCGCAGGTCGCGCGGCTGGGCCTAGGGGGGCGCGTGCATTTTGCCGGTGCCCTGCCGCCGGACGAACTCAAGTGGGCGCTGTCGGCGGCGGACGTGTTCGTGCTGGCCACCCGCAACGAAGGCTGGGCGAACGTCTTTCTCGAGGCGATGGCCTGCGGCCTGCCGGTGGTGACCACCGATGTCGGCGGCAACGCCGAAGTGGTGTGCCGCGCGGCGCTCGGCATCGTCGTCCCGTTCGGGGACGCCGCCGCGCTGTTGCAGGCCCTGCGCGAGGCGCTCGACCGGTCGTGGTCGCGCGACGCGATCATCCAGCATGCCCGCGCCAACCAGTGGGACGGTCGCGTTGCGCAGTTGCTGCGCGCCTACGACGGCATCCTCCGGGATGCGCCGCCCGGGACGGGGTTGGTCGCCGAATGAACGTGCCCGCCTGGTTCGCCCGCAGCGTGTACCGCGCGCAGGAAGCAGCGGTGCACCGTCCCACCTTCGCGATGCTCGCCGATCTCGAACGCTCGCAATGGCTGTCGTGCGCGGGGATCGAGATCCTGCAGACGCAGGGCCTGAACCGGCTGCTGGGCGTTGCGCTGGCGCACAGCCCCTGGCACGCCGACCGGTTGCGCGCCGCCGGATTGGCGGATGCGGTCGAGGCCGGCACGGCGACGCTTGCCGATCTGGCGCGACTGCCGACGATGGACAAGCGCGACGCGCGCGACAACGTCGAGCGGCTGGTGTGGCGCGGCGTGCCGGGCGGCGCCTTTCCCTACACCACCGGCGGCTCCAGCGGCGAACCGCTGATCTTCCATTTCGGCCGCCTGCGCCAGGCCTCCGACGCGGCCGGCCGCATGCGCGCCCGGCGCTGGTGGGGCGTGCAGCCGGGCGAACCGGAAGCCTATCTGTGGGGGGCGCCGGTCGAACTCAACAAGACCGACCGCATCAAGACCCTGCGCGACCGGCTGGTGAACCAGCTGGTGCTGAATGCCTTCGCCATGTCGCCCGAGCGCATGGATGCCTATCTCGACGCGCTGCAGGCCTGGCAGCCGGTGTGCGTGTACGGCTATGCGTCGAGTATCGCCCTGCTGGCGGCGCACGCCGAGGCGCGCGGGCGTACGCTGCGCCTGCCGCGCCTGCGCGTGGTGTGTACCACCGGCGAACCGCTTTATCCGCACCAGCGCGAGTTGATCGCACGCGCGTTCGGCGTGCCGGTGGCGAACGAATTTGGCAGCCGCGACATCGGCTTCACCGCGCACGAAGCGCCGGGCGGACAGATGCTGCTGCTGAGCGAGAACCATATCGTCGAAGTGCTCGACGAAGCCGGGCAGCCCGTCGCGCCCGGCGAGGCGGGCGAGGCGGTGATCACCGGCCTGACTTCGGCGGCCCAGCCCTTCATCCGTTACCGCACGGGCGACGTGCTGCGGCTGGCCCGCGAACCGGCCGCCGGCGGGCAGGGCCTGCACGTCGTCGCCGAGGTGTCGGGACGCCAGACCGATTTCGTCGTCGCCGCGGATGGCCGCATCATGCATGCGCTCGCGGTGATCTACGTGCTGCGCGCCGTGCCCGGTGTCGCGCAGTTCAAGTGCATCCAGCACGCGCCCGAACGGATGGAAGTGCAGGTGGTGCCCGACGCGCGCTGGGGCGAGACGGCACGCCAGGCGATCGTCGCCGGCCTGCAGGCCCGCCTGGGCGAGGGCCTGCAGGTGGAACTGCGGCTGCTGGACGAAATTCCGCCCGAGGCCTCGGGCAAGCATCGCTATGTGGTGAGCCGCGTGCGGCTTGCCGAAACCCTGAACCAGGCCGCCGCATGAGGCGCGGCCGAACCGGACCATGAAACCTTCTACCCTGATCGACCTTCCCCTGAGATACAAGCCCTGGCAGACGCGCCATCTGCGCTTGACCCTGCAGGACATGGCCGGCGCAGCGCGCCAGCCTGAACAGGACCACCGCACCCATCTGCGCGGTGCGATCGACTGGCTGTGCCGCGCGCAGGATGTGCGCCAGGGCAAGGCCGACGCCGGCGGCGTGGCGGCAGGCTGGAGCTTCGAGGACGGCTGGCTGCCGAGCTATCCCGAAACCACGGGCTACATCATCGAGACCTTCGTCGCTGCCGCGGACTATCTCGACCGGCCCGAACTGCTCCGGCGTGCGCACCGGATGATCGACTGGGAACTCTCGCTGCAGGCCGACGACGGCGCGTTCCCGGGGCATTTCGGCGAAGCCGGCAGCCATCCGGTGATCTTCAACCAGGGGCAGATCATGCACGGCCTGGTCGCGGGCTGCACAACGCTGGGCCGCCAGGATTGCCTGGAAGCCGGGCTGCGCGCCGGCCGCTGGCTGGCGGCGCAGCAGGACGCGGATGGGTGCTATCGCAAGTTCGAGCACAACGGCGTGCCGCACGTCTACAACACGCGTGCGATCTGGGCGCTGGCGGCGATGGGCGTGGTGGCGAACGCGCCGGATTTCGTGGCGGCGGCGCGGCGCAACCTCGACTGGGCGCTCGGGCAGCAGACGCCGAGCGGCTGGTTCGCCACCAATGCCTTCGTGCCGCAGCGCCATCCCTTCACCCACACCATCGCCTACGCCATCCGGGGTTTCATCGAAGTGGCGGTGCTGCTGGGCGAGGAACGCTACCTGCGCGCGGCCGAGAAGGCCGCGCGCGGCCTGATGGCGCAGCAGCGCGCCGACGGCTGGCTGGCCGGCACCTACGACGACGGCTGGACGCCGACCGCCGGCTACGCCTGTGTCACGGGGGTGGCGCAGATGGCACTGTGCTGGCTGCGGCTGGCGCAGATCACCGGCGACAAGTCTTACCGCGATGCCGCCTGGCGGGCGATCGCCTACGTCAAGCGCACGCAGCGGCTGGAAGAGGACGATGTCGTCGTGCGCGGCGCGATCCCCGGTTCGGCGCCGATCTGGGGCGCGTATTCGCGGTTCGAGTTTCCCAACTGGGCGGCCAAGTTCTTCGCCGATGCGCTGATGATGGACATGGCCAACGTGGCCGTGCCGCCCGTGCCCGCGGCGGCGAAGGGGATGGGATGAGCCGTCTGCGGCTGTTGATCCTGTGCGGGCGCAGCGCCCGCCATCTGTATGTCGCCAATGCGCTGTGCCGCGCGGGCGACGCGCTTGCCATCGTGCAGGAAACCGGCGGCGAGTGGAATCTGAAGAAGACCCTGAAGAAACTGCGCCCGGACAGGCTGTTCCGCAAGGTCTGGCGCTGGCTGCGCGACCGTCGGCGCTACGCGGGCAATCCCGAGGCGAAGTATTTCTTTCCGGGTGGACAGCCGCGCCTCGACCAGCCCGAGCGCGTGCGCGAAGTGCCGCACATCAACCACCCGGACGTCGTTGCGATGGCGCGCACCCTGCAGCCCGATCTGATCTGCGTGTTCGGCACCTCCCTGATTCGCGGCGACCTGCTCCGCGAGGGTCGGCTCGGCATGATCAACCTGCATGGCGGTCTCTCGCCCGAATATCGCGGCGCGGACTGCACGTTCTGGGCGCTCTACAATAACGAGCCCGAGAAGGTGGGCTGCACCCTGCATTACATCGATGCCGGGATCGATACCGGCCGCCTGATCGCGCACGTCAGCCCCGAAGTGCGGGCGGACGATACCGAACTGGAATTGTTCTGGCGTGCGGTGCGGGACAGCGCGGACGTCTACGCCGAGGCTGTCGGGCGTCTGGCGCGCGGCGAGGTACTGGGCGAAGCGCAGGCCGGCAAAGGACGCCTGTATCAGGTCAAGGACCGCGGCCTGCGCCACGAACGCGCCCTGGCCACGCGGCTGGCCGGCGGCATGCTGGCGGGCAGGGCGCTGCCGCGGCGCGTGCGCTGGTTCGCGGGAACGAAATCGGACCTGAAAACATGAGAGACCTGATCGTAACCGGCGTCATCTTCGGCCTGCTGCCCTTCGTCTTCAGACGGCCCTGGCTCGGCATCCTGCTCTGGTCGTGGCTGGGCTACATGAACCCGCACCGCCTGGCCTGGGGCTTCGCCTACGACTTCCCGTTCTCGATGGTGGTGGGCGTGGTCACGCTGGCGGCCTTCCTGTTCTCGCAGGAAAAGAAGGAGATGCCCTGGTCGCGCGAGATCGTGGTGCTGCTGATTTTCATCGCCTGGATGCTGCTCACGACCTTCTTCGCCTTCTACCCCGACGCGGCCTGGTTCCAGTGGAACAAGGTCTGGAAGATCCAGCTGATGGTGATCCTGACGGCGCTCATCATCAACGATCGCCACAAGCTGCACTGGCTGGTCTGGGTCATCGTCGTGTCGTTCGCCTTCTATGGCGTCAAGGGCGGGATATTCACCATCGTCAACGGCGGTGCGTACCGGGTGCAGGGCCCCGCGGGCACCTTCATCGGCGGCAACAACGAAATGGCGCTCGCCCTGGTGATGTCGATTCCGCTGATCCGCTATCTGCAGCTGCAGGACACGCGTCGATGGATGAAACTCGCCCTGGCAGGCGCCATGGTGCTGACCGGCGTGGCCGCCATCGGCAGCCAGTCGCGCGGCGGCCTGCTGGCAATGGTCGCAATGGGCATCTTCCTCTGGCTGAAGAGCCGCAAGAAGATCGTCACCGGCCTGTACATGGCGGCCGCCGTCGCCATCCTGGCGTCGGTCATGCCGCAGGCATGGTACGACCGCATGAACACGATCAAGACGTATCAGGAGGACCAGTCCGCGCAGGGCCGGATCAATGCCTGGTATACCGCGTTCAACCTGGCGAAGGACCGGATCACCGGCGGCGGCTTCGAAACCTTCCGGCCGCCGACCTTCCGCCAGTACGCGCCCGACCCCTGGAACGTACACGATGTACACAGCATCTACTTCGAGCAGATGGGCGAGCAGGGCTTCATCGGTTTCGGGCTGTTCATGCTGCTCGGCCTGCTGGCCTGGCTGCGCGCCCGGCAGATCATCAAGCGATGCAAGAACGACCCGGACAGGAAATGGGCATCCGACCTGGCGGCCATGATCCAGGTGAGCCTGGTCGGCTACGCGGCCGGCGGCGCCTTCCTCGGCATGAGCTATTTCGACCTGCCTTACCACCTCATGATCATTCTGGTGCTGACGGCCAGGTTCGCGGGGGTGCTCGAAAAACAGGCCGCACCCGCAGCGCAGTTCGTCGGCAAGCCGCAACCGTTCAGGCAGTTCAACTGAGGAGTTCGCTCGCATGCAGACGGGATTCGAGACCATAGGCAATGCCATCCTGACGCTGTACGACGAAGGGCGGCCGGTGCTGGCGACCGATCCATGGTTCACGCCGCAGGCCTACTTCGGCAGCTGGGGGCAGTCGCACGAGATCCCGCCGGTACAGTTGCAGGGCATCCTTGGCGCGGAATACATCTGGCTGTCGCATGGCCATCCGGACCACCTCAACGCCGACTCGATGCCGCAGCTGACGGGCAAGAAGATCCTGCTGCCCGATCACGTCGGAAAACGCATCCACGACGACCTGAAAGGCCAGGGCTACGATGTGCGCGTGATGCAGGACCGGCGCTGGTACCCCCTTTCCAGACGCATCCGGGTGTATTGCATTTCCGATCTCAACCAGGACGCGGTGCTGCTGGCCGAGGTGAACGGCCGTCTCGTGTTCAACCGCACCGATGCCTCCGACCACGGCTGGGAAAACCACGTGCGGAACATCATCAAGCGCTATCCGGTGTCGTTCATGATGGGTCTGTCCAGCCGCTACGGCGACGCCGACATGATCAATTTCTTCGACGAGGACGGCGGTCGCATTCCGCCGAGCGAAGTCGTGCCTGCGATCGGCAAGCGCAACGCTCACCGGACCGAAACCGTCGGCGCGAAATTCTTCATTCCCTTCAGCTCCATGCATACCTACCAGCGCGAGGATTCGGCCTGGGCCAACGTCTACCACACCGCGCTGGACGACTACCGCAACGGTTTCGTCTCGGACAAGTGCCAGATGCTGCCCGCCTACGTGCGCTACGATTGCATGGACGACAGCTGGGAAGAAATCCGCCCGCGCGAATTGCCGGTCGCCATCCTTCCCGCGGCGGATTTCGGCGACGACTGGAACGACAAGCTCGACGCGGAGGAAAGGGCGCTGGCCACGCGCTACTTCCAGGCGATCGGCCATCTGAAGACGCATCTCGATTTCGTCACGCTGCGCGTCGGCGGGGTCGATCACACGATCCGGCTGTCCGACCGCGCCTGCAACCGCGGCGTGACCTTCGAGGCACCGCGCAATTCGCTGATGACCGCGATCCGCTACGAGGTGTTCGACGACATGCTGATCGCCAATTTCATGAAAACCACGCTGCACGGCGACTGGGGGTCGTCGCGGCTGTATCCCGATTTCACGCCCTATGTCGCCAAATACGCGGACAACGGCCAGGCCAAGTCACGCGACGAACTCGACGCCTACTTCAAGGCCTATCGCAGCCGCGCGGTTCTGGATTACCTGAAGTGGACGTTCGAGAAACGGGCCGAAGGCATCTACCGGAAATATGTTTCCGACGAGAGCCTGCTGCATCGGGCCGCCAAGGGCCTGTACTGGCACTACAAGAAAAAACTGCGCTGACGGCCGCCGCGAGTCCATGCTGCCACGACTGAAACTGCCGCCCGGCCTGGGCAAAGCGTTCTGGCTCGCTGCGCTCGTGCTGCTTTGCGCAGAGGCGGCGCTGCACAGCGAGGGGGTGCTGCATCGCTACCGCTCGGTCTATGCGATCGGGCGCGCGCTGGACAAGCTGCATTACGTCGAGTCGCATGCGCCGCATCTGCTGTTCATTGGCAACAGCCGGACCGACAACGGCATCGACCCACGCACGGTTGCCGCCGCTCTCGGCCAGTCCGACGGCTTCGCGTTCAATCTGGGCATGCCCGGCGCCAACCTGCTCACCTATCATGGCGTGACGACGCGACTGGATGCGCGCGGCCTGCTGGGCGGCGAGGGTATCCATGCCGTGGTGCTGGGGCTGGACGAGAACGGCCTGCTGGAAGAGAACTCGCTGGGCTACATCGAATTCTTCGCCCAGCGCGCCGCCTTGTGGCAGGACGGACGCTATCGCGACTGGCTGGGCAGTTTTCTCCGCCTGTGGTCCTACAGCGGCAACCTGCGGCAATTGCGCGAACCGGAAAAGGCCCTGCGCTTCGTCGAAGCGACCGTGCATCCGGTCGAGCCGGTGGGCGGCGGGGCGGCGCAGCACCTGGGCTATCGCAAGGGCTTCGGCGCCGCGCAGAACGAGACGCAGGTGGCCAGCCAGGAAACTGCCGCGCAACGTCCGCCGGCACCCGGCGTCGAACCCTATCTGTGGCGTACCGTCGATCTGCTGCGTGCGCGCGGCGTGCGGGTGTTCGTCGTCGTGCCGCCGCTGCGCGACCGGCCGTCCGCATTCTTCGATCCGAGCCCGGCCGCTGCGCCCTATCGCACGCTGCGCGCGCGCCTCGCGGCGCGCGGCGTGACCGTGCTGGCCGCGCCCGCGGGCTACGTGCCGTCCGAATTCATCAACGCGGGCCACCTCAACGACCGTGGCGCGCAGCGCTTCAGCGCCGAAGTCGGGCACGCGCTGGCGGCACGAGGCGTCCGATAGGCCATGGTATTCAGTTCCCCCGTCTTTCTCCTGTTCTTCGCCGTGCTGCTCCTGCTCTACGCAGGCACGCGCAATTACCGCGAACGCGCCGCCGTGATCCTGGCCGGCAGCCTGATCTTCTATGCGTCCTGGAAGCCGGTCTATCTCGTGCTGCTGGTCGTCTCGGTCAGCCTCAACTACCTGATCTACGCGGTCCTCTCGGCCACGCGCAGTCGCGCGCTGCTGGTGTCCGGACTGGTGCTGAACCTGGGATTCCTGGGCGTCGTGAAATACCTCGGCATGGTTCTGGAGAGCCTGCTGGGACTAGGCGCCTGGCTGGATATCCCGATCATGGGGACGCCGCCGGCATGGCTGAACTGGGCGCTGCCGCTCGGCGTCAGCTTCTACACCTTCCACATGCTGTCGGTGATGATCGACGTCTACCGGGGCGAATGGACGCATCGCATTTCGTTCCGCGCCTGGTGGCTGTACGTCACCTTCTTCCCGCACATGATCGCCGGCCCCATCCTGCGCGCATCCGAACTGGTCGAACAGCTGGAAAAGCTGCAACCCCTTCGGGCGGCGGACGTCAAGCTCGGCGCGCTGATCTTCATGGCCGGCCTGATCAAGAAAATCCTCTTCGCCGACAATCTGGCGCCGCTGGCCGACGAACTGTTCGCCCATCCCGGCGCGCTCGACGCCTACCACGCCTGGCTCGCGGCCACCGCGTTCGCGCTGCAGATCTATTTCGACTTCTCGGGTTACAGCGAAATGGCCATCGGCCTGGCGCGCATGTTCGGCGTGACGCTGCCGCGCAATTTCCTGCATCCCTACGTCAGCCGCAGCGTGCGGGAATTCTGGCAGCGCTGGCACATCACCCTGTCGCGCTGGCTGCGCGACTATCTCTATATTTCGCTGGGCGGAAACCGCCGGGGCAAGGCGCGCAATCTCGCCAACCTGCTGATCACCATGCTGCTCGGCGGCCTCTGGCACGGCGCCGCGTGGACCTTCGTGTTCTGGGGCTTTCTGCACGGGATGTATCTGGTGCTGCACCGGATGCTGCTCGATCTGTACGCCCGGCTGGGCGTGCGCCCGGGGTCGACGGTGGCGCGCGCGCTGTCGTGGCTGGGCTGGCCGACAACGCTGGCGCTGGTGTGGGTGACCTGGGTGTTCTTCCGCGCGCCCGATTTCGGCGAGGCCTGGACCATCACGGGGGCGATGCTCGGGCTGGGACACCCCGTCGGCGAAGTCGCGGTGCGCAGCTACGTGCAGATCCTGGTCTGGGCCAGCCTGCTGCTGGTGCTGCTGGAACCCCGCATCGAGCGGGGGCTGAAGGCAGGTCTGGCGCGCTGGTCCGAGCTGCACTTCGGCCTGCGTGGAACGGCCTACGCGGGCATCGCGCTGGCCCTGATCTTCTTTGGCGGCAGCAGCCAGAAATTCATCTACTTCGATTTCTGACGCGGCGGCGGCTCAGCGTTCGTTGGTGCGCAACCACTGCTCCAGCATCATCGTCACCCAGATCATGATGCCGTAATAGCTGGCGTGCGGTCCGCGCTGCATGGCGAGCATGT
This sequence comes from Thiobacillus sp., assembly GCA_044227195.1. GTDB lineage: Bacteria > Pseudomonadota > Gammaproteobacteria > Burkholderiales > Thiobacillaceae > Thiobacillus. The sequence goes on from JBGAFQ010000002.1 coordinate 73,219, forward strand.
GGTCGAGATAGGCCGGCTGGATCCAGCCGCGTTTCTTGAAATCCGACAGGCTGTCGCCGACCAGTTCGCCGAGCGGGTCGTACTGCGTCGCCCACACGCCGAAGGGCAGGCCGAAACCGTGCTTGCTCTTGTTGATGATTTTCTCGGGCAGCAGGTCGGCAAGCGCTTCCTTGAAGAACCAGCGCAATCTCTGCCCGCGTACCTTGTAGTCCACCGGCAGGTGGTTGGCGAACGCGACCATGCGGTCGTCGAGCAGGGGATAGCGCACCTCGATGCCGGCGGCCTCGGTCATGGTGCCGACCTTGCGCAGATCGTTGTCGGCCAGGGTGAACTTGAGGTCGAGATGCATCATGCGGTTGATGTAATGGTCCGACGCGGTGCGTTCGTAGACCTCGACCAGCGCGGCGTCGGCTGTCGAAGGGTCGACGGCATGGATGAAATCCCGCTCGAAAATCCGGTCCAGCGGCGTGCGGTGGAGGAAGTTGTAACTTTCCATGCGCAGCGGCAGGCCCATGTTTGCCTGATCGACGTAGCTTCTCAGCTTTGCCAGAGGAAAGTGGTTCGACAGGACAGGCAGGTGGGCGATGGGTTCGATCAGGCCGCGCCGCAACAGCGCCGGTACGCGCCCGTAAAATTCGAACAGGCGCTGCTTGGCGTAGCGCGCGTTGCCGCCGAAGATCTCGTCGCCGCCGTCGCCGGCCATCATGCGTTCGAAACCGGCGTCGCGCGCTGCTTTCGCGCAGAAATAGGTGGGCACGGCCGAGTCGTTGCCGAAGGGTTCGTCGTATTCCCGTGCGATGACGGGAATCGCGGTGACGATGTCGGCGGGCTTGAGGTAGTACTCGTGGGCGCGGCTGCCGTAGCGTTCGGCGGCGCAGCGCGCGTATTCCATTTCGTCGAAGCCGTCGGCGTCGAAGCCGATCGAGAAAGTGTCGACCGGGCCGCTGCGTACCGCGGTCAGCGCGCCGACGACGGTGGAACTGTCGGTGCCGCCGGAGAGAAAGGCGGCAGTCGCAGGGGCATCGGCGTCGCGTACCGCCTGCTCGAGCGTCGCGCGGAAATGCGCCTTGTGTGCGTCGAAGCCGGCGTCGACCGGCGCATAGTCGGCCTGCCAGTAGAAACGCGTGTCGAGCTGGCCGTTCTTCAGGGTGAGGATCTGGCCGGGCAGCAGCTTCTTCACGCCCTGATAGAGGCTGCGCGGCGCGGGAATGGTGTGGAAGTACAGATAGTCGTAGATGGCCTGCGGATCGATGCTTCGTCCCACCGTCGGATGGCTGGCAACCTGCTGCGCGCTGGTGCCGAAAATCAGCTGGTTGCCGCGTTGCGCGAAGCACAGCCGTTCGGCGCCGACGCGATCGAGCACCAGGCAGGCCTTTTTCTTCAGCGGTTCCAGGACGGCGAAGGCGAAATTGCCCTGCATCAGGGTCGGCAGCCTGTCGCCGTGACGCATCCAGCCGTGGGCGACGGCGACGGCCGGTCCCCGGTCGCGCGCGACGAAGGCGAGTTCGTCGTCGCTGAAATGCGGGCGCCCCATCAGCGCCGCCGCGAGGCCGTTCTCGACGTGGATATCGGCCTTGCCGAAGCGCGAGCAGGCGGCCACGCCCAGGAGCTGGCTGCTGTGCGCATGCAACAGGCTTTCGGGAGAGAGGCAGCCCGCATGTGCCATGTGCTCGATCAGTTCCTGATGCGCGCCGTGGTCGCCCAGCCAGCCGAAAATGCCATCCATGGTGTGTCGTGTCGGGTTGATACGGGATAATGTCCGCCAATATAAACGAGCCGCCTGCCTGGCACGAATCCTGTATGTCGTGCTCCGGTCCGGCGGGCGCTGCCCGGGGTCGGGCGCCGGAATGATAACGACAGAATGCCCATGAATTTGAGCGAGTTTCTCGACAAGGTGAAGAAAACGCTGGCCTGGCACGCGAAGCGCGCGGTGCGGACGGCACGCGGGCTGGCCTGGTCGGTGTCGCGGCGGCCCGCGGCGCGGCCCATCGTCGTCGTCGGCTGTTCGCGCGCCGGCACCACGCTGGTATACAAGACACTCTCAGAATCGAACGAGATCGGCAGCCTGCAGCGCGAGACCCACGACTGGTGGAGCGCGCTGCATCCGCCATCGGACAAGAACTGGGACACGCACGCGCTCGATGCCGCCGACGCCGGTCCGACCGATCGCGATACCGCGAGCCGCTATTTCTACGCCTGGACCGGCAAGCGCCGCTGGGTGGACAAGAACAACCAGAACGGCCTATGCGTGCCCTATCTGCACGCGCTGTTTCCCGACGCCGTATTCGTCTTCATCAAGCGCAGCCCGGGCGACAATCTCAATTCCCTGATCGAGGGCTGGCGGAAGCCCGACGAGTTCGCGACCTGGTCGCGTGCCCTGCCGGCGAAGGTGGCGGTGGAAAACGGCACGCTCGACCAGTGGTGCTTCTTCCTGGCCGACGGCTGGCGCGACTATCTGGGCGCCCCGGTGGAGGACGTCGCCGCCTTCCAGTACGAAGCGATCAACCGCGCCATCCTCGACGCCAAGCCCGGCATTCCCGCGGCGCAGTGGGTCGAAGTCTTCTACGAGGATTTCCTGCGCGACCCGGTCGCCACGTTCCGCACCGTGTTCGAGGGCTGCGGCCTTGCGTTCGACGCGCGGCTGCAGGCGCACTGCGCCGAGGTGCTAGACATTCCCTACAACGCCTTCTCCGAAATCCGCCTCGACAAGTGGAAGGACGGCCGCAACCGCGACAGGATAGAGCGCGTGCTGCCGAGGGTCGCCGAGGTCGCGGCGCGCATGGGCTATCGATGAGCGTCGTCCTCTTCGTGCTCGCCTTGCCGGTTCTGCTGTGGGCGGGGGTGCTGCTCGCCTTCGCGAAGCCGCTGGCTGCACGCTGGCGCGAGCCGGTGCTGCGTCGGCCGGTGCTCATTCTCGAGAGTGACGACTGGGGGGCGGGACCGCTGGCACAGGCGGATGCATTGAGCCGGTTGTCTGACATCCTGCAGCGCGTGCGTGACCGCGACGGGCGCCCGGCCGTCATGACGCTGGGCGTGGTCCTGGAGGTGCCGGACGGTGCGCGTATCGCGGCAGCGCGCAGCTGCATGGCCAGTGCCATTACTGGCCGGCTACCTTGCTGGCGGCCGCACGGAGCGACGACACCATCCGGGATTGGCTCCTTGCGCCAGCACCGGCCGCAACCGAGGCGCTGCCCTCGCATTTGCAGAGCCGCTGGATCGATGCGGCCAGCCTGCCGTCGCGGGCGTTGCCGGGCGAGGCGATCCGGCAGGCAGTCTCCACCGAAGTGCAGGCATATCAAGCGGTGCTCGGACAACCCCCTCGGGTGGCCGTCGCCACCACTTTTATCTGGAACGATGCTGTCGAGGCAGCCTGGGCGCAGGCCGGGATCGACGTCGTCATCACGCCGGGACAGCGGGCCACCTGTCGCAACGCTGCCGGGGAGCCTGCATGCGTCGACGCGAGAATGCTGACGGGCGAGCGCAGTGCCGCGGGTCAGATGTACCTGCGGCGCGACGTGTACTTCGAGTCCGCGCTGGGGCATGCGCCGCAGCGCCTGGTGGAGGGACTCAGGGCGCGCAGCCGCCAGGGGCGTGCGTGCCTGGCCGAGACCCATCGCTTCAACTATCTGCAGACGCAGGGAGAAGGTCTTGTCGCGCTCGAAGCGGGCTTGAATGCCGCACTTGCCGAGTTTCCCAGGCTGCGCTTTCTCACCCCGCTCGAACTGGCGCACGCGATCGAGCGGCGCGATCAGGCGTGGATCGAATGCAGGATAAGGCGCCGGTTGTCCGCCTGGCGCGCCAGGCTGGCGGAGATTCCGCGCTTTGCGCGCGCGGCGCGCTGGAGCGGGCTGGGCTGGATGCTCAGACCTGGCCGGCGCACGAAATCATCGTGGTGGACGACGGCTCGCGCGACGCGACCGCCGAGATCGCGCGCAGTTTCGGCGAGGGCGTGAAGCTGATCCGGCAGGGCAACAGCGGCGTTTCCGTCGCACGCAATGCCGGCGCGGCCGCCGCGACCGGCGACTGGCTGGCCTTCCTCGACGCCGACGACTGGTACGCGCCCGACCGTCTGAAATGGCACGCCGAATGGATTCTGGCCGAGCCCGGGCTGGATTTCCTGACCGGCGATTACGAATACCGCGACAGCGCGGGTGCCCTGCTCGGCACCTCGATGGCGCAGCATGCCGCGGGCCGCGCCTTGCTGGCGAAAGCCGGCGGGGCGACGCGGGTTGCGATGGACGCGCCGGGCGAAATCGCCGCCTTCGTCGCCGACCATTTCGGCGATACCCACACGCTGTCGGTACCGCGCGCGCGCTTCGTCGAGGTGGGCGGCTATCCCACCGGCTACAAGGTGTGCGAGGACGTGCACCTGCTCACCCGGCTGGTGGCGAAGAGCCGCCGCATCGGCGTGGTCTGCGCAAGCCTCGGCGTCTACGTCATCCACGGCGGCAGCGCCACGCGCCGCGATCCGGTGGCCGCACAGCGGGAGAACGTGCGCACGCTGACCGACCTCGCGCGGCTGGCGGAGAATTTTCCGGCTCCCGTGCGCACAGGGGTCGCGGCACGCATGCGCAGCGCGCGCTACAACCTGGGTTGTGCGCTCGCCAAGCGCGGCCAGCGCCTGGCGGCCGCGCGCGCGGTGCTGCCTTCGCTCATCGAGACGCCCGGCTGGCGCAGCGTGCGCGACGTGCTCTCGATGCTGAAGGGCAGCGCATGAGGCTGCTGGTGCTGTCCGAACTGTTCCTGCCGACCAAGGGCGGCACCGCGGTGTGGGCAGCCGAGGTCTACAAGCGTCTCGGCGGCAGCGAAATCCACATCGTCACCGCCGACGTGCCGGGCGCGGCCGCCGTCGACGCGGCGCACCCCAATACCCTCCATCGCCTGAATCTGCGGCGCGTGCCCTGGCTGCGGCCTGAGTCGCTGGGGATGTATGCGCGCTTCTTCTTCAAATCGATGTCGCTGGCGCTGACGCATCGTTTCGATGCTGTCCACGCCTTCCGGGCGCTGCCGGAGGGGCTCGTCGCGTGGACCGTGGCGCGGCTCACCCTGCGTCCGGTCGTGCTCTATGCGCACGGCGAGGAACTCACGACCTGGGGACGCGGCGGCAAATACAGGGCGATGCGCTTTGCCCTGCGGCACGCCGACCGCGTGATCGCCAACAGCGAACACACGCGTGATACGCTGCTGGCCATGGGGATAGCCGCGGCACGCATCACGGTCATCTACCCGGGCGTCGACGTCGCGGTGTTCCGCCCCGGGCTGGATGGCACCGGCTTGCGCGCCAGCCTGGGCATGCGTCCGGACGAGAAACTGGTTTTCTCGGTGGGCCGCCTGTCGCGCCGCAAGGGGTTCGACCGGGCCATCGAGGCGGTCGCGCGCCTGCGTGCGGACGGACTCGCGGTGCGCTACGTCATTGCCGGCATCGGCGAAGACGCCGATTACCTCGACGGCCTGATCCGGGAACATAGGCTGGGCGACAGCGTCCACCGCATAGGTGCGGTCGGCGAGGCCGACCTGCCGCGCTGGCTGAACGCCTGTGACGTATTCGCCATGCCCAACCGCGAGATCGACGGCGACAACGAAGGTTTCGGCATGGTGTTCGTCGAAGCCGCCGCCTGCGGCAAGCCCAGCCTGGCGGGCATTGCAGGCGGCACGGGCTCGGCGGTGCTGGATGGCGTCACCGGCCGGCGCGTCGATGGCGCGGCGCTCGACGCGGTGACGGAAGGTCTGCGCGCTTTGTTGACGCAGACGGAGGCGACGCACGAGCTGGGGCAGCAGGCGCTGCAGCGCGCGCTGCGCGAGTTTTCATGGGAAAGGGTGGCGGACAAGACTCGGGCGTTGCGCATGCAACCCGACGCCGGCCCTGTTTCGCAGTCTTAGGTAACGGCAAGGTGACATGATGCGTTTTCAATCCATTCGAACTGCAGCGGGCGTGGCGATATTGCTGGCGGCGGGCGTGCCGGCGCTCGCGGCCACCAATATCAAGCCTTCGGAACTCGCGGTGCTGCCCGGTTTCTGCGATGCCAAGATCGGCAGCCAGAAACCGGCGGATGTCGAATACTGGGTCAAGCAGCTGAAGCGCGAGAACTGGGACCACATGCACCACTATTGCGGCGGCCTGATCGAGCTCAACCGCTACTACGGCGGCAACGAGAAACAGCGCAAGAGCAGCCTGCGTTCGGCAATGTGGGAATTCGACTACGTCATCAAGTACACCCAGCCGGATTTCTACCTGCGTCCCGAGATGTATTACAACCGCGGCAAGGTATGGCATCTGCAGGGTAACGACGGACAGGCGCTCGGCGATCTCCGCAAGGCGCTCGAACTGAACCCGGGCATGCCGTCGGCGACGATCGAGCTGGCGGATCTCTACAGGAAGCAGGGCAAGAAGACGGAGGCGCTGGCGCTGGTGAAGACGGCGCTGGAGAAATCGCCTGACAGCAAGGGCCTGCGTCGCCGCTACCTGGAACTGGGCGGCGATCCCTCCAAGCTTGCGTCGCCGCCGGTCGCTGCGCCGTCCGGCGAAACCCCGGCGGCCAAAACGCCGGAAGCGCCGGCCAAGTCCGGCGCGGTGCAGACCGAAACCGCACCCGTGCCGCCTGAAACTGCACAAGCCGGTGCCGCGGAAACCGCGCCGCAAACGGTGGAACCGAAAATCGGCAATGCCACCAACCCGTGGTGCCGTTTCTGTCCCGACCCGGCTCCGCCGAAGAGCGAGAAGCCCTAGGGGCAGACGGCGGTCTCCGCACCGGCTGGATGGCGCGGGGGCGCATCCGCCGGCCTGCCCGCATCGGCAGCGACGAAGCCTTCCAGCTTCGGCCACAATTCGCGCATCAGTTCCGCGTGGCAAGCCGACACGTCGTGCAGGCAAGCCGGGTCGTTGACCAGATCGAAGAGCTTGAGCACGTAGCCTGATTCGAGCGGCTGGTAGACCAATTTCCACTGTGCATGACGAATCATGCGGTCCTTGGCTGCAAGCGTCAGGTCGCGGTATTCCGGCTTGATCGCCAGGGTGCCGCTCTCGCGGTTGGGGACTTCGATCAGCTCCAGCAGATCGGGATAGCGCAGGTGCGTCTCGGGCAGCCCGGGGATATGGGCGATCCAGATGCCGGTCTCGTTGAAGGCGTCGAGTTCGGGGCAGGCGGTCGTGTCCCCGCTCAGGCAGGGCGCGAGCGATACGCCGTCCAGACCGGCGACGCCGGGCAGGCCGGCCAGATCGAGCAGCGTCGGGACCAGATCGATCGAGCGCACCACGTTGTCGATTTTTCCCGTGCCGGGCTGGCGCGGATCGCGGATCACCAGCGGAATGCGCTGGCTGGCTTCGCCTATCGCCGAATTGCCCTGTCCCCAGGTGTCGTGCTCGAAGAATTCCATGCCGTGGTCGGAGTAGACGACGACGAGGGTGTTGTCGGCCAGGCCGCAGGCGTCCAGATGCGCCAGCATCCGGCCGACCTCGTCGTCGAATTCCGCCACGCAGCCGTCGTACAGGTCGATGATCTGGTCGAGGTCGAATTCCTCCTTGGGCGCGCCCTGGCGACGGATGATGTCGAACGGGTCGGTCAGCCGTGCCATCGCGAACTTCGATTCGCCGGCGTAGGCCGGATCGGCGAAGCGCGTATACCAGGGCCATTCCGAGGCGAACGGCGGATGCGTCGAGGAATAGAAGACATTGAGGAAGAAGGGCTGCGTCCCGGCGGACAGCCGCGATACCAGACGCCGGGCGCGTCGGCCCAGCGGGCGGGTCAGGGGTACGCCGCCGAGATAGTACAGTTCGGGCAGGAACAGGCGGCCGAGCCGGTTGTGCGTGAACAGCGACAAATAGAGACGCAGGTCCTTGGGGCCCTGGCGAATCAGGTACTTCAGGTTCCACTGGTCCTCGGGCAGGTCGAGGTAGTCGAAGCCGAACGAGAACTTGCCCATGTCGCCGCCGCACCAGTCCGAAATCGCCGCCGTGTAGTACCCGGCCTTCTTGAGCAGCGAAGGCAGGGCGTCGGCTTTCAGCTCCGTGTTTTCGTCGTCGATGAAGTTGTCGCGCACGCCATGGGTGTGCGGCCAGGTGCCGGTGAGCATCGAAATCAGGCTGGGCGCGGTGCGCGCGCATGGCACGTAGCAATTGGCAAACAGCGTGCCGCTGGCGGCAAGCGCGTCGATGCTGGGCGTGAGCGTCCGGCGGTAGCCCATCGCGCCGAGGCGGTCGGCGCGCAGGGTGTCCGAGCCGATCATCAGGATATTGGGCGCCGCATCGGTCCGGCGCGGCGGCTGGGTGCGCGGCGGGCGCGCCTGCGGCTGCCAGCCTGACCAGGCGATCGTGCCGATGAAGAAGAGGCTGCTCGCCCACAAGCCGACCAGGTCGCCCAGACGGTTTTCCCTGGCCAGCTGCCACGAGGCCGCGGCGAGCAACGCGGCGAGGGCGGCGAGCCCCAGCAGCCGCATGCGGGCCAGGCGCGCAGGCGTCGTCCAGTGCCAGAGTCCATATAGCCGGCTGGTGCGGTAATGCATCGAGGCAACGAGCAGACCCGGATTGAAACGCAGCTTGCGCAGGAATTGCAGCGCGAATGAGCCGACGATGCCGGCCGCGGCGGCGACCGCGGCAAGCCACGGCGACCAGTGCGCCTGGGCGACGGTGATGCTCATGAAATAGAGCAGCACGCCTGCACTGCCGGTGAACAGCATGAGGGCGAAGGACCAGGCGTAAAGCCGTGCCAGGGCAAACAGGGTGTAGCGGCGGTAATGCGTCAGGATTTCCTCGCGAATCCGCGGGCCGGTCTGCGAATAGTCGAGCATGGACTTGATCAGCAATGCCGCGCTGCCGGCGCCCGCCACGGCAGCGGCCGGCAGCAGGCCGGCCCAGCGCGCGTCGCCGCCGGCGAACCAGGCGATCAATCCGCAGGCAAGGGTGAGGAGGGCCAGCGCCTCCACCTGCAACATGCCCCGGTCAGGCGGCAGACGCAATTGCGCGAGGCAGGCCTGGTTGCGGAACTGTTCGAACGCGCCCGCCAGTTCGCCCAGGCTGGCGGCGAACCGGACCAGGTAGAAGAAGCGGCGGTCGGACTGCAGGGTAAACAGGGCGCTGCCCAGGTGTTCGAGTATCTTCCTGAACATGTAGAGGCGCGGGCGGCATTCGTCGCGGCGGATCAGGAAATGCGCGCGCGAGCGCAGGAAACTCTTGCGCAGGGTGTAGAGCGTGCTGGTACGCTCGGCGTCGATCGCATGCAGCTGGCGCACCTTGGGCAGATAGCGGAAGGTGAAGCCCCGGTCGGCCGCCCGTTTCAGGAAGTCGTGATCCTCGCCGCCCGCGAGGTTGTGCCCCGTGGGACCAAGCTCCACCGCGAACAGGCCGACCGCGTCGAAGACGGCGCGCCGCACCACGATGTTGCCGCCGCTGGGGTAGCGATGCCGCGGTGTGATGACGAGGGATTCGCTGCCGAGATCGAACTCCGGAAAGGGCCGGATCGGAACCGCGTAGGCCCCCTGCGTGTGCACCCAGGCGGGTTCGCTGCCGTCCCACGCGGGCCAGATGCGGCCGCAATAGATGGCGTCGTCCGGATAGGCGTCCATGCCGTCGAGCAATCGGGCGAGATAGCCGTTTTCGACGACCTGGTCGTCGTCGATGAAACACAATGCTTCGTGGGTCGTGTGCGCGATCGCGGCGTTCAGCGCATACGACTTGCCGGCGCGCGGTTCCTCGATCCAGTCGAGGCTCAGATCGTCGCGTGCGTGCGCGGCCCTGAACGCGGCCAGCCGGGCGAGCGTGTCGTCGGTGCAGTTGTTGGCCACCACCAGAACGTCGACGCCTTCCCGTCCGTCGTACCCGCAGTCATAGAGCGACGTGAGCGTCTGGATCAGGGAGGCGCTGCGGTTGTAGGTGCAGACGACGACGGCGAGGCGGGCAGGCGCGGGCATGGCGGCTCAATCCAGTGCACGACCATGCTTGCGCAGCACGGTCCGCCATTCTTCGAAGTGTTCGCCCTCGGTGCGCATGTCCCACTTGAAGCCGGTACGCCTGAAGGGATAGAGGCCATTCTCCACGGCCCAGATCAGATCGTCGAGATGGCGCACATAGTTCTCGTCGTGGCGCCAGGGATGAATCGCCCAGTGGGTGTGGCCGTTCATGGACCAGCGCTGGTAGCCTTTTTGCGTGAACGTGTGCGTCAGGCTGTTCTCCAGCGGTTCGCCGGGTTTGGCCTGCTGCAAGGGCAGGCAGGCGCGAAACCGCGCTGCATCCATCAGGAAATAGCGGGTGGAGGTGAAGCTGGCGTGATGCCAGTCGGTTTTCGGCTTCGGTTCGAACGAGACGCCGGTCAGGCGTTCGAACCAGTTGCGCGCCTGCGGCGGGCCGCCCTGCGGCGTGGCTACGATCACGCGACTTTCGCGGCGCAGCAGGTCCAGCCCCTCGTGGATCCAGGAGCGCTCGCCCTGGCGGTAGAACAGCATGTCGGAATCGACATGGAAAATATAATCGCCCGTGCAGGCGTCCAGTGCGTACAGGTACTGGTAGATGGGCGCACCGGAAAAATCCTTGAGATCGATGCGCGCGTCGCCGAAATATTTCATCAGGATGCGATGCTGGTCTTCGTCCGTCCAGGGCACCACGTCGACGCGGTCGATGAGCCGGTCGGCCAGCAGCCTTTGCAGGACGCGCTCCACCTCGCTTTGCGAGCCCTGTATCCGTTCGGCATATTTGCCCACCTGGCGACCGGGATCGTAGGTGACGATGCGTTCCGCGAACGGAAAGTTCAATTGGCGCATCATGTGGCGCAGCGTCTGCTCCAGATACGGCGCATCGGAATTGCAGGCGTTGACGGTGAAACTGACGGTGGGCGGGGACATGGGATTCATGAAGAGGCAGGGGGCAAGGGTTTGAACGCGCTCTTGATTTTTTTCAGGGTATCTCGGACGCGCGCGGGCAAGGCGCAATAAGCGTATTTGCCCCACGAATCGACGTCCAGCGGGCGGTACGCAACCGTCCGGCCGAACAGGGCGCGCGCAGCCGGATAATCGCGCAGATGGTACATCGTGTAGTTGGCCGCGCTGTGGCACATGCGGTGCATTCGCTTGCGAAGCACGCCAGCAGGCACGCGCAGACTGGCCTCCGGGAAGCGGCGCAGGAATCGGTCCAGGGCTTCGAGGCGGATCATCAGCATCCGGTGACCGCGATTGGATTGTTGTCCGGGATGCGCGCGCCAGTAGCCGAGGATGGTGTCGACGCGACCGACCGGGTAGCGCAGCGCGATACGCAGCCACAGTTCGTAGTCGTCCACGCCGGGCAGTTCGGGATCGAACAGGCCGACGGTCTCGAGTACGCTGCGTGGAATCACGGTCGTCAATGGCTGGATGTCGTTCGAAATGAAGATTTCCGCGAACACGTCGTGCACGTCGACCGCTGCGCCGGGATTCCCGAACCGTTCGGCAGGGAGATCGTGGTAATGGGCGAGCAGGCGGCCCTCGGGATCGATGCGGGCGTAGTTGGCGTGCATCAAGCCTACCTCGGGGTGCGCGCGCAGGGCCGCAACCTGGAGTTCCAGCTTGCGCGGCAGCCAGATGTCGTCCTGGTCCAGGAAGGCGATCAGCTCGCCTTTTGCCAAGCCGAGCGCGCGATTGCGTGCCGCCGCCACGCCGCCGTTTCGCTCGTTGCGCACCAGCTTCACGCGCGCATCCGTCAGATAGTTTTCCACGACCGCTACGGAGTTGTCGGTCGAGCAGTCGTCGACGATGATCAGTTCGAGATGGGAGTAGGTTTGCCCAAGCGCGCTCTCGATCGCTTGGCGTAGATAGGCCGTGCCGTTGAATACGGCCATGACCACACTTACCAGTGGGGAGGTGGACGATACGCTGTTCATGCGAATCCCGTGTTGGCAATCATTCGAAGCCCAGTTCCGAAATGACCTGCGCCGCGACATTCGGCCAAGCGTAGTGGCTCGCCGTCGCTGCGATGTCGCGTTCCCATGCCTGCTGCCGATCGGCGGGCAGCGCGACGAAGGCTTCCAGGGCGCTTCGCAGGCCGCTGATGCCGGGCGGATCGACCATGAGCCCAAGATTGTGTTGCCGGCAGAGTATGCCGATCTCGCCTTCGCTCGACGCGATGGACAGGCGGCCGAACCCCATCGCCTGCAGCAGTACGCCCGATGCGCCGGGGAAGGTGCGGTAGTTTGCCCAGACGGCGTCGGCGGCGGCGAAATACGCCGCGACCTGGTGTTCCGGGATGAAGCCGTCGACGATGCGCGCCTCAATGCCTTCGCGTTGCCAGCCCGCGAAAGGATGCCTCTCCTGCTCCAGCGAGGCGCCGGCGAACAGCAGCGTCATGGGCTTCTCCGGCGCGAGCATCGAGAGAACTTCACGCAGCGTATCGAGATGTTTGCGTCTGACCGCCTGGACGCCGAAGACAAGCAGGACGCGCGAGTGCGCATCGATGCCCAGTGCCCGGCGGGCATCGGCTCGCTGCGTTTCCGACGCGGCCTGGGGCCACACGCCCCAGGGAAGGTAGTGCAGGCCGTGGCCCGTCCCGAGCCGCCTCGTCCACTGTTCCCGCAAATCCTTCGAGAAGACGAACATGGTCGATCCGGCGATGCGCATCCTGTCGAGCCCCAGACGTTTTGGAAGCAGGCTGCCGATTCTGCCCGGATCGTCGGGCGGGTGGTGTTCGAAAAAAGCGGTTCTCAAGCGGTACAGCCCCAGGAGGCGTGCCAGGGTCATGGGCCAGACGTTGCGCTGGGCCTGGAAGTCGGTCCACAGAACAAGGTCGTATGCCGGCGTGCGCACCTGCCAGATGATCCAGGCGAGACACAGGGCAGAAGGAAAGCCTGCGAGCCGGCTCCAGATTTCCTTCCACCACCAGGGCGACCGATCCAGCCTGTCGCGCAGACAGATGCGCTGCAAGTCGGCTCCCTGCCAATCCAGTTCGGTCCGGAAGGCGCGGGTGTGCAGCAACACGATTTCGTGTCCGTTCGCCCGGAGCGCGCACGCGATGTCGCGCGGAAAGGTCACGAAATGCCCGTTCTGGTGCGTGAACGGCGCGACGACCAGGATGCGGAGCGGGCGTTTCATCTCGCGTACCATGATGCACGGTGTGAAGCCTGGGCGGACATCAGGACTTCCTGCCTTCGAGGTTCAGGCTGATCGGGAACGACCTGTCGCCGAGATAGACCGGCCTGGAGGCCCAATCCTCGAAGCTGTGGTATTCGCAGTGTGCGGGATCCCACACCCGGACTTCGCGGAACCCGGCCTTTTCGAGCAGGCCGGTCAGGTAGTCGCGATTGAACACGCCGTAGTGAAAATTGAATGCGTGGTTCTGCTCGCCCATCAAGGCGGGTGCGATCGCACCGATGTTCCTGCCGGCCGCTTCGTAGAGCAGAACGATGAAATCGAAATCCGGGACGGAGATGCGCAGGATTCCGTCGGGCTTGAGCACGCGCGCCATTTCCTTGATGGTCTGCAAAACCTGGCCGCGCGGGACGTGTTCGAGGACGTGGCTCATGTAGACCATGTCGAGCGCCGCGTCGGGGATCATGCGCAGGCGGAAAATGTTCCTGCTCACGATGTGGACGTGCGGCAGCTGGCGTGCGTCAAGGTTGATGAATTCCGGACTGTCGATTTCGCCGCAGCCGACATGGAGCAGCCGTTTCCCGTCCGGCGTCGCCGGAAAGCGTGCGAGCTTCCTGTCCCACGCGGCCTTGCGCAGGGGTTTGAGAACGCGGTTCTTCAGCGTGGGCAGAAGCATGATGTTCAGTCTCCCCGTGCGGCGCGCTTTCCGTATCCCACGATACTGCCAAGCGCGTGTGCAGTATTCATGAACTGCCGTACCTGGCCGGGTGTGCGGCCCAGAGCCATGCCGAGCGACTTCGCGCAGTGGGCCAGGAGCTGGCCGATCAGAAAGGGCGGCACGCCCAGGATTCTTCTCGGGTAATCCGGCAGGCTGAACCGGCCGAAGCGGACGCCGGCCTGGTAGTGCAGCCGGATGAAATAGTTGCGTTGCAGTTTCCAGGGATCGACCGCGTGCCACACGGCCATGTCGGGACGGTAGCGGATTCGCGCGCCCAGGGCGAGCAGGGCGCGCAACATCGCCGCGTCCTCGCCGCCGCCGATGCCCTCTCCCGCTCGGTTGAAGCGCGCGTCGAAGCGCAGGTCGGGGTGGTCGCGGAAGAACTGCATCGCGTAGGCGGTGTTGCCGCTCCAGACCGCGGTCTTCGCGTCGACGACCCACAGCGCGTCCTCGCCGTGGTCGAGCCGGCCGAGAAAACCTGCCACCTCGTCGTCCAGCCAGTCCGGCCGGCCGTGGGGCGCGAAATCGATTTCGATGCGGCCGCCGACACAGTGCGCACCTTCGTTGGCGATCGCGTCGTAGGCGGCCTGCAACTGGCCGGGCTGCGGCAGCTCGTCGTCGTCGATGAAGACCAGGATGTCGCGGTCACGCGCTTCGGCGAGCGCGCGATTGCGTGCGGGCACGATGCCAGGCGCGTGTTCGGTCACGACGCGCAGCGGCGCGCCGGTTTGAGCCTGCAAGGCCGTCAGCACGGACAGGGTGTCGTCCGGGCTGTTGTTGTTGACGGCCAGGATATCGAATGGCACGGCGCAGGCTTGCGCGCGCAGGGCGGCGACCAGACCGGGCAGCCGACCGGCGCGCTTGTAGGTGCAGAAGGCGACGGTGAGCGCGTGCATGGCGTTCAACGGTCCCGCTGTGCGGTTGATGTCGACGGGTCAGGCTGGGGCGAGGCTCCGCTGCGGCTGCGCAGCCCGATCAGCCGTCGATGCCAGGATTCGGGCAGCCAGGCGGGCAGCATGTATTTCCAGTCCTTGAGTGTGCCATAGCCCTGTTTCATCGCCGTGCGGAAAATGCGCCGCGCGGCGGGCAGGTCGCGTTGCCAGTAGCAGTCGTAGCCGCGCTTGAGCAGTTCGCCCGTGGTCAGCGCGCGAACGCGCGCGGCGCCGAGTGCAACGGCAAACGCGGGATGGGCAGCGAGGTAGGCGCGTTGCGCCTGCCAGTGCTGGAGCGCGGCGCGGGCACGGTCGCCGGATGCCTGGCCGTTGCCGTGGAAATGGTAGAAGGCCAGCACTTCGGGCACGCGTACGATGGGTGCGGTCGTCGCCACTCTTAGCCACAGGGCGTAATCCTCGGCGTTCTTCAGGGTCGGATCGAAGCCGCCTGCCGCCTCCACTGCGGCGCGCCGGACCAGGGCGGCGTGGATTGGCCAGCGGCATCCGGCGAACAGGATTTCGGCCTTGGCCGGGGTCTCGTAATCCGGCGGCACGAAGGGCATGCCACGTCCGCCCGGCAGTCCCACGTTCTGCCAGCCGCAATACGCGAGCACGGCATCGGTGCGATGCTGGAGTACGGCCAGCATTTTTTCGAGGAAGTCGGGTGCCCAGGTATCGTCCGCGTCCAGAAACGCGACGTATTGTCCGCGCGCGGCGGCCAGCCCGACATTGCGCGCGGCGCTGACGCCCCGGTTCGTCTGACCGAGTGGCCGGATGCGTGGATCGGTCTGGGTACGCAGCCAGGCCAGGGTGGCGTCGGTGGAACCGTCGTCCACCGCGATCAGTTCCCAGTCGCCAAGCGTTTGCGCCTGGACGCTGCCGACGCTGGCGGGCAGGTGCGCCGCCGCGTTGAAACAGGGCATGACGATGGAGACGGCGGGCGACATGGGGAGTCAGGCGCGGCGCATGCGTTTGAGCGCGTAGGCGGCGATGTCGCGCCAGCGCACGTTGTGGCTGCCGAAATAGAGCTTGCGCGCGAGCGTACCGACGCTGTCGTTGTTGAACATGCTGAGCCGGCGAAGCCGGTAGGGATCGTTGTCGCGCAGAGCCCAGCCGGTGCGGGTGGTGCAGGCTGCCGCGTAACCTGCCTGCCGGACCGCGTCGGCGCAGCGTGCATCCCAGGCGCCGTAGGGATAGGCGAAACTGACGACCGCGCGGCCGAGCATGTCCTCCAGGTCGGCTCGGGATTGCGTCAGCTCCTGCATCAGGCACACGTCGTCGACTTCGGTCAGCCGCACGTGATTGACGGTGTGGGAGGCGATCTCCATGCCGGCCGCCTGCATGGAGCGCAGCTCGCCGGCATTCAGCAGGCGGCCGGCGGGGCGGCCATCGGCGGGCCAGGCGGGCTCGCGCCCGACCGAGCCGGACACGACGAACCAGGTGGCGCGCATGCCGCGTTCCTTCAGGGCTTCGACCGCAGCCAGATTGTCGACGTAGCCGTCGTCGAAGGTGAGGACGGCGGTGCGCCCTGGCCATGGCCTGTCGGGCTCGGCCAGTTCGCCCATGGTTGGCGTGGCGTAGCCTTCGCGTGCGAGGAAATCGAGCTGGTCGCAGAACTGTTGCATCGAGATGGCCCAGGGCCAGGCCGGTCGTGCCCTGCCGGGCGTAATGGCGTGGTACATCAGCATGACGGGGCCCTGGGTGCCGGCCTGGCGGTGGAGGGCGCGTGTGACGGGGTCGATCATGACTGCAATCGCGGCGTGGCGAGCCTGAGTTTGATTTTCCAGCGCAACTGTTCGGCGCGCAGGGCGGTGAGGGGCAGATACAGGAAGCCCAGCACGTAGACCGTGCCGCCCGCAGCACCCATCGCGGCAAGGTAGGCCAGATCGTGCTGCCGAATGCCGTCGGGCAGGGCGTGATCGACGGCATAGAGTACCAGTGCCAGCAGGCTGTTTAGCAGCGCGGCGGGGCCGACGGCGCGGACGAAACCGGACAGCGGCGCGCGCAGGCAACGGGTGGCGAGCCAGTAGAGGTGGAAAGCGGTGTAGATTGCCACCCCGGCGATCGCCCACGCCACGCCTTCGATGCCATGCGGCAGCGCCGCGACGACGGCCAGCGCGGTGATGACGATGGTGGCGATCTGGACGGGCAGTTCGCGCTCCAGCCAGTTGTGCGCGGCGAGTACCGCACCCGACAGGTTGTCCATCAGCCAGAAGGGCCAGGCCAGCGCAAGAATGGCGAGCGGCCTGGCGGCCTCGATCCATTTGTCCCCGTAGATGCCGTGGATGAGCGGTTCGGCCAGCCAGAGCAGGCCGATGTAGAAGGGGGTGGCGTAGACGGCGACCAGGGCGATGCTGCGGAAGTACAGGTAGCGGCATTTGTCGAGATTGTCCTGTTCGGCGGCGAGCGCGCGGAACAGGACGTTGTAGACGGAGCCGGTAATGAAGGCGTGCGGCATTCTGGCCAGGCTCTCGCCCTTGTTGTAGAGGCCGACGCTGGCCGGGCCGAGCGTGCGCGAGAGGATGAAGATGCCGAGCTGGTCGCGCAGGTAGCCGACGATGTCGTTGGCGGAAGTCAGCATGCCGTAACGTGCGATGTCGCGCCCGCGCCCGAATTGCAGCGAGAGGCCCGGCCGCCATTTGGCCAGCGGGATCAGCATGATGGCATTGAGGATCGAGCCCACGATGCCGCCCAGCACCAGACTCCACACGCCGTAGCCGAGCCAGGCCATGACGATGCTGGTGCCGCTCGACAGGACCAGGGAGACGAAACTTACCCCGGTGAGCGCCTTGAACCGCATGTTCCGGTAGAGGATGCTGCCCGGCAGGTTGACGAGCGGGCGGAAGATGAATGTGAGCGCCGAGACACGCAGCAGATGGGTGTAGATGGGGTTGTCGTACCACTTGGCGAACCAGGGCGCGGCGAAGAAGAAGCCGGCATAGATCAGGCTGCCGATCAGGATCTGCAGGGTGAAGACGATGTCGTAATCCTGCTTCGAGGTTTCTTTCGCCCGTACCAGCGCCTGTCCCATGCCGCCGCCGGCGACGAAGCCGGCCATGCCGGTGAACACCTGGATCGTCAGCAGGGTGCCGAAGTCCTGCGGCACCAACAGCCGCGCCAGCACGATGCCGAACAGGAAGCCCAGCACCTGCTTGCTGGTGTTGCCGACGAACAGCCAGGCGACGCCGTGGCGGATGTTCTGTCCGAGCGTCATGAGGCGGACGCGGGGCGCGCCGTCGCATGCAACGCGTGTTCGCCCGAAAAGGTTTCGGCGGCGGGAAGCATGCCGGGAAGCGCGTTCAGCCGGGGATCCGCCAGACGCTCGTCTGGGAGGCTTCGATATTCCACGGCGTCACCCCCGCCAGATCCTGATGCGGGACGTCGCCCATCAGCTCGCGTGCCTGCTGGTAGGCGGGCCGGTCCGAGTTGTCCAGCATGAGCGCGCCACCCGGCTTCAGCTTGGCGCGCGCGCGCTCGACGCAGGCCATCCTGGCGCGCCCGTCGACGAGCACCATATCGAAGCTCCGGTCGGGGTAGGCGTCGATGGCCTTCACGTAGGATGCGAAGCACTGGCCGCGGTATTTCTGCTGATGGGAGGCGAATTCGCGATTGTCCTCGCCGCAGGGTTCGGCCTTGTGCAGCATGAGCGTGCAGTTGTCGATGCCACGCTGGGACAGTATGCCGCTCACCAATTGATGGAAGCCTTCGTCATGTTCGACCGAGGCGACGTGACGCACCCGCTTGGCCAGGTACAGCGTGGAGCCGCCCGCCCCGTATTCAAAAACCGTCATGTCGGGTTTGAGAAAGCCGTCGAGCCAGTCGATGGCGCGAAACGTTATCCAGGGTATTTCGTCTTGCAGGGGGCTGTGGCCGGGTAGCAGGGACTGGAACCAGCGCGGCGCATACGGCAGCTCCCGGGGGTGCCGGCCGAGCTCGCCCGCCATGAGCAGGATTTTTCTGGATGCCGATAGTGGATTCATGGTGCAGGGTCCGGGTGGATGGCCGATCAGCGTTTCAACTGGCGTATGACCTGCCGGGCCAGTCGCGGATACAGCATGCGGTGATAGCGGAATTCGCCGATGAAGTGGACGAAGGCGGCCTGCGCCGCCTGGTCGCTGTTCAGGCTGGTGTAGACCATGTAGGCGTCCGAGGGCAGCGCCTGCGCGCCCTTTCCGCAAAGGACGAGGCCGTGCATCGTCTGCTCCGAGCCCCAGCGGAATATGCGGTCGCCGAACAGGCCGTACAGGTGGGTCAGCAGTTCCTTGAGTTCGGCGTAGTCCACCATGCCGCGGTCGTAGCCGATGAAGCCCGAGTTGAATCCGTGCACGAACGCGTAGTTCTTGCCGAGTGCCTGGTTGATTTCGGGAATTTTCTCGACCACGGTCTGCTGGATGTGCGTCGGCTGGGCGACGTCGGGTGCGGGCGTCGGGGCCGGGGTGGACGCGGGCGTCTTCCTGAGCCAGGAACCCGAGCGGTGATACCAGGCTGCCCCGCCGTTGCGGACCCAGTCGAGGATCGCTTCCGGGCGGTGGAGGAACAGCACGTCGGTGTCGACGATGGCGATGCGTTTGTGCGTGCTGACCAGGGTGGGGTCGAACAGCTTCAGGTAGCTGGTGTAGCTCGTGCGCACCTTCATCAGGAATTCGTCGCCGACCCGCTCGGCAAACGTCCGGTCGGCCCAGGCGCGGTCCACGACGTGCGCGCCGGGTACGTGCCTGCGGATCAGGGCCTTGTCCTCTTCGCGCAGCGAGCCGTCGTCGTGTACGTAGACCGCGATGTCGGCGTGATAGCGGAGGAAGGACTTGATCGCCGTCAGATAGGCGTAGAGGTAGCGGTGCGGGACGGCGCTGTGCATGCCCGTTTCGGCGTGCGGGTTGGTTTCGATCGGCGGCGTGCGGCCGACCGCGCCGAACAGGAAACCGTCCCCGTATTTGTTCAGTCCCCGGCTGACGCCGCGCATCAGCCGGGGGAAGGTTTCGTCGAGCGAAAAAGCGGTCATGACGGTTACCGGGAAAGGCTGCCGAACGCGGCGGAAGGGCGACTGCGGTGCTGTCGGCGGATTGCCGCATGCGACGACATCTCAACTGTCGTACGCGGGGAAGCCGAAAGCGGGCGGGGCTGCGGTTGCCGGTTCCCGGTTGCGGGAATGGGCATGGCGAAGCGCGGCTGCAGGGTGTCGAACGTATCCATGGGCGGTGATTGTAAGCGTCCGGGATGACAGCAAGCGCTATGCCAAAGCCGGCGCGACGCCGGGCGGGGACGTTCAGTCGCCGGCACGGGCGCTGCGCCGGTGCGTGACGAAATCGACCAGATGGCGGTAGGCCCCGGCGGGCAGCAGGCTGGCGACGAGATGCTTGAGATCGCCTGCTTTCCAGTCGGCGCTGCGGAGGGCGCGGCGAAACAGGCGGCGGGCGGATTCGGTGTCGTTGCGCCAGTGGCAGCGGTAGGCTTCGCGCAGGAGCGGACCGCGGATCAGCGCGTCGAGGCGGGCCGGCGGCAGGTGAGCGACGCATTGCGGGTAATGCCGGGCGAAATCGCGGCGCACGGCGATGGCATCGAACACCTGCCGCCAGCGCGGGACCGCGCCGGTGTCGCGCGGGCGGCTGCGGCTGGAGGCCAGCGCTTCGGGCACCCGGACGAGTTTCGGCTCGCCCGCGAACAGCCGGAGCCAGAAATCGTAATCCATCGCGGTGGGGGCGCGTTCCGAAAACCCGCGCAATTCGTCGATAAGGGGGCGACGGGCGAGTGCGCAATCGATCGGCCAGGGGCCGTGTTCCAGAAAAAGCGCGATGGCGGCGCGGGCATCGAGCGCAGGCGGGATGTCGGGCTGTGCGTCGGCCGCTGCAGCGTCGAGGGTCTGCCAGCCGCAGTACGCGAGGTCCGCACCCTTGGTTTCGAGCGCTGCGTGCAGGTGGCGCAGCGCATCGGGATGCCAGACCTGGTCGGCGTCGAGAAACGCAATGTAGTTGCCATCGGCATGGGCAAGCGCGCGGTTGCGTGCGGCGTACGGCCCGGCGGGGTTCTGGTAGACGAGAACGATGCGGTCCGGATGGCTCGCCGCCATATCCTGCAGGATTTCAGACGCGCCGTCGGTCGAGCCGTCGTCCACCACGACGAGTTGCACCAGGGGGTAGGTTTGTTCGAGCACGCTGGCCACCGCCGCTTCCACGGTGGGGGCGGCGTTGCGGCAGAACATGACGACTGAAATCAGGGCGGGGTCGAAGCGATCCATGGCGAATGTGCTTGATGACGGGCGGCAGGGACGGACAGCGTCTGTGAATTGTAGCGCCCTGCCGGCCGACTTCGGTGCACGGTTGCTACAATGGCGCTTCCCCGGTTTTGTCCTTCGTTTCGTGCCATGCAAACCCTTACCGTCGATCTTGGCGACCGTTCCTACCCCATCCACATCGGGGCCGGCCTGCTGGATCGCGCCGACCTGATTCTGCCGCATCTGGCGCAGAAGCGGGTGGCAGTGGTGACCAACACCACGGTGGCGCCGCTGTACCTCGAACGTCTGGCCGCGACGCTGACTGCGGCTGGCGTGACGGTTCAACCCATCGTCCTGCCGGATGGCGAAGCCTACAAGAACTGGGAAACGCTCAACCTGATTTTCGATGCGCTCCTGACCTGGCGTGCCGAGCGCAAGACCACGCTCATTGCACTGGGGGGGGGCGTGATCGGCGACATGACGGGTTTCGCGGCCGCGTGCTACCAGCGCGGCGCACCCTTCATCCAGATTCCAACCACCTTGTTGTCGCAGGTCGATTCCTCGGTGGGTGGCAAGACCGGCATCAATCACCCGCTCGGCAAGAACATGATCGGCGCCTTCTACCAGCCGGAAGTGGTGCTGGCCGACACCGACACGCTGAAGACGCTGCCATCGCGTGAGATCTCGGCGGGCCTGGCGGAAGTCATCAAGTACGGCCTGATCTGGGACGCCGACTTCCTCGCCTGGCTGGAAAGCAACATGGGGAAACTGCGCGCGCTCGACCCGGCGGCGATTACGCACGCCATCTACCGTTCCTGCGAAATCAAGGCGCAGGTGGTGGGCGAGGATGAGCGTGAAGGGGGTATCCGCGCGATTCTCAATCTCGGCCACACTTTCGGCCACGCGATCGAGACCGGCATGGGCTACGGAACCTGGCTGCACGGCGAGGCGGTCGGCGCGGGCATGGCGCTGGCGGCCGAGACCTCGCGCCGGCTCGGCTGGATCGGCGAAGCCGAGGTCGTGCGTGCGCGTGCGCTGATCCGCGCGGCGGGCTTGCCGGACGTGGCGCCCGACCTGGGCGTGGAAACCTGGCTCGACTACATGGGGCACGACAAGAAGGTCGAGTCCGGCAAGCTGCGCTTCGTACTGCTGAAGAAGCTGGGCGAGGCGGTCGTTACCGGCGATGTGCCGAAAGACGTGCTGACCGACGTGCTCGCCGCGCCGCATTGATGGACGCACTCGCTTCCTACGCCGCGCATTCCGGCCACACCCGGGGCCGGCAGCATCCGGAACCCGCCGCGGCGCCGCGCTCGGAATTCCAGCGCGACCGCGACCGCATCATCCACTCCACCGCATTCCGCCGGCTGGAGTACAAGACCCAGGTGTTCGTGAACCATGAGGGCGATCTGTTCCGCACGCGGCTGACGCACAGCCTGGAAGTCGCGCAGATCGGGCGCACGATTGCGCGATTGTTGAAGGTCAACGAGGATCTGGTCGAGGCCGTGGCGCTGGCGCACGACCTCGGCCACACGCCTTTCGGCCATGCCGGACAGGATGCCCTGAACGCCTGCATGCGTGAGCACGGGGGCTTCGAGCACAACCTGCAATCCTTGCGCGTGGTCGATCTGCTGGAAGAGCGCTACGCCGAGTTCGACGGGCTCAACCTCACCTTCGAGGCACGCGAGGGCATCCTCAAGCATTGCTCGCTCGGCAACGCCGAGAAACTCGGCGAACTCGGCGCGCGCTTCCTGGACAAGCGCCAGCCCTCGCTCGAGGCGCAGATTGCCAATCTCGCCGACGAGATCGCCTACAACAACCACGACGTCGACGACGGTCTGCGCTCGGGGCTGATCGCGCTGGAGCAGCTGTCCGAAGTGCGCATCTTCGCCCGGCATCTGGACGAAGTGCGGGCGAAATATCCCAGGCTTGCGGGCCGCCGCGTGATCACCGAAACCATCCGGCGCATGATCAACACGCTGATCCTCGACCTGGTCGAGACCACGCGCGGCAACATCGAACGGGCGGGCGTGGCGACCCTGGACGCGGTGCGCGCCGCGCCGCCGCTCGCAGCCTTCAGCCCCGCGCTGCTGGAAGAACACCGCGAGCTCAAGCGCTTCCTCCTGCATCATCTCTACCGCCATTACCGGGTGCAGCGCATGAGCGCCAAGGCCACCCGCATCGTCACCGACCTCTTCACCGCCTTCATCGGCGACGCGCGTCTGCTGCCGCCCGAGCACCAGGCACGCGAATCGCTGGAAGGCGCGCGCGCCGTCGCCGACTATATCGCCGGCATGACCGACCGCTATGCGATGCGCGAACACCGGCGGATTTTCGCGGTCGAGGAAATCTAGGGCGCGGTTTTCTTCTCGCGGACCGGCGTCCAAGGTCCGCATTCTGTAAGCATTTTGTAGACCGTCGCGCCATCGATGCGGGAGCAGTCTGCTTGCAGGCCGCGCCAATGCACGAGGCATGCGGTTCTCGCCTGCTGGCACGCTCGCTGCACAGTACGGCTTGTTTTATTCGTCCAGGAGAATCGAATGAGCGTGCTGATCGAACCCGCCGAACTGCAAACCCTGATGACGACCGAACCCCTCGTCGTCATCGATACCCGCGACCCCGACACCTATGCGAAAGGCCATTTGCCCGGCGCGGTGAACGTGCGCGACATCTTTACCTTCCTCGCCACTACCGACCCGGACGGGATCGATACCCTCAAAGAGAAATTCGCCGCGCTGTTCGGTGCAGCGGGCCTGTCGGGCAAGGAAACCGCCGTGCTGTACGAAGACGCAATGAACACGGGCTTCGGCCAGTCGTGCCGCGGCTATTTCATCCTGAGCTATCTGGGCTATCCGAAGATCAAGGTGTTGCACGGCGGCTACCAGGCCTGGCTGGCTGCCGGCCTGCCGACATGCACCGAGGCAGCGATGCCGGTTGCGGCAAGCTTTCCGCCCCTGACCTCCGGTGACATCCTGGTCGACAAGGACATGATGCTTGCCGCGGTGAAGGCGGGTGGGCCGGCCCTGCTTGACGTGCGCGACGTGGACGAGTGGATAGGCGCGAGTTCCTCGCCCTATGGCCCGGATTTCTGTCCGCGCAAGGGACGCATCCCGGGAGCACGCTGGATCGAGTGGTATCGCCTGATGAAACCCGGCGCCGACGGCCCCGTGTTCAAGTCGGCCGAGGAAGTGCGTGCGGAATGCCTCACCGTCGGCATCACGCCGGACACGCCGGTGATCGTGTATTGCTTCAAGGGGGCACGCGCCTCGAATACCTACCTGATCCTGAAGGAAGCCGGCATCCGCAACGTGAAGATATATTTCGGCTCGTGGAACGAATGGTCGCGCGATCCGGCGCTGCCGATCGAGGAGGGCTTTCCCAAGGCGGCCGAGGCGGGTTACGCGCAGGCGGCCTGAGCGGGCCTCAGTCGCCTGGGGGCAGCGCACGCGCCACCACCCAGCAGCTCACTTCGCGGGCGCCGGCACGTTTCAGCGTCGCAGCCAGTTCGTCGAGGCTGGTACCGGTCGTCATCACGTCGTCGACCACGGCCACGTGCAGGCCGTGCACGGCACCCGAACACGCGAACGCGTCGCGCACATTGCGCCTGCGTGCGTCGTATTTCAGCTGCATCTGCGGCGGCGTGTCGCGCACGCGCCGGCACAAGTCGAGATCGAGCCGCAAATCGCGTTGCCTCGCCACGCCACGCGCGATTTCCGCGGCGTGATTGAAACCGCGGTCGCGGATGCGGGCGGGGTGCAGCGGCATCGGCACGATGCAATCGGGGCGTGATGCATCATCGAGCATCCGGTGCAGGCAATCGGCCAGGACCGGCGCGATGGCGAGCTGGCCCTGGTATTTCAGCCGCGGGATCAGGCGATCGAGCGGAAAGCGGTAAGCCAGTGCAGCACGGGTACGATCGAAAGCCGGCGGCCGTTTGAGGCAGGTGCCGCAGATCTGGCCAGCGGGGGTGGGCGTGGCGCAGGCCGGACAGTGCGGCGCACGGTGCCAGGGCAGGTCGTCCCGGCAGCCCGGACAGGGCGATACGCCGCCAGGGGTGCCGCACAACAGGCAGGCCGGTGGAATGAATCGATTAAAAATTGAGCGAATGTTCAATTCTGAATTCCCGCCAATTTGACAGTCGCGCGGTGAGCCCCGAAAATCCTGGCCATGAAAGCCAAACGCGTCATTTCCGCCTCGTCCTCACGCTTCGCCGCGCAACTCTTCAACATCATCACCGTTGCCGCGCTGATGATTTCGCTGACTGCGCTCACGCTCGGCAAGCTGCTTGCCGGCCACAAGATCGGTTTCCTGCCATTCGTGCTGAGCCTGCCGCCGGTGATGATCTGGCTGGGTGCGTCGATTTTCGTCTACGCCAGCATCGCCCACCACCCCAACGCGCGGACCGCGCATTACAACAAGTGGGCAGGCTACCGCTTTTACGGCGTGATGGGCAGCCTGGTGGTGATCGGTCAACCCATTTATGACCTGCTCGAGGGGTGGCAGGGACTGATGCTGGTACTGGGGCTGGCGGTGACGATCATCGTGCCGTGGGCGCTGTACGACATTTACAAGGCCGCGCGCGAGCCGTGGCAGGACGTTACGATTGAGGTTGCGATCAATGAATGATCTCGTTCATCCCCCCGTGCGCCGTTCGGTGACGGACATCGACGCGCTCTTTGCCATGCCGTTTTCCGATCTGCTGTTCCAGGCGCAGACCGTGCACCGTGCGCACTTCGACCCCAACAAGGTGCAGTTGTCGACGCTGCTGTCGATCAAGACCGGCGGCTGTTCCGAGGACTGCGGCTACTGCCCGCAGTCGGCGCGCTACGATGCCGGCGTCGAGAACCAGGGCCTGCTCGATATCGACGACGTGCTCGAGGCGGCGCGTGCCGCCAAGGCCGCCGGCGCCTCGCGCTTCTGCATGGGCGCGGCCTGGCGCGGGCCCAAGCAGCGCGACCTCGAACCGGTGCTCGACATGGTCCGCGAGGTGAAGGCGCTGGGGCTGGAAACCTGTGCCACCCTGGGTATGCTGAAGGACGGCCAGGCCGAGCAGCTGAAGGATGCCGGACTCGACTACTACAATCACAACCTCGACACCGCGCCCGAGTTCTATGGCGAGATCATCACTACGCGCGACTACCAGGACCGTCTCGACACGCTGGAACGCGTGCGCCACGCCGACCTGCACGTCTGCTGCGGCGGTATCGTCGGCATGGGCGAATCGCGTACCCAGCGCGCAGGACTCATTGCACAGCTGGCTTCGCTGGACCCGCAGCCGGAGTCGGTGCCGATCAACCTGCTGGTGCAGGTCGAGGGCACGCCGCTCGCCGGCACCGAGGCGCTCGATCCGCTGGAATTCGTGCGCACCATCGCGGTGGCGCGCCTCTGCATGCCGAAGAGCTTCGTGCGCCTGTCCGCCGGCCGCCAGCAGATGAGCGACGCGGTGCAGGCGCTGTGCTTCCTCGCCGGTGCCAATTCGATCTTCTACGGCGAGAAGCTGCTCACCACCGGCAACCCGGAATGGGAACGCGACCAGCGCCTGTTCGACACGCTGGGCCTGACGCCGTTGTGACGCACGCCGCGCTGACCCGCCTGCAGCAGGGGCTGGCGGCGCTGAAGGCCGATCATCTCGAGCGCCGCCGCCGGCTGCTCGACGGTGCGCAGGGGGCGCACGTCACGGTCGATGACCGGCGCGTCGTCGCCTTCTGCAGCAACGACTACCTCGGCCTCGCCGCCGATCCCGCGCTCATTGCCGCTGCGCATGCCGCGCTGGGCCAATGCGGCGTCGGCGCGGGCGCGGCACATCTCATCACCGGGCATCACCGCTTCCATCACGATTTCGAGGCCGCGTTCGCGCGCTTCGTGGGCAAGCCGGCGGCGCTGCTGTTTTCCACCGGCTACATGGCGAATCTCGGCGTGCTGGCCGCGCTGACGGGGCGAAAGGGCGAGGTGTTCGCCGACAGGCTGAACCACGCCTCGCTGGTCGATGCCGCGCAGCTGTCCGGCGCCGTGTTCACGCGCCACCGCCACAACGACCTGGCGCAGCTCGAAGGGCAGCTGGCAGCCAGCACCGCGCAGGACAAGCTGATCGTCACCGACCTGGTGTTCAGCATGGACGGCGATGTCGCGCCGGTCGATGCGCTGCTCGACCTGGCCGAACGTTTCGAC
Source organism: Thiobacillus sp. (assembly GCA_044227195.1). Classification (GTDB taxonomy): domain Bacteria; phylum Pseudomonadota; class Gammaproteobacteria; order Burkholderiales; family Thiobacillaceae; genus Thiobacillus. The sequence goes on from JBGAFQ010000002.1 coordinate 100,283, forward strand.
GCCTGGCTGTATCTCGACGATGCGCACGGCTTCGGCGTGCTCAACGATGGACGCGGCGGGATGAGCACACGCGCACGCGCGAGCGATCGCGTGATCTATCTGGCTACCCTCGGCAAGGCGGCCGGCGTGTCCGGCGCCGCGGTTGCGGCACACGAAAGCGTGATCGACTGGCTGATCCAGAAGGCGCGGCCCTACATCTACACCACGGCGTCGCCCCCGCTGCTCGCTGCCTGCCTGCTGGAAAGCCTGCGCCAGATCGAGGCGGGCGACGCGCGGCGCGAACGCCTGCAGCGCCACATCGCGCAGCTGCGCGCCGGGCTGGCCGGTCTGAAAACCGGAACCCTGATGGCGTCCGACACCCCGATCCAGCCCCTGCTGATCGGTCCGGATGCGGAGGCGGTGCGGCTGTCGCAGGCCCTGCTGGCGCGCGGCCTGCTGGTGCCCGCGATCCGCACGCCGACCGTGCCGGCCAACACCGCGCGCCTGCGCATCACGCTGTCTGCGGCGCACAGTGCGGACGACGTCGCGCAGCTCGTCGAGGCCTTGCATGCGCTCGCCTGATCCGGTGCTCGGCCTGGTGCATGGCTGGGGCATGAACGCCCGCGTGTTCGATGCGCTCGCCGAGAAACTGGCGGCGGATTTCGACGTGCGCGTGCTCGACCTGCCGGGACATGGCGGCCGCGCGCCCCTGCCGGAGAACACGTTGTCGAGCTGGGCCGACGATGCGGCGCGGCAGCTGCCGGACGGCGCCGCGCTGCTGGGCTGGTCGCTGGGCGGCCAGGTCGCGATGCGGGCGGCGCTCGATCATCCGCGCAGAATCGTGCGCCTGGTCCTGCTGGCATCCACGCCCAGGTTCGTCGCGGCGCCGGACTGGCCGCACGGCATGGCGGTGGACGATCTGGCCGCCTTCGGTGCAGCGCTGCTCGCCGATCCGCGCGCCACGCTGCTGCGTTTCCTCAGTTTGCAGACGCGCGGGGCGCCCGACCAGAAAACCCTGCTGCATGGCCTGCGGCAGAATCTGCAGGCGGCGCCCTCGCCCGATCCGGATGCGCTTGCGGCGGGGCTGACGATGCTGCGCGACACCGACCTGCGCGTCGAACTCCCGGGGCTGACCCAGCCGACCCTCGTCCTGCACGGCGCGCTCGATACGCTGACGCCCGCCGGCGCAGGAGTGGCGCTGGCGGCGGCACTGCCGGATGCGCAGCACGTCGCGTTCGCGCGCGCCGCACACGCGCCGCACCTGTCGCATGCCGAGGACGTGGCCAACGCGATCGGCCGGTTTCTGCATGGCCTGCGCGCGTGCGCACGCCCCTCTCCCCACCCCTCTCCCGCAAGCGGGAGAGGGGGCAAACGCCATGCCAAAACCGATTGACGAACTCGACTTCGTCGAGGTGCGGCGCGCCTTCGGCCACGCGGCGGCCAGCTACGATGCGCATGCGGTGCTGCAGCGCGAAGTGTGCGACCGCCTGCTCGGCCGGCTCGATTTCATGAAGCTGCAGCCGGCGCGCGTACTCGACGTGGGCACGGGCACCGGCTACGGACTGGCGCACCTACACGGGCGTTTCCCGGACGCCGAATGCTGCGCGCTCGACATCGCACCGGCCATGCTGGCCGAGGCGCATGCACGGCTGCCGCAGACAGGCTGGGCACAGCGTGCGGTGGCGAAGCTGACCGGCGTGCCGGCGCGCGGCACGCATCTGGTCTGTGCGGATATGGAGCGGCTGCCGCTCGCGGCCAACAGCATGCAGCTCGTCTGGTCCAGCCTGGCGCTGCAATGGGCGCACGATCTCGAAGCCACGCTGAAGGAATTCCACCGTGCGCTGGCGCCGGGCGGGTTGCTGATGTTCTCCACCTTCGGTCCCGACACGCTGAAGGAACTGCGCGCGGCCTTTTCCGCCGTCGACGATGCGCCGCACGTCAACCGCTTCGTCGATCTGCACGACATCGGCGACATGCTGATCCACGCCGGCTTCGCCCATCCGGTGATGGAGATGGAGATGCTGACGCTGACCTACGCCGACCTCAAATCCCTCATGACGGATCTCAAGGGCATCGGTGCGCACAACGCGGCTGCGGCGCGCCGCCGCGGCCTGCTCGGCAAGTCGGCGTGGGCGCGGCTGCAGCAGGCCTACGAAGCGCATCGTCGCGATGGTCGTCTGCCGGCCACTTTCGAGGTGATCTACGGCCACGCCTGGGCGGGCGACAAGACCCGGCGCGAGGATGGCCGGCAGGTGATCCAGATGCAGATCGGCGCGCGCCGGCGCCGCGCGGGCCTGGCATGAACGCGCACGGCTTTTTCGTCACCGGCACCGATACCGGCGTGGGCAAGACGCGCGTCGCGGTTGCGCTGATCCATGCACTCCGCGCGCGTGGCCTGCGGGTGGCGGCGATGAAGCCGGTTTCCGCGGGCGCCGAGCCGGGGCATTTGAACGAAGATGTGACGGCGCTGCGCGCGGCCTGCAACGTCGAGGCGGATCTTCCGGACATGAATCCCTATGCCTTCGACAGGCCGGTCGCGCCGCATATCGCGGCGGCTCATGCAGGCGTGGTCATCGACGTCGAGCGCATCGTGGCGGCCTACGCGCGCCTCGCCGCACGCGCTGACGTAGTGGTGGTGGAAGGTGCGGGCGGCTGGCGCGTGCCGCTGTCAGACGAAGCGGACATGGCGGATCTGGCCGCGCGTCTTGGCCTGCCGGTGATTCTGGTGGTGGGGCTGCGGCTGGGTTGCCTCAGCCATGCGTTCCTGACGGCCGACGCGATCCGGGCGCGCGGCCTGCCCTGGGCGGGATGGATCGCCAACCGCATCGATCCGGCCCTGTCCTTCGCCGACGAGAACCTTGCCGCGCTGACTGCGCGTTTGCCGGGTCCCTGTCTGGGTATCCAGCCCCATTTCCCCGGTCCGATTCCCGACAGCGTGCCGCACTGGCTGGCGCTGCCTGAAGAATTAGCATCTTAGAATAATCGTTAATAACGATATTCTGCATACAAATCAATTGCTTATTGCAGGCGTCGGCTTGCCAGCGCGCGCACCTGCGTGGTACGGTTGCGACAGATTGCCGCACATCCTCCGGTTCTCCACAAGGAGTCTATCGACATGGAAGGGGTAGCGCGCGGGAGCGCAGACGCATACGTCTTTCATTCCCGCCCCCGTTGTTCGCTGACGCGTCGGCAGGCGCATCGGGTCTTCTGGGCGCTTGCAACGGTGTGCTTCGGCGTGGCGATCGCGTTTTCCGCACTGGGGTACTGGCTGGTACTGCCTTTTGCCGGTCTGGAAGTCGGTCTTCTGGCGTGGGCGTTCGAGGCGATGCGCGAACGCGAACGGGATTACGAAATGCTCACCATCGATGGCGATGCGGTGGTGCTGGAATGGAGCAATGGACGCCGCCAGGGGCGTCGCGAACTGAATAGGCACTGGGTGCGGGTCGAGTCCGACTGCACTGCGCCAGGCCGCAATTGCAGGATCAGCGTGCGTTCGCACGGATGTGGTACCGAGATAGGAGCGTATTTGAGCGACGAGGCGCGCCTGCAGCTGGCCGCCACGTTGCGCAGTAAATTGCAGGCATAGCCAAACGCCGTAACGACGAACCGAATACCAACCAAGATGAGAGAGGACGGGGAAGCGCGATGAAGAGCAAGTGGCAACAAGCAGGGCTGGTGGCAGCGGCGTGGGGGGCGAGCCGATCGGCATTCGCCGAATACGCCTACAACCTGCAGGAACCGGCGAGTCCGATCGCCAGCCAGGTGTTCCACCTGCACAACATGATCATGCTGGTATGCCTGGGCATTTTCGTGGTGGTGTTCGGCGCCATGTTCTATGCGCTCATCAAGCACCGCAAGTCGGCCGGCCATCAGGCCGCGCATTTCCACGAGAACACCACGGTAGAAGTGATCTGGACGGTGATCCCGTTCGTCATTCTGATGGGCATGGCCTATCCGGCGGCGAAGGTGGTGATCGCGATGAAGGACACCAGCAACCCGGACATGACCATCAAGATCACCGGCTATCAGTGGAAATGGGGTTACGACTATCTGAACGAAGGCATCAGCTTCTACAGCAATCTCGCCACGCCGCGCGAGCAGATCGACAACGCGGAAACCAAGGGCGAGCATTACCTGCTCGAGGTCGACGAGCCTGTGGTGGTGCCGGTCGGCAAGCGCATCCGCCTGCTGATCACCGCCAATGACGTGATCCACTCGTGGTGGGTTCCCGCGCTCGGCGCGAAGCAGGATGCCATACCGGGTTTCATCCGCGACAGCTGGTTCGAAGCCGACCGGATCGGCACCTTCCGCGGGCAATGCGTCGAACTCTGCGGCAAGGACCACGGTTTCATGCCCATTGTCGTCAAGGTCGTCTCGGAAGCGGACTACAAGGCCTGGGTGGAGAAGAAGAAGGGCGCGACCGCCAGCGCCGCGGCCGACAACGGCAAGACCTTCGACCTGGCCGAACTGGTCGCGCGCGGCGAGAAGGTGTACGCGGCGAATTGCGCAGCCTGCCACCAGGCGAACGGCATGGGTCTGCCCGGCGCCTTCCCCGCGATCAACGGCTCGAAGGTGGCGACCGGTCCCATCGATGCCCACATCAACACGGTCCTGAACGGCCGTCCCGGCACGGCGATGGCCGCGTTCGGCAAGCAATTGTCGGATGCCGACATCGCCGCCGTCGTGACCTACCAGCGCAATGCCTGGGACAACAAGATGGGCGACACCGCGCAACCCGTACAGATCGCCGCGGTCCGCGGCGCTTCTGAAGCCGCTGCCCCGGCCGCGCAATGAATCACGGAGAGGAGAGCTCAACCATGTCTGATGTTGCACACGCCCACGGCCACGACGACGACCACGGACATCACGCGCACCCGAGCGGGATCATGCGCTGGCTGACCACTACCAATCACAAGGACATCGGCAGCCTGTATCTGATCTTCGCGCTGATCATGCTGTTCGCGGCGGGCACGATGGCGTTGCTGATTCGCGCCGAGTTGTTCGAGCCGGGGCTGCAGCTGCTGCATCCGGACTTCTTCAACCAGCTCACCACCATGCACGGCCTGATCATGATCTTCGGCGTGATCATGCCGGCCTTCTCGGGCTTCGCGAACTGGCAGGTGCCGCTGATGCTGGGGGCGCCCGACATGGCCTTCCCGCGCATGAACAACTGGGCGTTCTGGATTCTGCCGGTGGCGGGGATCCTGCTGATGTCCTCGTTCCTGCTGCCCGGCGGCGCGGTCGCGGGCGGCTGGACGATGTACCCGCCGCTCTACATCCAGGGGGGCATCTCGTACGATCTCACGATCCTCGCCGTGCACATCATGGGCCTGTCGTCGATCATGGGCTCGATCAACATCATCACGACCATCCTCAACATGCGCGCGCCGGGCCTCACGCTGATGAAGATGCCGCTGTTCTGCTGGACCTGGCTCATCACCGCGTATCTGCTCATCGCCACCATGCCGGTGCTCGCGGGTGCCGTCACGATGCTGCTCACGGACCGCAACTTCGGCACGCACTTCTTCAATGCGGCCGGCGGCGGCGATCCGGTGATGTTCCAGCACATCTTCTGGTTCTTTGCGCACCCCGAGGTCTACATCCTCATCCTGCCGGCCTTTGGCATCGTGTCGCAGGTCATCCCGACCTTCGCCCGCAAGCCGCTGTTCGGCTACGCCTCGATGGTCTACGCCACGGCGTCGATCGCGATCCTGTCGTTCATCGTCTGGGCGCACCACATGTTCACCGTCGGCATGCCGGCGGCGGCACAGCTCTTCTTCATGTTTTCGACCATGCTGATCGCGGTGCCGACAGGCGTGAAGGTGTTCAACTGGGTCGCCACGATGTGGCGCGGTTCGATCACCTTCGAGACGCCGATGCTGTTCGCCATCGCCTTCGTCTGCCTGTTCACCATCGGCGGCTTCTCGGGCCTGGTACTCGCCATCGCCCCGGTCGACATCCAGCTGCACGATACCTACTACGTGGTCGCCCATTTCCACTACGTTCTGGTGTCGGGCGCGCTGTTCTCGATCTTCGCCGGCATCTACTACTGGCTGCCCAAGTGGACCGGCCACATGTACAACGAAACCCTGGGCAAATGGCATTTCTGGCTGTCGGTCATCGGCATGAACATCACCTTCTTCCCGATGCACTTCCTGGGGCTGGCCGGCATGCCGAGACGGATTCCCGACTACGCCCTGCAGTTCACCGACTTCAACCAGATTGCAAGTGTCGGTGCATTTGTCTTTGGGTTTTCCCAACTCATCTTCCTGACCGTTGTGCTGAAAGCGGTCAAGGGCGGCAAGAAGGCCGAGAGCAAGGTCTGGGAAGGCGCGGAAGGCCTAGAGTGGACGGTTCCTTCGCCTGCGCCGTATCACACCTTTGAAACGGCGCCGGTGATCAAGTGAGCGGCGCGCACACCATGGCGGACAAGCGGGGCAGCAAGTATTTGACCGCGGGCCTGCTCGCGCTGTTCGCGCTCGGTCTGTTTCTGTTTACCCTGTACACCGGGCTCAAGTAGGCCATGGCCTCGGGCAACGCGAAGACCCTGACCAAGCTTGCCGTGGCGGCGCTCGGCATGTTTGGCTTCGGCTTCGCGCTGGTGCCGTTCTACTACAAGATCTGCGAGGTCACCGGCGTCAACGCGGGCGACGAGCAGGCGCTGGTGAAGAACACCCAGATCGACACCTCGCGCTGGGTCACGATCCAGTTCGACGCCAACGTCAACGAAGCCCTGCCCTGGCGTTTCAAGCCCGTGGTGCGCACGCTCACCGTGCATCCGGGACAACTGGTGCAGGTCGAATACGAAGTAAGCAACGCCAGCGACAAACCCATCGTGGGGCAGGCCGTTCCCAGCTACGGCCCGGCGCGCGCGGCCGCGTTCTTCAAGAAGATCGAGTGTTTCTGCTTCACCCCGCAGACGCTGGCCGCGGGGGAGACTCGACGGATGCCGGTGCTGTTCGTGCTCGATCCGACGATGGAACGCGACCTGCCGACCGTCACCCTGTCCTATACCTTCTTCGATACAGGCAAGCAGGTTGCGATGGGCGCGGCGGCACGCGGCGGCTGAGACGATGGGAAACAATCTGAAAGCCGCGCTCGCCGTGTTCTGGAGTTTTTTCGGGGTGCGCAAAAGGCGCGACTACGACGCCGATGCGCAGAACCTGACGCCGCCCCAGATCATCATCGCGGGCCTGATCGGCGCCGTGCTGTTCGTGCTGACGATGTTGCTGGTGGTGTATCTGGCTATGCGTTTTCTAAAGTGAGCCGGTTTTTGAAGTGGCGAATTTTCAATAGGGACGAGGAGGGGAGACATGAGCCTGGCGCAAACCGATAAATACTACCTGCCGCAACCATCGATCTGGCCGATCGTCGGGTCGGTCGCATTGTTGCTGATGGCGGTCGGCGGCACGATGACGATGCGCGAGATCGACCATGGCGGCTGGGTGCTGTTGACCGGTCTCGCGATCCTGTTCTTCATGATGTTCGGCTGGTTCGGCGAGGTCATCCGCGACAGCGAGGCGGGGCGCTTCAACAAGCAGGTCGACTCGTCGTATCGCTGGTCGATGAGCTGGTTCATCTTCTCCGAGGTGATGTTCTTCGCCGCTTTCTTCGGCGCGCTGTTCTACACGCGCGTGCTTTCGGTGCCCTGGCTTGGCTCGGGCGACACCATGCAGCAGCTCTGGCCGAATTTCCTGGCCACCTGGCCGACTGCGGGACCGGGACTGTCTGGCGAAGAGGCCCGGTTCACCCCCATGCATGCCTGGGGCATTCCCGCGATCAACACCCTCCTGCTGCTGTCGTCGGGCGTGACCGTGACCTGGGCGCACTGGGGGCTGAAAAAGGGCGCGCGGGGGCAGTTGATTCTGGGCCTGGCGATGACCGTGACCCTGGGCCTCGTGTTCCTGGGTTTGCAGGCCTACGAATACCACCATGCCTATACCGAAATGGGCCTCACGCTGGGTGCAGGCGTATACGGCGCGACCTTTTTCATGCTGACCGGCTTCCACGGCTTCCATGTGCTGGTCGGCACGACCATGCTGATCGTGATGCTCGGCCGCTCGATCGCCGGCCATTTCTCCGCCGATCATCACTTCGCGTTCGAAGCGGTGTCGTGGTACTGGCACTTCGTCGATGTGGTGTGGGTGTTGCTGTTTGTTCTGGTGTACTGGCTGATCTGAAGCAGGCTGTCGGGCCGCGGATGGCCCGATTCCAACAAGAAGCCGCCTGTGTGCGGCTTTTTGTTGGGCTGCTCAGCGCAAACCCTGCTGGGGCACGAGACCGAAGTAGTACCCTGCCATCAGCAGGACGAACAGACCGAGGGAAAGACCGACGCGCAGGGTGAGCATTTTTACCGTGCGATCCGACTGCCCCTTGTCCTTGATGAGGAAGTAGAGGGCGCTGCCCAGGCTGGCCAGAATGAAGAAGATGAAGAGCAGGACGACGATGCGCATGGGGCGGCTCGCTCGGCAAAATTGCAGTCTAACCGGATTGGTCCTGCCGTGCATTGGCTGAATGTCCGTCTGGGCGGCTGGCGCTTTGCGCCTGGCCTGTGGCCTACCCTGGCGACGGTTTTCTTCGTCGTGCTGACCGTCTGGCTGGGCAATTGGCAAAGCGGGCGCGCCGAGTTCAAACGCGCCCTGCAGGCGCGCTACGACGTGGCGCTGCGCGAGCCGCCCGTGCACGTCGGCGGCGTCCTGCTGGACCGTGATAGCGTCCTGTATCGCAAGCTGGAAGTCACCGGCGTGTTCGACGCGATGCATACCATTTTCATCGACAACCGGGTGCACGCCAGCGTCGCGGGCTACCATGTGCTGACGCCGCTTGTCGTGGATGGCGGTCGGCTTGCCATACTGGTCAATCGCGGCTGGGTTGCGGCGGGGCCGTCGCGCGCGCATCTGCCTGGCCCGCCGGTCCCGGCCGGACGGGTACGGCTGGAGGGCATGGCCGGGGATCCGCACAGCCGCTACGTGGAATTCGGCGACGCCGCGCCGCAGGGGCGCGTCTGGCAGAACCTGGATTTCGACCGCTACGCAAAGACCTACCCCCTGGCCCTGCAACCGGTCGTGCTGTTGCAGACCAGTCCGCAGCCGGATGGTCTGGTGCGCGACTGGCCGCGCCCCGACACCGGCGTCGACATGCATGTCAGCTATGCGTTCCAGTGGTACAGTCTGGCGACGACGCTGGTCGTGCTGTGGCTGGTGGCGAATTTCAAACGTCGTCACGACGAGTGCATCTGATTCTTCGTTATTCTGTTTCGAACATGCAACTGACCTCGCGCGGAAAACTTCTCCTCCTGATCGGCGTGTTCGCACTGCCGGTCGTGGCCGCCTACATTGCTTATCTGGGCTGGCGCCCTGCGGCGCACGGCAATTACGGCGAACTGCTGCGCGTGACGCCGCTGCTGAAAACTGCGGGTACCCGGCTCGATGGTCAGGCGTTCGACGTCGGCGCCCTGCGCGGCAAGTGGCTGATGGTGCATGTCGGCGGGGCGGCGTGCGATGCTGCCTGTGCGTATCGGCTATACCTATCGCGGCAGGTTCGCACCGCGCAGGGCAAGGACCAGTCGCGCATAGAACGTGTGTGGGTGCTGACCGATGCGCAGGCACCCGATGCAGCGCTGCTCAAAACGCATCCGGGCCTGATCGTGTGGCGGCCGGCAGATCGGGGATTCGTCGCGCAATTTCCGGGTGTGGGCGAGGGCGATCAGCTTTATGTGGTCGATCCGCTCGGCAACCTGATGATGCGCTTTCCTGCGGAGCCCGATCCCAAGCGCATGATGAAAGACCTCAGGCTGCTGCTCAAGGCCTCGCAGATCGGCTGATCGGGATGAGCGCGTACCGGAAACTCATTCTGGCTGCCCTGATCCTGGCTCTGGGCGTGGTGAGCCTGGGCGCATATGTACGCCTGTCGGATGCCGGTCTGGGGTGCCCCGACTGGCCGGGCTGCTACGGCCAGCTGACCCCGCACCATGCGGCCGACTCGATCGACGCCGCGCTCGCGACCCGGCCGGACGGTCCGGTTTCCCATGCCAAGGCCTGGAAGGAGATGGTGCATCGTTACTTCGCGGGCACGCTGGGTTTGCTGGTGCTGGCCATCGCGGTGCTGGGCTGGCGTCGCCGGCACCAGGCGCACGGCGGACCGATGCTGCCACTCGTCCTGCTGGGCTTGGTTGTGTTCCAGGCTTTGTTGGGCATGTGGACGGTGACGCGCCTGCTCAAGCCGCTGGTTGTCAGCGCGCATCTGCTGGGCGGGATGGCGACCTTGTCCCTCCTGCTCTGGCTGTGGCTGCGGGAACGCGCGCGATCCGGGCTGGTGTATCACGCGCGCGCGGATCATCTGCGCCTGGCCGCGACGCTTGGTCTGGTGCTGGTTGCGGCGCAAATTGCACTGGGCGGCTGGGTGAGCACCAACTACGCGGCTCTGGCCTGCACCGATTTCCCGCAATGCCACGGCGCCTGGATGCCGGCTATGGACTTCGGACACGGTTTCACGCTGCGTCGGGAACTCGGGGAAACTGCGGCGGGCGACCTGCTGCCTTTCGACGCACTGGTCGCGATTCACTGGACACATCGGGTGATGGCGCTGATCGTGGCGGTCTATCTGCTGGTGCTGGCGTGGCGCTTGTTGTGCACGCCGGGTTTCGCAGGCACCGGGCTGGCGATAGTCGCATTGCTCGCAGTGCAGGTGGGGCTCGGCATCAGCAACGTCGTGTTCAGCCTGCCGCTGCCGGTAGCGGTTGCGCACAATACGGGCGCGGCCCTGCTGCTGTCGAGCCTGGTCTTCCTGAATTTCAGGGTGCGCCGGAGATGAGCATGGAATCCTTGATGGCCCAGGGCGCGGCCTGCCGTTGTCAGCAGTTTCTCGCACTGTGCAAGCTGCGCGTCGTCAGCCTGATCGTGTTCACGGCGGTGATCGGCATGTTCCTGGCCGTGCCCGGCTGGCCGTCGTGGAACGCCTTGTGGGCCGGCACCCTCGGCATCGCGCTGGTGGCGGGAGCGGCCGCGGCGTTCAATTGCCTGATCGAGCAGAAGATCGACGCGGTGATGGCGCGTACCCGTGCCCGCCCGTTGCCGCGCGGGGAACTCACGAGCACGCAGACGCTGGTGTTCTCCGGCGTGGTGGGCGGCATCGGCCTGCTGTTGTTGTATACGTTCGTGAACCCGCTCACGATGTGGCTCACGCTGGCCACGTTCGTCGGCTACGCGGTGATCTACACCGCCATCCTCAAACCCATGACGCCACAGAACATCGTGATCGGCGGGGCGTCCGGCGCGATGCCGCCGGTACTCGGCTGGGCGGCGGCGACGGGCGAAGTGCACCATGATGCCCTGCTGCTGTTCCTCATCATCTTCGCCTGGACGCCGCCGCATTTCTGGGCGCTGGCGCTGTACCGGCGGGAGGAATACGCCAAGGCCGGGCTGCCGATGTTGCCGGTGACCCATGGCGAAACCTATACGCGCCTGCAGGTCTTGCTCTACACGCTGCTGCTGTTTGCGGTGTCGATGCTGCCGGTGGCGACCGGCATGGGCGGATGGATATACCTGCTGGGCGCGGTGCTGCTGGGCGCACGTTTCATCAACTATGGCTGGCGGCTGTGGCGCGCCTACAGCGACGCGCTCGCGAAGGAGACTTTCCGCTTTTCCATCTGGTATTTGAGTGTCCTGTTCGCTATCATGCTGGCCGATCACTACTGGCGAATACCGATTTGATTCATATGGATATTTGACGGCATATCTGGATATTCGGACTGGATTGTTTTATATTGATGTCCAGTCCGTTTTCAGGGGCATGAGATGATTCTCTCCCGAACCAGCCAGTATGCCGTGCAGGCGCTGATCTACATGGCCACCCAGCCCAGCGCCACCCCCGTGCTGAACAAGGACATCGCCGCCAAGCTGGGTGTGCCGGCGCCGTATCTGGCGAAAATCCTGCAGAGCCTCGCCAAGGGCAACCTGCTGTTCTCTTTCCGCGGTCGCCTTGGCGGCTTCTGCCTGCGCGAGTCGGGCGACAAGATCACCCTGATGCAGATCCTGTTGCTGACCGAAGGGCCGGCATTCACCCAGAGCTGCCTGCTCGGGCTGAAGAAATGCAGCGACGAAACTGCCTGCCCCCTGCACTTCCGCTGGATACCGGTGAAGAAAAAAATTATCGACCTGCTGCAGGACACCACGCTGGAGAAACTGGCGAAAGCCGTGGAGTCGGGCAAATACCGGCTCGCCGACGTGCCGGGACAGCTTTTCGAGCAGATCAAGGCGTGAAAATTGGCCTGGTCGCGGTGGTCATCGCGCTGAGCGTTGCGCTGGCAGCCTGCAAACCGGCCCCACCCCCACCCGCATTCCAGGCGACCGATATCACGGGCGCGGCATTCGCGCGCGACTTCAGGCTGACCGATCACAATGGACACGTGCGCACGTTGGCCGACTTCAAGGGCAAGGCGGTGGCGATCTTCTTCGGCTATACGCATTGTCCCGATGTGTGCCCGACCACCCTGGCCGATTTTGCGGCGGCTTTGAAAATGCTGGGCCCGCTGGCCGACCGTGTGCAGGTCCTGTTCGTGACGGTCGATCCGGCGCGCGATACGCCGGAGATGCTGCGACAGTTCGTTCCCGCGTTCAATCCCGGTTTTCTCGGCATGTACACCGATGCGGCCTCGCTCAAGCTGTTGGCAAAAGAATACAAAGTGGTTTTTCAGAAAACGGCCCAGAAGGGTCCGGACGATTACCTGATCGACCATAGTGCCGGAACCTATGTTTATGATCCTCAAGGACGTTTGCGTTTGCTGATGCCCTACGGCAGTCCGCCCGAGGCCATCGCGAACGACCTGAGAACGCTGCTCGGCGGGGCCTGACCCACTTGCGCGTCTTGCGGCAGCAAGGCCGGATGGAATATAATCCTGCAGTTTTTAATATAAGCATATGCTGTTCGAACGGGGGTGTCGTCGTCAGGCGGCAACCCCGTTATTTCGATACAAACAGGAGCGGTCGATGGCGGTAACCACATATTCCGGGGCGGAGCAGTACAACTTCGATGTCGTCAAGAAATTTGCCGTCATGTCGCTGGTCTGGGCGGTCGTCGGCATGTTCGTCGGGGTGTACATCGCCTCCGAACTGGCCTGGCCGTTCCTCAACTTCGACAGCCCCTACTTCTCGTTCGGACGCTTCCGTCCGGTCCACACCACCTCGGTGATCTTCGGCTTCGGCGGTTCCGCCCTGTTCGCCACGTCCTACTACGTTGTCCAGCGCACCTGCCAGACCCGGCTCATTTCCGACGGCATGGCCAGCTTCACCTTCTGGGGCTGGATGGCCATCATCGCACTGGCCGACATCAGCTACGTGCTCGGTTATACCCAGTCGCGCGAATACGCCGAGATGGAATGGCCGATCGACATCCTGATCGAGGTCGTCTGGGTGACCTACCTGATCCTGTTCGTCGGCACCATCATGCGCCGCAAGCAGCCGCACATCTATGTGGCGAACTGGTTCTATCTGGCCTTCATCCTGGCCACCGCCCTGCTGCACACCTTCAACAACCTGGCGATGCCCATCAACCTGTTCTCGATGAAGTCGTACAGCCTGTTTTCCGGCACCCAGGACGCGATGACGCAGTGGTGGTACGGCCACAACGCGGTCGGCTTCTTCCTGACCGCCGCTTTCCTCGGCATGATGTACTACTTCGTGCCCAAGCAGGCCGGCCGTCCGATCTACTCGTACCGCCTGTCGATCGTCCACTTCTGGGCGCTGGGCTTCATGTACATGTGGGTCGGCGCGCACCACCTGCACTGGACCGCGCTACCCGACTGGACCTCGTCGCTTGCCGCTGCGTTCTCGATCCTGCTGCTGATGCCCTCCTGGGGCGGCATGATCAACGGCATCATGACCCTCTCCGGCGCCTGGGACAAACTGCGCACCGACCCGGTGATGCGCTTCATGATCGTCGCGCTGTCGTTCTACGGCATGTCGACCTTCGAAGGCCCGATGATGTCGCTGAAGGAGGTGAACGCGCTTTCGCATTACACCGACTGGACCGTGGGCCACGTGCATTCCGGCGCGCTCGGCTGGGTGGCGATGATCTCCTTCGGCTCGCTGTATCACATGATGCCCAAGCTCTGGGAAACCAAGATCTACAGCCAGAAACTGGTCGAATGGCACTTCTGGCTGGCCACCATCGGCATCGTGCTGTACATCGTCGCGATGTGGATCTCCGGCATTACCCAGGGCCTGATGTGGCGCGCCTTCGACGAGTTCGGCAACCTGCAGTACTCGTTCGTCGAGTCGGTCGCCGCGATGCACCCCTTCTACGCGATGCGCGCCATCGGCGGGATGTTCTTCCTGACCGGCGCCGTGCTGATGACCTACAACATGTTCATGACCATCCGTCAGGGCAAGCAGGAAGCCGCCGCGCTGGAAGCCAAGCTGGCCGCCAAGCTGGCTCACGCCTGATACTGGGAACGCCTTAAATGAACCTCAACTTCAAACACGAATGGATCGAAACCAACATCGGCCTGATGGCGGTGTTGACCATGCTGGCGATCAGCGTCGGCGGCCTGGTGGAAATCGCGCCGCTGTTCTTCATCGACAAGACGATTGAAAAAGTCGACGGCGTCCGTCCCTATACGCCGCTGGAACAGCGTGGCCGCGACATCTACCAGCGCGAAGGCTGCTATCTCTGCCACTCGCAGATGATCCGCCCGTTCCGCGACGAGAAGCTGCGTTACGGCCATTACTCGCTGGCGGCCGAATCGCAGTACGACCATCCTTTCCAGTGGGGCTCCAAGCGCACCGGTCCGGACCTCGCGCGCGTCGGCGGCAAGTACTCGAACGAATGGCATGTGCAGCATCTGATCGCGCCCCGCTCGATGGTGCCCGAATCGGTGATGCCGAATTACCCCTGGCTGCTGTCCACCCCGCTCGACATTTCCGATGTCGCGGATCGCATGAAGGCGCTGCGCAAGGTGGGCGTGCCCTATTCGCTGACCGAGGCCGAATACAAGGCCAACGTCGCCAAGTTCGGCGAAACCGTGGCCAAGCAGCTGCACATTCCAGATGCGCAGAAGAATCTGGTCGAGCAGGCCAACTTCGGCAACTACGACGGCGACCGTTCCGGCATTTCCGAGATGGATGCGCTCGTCGCCTACCTGCAGGTGCTCGGCACCATGGTCGATTTCAGCAAGTATGACGACGACGCCTTCGTCGATAACCGTTGAGAGACGCGCGGGGGCGCAGCCATGGAATGGTTGATGTGGTTTTCGAAGCCTGAAAACACCAAGCCCCTGGCGCTGGTCATTTTTTTCGTCACCTTTATCGGCATCGTGATCTACGCCTACGGTAACAAGAAGCGGAGCGAGAAACTCGAGTCCTACCGCGACATACCGTTCCTCGACGATCAGGAAGGCTCGAAGGACAAGCAATGAGCGAGCAAAAACTACAATCCCAAACCGTACAGACCACCGGTCACGCCTGGGACGGCGACCTGCAGGAATACAACAACCCGCTGCCGGTATGGTGGGTGTACACCTTCTACGCCACGGTAGTGTTCGCCATCGCCTACTGGATCATTTATCCGTCCTGGCCTTTCGGCAAAGGCTGGCTGGGCGGCGCATCCAGCATCACCTACGTCAACAGCGCCGGCGAAACCAAGACGCACAGCTGGAACACGCGCGCCCTGTTGATGGAGAAGCTCAACGAGGCGAGCGCAGAACAGAAGCCTTACTTCGACAAGGTCTCGGCGATGTCCTACGAGCAGATCGCCAGGGATCCGGAGATGAACGGCTTCATCGTGTCTGCCGGCAAAGCGCTGTTCTCGGACAACTGCGCGCCCTGTCACCAGGCCGGCGGCCAGGGCAAGGTCGGTTTCTTCCCCAACCTGACCGACGACGACTGGCTGTATGGCGGCAGCTACGAGAAGATCCATGAAACCCTGATGGGCGGACGTCGCGGCTACATGCCCACCTTCGGCGAGGTGCTTTCGGGCGGGCAGATCGACCAGCTCGCCAACTACGTTGCCGGCCTGTCCGGCATCGCGCACGATGCCGCCAAGGCTGCCGCCGGGGATGCGCTGTTCCATAGCGAAACCGCGGCCTGCTACTACTGCCACGGCATCGATGCGAAAGGCCGCAAGGACATCGGTGCGCCCAATCTCACCGACAACATCTGGCTGTGGGCCGACGTTCCGGACAGTGATTCGGCCGAAGGCAAGGTGGCTGCGATTCGGGGTGTGATTACCAACGGCCTCAACAAGGGCGTGATGCCAGTATGGGCCGGACGCCTGTCTCCCGAACAGATCAAGGTTTTGACGGTCTACGTTCATGAGCTTGGCGGCGGGCAGTGATTCCCGGCTGACATGAAACGCAAAGCCCCCGTTCTCGGGGGCTTTTGCTTCCCGCTCCCTATATCGATCTCTCCATGCAATCAGGCTTAGAAGACCAGCTCGCGCTCTACCAGAAACGCATCCCGATTTTCACCCGATCGGTGAAGGGCACGTTCCGGCGTTTCAAGACCTCGGTGCTGGTGCTGGCTTATGCCATCTACTTCCTGTTGCCCTGGCTGCCGTGGACGCGTCATGATGCGCCGGCGCAGGCAGTGCTGTTCGACCTGCCGGGTCGCCGCTTCCTGATTTTCGGTCTGACGGTCTATCCGCAGGACGTGATCTGGCTGGCGCTGTTGCTGTTCATCGCGGCCATCCTGCTGTTCTTCGTCACCGGACTGGTGGGACGCGCGTTCTGCGGCTATTTCTGCTTCCAGACCCTATGGACCGATTTCTTCATCTGGATCGAGCACCGCATCCAGGGCGAGCGCCCCGCGCGCGTACGGCTGTATCGCCAGCCCTGGGATCGCGAGAAAATCCTGAAGGTCGGCAGTACTCATGCCTTGTGGTTGCTGGCTTCGTTCTGGACGGCGCTCACCTTCGTGGCCTACTTTGCCTATGCGCCGCAACTGGTGGTGGATTTCTTCACGGGGCAGGCGGCTGCGGCAGCGTACATCACCGCCACGGTCCTCACCCTGTCTACCTACGTCGCAGCCGGTTTGATGCGCGAGCAGGTGTGCACGTACGTCTGTCCGTACGGTCGTTTCCAGAGCGTGATGTACGAGCCCGAGACCCTGGCCGTGCATTACGACGCCAGGCGCGGCGAGGGCACGCTCGGGCGTGCCGTGGTACGTGCGGGCCGTGGCATTGCGGCAGAGCGCCGACGCGCCGGCACACGGACAGAAGAGGGCGTCTCCTCCGAGCGGCGGCGCATCAACCTCTCCACCGCAGAACGCGCCCTCGCCGAGCGCCATGCGCAAGGCTACGGCGACTGCGTCGATTGCGGCCTGTGCGTGCAGGTCTGTCCGGTCGGCATCGACATTCGCGATGGCCTGCAATACAAGTGCATTTCCTGCGGCCTGTGCATCGACGCCTGCAATACCATCATGGACTCCTTCGGCTTCCCGCGCGGGCTCATCCGCTACGATTCAGAGAAGAATCTGGCTTCGCCCGCCCCGGCCAAGGCCAAGGTGCACTGGAAGCGCCTGAAGATCATCGGCTACGGTGTCGCGCTCGTGCTGATGACGGGCTATCTGGGCTACAGCATTGCCATGCGCAGCAGCTTCGATCGTGCCGTCAACCAGATCCGGCAGCCGCTGTATGTCGTCCTGTCCAACGGCGACATCCGCAATCGCTATCAGATCCGCATCACGAACAAGTCCGGTATCGACGAGCGTTACCGCATCACCGCCCGGGGCGTGCCGGCGCACGCGCTCGATCTTGGAAATTTCCCCGAGATTGGAATCAAACCCGGCCACAGCGGTCTAGTGCAGGCCAGCGTGCGCTTGTCGCCCGCCGAAGCGGCCCGGATCCGGCATTTCGAACTGACGATCACGCCCGAGAGCAGGCCCGCCGAGGCGCGCAGCGAAACTGTGCGATTCGATAGTCCGGGACATGCCTCATGAATACTTTCGTTACGCTGTTCGGCGGTTTGGCTGCGGTGCTCGTACTTTACGCCCTGGGCGGAGCACTGCGGGGGATGCCGCCGATTTTGCGGGCTGCGCTCGCGGGATTGATCCCGCTCGCTGTCTATTTCACGCTCATCGTCGGCCGCTGGCCCGGTCTCGACGTCGCCGCCATCCATATTTCCGTATTCCTGGCTGCGGCGCTGGTCCTGCATGCCGTGTCGCAGTTCCGTCTGCGCGGCGCGCGTCTGCACTGGGCGCCCAAAATACTGATTGGGTTTTTCGTCGGCCTGGTTTTTCTCAATGCCGGATTTCTCTATGTCGCGACCTCCGGTTTGCCGGTTTCGTTCGGCTCCTGGTGGCTGGGCAGCGATGGTCATCCGGTACACAGCGGCTTCTCGGGAGTCGTGCCGCATGACGAAGGCGCCGCCCGCGCCGTGTCGGCCGAACTCTCCGAAGCCCACCGGGAAAGTCTGCTGGGCTGGCATGTCGAGATGGAAGGTTTCGAAGGCCTGGGGCCGGTTCGGCCCATCCTGGTTCGCGTGCAGAATCGTACCGGCCTGCCGGTGGACGACGCAGTGGCCGAATTGCGCGTGGCGCGCCCGGGGGCACCCGAGTCGACCCGTGTCCAAGCGCTGAAAATGACCGCCCCCGGCGTGTACCGGGGCGACCTGCAGTTGCCTGCGAGCGGGCGCTGGCTCGTCGACGTGCGCCTGAGCCGGCTGGGCGAGATGCGCTATCACCACACCCGCGAGATAAGCGTGCCATGAGTGGCATCATGGGGTTTCTATTCATCCTGTCCGGCGTATTCGTGCTGCTTATCGTCGTGGGCGTGTTCTGGTCGATCAGAAGCGGCCAGTTCGACGACCTCGAAGGGCCGGCCGAGCGCATCCTCATGGACGACGACGACCCGCGCCTGCCGACGCGGCGCTTGAGCCGCGAGGACGATTAAATTAGAATTCGCTTAAACAGACGGAGCGCTACAACATGAAACAGTTTCTGACTTTCCAGGGTTTTCCGATGGTGGTGGTGATCGGCATGGTCACGTGGGCGTGGATCAGCATCCTTTCCGTGCTCATCGGCTCGTTCTTCTGATCTGACGACGCATTTCGCCAACAAAAAGCCCCGCCAGTGCGGGGCTTTTTGTTGGCGGCGGCTGCCGCTCAGACGGGAATCGCGGCGCGCATCTTCTGCAGCGCACGCGCTTCGATCTGGCGGATGCGCTCGGCCGACACGCCGTATTCAGCGGCCAGTTCGTGCAGAGTCGCGGCTTCGCCTTCGGTCAGCCAGCGTGCCTTGATGATGCGGCGGCTGCGTTCGTCGAGGTTTTCCAGCGCAGCGGTCAGGCTGCTGTGGCGCAAATGCTCGGTCTGCTCGCGTTCCAGCTTTTGCGCGGGGTTCTCGTCCGGGCTCGCCAGATAGGCGATCGGGCTGTAGCTCTCCTCGCCGTCGTCGAGCGTCGGGTCGATCGACACGTCGTGACCGGACAGGCGGGTTTCCATTTCCAGCACGTCTTCGCGCGACACGTTGAGTTCGCGCGCGACCGCGTCGGCCTCCTTCAGCGTCAGCGCATTCAACGACTGTTTCAGGCTGCGCAGGTTGAAGAACAGCTTGCGCTGCGACTTGGTCGTGGCGACCTTGACCAGTCGCCAGTTGCGCAGGACGTATTCGTGGATTTCGGCACGGATCCAGTGCAGCGCAAACGACACCAGCCGCACGCCGCGGTCCGGATCGAAGCGTTTCACCGCCTTCATCAGCCCAACGTTGCCTTCCTGAATGAGGTCGGCGTGCGGCAGGCCGTAGCCCAGGTAGTGGCGCGCCACGCTGACCACCACGCGCAGGTGCGACAGCACCAGACTGCGTGCGGCTTCCACGTCCTGCTTGTCGTGCCACGCGCGTGCCAGACGCTGTTCCTCTTCAAGGCTCAGCATGGGATAGCGGTTCACGGTCTGGATGTAACTATCCAGGCTGTAGGCAGCCGGGATAGGCAAAGTCATTGCCTGATTCATGCTTGCATTACCCCCTCTAAATTTAATTTTAGCACTCGCGATCTATGAGTGCTAAATCCGGGGGCAGTTCCGTAAATTGGGACATTTCAGTGCGAAGCCTCGGCTTGCCGCAGGGCATGCGCCACCGAGAGCCACGCGCCCAGCCAGCCGAACAGGCTGGGCAGGCCGAGGAATACGGCTAAGTCCGGGAGAGACGGCGAAGTCAGGTGGAAGGTCGACCCGTACAGGCTGGCCAGATGCGCCACCGGGGCCTGCAACAATGCGCCGGCCGCGGCGAGTACGCCGACCGCCGCCAGCCCCCCGAGCAGGCCCTGCAACGTGCCCACGTAGAGGAAAGGCCGGCGGATATGGCGCTCGGTGGCGCCAATCAGCCGGCTGACCTGGATCTCGTCACGCCGGGTCAATACCTGGGCGCGAATCGCGTTGCCGGAGATTGCCACCAGCGCGACGGCGAACAGCGCCGCGAGCAGCCATACCCCGGTGTGGCCGATGGCGAGCGCGGCGGTCAGGCGCTCGGCCCACTGGCTGTCGAGATGGGTGTCGTCCACGCCGGGCAGCTTGCCGAGTTCACCGGCCAGGTGTGTCAGTGCCGCGCGCGAGCCGTCCTTTGGTTGCACGACCCAGGCGTTGGGCAGGGGATTGCGGGTCAGCCCGGCGGTCACGTCGGCGAGGTCCTGTGCGGTGCTGAGCGCAGCCAGGGCCGTGTCCTTGTCCACGCGCCGGGCGTGTGCGATGTCGGGCTGCCTGAGGCGCGCGGCGAGTGCGGCTTCCTGCGCAGGCGTGGCGTCGTCCGCGATGAACAGGCTGATCTCCGGCTGAGCTGGCAGCTCGCCCGCCAGCCGATCCAGATTGCCCAGCACGAGATACAAGCCGGCGGGCAGGCTGATCGCCACGCCCATCGCCAGCGCGGTAAGCAGGCTCGCCAGCGGCTGGGCGGCGAGACGCGCCAGCGCGCTGCGGAAGGCGGTTTTCTGGTGACGCAGCCAGGTCCTCATGCGGCCTCCCCGACACGGCCGTGGTCGAGATGCAGGATGCGTCCACCCAGCGCCGCGATCGCGCGGTCGTCGTGGGTGGCGATCACCAGCGTGGTGCCGACCTGATGGAAATCGCGGAACATCGCCATGATGTCGGCGGCGTAACCGGCGTCGAGATTGCCGGTCGGCTCGTCCGCGAGCAGCAGGGCGGGGCGGCTGACCAGGGCGCGGGCGATGCAGAGGCGCTGCTGCTCCCCGCCTGACAGGCTGATCGGGTTGGCCTTCTCGCGCTGCAACAAGCCGACCTTGTCGAGCACGGCGCGTGCGCGCTTGAAGGATTCGCGGCGATCGAGGCCGGCGATGTCGAGCGGCAGGACCACGTTTTCGATCACGTTGCGGTCGAACAGCAGCTTGTGGTCCTGAAACACCAGCCCGATATTGCGGCGCAGGTAGGGAATCGCGCGTTGCGGCAACCGGCCGACGTTCTGTCCGCTGACCGTGACCATGCCACTGGTCGGCCGCTCGATGGCGGCGACGAGTTTCAACAGGGTGGACTTGCCCGCGCCGGAATGGCCGGTGAGAAACACCAGTTCGCCTTTCTCGATGACGAGATCGACGCCGGTCAGCGCCTCGTGCCCGCCGGGATAACGCTTGGTGACCTGACTGAACTGGATCATGCGCTGAAAACGGCCTCGACGAATTCGCGCGCGTCGAACGGCCGCAGGTCGTCGAGGGTTTCGCCCACACCGATGTAGCGCACGGGGATCGGCCGCGACCGTGCCGAGCAGGCGTGGGCGATGGCCGCGATCGCGCCGCCCTTGGCGGTGCCGTCGAGTTTGGTGAGCGCGAGCCCGGTCACGCCGAGCGCGTCGTCGAAGGCCTTTACCTGCGTCACCGCATTCTGTCCCGTGTTGGCGTCGAGCACCAGCAGCACTTCGTGCGGCGCACCGGGAACGGCCTTCTCGATCACCCGCTTCACCTTCCTGATCTCTTCCATCAGGTGCAACTGGGTCGGCAGCCGGCCGGCGGTGTCGGCGAGCACCACGTCGATGTTGCGCGCGCGCGCGGCAGCGATGGCGTCGAAGATCACCGCGGCCGAATCGCCCTTGTCCTGGCTGATCACGGTGACGTTGTTGCGTTCGCCCCAGACCTGCAACTGCTCGCGCGCGGCAGCGCGGAAGGTGTCACCGGCGGCCAGCAGCACCGACAGCCCCTGCGCCTGATAGAGCTTGGCAAGCTTGCCGATGGTCGTCGTCTTGCCGGCGCCGTTGACCCCGGCGAGCATGAGGATGAAAGGCTTGTGCGGCGTCACGTCGAGCGGCGCTTGCAGGGGCGCGAGCAGATCGACCAGCGCCTGTTTCAGCGCAGCCTGCAGATCGGCTGCTTCGGTGAGGCCTTCGCGGCGCACTTTCTTCTGCAGCGTGTCGAGCAGCGCCTGGGTGGCGTCCACGCCGACATCGGCGGTGAGGAGAATGGTCTCGAGTTCCTCGAACAGTTCGGCGTCGATCTTGCGGCCCACGCCGAACAGGCCGGAGAGTTGGCCGCCGAGCCGGTCGCGCGTCTTCGCGAGGCCCTGTTTCAGGCGCTGCGCCCAGCCCGGCCTGGCCGGAGCAGCGGATTCGGGCACGGGCTGTGCGGATTCGACGGCAGAAGTCGGAGTGTCGGGGGCGGTCGCGTCTGCCGCGGGCGACTTGGACTTGAAGAAACTAAACACGGATTCGGGGTGTCAGGACAGCTATTCGACAAACAGCCTTATCTTATCATTCGTACTCCAACCAACCGAGGTGAAAACATGCGGAGCCTATGGGCAATACTGTTCGTCGTGGCGACAGGCGGGGCGCAGGCGGCGCCGACCGACGTCACGCTGGACAACGGCATGCGCGTGATCGTGCAGGAAGACCACCGCGCGCCGGTGATGGTGTCGCAGGTGTGGTACCGCGCCGGCAGCATCGACGAATTCAACGGCACCACCGGGGTGGCGCACGTGCTGGAACACATGATGTTCAAGGGCACCAAGGATGTGCCGGCAGGCGAATTCTCGAAACGCATCGCGGCCGCGGGCGGGCGCGAGAACGCCTTCACCAGCCGCGACCACACGGCGTATTTCCAGCAGATGCAGAAGGACAGGCTGGAGCTGTCGATGAAGCTCGAGGCCGACCGCATGGCCAATCTCGTGATCAGCGACGAGAACTTCGCCAAGGAGATCCAGGTGGTGATGGAGGAGCGCCGTCTGCGTACAGACGACCAGCCGCAGGCGGTGGTGTACGAACGCCTGATGGCGACGGCCTATCAGACGCATCCCTATCGCCGGCCCATCATCGGCTGGATGGACGACCTCCAGCATATGACCGCGCAGGACGCGCGCGACTGGTATGCGCGCTGGTACGCGCCGAACAATGCCACGCTGGTGGTGGCGGGCGATGTGAAATCCGACGACGTGATTGCGCTCGCGAAAAAATATTTCGGCGCGATTCCAGCCAGGCCGCTACCCGTACGCAAACCGCAAATGGAGGTCAGGCAGGTCGGCGACAAGCACATCGTCGTCAAGACGCCTGCGAAACTCCCTTACGTGCTGATGGCTTGGCATGCCCCGGTCCTGCGCGACTGGGACAAGGATAGTGAGCCCTATGCCTTGCAGATCCTGGCCGGGGTGCTGTCCGGGAATGATTCGGCGCGACTGCAGAAATCCCTCGTCAAGACCAGCCAGCTGGCCATCGACGCCAGCGCGGGCTACGACAGCGTTGCGCGCGGTCCGGGCATGTTCCTGATCGATGCGACGCCAGCGCCGGGGAAAAAGCTGGAGGCGCTGGAGCAAGCGATCCTGGCCGAGGTCGCGCGCATCCAGAATGACGGCATCAGCGAGTCCGAACTGGCGCGCGTGAAGGCGCAGGTGATTGCAGCCGACGTCTACCAGCGCGACTCCCTGTTCTATCAGGCGATGCAACTGGGCGAATACGTGACGGCCGGCCTGCCACCCGACGCGCTGACGCATCGCGTGGACAAGTTGCGTGCCGTGACCGCAGACCAGGTGCGCGAGGCAGCGCGCAAATGGCTGGTCGACGACCAGTTGAGCGTCGCCGAACTGGACCCTCTGCCGGTTCAGGCGCAGACGCGTACCGTCATGCCGGGAGTCAATCATGTCAATTAAGCGTTTCGTCGTCTGGGCCGTGCTGTGCCTGCCGCTCTCGGCGCAAGCCGCGCTAGCGATCCAGCACTGGCAGTCTCCTCAGGGTGCCCAGGTTCTATTCGTCGAGACGCATGCCTTGCCGATGCTCGACATCGCAGTGAATTTTCCTGCCGGTAGCGCACGCGATCCGGCAGCGAAACCGGGCCTGGCGCACCTGACGCACGGCCTGCTCGACCAGGGGGCGGGCGGGTGGTCCGACACCGAAATCGCGCATCGCATTGCCGACGTGGGAGCGCAACTCGGCGGGGATTTCGACCGCGATCGTGCCAGCGTCACGCTGCGGACCCTGTCATCGCAGCGCGAGAAGGAAAGGGCGCTCGACGTGCTCGTACGTGTGCTGCAGCAGCCTGATTTCCCGAAAACCGTCGTCGAGCGCGAGAAGAAACGCCTGATCGCCGCCATTCGGGAAGCCGAGGCCGATCCTGGGACGGTTGCCGACAAGGCCTTCTATCGGGCGGTGTACGGAACCCAACCCTATGCGCACGACGAGTCGGGCGAACCGGCGGCCGTCGCGGGCCTGACCCGCGCCGATCTGCAGGCCTTCTACCGTACCCACTACAGCGCATCGAATGCCGTGATCGCGCTGATTGGCGACATCGACCGCACCGAGGCCGAGAAGATCGCCGCGCGCATCGCCGCTGGCCTTCCGCCGGGCAAGGCCTTGCCCGCATTGCCCAGGCCGGTGGCGGGGGCGGGCGGAATCGTGCGCGTCGAGCATCCTTCCGCGCAGAGCCATGTGCTGGTCGGCACGATCGGCATGGCGCGCAGCGATCCTGATTTCTTTCCGCTTTACGTCGGCAATTACGTGCTGGGCGGCGGCGGTTTCGACTCGCGCCTGATGCACGAAGTGCGCGACAAGCGCGGTTACGCCTACAGCGCGTACAGTTATTTCCTGCCGATGGGCGAGGCCGGGCCTTTCCAGATGGGCCTGCAAACCAAGGCCGAGCAGACCGACGACGCGCTGAAGGTGGCGACCGACACCCTGCACACCTTTGTCGCAGAGGGGCCCAGCGAGGCCGAACTGACGCAGGCCAAGGCGAACCTGACCGGCGGTTTCCCGTTGCGCATCGACAGCAACAAGAAAATCCTCGACTACCTGTCGCTGATCGGTTTCTACAGGCTGCCGCTGGATTATCTCGATACCTGGGTTGACAAGGTCAACGCCGTCGATGTGGCCGCGGTGAAACGGGCATTTGCCGCCCGACTCGATCCGGATCGACTGACGACGGTCGTCGTCGGCAGACATGCGCGCTAAGCAGGCAGCGCCGCGACGCGCGCACGGTGCATCCAACCGCGTGCGCATCATCGGTGGCCAGTATCGGCGACGACTGCTGGAGTTCCCGGATGCCGCCGGCCTGCGGCCGACGCCGGACCGGGTTCGCGAGACCCTGTTCAACTGGCTCGGGCAGGATCTGCCGGGCCGGGCCTGCCTCGATCTGTTCGCCGGCAGTGGCGCGCTGGGCTTCGAGGCGGCGTCGCGCGGCGCGGCGCGGGTCGCGATGGTCGAGCGCGACGCTGCCGCCTGCGCCGCGCTGCAAAAGAACCGCGCCGTGCTGGGCGCCGCTGCCGTCGAGGTGCTGCGCGCCGACGCGCTGGCCTGGCTGGCGAACGACCGCACGGCCTGGGATCTGGTCTTTCTCGATCCGCCGTTCGACAGCGGCCTCGCCGAAAGTCTGCTGCCCGGACTGGAACCGCATCTCGCGCCCGGCGGGCAGGTATATGTCGAACAGGGTACGCCGGTGATCGTGCCGGCCGGGTTTATCATGCACCGGAGCGGACGCGCGGGGCGTTCGCATTTCGCCCTGCTGGCAAAGGAATAAGCATGCTCATCGCGGTCTATCCGGGCACCTTCGACCCGATCACGCGCGGCCACGAGGATCTGGTGCGGCGTGCGGCGCGCCTGTTCGACCGCGTGATCGTCGCGGTGGCGGAATCGCGCAACAAGCGGCCTTTCTTTTCCATCGACGAGCGGGTGGCGATGGCGCGCGAAGTGCTGGCCGACGTGCCGAAGGCCAAGGTGGAAGGGTTTTCCGGCCTGTTGATCGATTTCGTCGCCGCCCAGGGCGCGATCGCGGTGCTGCGCGGCTTGCGGGCGGCGTCCGATTTCGAATACGAATTCCAGCTTGCCGGCATGAACCGGAATCTCAAGCCGGACATCGAAACCCTGTTTCTCACGCCCTCCGATCAGTACATGTTCATTTCGGCCAGCATGATCCGGGAGATCGCGCAGCTGGGTGGCGACGTTTCGCCCTTCGTCCACCCATTGGTCGCGGCGCGATTAGGTGAGAAAATAAGAAAAAACTGATATAACCCGGAGAAAATCATGTCAATGATGATTACGGACGAATGCATCAACTGCGACGTCTGCCTGCCAGAATGCCCCAACGACGCCATTTCCCAAGGCGACGAGATCTACATCATCGATCCCAACAAATGCACCGAGTGCGTCGGGCACTTCGATACGCCGCAATGCGTGGAAGTGTGTCCGGTCGATTGCATCCCGCTGAATCCGGACTACCCGGAAACCAAGGAACAGTTGCAGGAGAAATTTCTGCGGCTTACCGCAGGCAAGTAAGACTCAGGCGGTCTTCGCCAGCCGCGTGCCGCCGAGATTGTCGGCCAGCGCGTCGGCGATGCGGGTGTTGATGCGCGCGAGCTGATCGAGCTGATCGCTCACCGTGCCCATCGCGGCATCGAGTTCGGCGATGCGTTCGTCGAGCGTCTCGGTCGCCGCGTGGATGCGGCTGACGCTGTCCAGACGGCGTTTCAACTGGATCTTGTGTTCGCGTACCTGGGTTTCCATCGGCGCGATCAGCGCCTTCAGCCAGGATTCGGTCTCGCTGTTGGCGATCTCGAATACCTGCACCACCTTGCTCGCCAGCGTTTCGAAGAACCGCGCGGTCAGCTGCTGCTGGCCGACGGTCAGCATGCTGAACAGCGTGTTGAAGCGCTCGTCGAAGATCCGTTCAAGCCGTGCCGTTTCCTTGCGGTACTTGCCAAGGCTGTGCTCCGGCGGGTTGACCATCGCGAGTCCGTGTTCGTCGCTGAATTTCTGGTACATCGCCGTCATCATGGTGCGGATTTCCTGGATGATCGTCGCCGAGGCGTCCAGGTTGT
Source organism: Thiobacillus sp. (assembly GCA_044227195.1). Taxonomy (GTDB): domain Bacteria; phylum Pseudomonadota; class Gammaproteobacteria; order Burkholderiales; family Thiobacillaceae; genus Thiobacillus. The sequence goes on from JBGAFQ010000002.1 coordinate 127,479, forward strand.
CGTTCAGCTGCTTGAAGAAATGGGCCATGGATTCGCGCAGGCCCGCGCTGAAACGGCTTTTTTCCATTGCCTGCCGGGTTTGCCTGACCTCGTCGCGCAGCGTTTGCATCCCCAGACGCTGTCGCAGGACCTCGACCTGGCCGGCAAACACGTTCCGCAGGGCGTTGAACTGCTGCAGGCCGCGCTCGAACTGCAGCTTGTCCTCGTTCGCCTTCACCATCATGTGCTGGATGACGTCGCGGTTCTTGCCGCGAAGGCTTTCCAGTTCGTCGACCTGATCCTGGATCGTCGCCAGCCGGGTCTCCAGCAGTTCGGTCGTCCTGACCACCACGTCCTCGACCACGGCCTGCGTCGATTCGCCGACCAGTGCCTGCTTGCAGGGGATGAGTTCCTGCGACAGCGCCGTTTCCAGTTCGGGCAGCCGGCTTTTCGCCAGCAGGTCCGCATCGTGGCGTACCTTGGCAACCAGCGCTTTCTGTGCGGAGACCGGATAGACCTGGCCAGCGGGCAGGTCCAGCAGGGTCGCGCTGCTGACAACCTGCTTGGCGATCTCGGCCTCGACCTCGGCCTCGCTCTTCAGCTCGTCCCACAGGCCGTCGATCTTGTTTAGCACTGCCAGCCGCGCGCGGCTGGCGCCGTGCACGGGGGCGATGTGATGGCGCCAGATTTCGATGTCCGACTTGGTCACGCCGGTATCGGCCGCCAGCAGGAACAGCACGGCGTGTGCGCTCGGCAGCATGCTGAGCGTCAGTTCCGGCTCGGTGCCGATGGCGTTGAGGCCCGGCGTGTCGAGGATGACCAGGCCCTGCTTCAACAGGGGGTGCGGGAAGTTGATCAGCGCATGGCGCCAGCGCGGGATGGCGATGTTGCCGTCCCGCATCAGCGCGCGCGCGGTTTCCTCGTCCTGCGGATTGATCAGGCCGTAGGCTTCGGCGGTGGCGGCGTCGACTGGCAGGGTGTCGGCGAGCCGCATCAGCGTCGCGCTCATCTCGTCGACGGAATCGAGGTTCAGCGGGAATTCCGTCCAGGCGTCGGGGTCGCGCTTGAAGTCCGCAATGCTGCCTTCGCGCGTCTTGGTGTCGATCGGCAGCAGGCGCAGCGAGGGGCGGTGCCGGGGATCGAAATAAAGCTCGGTCGGGCACATGGTCGTGCGGCCCGCCGACGACGGCAGCACCCGCTGCCGGTAGTCGGAAAAGAAGATTGCGTTGATCAGTTCGGACTTGCCGCGCGAGAACTCGGCGACGAAAGCCACGTTCAACGTGTCCTCCTGCAGCCTGCCGAGCAGCTGGCCGAGCCGCAGGTCGGATTCGCCATCGTCGAGATCCTGCGCGACGAGCCAGGTGCGCAGCGCCTCCACACGCACGAAGAGCGCATCGCGCCAGGCGCTGTAATGCTCGAACTCGTCAACCAGCGTGGTGGGGTTCATGGGGCGATTCGTGGGTAAGCTCCAGATATTTAACGACATATTAATGACAAACTTGATTGCGTGCGACCGCGGGCCCGGCGGGCATGGTTCAGCGCTGGCAGACCGGGCAGTAGAACGTGGCCCGCTGGCCCTGCACCGTGCGGCGGATCGGCGTGCCGCATGCCTTGCAGGGCAGGCCGGCGCGGTCGTACACCCGCGTCTGGAGCTGGAAATAGCCGAACTCGCCGTCGGTGGCGACGTAATCGCGCAGCGAACTGCCGCCGGCGGCGATGGCGGCGGCCAGTACTTCCTTGGTGGCCGCGGTCAGGCGTTCGCAGGCCGGTCGCGACAACCGCCGGGCGGCGGTGCCGGGCCGGATGCCGGCATGAAACAGCGATTCCGAGGCGTAGATGTTGCCCACGCCGACCACCACCCCGGCGTCCATGATGACCTGCTTGATCGCGGCAGCGCGTCGCCGACACTGTTCATGGAGGTAGTCGGCGTCGAACGCGTCGGTCAGCGGTTCCGGACCCAGGTGCGCCAGCAGAGGGTGGCGGGCCGGGTCGTCGGCCCACAGCACGGCGCCGAACCGGCGAGGATCGCGCAGCCGCAGCACGGTCCCGTCGTCGAACAGCCAGTCCACGTGATCGTGCACGCCCGGCGGCTCGTCCGGCGTGGTCAGCCGCAGACTGCCGGACATGCCCAGATGGACGATCTGGGTCGTCGTGCCGAAGTCGAACAACAGGTATTTGCCGCGCCGGGCGATGTTCGCCAGGGTGCGTCCGGCCAGTCGGGCCGGCAGCTCGTCCGGTACCGGCCAGCGCAGGCGCGGGTTGCGCACGATCACGCGTTCGAGCCTGTGGCCGACGAGCGCGGGCGCCAGTCCCCGGCGGGTGGTTTCGACTTCGGGCAATTCGGGCATGGCCGGGATTTTATCCTGGCGGGGCGCCCGGCTCGTGAACCTTGCTTGCAGGCCGCCCTCGAAAGCATAGAATCGTGACAGCAACCCCAGTCAGGCCATTCATGAAAGCGTTCAAACTTCTTCCCCTCTACGCCGCATTGCTGTTCGCAACCGGATGCAGCCAGACCGGCGTCCGCGCCTCGCAGCCGGCCGCGATGGAAACGCAACCCGCCGCACCCGAAGCCGTTGCGATCCCAGTCGTCGATACGGCCGAGGCGGATGCGGCCAAGGCCAGGGCTGAGGCCGCGCTGCCGAAGCAGCCGCTTACGCCGGACATCCTTTTCAAGTTCCTGGTGGCCGAAGTGGCGGGCCAGCGGGGCGCCATCGGCATCGCCCAGTCCACGTATCTCGACCTCGCCCGGCAGACGCGCGATCCGCGCATCGCGCGCCGTGCCGCCGAAGTGTCGATGTTCGCCCGCAATCAGGCCGGCGCACTGGAGGCCACCCGTCTGTGGGCGGGCGCCGAGCCCGATTCGGAACGTGCGCAGCAGACGCTGGCGGCCTTGCTGCTCAACGAAGGCAAGCTCGACGAGGCCGAGCCCATCCTGCGCGAGCTGCTCAAGCAGGATAGCGGCAACGCCTTCCTGCATCTCTCGGCGCTGATGGGCAAGACGCGCGACACCCAGGCCGCGCAGGCTCTGGTGGAGCGTCTGGCGGCAGATTACCCGAGCTTGCCTGAAGCCCGTTTCGCGGTGGCGCAGGCCGCCGCCAATGCCGGCCGGCTCGATGCGGCGATCGACGCGCTGAAGCAGGCAGACAGCCTGCGCCCCGGCTGGGAGCCCGCCGCGTTGTTGCGTGCGCAGGTTCTGGCCAAGACTTCGCGCGCCGACGCGCTGGCCTACATGCGCGAATTTCTCGCCGCGCACGCGGGTGCACGCGAGGTGCGCCTCGCGTATGCGCGCACGCTGGTCAACGCCAATCAGTTTCCCGAAGCGCAGGCCGAGTTCACCCGGCTGACCCAGGATTTTCCGCGCAATGCCGAAGTCAGTTTCGCGGCAGGCCTGCTGTCGCTGCAGATGGGCGATCTCGGCGCCGCGCGCGACCTGCTGACGCAAACGCTGGAATACAACCCGCGCGAGCCCGACACCGTCTACTACTACCTTGGGCAGGTGGCCGAGCAGATGAAGCAACCCGATGCGGCGGCCATGCATTACGCCAAGGTGCAGGGCGGCAATTATCTGATCTCGGCGCGCGCCCGCCAGGCGGCGATCCTGGCGCGCGCGGGCAAGCTCGACGAGGCGCGCGCGCTGCTGGCGGCGACGCAGGGCGAGAGCGATGCGCAGAACATTCGCCTGATCCAGGCGCAGGCCGAACTGCTCCGCGACGACAAGCGGCATGCTGCCGAATTCGATGTCCTGAGCGAAGGGCTCAAGCGCTTTCCGGACGCCCCCGACCTGCTGTACGACCATGCGATGGCGGCGGAGAAGGTCGGCAAGCTCGATGTGCTGGAAAGCGATCTGCGCCGGGTGATCGTGCTGCGCCCCGACGATGCGCAGGCCTACAACGCACTGGGGTACACGCTGGCGGATCGCACCGACCGGCTGGCCGAAGCGGTAATCCTGCTCGACAAGGCCCTGACGCTGGCGCCGAACGATCCTTTCATCCTCGACAGCGTGGGCTGGGCGCAATTCCGTTCCGGCAATCTGACGCGCGCGCAGGAGTATCTCGATCGCGCCTTCAAGCTGCGGCCCGACCCTGAAATTGCCGCGCACCTGGGCGAGGTGATGTGGGCGCGCGGGCAGCGCGACGAAGCGGGCAAGCTGTGGCAGTCGAGCCTGCAAACCCATCCGCAAAATGAGGTGCTGCTGGAAACCCTGCGCCGGCTGAAACCCTGATGCGGCGCGCGTCGTTCGCGTGGTTGCCGGCGGCGCTGCTGGCGGCGTGTGCTTCCGTGCCAGCGCCGTCCCCCGCGCCGCCCGCCGTACCCGTAGCCAACTGGTCTTTCGCCGGCCGCATCGGCATCCAGACCGAGACGCAAAGTCTGTCGGGCAATCTGAATTGGCAGCATCGGCCCGAGTCGGACAATCTGTTCCTGACCACCCCGCTGGGCCAGGGGGTCGCGCGTATCGAGCGCAATGCCGCCGGGGTCACGCTCGACGTCCCCAATCAGCCGCCGCGCAACGCGCCTGACGCCGAAACGCTCACCCGCGACGCGCTCGGCTACGCCCTGCCGGTCGCAGGACTGAGCTGGTGGGTGCAGGCCCTGCCTGATCCCGCCCGGCCGTTCGTCGCCACCCGCGATGCAGCCGGCAGGCTGGAACGCCTGAAACAGGATGGCTGGACCATCGACTATCTGCAGTATGTCCAGCAGCGTCCGCGCAAGCTGACGTTGACGCGCGAGGGACTCGAAATCCGCCTCGTCGCCGACGCATGGCAAGCAGAATGAGCCACGCCTTTCCCGCCCCCGCCAAGCTCAACCTGTTCCTGCACGTCGTCGGACGGCGCGCGGACGGCTACCATCTGCTGCAAAGCGTGTTCCGCCTGATCGACCGTGCCGACACCGTACACCTGGAATTGCGCGACGATGGCGTGGTGGCACGTGCGGGCGACCTGCCGGGCGTGCCGGAGGCGCAGGACCTGACGGTGCGCGCGGCGCGCCTTTTGCAGTCTTACGCGCCGGCTGGCGCGGGCGTGGACATCCGGCTGGAGAAAATCCTGCCGATGGGCGGCGGGCTGGGCGGGGGCAGTTCCGATGCGGCGACCGTGCTGCTGGCGCTCAATCGCTTGTGGGGCGTGAATCTGGCGTGTGCCGACTTGCTGACCCTGGCCCTGCAGCTGGGCGCCGACGTGCCGGTGTTCGTGTTCGGCCGGACTGCGTTCGCCGAGGGGGTGGGGGAAATCCTGCACCCGATGGACGCGCCGCCCGCGTGGTATGTGGTATTGACGCCGCCAGTACAGGTGCCGACCGCCTCGATTTTTGCCGCGCCGGAATTGACACGCAACACGCCACCCCTCAAAATAGCGCCCTTTTCCGCAGGCACGGGTCGTAACGACCTCCAGCCGGTGGTCGTGAAGCGGCATCCCGAAGTTGCCCGCCATCTCGAATGGCTGGCGCAGTTTGGCGAAGCCCGCATGACCGGTTCCGGCGCCTGCGTATTCGCATCGTTCGATACGCAAGACGCGGCGCATGCGGTGCTGCAGCGCCTGCCCGAAACGATGCGGGGGTTTGCGGCGCAGGGTCTCGACAGGCATCCCCTGTACGATTTCTGCGCCAGGTAGTGCCCGTTGGGGAGTCGCCAAGTGGTAAGGCATCGGATTTTGATTCCGACATTCGTAGGTTCGATCCCTACCTCCCCAGCCAGTTATTGAGCGCGTTGCCGCCGTTTGGCGGCGCCGTATGTAATGGACAGCCGCCAGCGGGCGGCTGTTTTTGTTGCGTGTGATGATGTTTCGCGCCTGGCCGGGCGCCGGAGAGCAGCGTGTCCATAGACAACCTGATGGTGTTTACCGGGAATGCCAACCCGCGCCTTGCGGGCGACGTGGTCCGGCATCTCAATATCCATCTGGGGCGTGCCACGGTGTCGCGCTTTTCGGACGGCGAGGTCATGGTCGAAATCCTGGAGAACGTGCGCGGCAAGGACGTGTTCGTGCTGCAGTCGACCTGCCAGCCGACCAACGATACGCTGATGGAAGTGATGGTGATGGTTGATGCGCTGAAGCGCGCCTCGGCCGGCCGCATTACCGCAGCGATCCCGTATTACGGCTATGCGCGGCAGGATCGTCGCACGCGTTCGGCGCGGGTGGCGATCACCGCCAAGGTGGTAGCGAACATGTTGCAGGGCGCGGGCGTGGACCGGCTGCTGACGATGGATCTGCACTCCGACCAGATCCAGGGCTTTTTCGACATCCCGGTCGACAACATCTATTCGAGCCCGATCCTGCTGGGCGACATCTGGAAGCGCAACCATCCGAACCTGATGGTGGTGTCGCCGGACGTGGGGGGCGTGGTGCGGGCGCGGGCGATTGCCAAGCGCCTGGAATGCGATCTGGCGATCATCGACAAGCGCCGTCCAAAGCCCAACGTGGCGAAGGTGATGCACATCATCGGCGACGTGAAGGATCGCACCTGCATCATCATGGACGACATGGTCGATACGGCCAACACGCTGTGCGAGGCGGCCAATGCCCTGAAGGAGCATGGCGCGAAGAAGGTCATGGCCTACTGCACGCACGGCGTGCTGTCGGGCGCGGCAGCGGAGCGCATCGCCAATTCGGCGATGGACGAGCTGGTGGTCACCGATACCATCCCGCTGCGCGACGACGCGCGCGCCTGCAAGAAAATCCGGCAATTGTCGGTGGCTGAACTGCTGGCGGAAACCATCCGCCGCATCAGCAACGAAGATTCGGTCAGCTCGCTTTTCATCGAATAGCGGGTGGACAGGATGCCCCTGGTCGCGGGGGCTTTTTCCATGCGTTGACCATTTCCGGCAACGCATCATCGAGTTGGCAACATAGGAGAAGTTTCATGGAAATCGAAGTCATTGCTTTCAAGCGTGATGCGCAGGGATCGAGTGCGAGCCGCCGCCTGCGCCATGCCGGCAAGGTCCCAGGCATCGTCTACGGTGGCACCGCCGCGCCGATGCAGATCGAACTGGATCACAACGCCCTTTACCACGCCCTGCGCAAGGAAGCTTTCCACGCGTCCGTACTGACGCTGACCGTCGACGGCAACAAGGAGTTGGTCCTGCTGCGCGACACCCAGTGGCACCCCTACAGGCAGCAGGTGCTGCACGTGGATTTCCAGCGCGTCGACAAGGATCACAAGATCCACGTCAAGGTACCGCTGCACTTCCTCAACGCCGAACTGGCGCCTGGCGTCAAGACGGGGGGCGGCAAGCCGCACCACATCGTCAACGAACTCGACGTGCAGTGTCTGCCCGGCAGCCTGCCCGAGTACATCGCGGTGGACATGGGCAAGCTGGAAGTGGGGCATTCCATCCACGCCAACGACCTCGTGCTGCCTGCCGGCGTCGAGCTGGTTCCCCATCTCAAGGCCGAAAACCCTGCAGTTGCGTCGATCAACGCGCCCAAGGGTGGCACGGCTGAAGAGGCGCCCGCGGCTACGCCGGCTGCGTAATGCGGAAGCGTGCCCCGGGTGGGGCACGCATCGCGTGCGGCATGACAGCGCCTTCGCCTCGCCTTGTTGTCGGCCTCGGTAACCCGGGGCGTGATTACGAAGAAACCCGGCATAACGCCGGGTTTTGGTTTTGCGCGCGCCTGGCGCAGACCTGGCGCGCCGCGCTTGCGCACGAGTCGCGCTTTCACGGCATTGTTGGTCGGCACGGTGCGGTCTGGATGCTATTGCCGCAAACCTTCATGAATCGCTCGGGGCAGGCGGTCAGCGCGCTGGCGCGTTTCCATCACATCGCACCCGCCGAAATCCTGGTGGTGCATGATGAGCTCGACATTCCGCCCGGCCAGTTGCGGCTCAAATTCGGCGGCGGCATGGGCGGCCACAACGGGCTGAAGGACATCACTGCGCACCTCGGCACGCAGGACTACTGGCGGCTGCGCATCGGCATCGGGCATCCTGGTGACCGCAACGAAGTGACGAACTTCGTCCTGAAGGCGCCGCGCCGCGAGGAGCAGACCGAGATCGATATGGCCATCGAGCGGGCCCTGCAATTCTGGCCTTTGATCGAGAAGGGCGACTGGAACGCGGCGACCCTGCGCGCCAACACCTCGCCCAAACCCGCACCTGCAAAATCCACACAGGAAACCCCATGAGTCTCAAATGCGGCATCGTCGGCCTGCCCAACGTCGGCAAGTCCACGCTTTTCAATGCGCTGACCCAGGCGGGCATCGCGGCGGAAAACTATCCTTTCTGCACCATCGAGCCCAATACCGGCATCGTCGAGGTGCCCGATCCGCGTCTCGTGCAACTGGCGGAGATCATCAAGCCGCAGAAGGTCGTGCCGGCCATCGTCGAATTTGTCGATATCGCCGGCCTGGTCGCAGGCGCATCCAAAGGCGAGGGTCTGGGCAACCAGTTTCTTGCCAACATCCGTGAAACGGATGCGATCTGCCACGTAGTGCGCTGTTTCCACAACGAAAACGTCATTCACGTGGCCGGCAAGGTTGATCCGCTGTCGGACGTCGAAACCATCGCCACCGAGTTGGCGCTTGCAGACCTTGCGAGTGCTGAAAAAGCACTGGCGCGCTACGAAAAGCCTGCCCGCGCGGGCGACAAGGAGGCACAGAAGATGGTCGCGGCCCTGAAGCCCGTGGTCGAAACCCTGAACCAGGGCCGTCCGGCCCGTGCCGCGGGCCTTGACAAGGAGGCGCTGGCGGTCATCAAGCCGCTTTGCCTGATGACGTTGAAGCCGACCCTCTATGTGGCCAACGTCAGCGAGGATGGCTTCCACGACAATCCCATGCTCGACGCCCTCAAGGATTTTGCGACCGGGGAAGGTGCGCCCGTGGTGCCGGTGTGTGCTGCGCTGGAGGCCGAATTGCAGGAGCTGAGTCTCGACGACCGCGTGGAATACCTCAAGGAACTGGGCTGGGAGGAGCCGGGCCTCAATCGCCTGATCCGTGCCGCCTACGATCTGCTGGGCCTGCAAACCTACTTTACCGCCGGGGTGAAGGAAGTCCGGGCCTGGACCATCCACAAGGGCGACACCGCGCCGCAGGCGGCCGGCGTCATCCACACCGACTTCGAACGCGGTTTCATTCGCGCCCAGACCATCGCCTACGAGGATTTCGTCGCCTGCAAAGGCGAGGCGGGCGCGAAGGAAGCCGGCAAGATGCGCGCCGAAGGGAAGGAATACATCGTCCGGGACGGCGACGTCATGAATTTCCTGTTCAATGTATAAGGCGGCGTTTGACAGGGTTTCCGGAAGCCCCCTATAATCACGGGCTTCGTTTGGGTGGGGTTCCCGAGCGGTCAAAGGGATCAGACTGTAAATCTGACGGCTCTGCCTTCGAAGGTTCGAATCCTTCCCCCACCACCAGTTATTGCAGTTCGAGCAGGGCGAAGCGGGTGTAGCTCAATGGTAGAGCTGAAGCCTTCCAAGCTTAAGACGAGGGTTCGATTCCCTTCACCCGCTCCAGTTTTTTTGTATGGGCTTTGACGGTTGTTGAGTCCATAGGCCCATGTAGCTCAGTGGCAGAGCACTCCCTTGGTAAGGGAGAGGTCGGCAGTTCAATCCTGCCCATGGGCACCAGGTTTGGGTGTTGCTGCACGGCGGCGCCCGTTTTGGTTTTTTGATGGCTGATTAGCGCTTGTCGAAGTCGACGCATCGTTTACTTGATTGAGGGGTAAGAAATGGCTAAGGAAAAGTTCGAGCGGACCAAACCGCACGTAAACGTAGGGACCATTGGACACGTTGACCACGGCAAGACCACCTTGACCGCGGCGATCACCACCATTCTGGCGAAGAAGTTTGGCGGTGCGGCGAAGAAGTACGACGAGATTGATTCCTCGCCCGAAGAGAAGGCGCGCGGCATCACCATCAACACCGCCCACGTCGAATACGAGACTGCCAAGCGCCACTACGCCCACGTTGACTGCCCCGGCCACGCTGACTACGTCAAGAACATGATCACTGGTGCCGCCCAGATGGACGGCGCCATCCTCGTCGTCTCCTCCGCCGACGGCCCCATGCCCCAGACCCGCGAGCACATCCTGCTGGCCCGTCAGGTTGGCGTGCCCTACATCATCGTCTACATGAACAAGGCCGACATGGTCGACGACGCCGAGCTGCTCGAGCTCGTCGAAATGGAAATCCGCGAGCTTCTGTCCAAGTACGACTTTCCCGGCGACGACACCCCCATCATCGTTGGCAGCGCGCTCAAGGCCCTCGAAGGCGACCAGAGCGACATCGGCGAGCCCAGCATCTTCAAGCTGGCCGACGCCCTGGACAGCTACATCCCCGAGCCCGAGCGCGCCATCGACAAGCCCTTCCTGATGCCCGTCGAAGACGTCTTCTCCATCTCTGGTCGCGGCACCGTCGTCACCGGTCGTGTCGAGCGCGGCATCATCAAGGTTGGCGAGGAAATCGAAATCGTCGGCATCACCCCCACCCTGAAGACCACCTGCACCGGCGTCGAAATGTTCCGCAAGCTGCTCGACCAGGGCCAGGCGGGCGACAACGTTGGCGTCCTGCTGCGCGGCACCAAGCGGGAAGAAGTCCAGCGCGGCCAGGTGCTGGCCAAGCCCGGCAGCATCAAGCCGCACACCAAGTTCTCGGCCGAAATCTACGTCCTGTCCAAGGACGAAGGCGGCCGTCACACCCCCTTCTTCAATGGTTATCGTCCGCAGTTCTACTTCCGCACCACCGACGTCACCGGCGCGATCGAACTGCCGGCTGGCACCGAGATGGTGATGCCGGGCGACAACGTGAGCATCAAGGTGAACCTGATTGCCCCGATCGCCATGGACGAAGGCCTGCGTTTCGCCATTCGCGAAGGCGGCCGTACGGTCGGCGCCGGCGTCGTGGCCAAGATCGAAGAGTAAGGCGAGAGCCGAAAGGCGGGCGGGTGCCCGCCTGTAGCAATACAGGCCAATAGCTCAATTGGTAGAGCGTCGGTCTCCAAAACCGAAGGTTGGGGGTTCGAGACCCTCTTGGCCTGCCACAGGATAAGCGCTTGGGCGCACAGCATTCATGGCTGACAAAATCAAGCTGCTGGTAGCGGTACTGCTGGTCATCGCAGGGGTGGCCGGCTTTTATTTTTTTGCGGACGCGCCGACCGTGGTGCGCGTGCTGTCGGTGATCGGCGGTTTGGTCCTGGCCGGCGTGGTCGCGGGTACTTCGGCGCCGGGCAAGCGGTTTTTCCGGTTTGCGCTGGATTCGCGCGACGAGGCGAAGAAGGTCGTCTGGCCGACCCGTAAGGAAACGCTCCAGATGACGGGCGTGGTCGTGGCCTTTGTCGTCGTGATGGCGCTTTTCCTGTGGGCGGTCGATGGCATTTTGTTGTGGCTGGTCAAGCTGGCCATGGGACAGGGGAGTTGAGTATGCGGTGGTACGTGGTTCATGCCTACTCCGGCTTCGAGAAAAGCGTGGCGCGCAACCTGGCTGAGCGCATCGAGCGCGCCGGCATGAAGGATCGCTTTGGCGAGATCCTGGTGCCGGTGGAAGAAGTGGTTGAAATGAAGGCGGGGCAGAAAAAAACCGCCGAGCGCAAGTTCTTTCCGGGCTATGTCCTCGTCCAGATGGAAATGGACGATGACACCTGGCACCTGGTGAAGAGCACGCCCAAGGTCACCGGCTTCGTCGGTGGCACGGCGACCAAACCGGCGCCCATCTCCGAGAAGGAAGTGCAGGCCATCCTCGACCAGATGCGCGAAGGCGTGGAAAAGCCCAAACCCAAGGTGCTGTTCGAGGTGGGCGAGACGGTGCGCGTCATCGACGGTCCGTTCACCGACTTCAACGGCAACGTGGAAGAAGTGAACTACGACAAGAGCAAGCTGCGCGTGTCGGTGATGATTTTCGGGCGTGCAACGCCCGTCGAGCTGGGCTTCGGCCAGGTCGAGAAGAGCTGATTTCCGTCTCGGACGGGGACAGGAAGAAGTCCGGTTCGCCGGAGAGGAGCGCAAGTAGGGCGACCGAAAGCGCGTTGGTACTCATGTTAAGGAGCCATCATGGCAAAGAAGATTGTCGGCTACATCAAGCTGCAAGTGCCGGCGGGTAAAGCGAACCCGTCGCCCCCTATCGGCCCCGCGCTCGGTCAGCGCGGCCTGAACATCATGGAATTCTGCAAGGCGTTCAACGCCAAGACCCAGGGCATGGAGCCCGGTCTGCCGATTCCGGTGGTGATCACCGCGTTCGCGGACAAGAGCTTCACCTTCATCATGAAGACGCCGCCCGCGACGGTGCTCATCAAGAAGGCGATCAAGCTCGACAAGGGCAGCGCGAAGCCGCACCTCGACAAGGTCGGCACGATCACCCGCGCGCAGCTGGAAGAAATCGCCAAGACCAAGGAACCCGATCTGACTGCTGCGAACATGGACGCCGCCGTGCGCACCATCGCCGGCACCGCGCGTTCCATGGGCATCATCGTGGAGGGCGTCTGAGATGGCTAACGTGTCCAAGCGCATGCGCGCAATCAAGGAAAAAATCGACCGTAACCGCAACTACGCGGTGGTGGACGCACTCCAACTGGTCAAGGAAACCGCGACTGCCAAGTTCGACGAGTCGGTCGACGTCGCCATCAACCTCGGCGTCGATGCGCGCAAGTCCGACCAGATGGTGCGCGGCGCCGTCGTGCTGCCCAAGGGCATCGGCAAGACCATCCGCGTCGCCGTGTTCGCCCAGGGCGACAACGCGCAGAAGGCCCGCGACGCCGGCGCCGACATCGTCGGCTTCGACGACCTGGCGGCCGAGATCAAGGCCGGCAAGATGGATTTCGACGTGGTGATCGCCACCCCCGATGCGATGCGCGTGGTTGGCCAACTCGGTCAGATTCTCGGTCCGCGCGGCCTGATGCCGAACCCGAAGGTCGGCACCGTGTCGCCCGACGTGGTGGGCGCTGTGAAGAACGCCAAGGCCGGTCAGGTGCAGTACCGCACCGACAAGGGCGGCATCGTGCATTGCACCATCGGCCGCGCGTCGTTCAGCGTGGAAGACCTGAAGGAAAACCTGGTGGCGCTGCTGGACGCGCTGCAGCGCGCCAAGCCGGCGAGCTCCAAGGGCATCTACTTCAAGCGTCTGTCGGTGTCGTCGACCATGGGCGTGGGCGTGCGGGTCGACCAGACCAGCGTCAGCGCGTAAATGTCAGCCCGGTTGCCCCTTCTGGGGCGGCCGGAAAAGAACTTTGGGCCGTCGCGTTCGCAGTGAGGGGCACGGCGGGTTGTCAAAGACCGTAGGCACCCGCAGGGGTTTAATTCCGGCGGGCGGGAAATGGGCGATTTGTCAAGGTCGCCAGCCGGGGCGGGCAACGCCCCGTAACTGAGAAGGAGGTAAGACCTTGAGTCTGAATCTTGAAGAGAAGAAAGCCGTCGTTGCCGAGGTGTCCGCGCAGGTTGCGGGCGCCCAGACGGTTGTCGTCGCCGAATACCGTGGCATCACGGTGGAGGATATGACCCAGCTGCGCGTCAAGGCGCGCAAGGAAGGCGTCTATCTGCGCGTGTTGAAGAACACGCTGGTGCGTCGCGCGATCGTGGATACGCCGTTCGCGGGCATTTCCGACCAGCTGGTCGGGCCGCTCGCCTACGGCATCTCCAAGGATCCCGTGGCCGCCGCCAAAGTGATGCACGAGTTCGCCAAGGGCAACGAGAAGTTCGTCGTCAAGGCCGGTGCCATGCCCAACTTCGTCATGTCCGCCAAGGACGTGGGGAATCTGGCCAGCATGCCCAGCCGCGAAGAACTGCTCGCCAAGCTCCTGGGCACCATGCAGGCCCCGGTCGCGCAATTTGTTCGCACCCTCAACGAGGTGCCGACCAAGTTCGTGCGTGGCCTGGCTGCGGTGCGCGACAAGCAGGCCGTCTGAAGCACATTTGACAGGAGTAACAAACATGGCTGTTGCAAAAGCTGACATTCTGGACGCCATCGCCAACATGACCGTCCTCGAGCTGTCCGAGCTCATCAAGGAAATGGAAGAGAAGTTCGGCGTTTCCGCCGCTGCCGCCGCGGTTGCCGTGGCTGCCCCGGCTGCCGGCGGCGGTGCTGCCGCTGCTGCTGAAGAGCAGACCGAGTTCACCGTGGTTCTGGCCGCCGCTGGCGAAAAGAAAGTGGAAGTCATCAAGGTGGTTCGTGCTGCTACCGGCCTGGGCCTGAAGGAAGCCAAGGACCTGGTCGACGGCGCGCCGAAGCCCGTGAAGGAAGGCATCGCCAAGGCCGACGCCGAGGCACTGAAGAAGCAGCTGGAAGAAGCGGGCGCCAAGGTCGAAGTCAAGTAAGTCATCGGCGTATGGGCGGTGCGTTCGCGTACCGCCCGCTTCCGGAGACAGATTGAGTTCGATTGCCCGCCGCGGGGAAACCCGCGGCACACGCAAGCAGCAAATACCCGGAACCCGGAATCGGCTTCCGGGTCGTTTGCTTTTTGCGTGTGCCCTATCACATCGCCAGGCCGCTACCCGCGTGCCCGTCGGCCCCTGATCGTCAAGGAGATCCCATGGCTTATACCTTTACCGAGAAAAAACGTCTGCGCAAGAGCTTTGCTAGCCGGACCAACACCCTTCCGGTGCCGTTTCTTCTGGCGACTCAGCTCGAGTCCTATCGCGCCTTCCTGCAGGAAGGCCGTTCGCGTGACGAACGCCTGAACGAGGGCCTGCAGGCCGCGTTCACCTCGATCTTCCCCATCGTCAGCCATAGCGGCAACGCCCGCCTGGAATACGTCAGCTATCTGCTGGGCGAGCCGGTGTTCGACATCAAGGAATGCCAGCAGCGCGGCCTGACCTATTGCGCGCCGCTGCGCGCCAAGGTGCGCCTGGTCATCATGGACAAGGAAGCGTCGAAGCCGACGATCAAGGAAGTCAAGGAGCAGGAAGTCTACATGGGCGAGATTCCGCTCATGACGCCGACCGGCTCCTTCGTCATCAACGGCACCGAGCGCGTCATCGTGTCGCAGCTGCACCGCTCACCCGGCGTGTTCTTCGAGCACGACCGCGGCAAGACCCACAGCTCTGGCAAGCTGCTGTTCTCGGCACGCGTGATTCCCTACCGCGGCTCGTGGCTGGACTTCGAGTTCGACGCCAAGGACATCCTGTTCTTCCGCGTCGACCGCCGCCGCAAGATGCCGGTGACCATCCTGCTGAAGGCGCTGGGCTATACGCCCGAGGGCATCCTCGACGCCTTCTTCAGCAAGGACACCTTCTACATCAACAGCCAGGGCGTGCAGTTCGAGCTGGTGCCCGAGCGCCTGCGCGGCGAGATCGCGCGCTTCGACATCTGCGGCAAGGATGATCACGTCATCGTCGCCAAGGACAAGCGCATCACCGCCAAGCACATCCGAGAACTCGACGCCGCGGGCGTGAAGAAATGGGCCGTGCCGGCCGAGTTCGTGGTGGGCCGCGTGCTGTCGCACGACGTGATCGACAAGAACACCGGCGAGCTGGTGGCGCGCGCCAACGACGAGATCACCGAAGACCTGCTGAAGAAACTGGGCGGGGCGGGCATCGACAAGTTCCAGACGCTCTACACCAACGACCTCGACCACGGCGCCTTCATCTCGACTACGCTGCGTACCGACGACACCACCGACGAATACGCCGCCAAGGTCGCGATCTACCGCATGATGCGCCCGGGCGAGCCGCCGACGGAGGATGCCGTCAACGCGCTGTTCGGCAACCTGTTTTTCAGCGAGGAACGCTACGACCTGTCGGCCGTGGGCCGCATGAAATTCAACCGCCGCATCGGTCGCGACGAGCTGACCGGTTCGGGCACCCTGTCCACCGACGACATCGTCGCCGTCATCAAGATCCTGGTCGAGCTGCGCAACGGCCGCGGCGAGATCGACGACATCGACCACCTCGGCAACCGTCGTGTGCGCTCGGTGGGCGAACTGGCGGAGAACCAGTTCCGTGCCGGTCTGGTGCGGGTCGAGCGCGCGGTGCGCGAGCGCCTGTCGCAGGCCGAGTCCGACAACCTGATGCCGCACGACCTGATCAACGCCAAGCCTGTCTCGGCCGCGATCAAGGAATTCTTCGGTTCGTCGCAGCTGTCACAGTTCATGGACCAGACCAACCCGTTGTCCGAGATCACCCACAAGCGTCGCGTTTCGGCCCTCGGCCCGGGCGGCCTGACGCGCGAGCGCGCCGGTTTCGAAGTGCGCGACGTACACCCGACGCACTACGGCCGCGTCTGCCCGATCGAAACGCCGGAAGGCCCGAACATCGGCCTGATCAACTCGCTCGCCCTGTTTGCGCGCACCAACTGGTACGGCTTCATCGAAACGCCGTATAGAAAAGTCGTGAACAACCGTGTCACCGACGAGATCGACTACCTGTCGGCGATCGAGGAAAGCAAGTTCGTGATCGCGCAGGCCAACGCCGAGCTCGACGCCAAGGGCAAGTTCAAGGACGACCTGGTGTCGTGCCGCCATAAGAACGAATTCACGCTGTCCGCGCCCGACAAGATCGAGTACATGGACGTGGCGCCGGCGCAGATCGTGTCGGTGGCCGCCTCGCTGATCCCCTTCCTCGAGCACGACGACGCGAACCGCGCGCTGATGGGCTCGAACATGCAGCGTCAGGCCGTGCCCTGCCTGCGTCCCGAGAAGCCCTTCGTCGGCACCGGCATCGAGCGCACCGCCGCAGTCGATTCCGGCACGGTCGTCACCGCGCATCGCGGTGGCGTGGTCGACTACATCGACGCCGGCCGTATCGTGATCCGCGTGCACGACGAGGAAGCGCGTTCGGGCGAGGTCGGCGTCGACATCTACTCGCTGATCAAGTACACGCGTTCCAACCAGAACACCAACATCAACCAGCGTCCGCTGGTGAAGGTGGGTGACGTCATCGCACGCGGCGACGTCATCGCCGACGGCGCTTCGACCGACATGGGCGAACTGGCGCTGGGCCAGAACATGCTGGTCGCGTTCATGCCCTGGAACGGCTACAACTTCGAAGACTCGATCCTGATCAACGAGAAAGTCGTCGCCGAAGACCGCTATACCTCGATCCACATCGAGGAACTCTCGGTCGTCGCGCGCGACACCAAGCTCGGGCCCGAGGAAATCACCCGCGACATCTCCAACCTCGCCGAGCGCCAGCTCGGCCGTCTGGACGAGTCGGGCATCATCGCCATCGGCGCCGAGGTCGAGGCGGGCGACGTACTGGTCGGCAAGGTCACGCCCAAGGGCGAAACCCAGCTGACGCCGGAAGAGAAGCTGCTGCGCGCGATCTTCGGTGAGAAGGCGTCCGACGTGAAGGACACGTCGCTGAAAGTGCCGTCCGGCATGGCGGGCGTGGTCATCGACGTGCAGGTGTTCACCCGCGAGGGCATCGAGCGCGACAAGCGCGCGCAGTCGATCATCGACACGCAACTGGCCGAGTACAAGAAAGACCTGACTGACCGCATGCGCATCGTCGAAGACGACACCTTCGCGCGACTGGAAAAACTGCTGCACCTGAAGGTCGCCAACGGTGGCCCGAAAAAGCTCGCCAAGGGCAGCAAGGTCACCAAGGACTATCTGGAATCGCTCAACCGCCACGACTGGTTCGACATCCGCCTGGCCGACGACGACGCCAGCCGCCAGGTCGAAGCGATCAAGGACAGCCTTGCGCAGAAGCGCATCGAGTTCGACGCGATGTTCGAGGAGAAGAAGAAAAAACTGACCGCCGGCGACGAACTGCCGCCCGGGGTGCAGAAGATGGTCAAGGTCTATCTGGCGGTGAAGCGCCGCCTGCAGCCCGGCGACAAGATGGCCGGCCGCCACGGCAACAAGGGCGTGGTATCCAAGATCGTGCCGGTCGAGGACATGCCCTTCATGGCCGACGGCCGCCCGGTCGACATCGTGCTGAACCCGCTCGGCGTGCCGTCGCGCATGAACGTCGGCCAGATTCTGGAAACCCATCTGGGCTGGGCGTCCAAGGGCCTGGGCGAGAAGATCGGCCAGATGCTGGCGGCGCAGGCCAAGTCGCTGGTCAAGGACCTGCGCGGCTTCCTCAAGGACATCTACAACCAGTCGGGCAAATCGGAAGACATCGAGAGCTTCACCGACGACGAAGTGCTGGAACTTGCCAAGCATCTGACCAAGGGCGTGCCTTTCGCGTCGCCGGTATTCGACGGCGCGTCGGAAGCGGAAATCCGTCGCATGCTGACGCTGGCCGGATTGCCGGAGGGCGGCCAGGTCACCCTGTACGACGGCCGCACCGGCGAAGCCTTCGACCGCGACGTGACGGTGGGCTACAAGCACGTGCTGAAGCTGCACCATCTGGTCGACGACAAGATGCACGCGCGCTCAACCGGCCCGTACTCGCTGGTCACCCAGCAGCCGCTGGGCGGCAAGGCGCAGTTCGGCGGCCAACGCTTCGGCGAAATGGAAGTCTGGGCGCTGGAAGCCTACGGCGCGTCCTACGTGCTGCAGGAAATGCTGACGGTGAAGTCCGACGACGTGAACGGCCGGACCAAGGTCTACGAGAACATCGTCAAGGGCGATCACAAGATCGAAGCCGGTATGCCCGAGTCCTTCAACGTGCTGGTGAAGGAAATCCGCTCGCTGGGCATCGACATCGATCTGGAACGTTATTAATTTTGGGGTGAGGACACAGCCATGAAAGCACTGTTGGATCTATTCAAGCAGGCCACCCACGAGGAAGAATTCGACGCCATCAAGATCGGCCTGGCGTCGCCGGAGAAAATCCGTTCCTGGTCGTACGGCGAGGTGAAGAAGCCGGAGACGATCAACTACCGTACCTTCAAGCCGGAGCGCGACGGCCTGTTCTGCGCCAAGATCTTCGGCCCGGTGAAGGACTACGAGTGCCTGTGCGGCAAGTACAAGCGCCTCAAGCATCGCGGCGTGATCTGCGAAAAGTGCGGCGTCGAAGTGACCTTGTCGAAGGTGCGCCGCGAGCGCATGGGCCACATCGAACTGGCCTCGCCGGTTGCCCATATCTGGTTCCTGAAGTCGCTGCCTAGCCGTCTGGGCATGGTGCTCGACATGACGCTGCGCGACATCGAGCGCGTGCTCTACTTCGAAGGCTTCGTCGTGGTCGAGCCCGGCATGACGCCGCTCAACAAGGGCCAGTTGCTGACCGAGGAAGACTATCTCGCCAAGCTGGAAGAATACGGCGACGAATTCAAGGCCCTGATGGGCGCGGAAGCCGTGCGCGAACTGCTGCGCGGCATCGACCTGCATACCGAGGTCGAGAGCCTGCACGCGGAAATCAGCAAGACCGGTTCCGACACCAAGCTTAAGAAGCTGTCGAAGCGCCTGAAGATTCTCGAGGGCTTCCAGAAATCCGGCATCAAGCCCGAGTGGATGATCCTCGAAGTGCTGCCGGTGCTGCCGCCCGAACTGCGCCCGCTGGTGCCGCTGGACGGCGGCCGTTTCGCGACGTCCGACCTGAACGACCTCTATCGTCGCGTCATCAACCGCAACAACCGGCTCAAGAGGCTTCTTGAATTGAAGGCGCCGGAAATCATCGTGCGCAACGAAAAGCGCATGCTGCAGGAAGCGGTCGACTCGCTGCTCGACAACGGCCGTCGCGGCAAGGCGATGACCGGCGCCAACAAGCGTCCGCTGAAATCGCTGGCCGACATGATCAAAGGCAAGAGCGGCCGTTTCCGTCAGAACCTGCTGGGCAAGCGCGTCGACTACTCGGGCCGTTCGGTCATCGTGGTCGGCCCGACGCTGAAACTGCACCAGTGCGGCCTGCCGAAGAAGATGGCGCTGGAGCTCTTCAAGCCCTTCATCTTCAACCGCCTCGAAGTGCTGGGGCTGGCGACCACGATCAAGGCCGCCAAGAAGATGGTGGAAGACGAAGAACCGATCGTGTGGGATCTGCTGGAAGAAGTCATCCGCGAGCATCCGGTGATGCTGAACCGCGCGCCGACGCTGCACCGCCTGGGCATCCAGGCCTTCGAGCCGGTGCTGATCGAAGGCAAGGCGATCCAGCTGCATCCGCTGGTGTGCGCGGCGTTCAACGCCGACTTCGACGGCGACCAGATGGCCGTCCACGTGCCGCTGTCGCTGGAGGCGCAGGCCGAGGCGCGCACCCTGATGCTGGCGTCGAACAACGTGCTGTCGCCAGCCAACGGCGAGCCCATCATCGTGCCGTCGCAGGACATCGTGCTGGGCCTGTACTACATGACGCGCGAGAAGGTGAACGCCAAGGGCGAGGGTATGATGTTTGCCGACGTCACCGAAGCGCGCCGCGCCTACGACAACCGCGAGGCCGAACTGCACGCCCGGGTGACGGTGCGCATCAAGGAAGTGACGCTCGACGAGAACAAGCACCGCGTCGAGACGATCAAGCGCGTGGAAACCACGCTGGGCCGCTCGCTGCTGTCCGAGATCCTGCCGCCGGGCCTGCCCTTCAGCTACGTCGACAAGGCGCTGAAGAAAAAGGAAATCTCCAAACTGATCAACGCCAGCTTCCGTCGCTGCGGCCTGCGCGAGACCGTGATCTTCGCCGACAAGCTGATGTATACCGGCTTCACCTTCGCCACTCGCGCCGGCATGTCGATCGCGATCAAGGACATGCTGATCCCGGGCGAGAAGGACCAGATCCTCGATGCGGCCGAGGCCGAGGTGAAGGAAATCGAATCGCAGTACACCTCCGGCCTGGTCACCCAGGGCGAGCGCTACAACAAGGTGGTCGACATCTGGGGCCGCGCCGGCGATGCCGTGGCCAAGGCCATGATGGGCCAGCTGGGCGGCGAGAAGGTGAAGGACCGCACCGGCAAGGAAGTGACGCAGGAGTCGTTCAACGCGATCTACATGATGGCCGACTCGGGCGCACGCGGCTCCGCCGCGCAGATCCGCCAGCTGGCCGGCATGCGCGGCCTGATGGCGAAGCCGGACGGCTCGATCATCGAGACGCCGATCACGGCGAACTTCCGCGAAGGCCTGAACATGCTTCAGTACTTCATCTCGACCCATGGCGCGCGTAAAGGCCTGGCCGATACCGCGCTGAAGACCGCGAACTCGGGCTACCTTACGCGCCGTCTGGTCGATGTGACGCAGGATCTGGTGGTGGTCGAGGACGATTGCGGCACCAAGAACGGTCTGGCCGTGAAGGCGCTGGTCGAGGGCGGCGAAGTCGTCGAGCCCTTGCGCGAGCGCATCCTGGGCCGCGTCGCCGCGAGCGACATCATCCACCCGGAAACCCAGGAAACCGTGTTCGAGGCCGGCACGCTGCTGTCCGAGGACGTGGTCGACACCATCGAGTCGCTGGGCATCGACGAAGTCAAGGTGCGCACCCCGCTGACCTGTGAAACCCGCTACGGCCTGTGCGCCAAGTGCTACGGTCGCGACCTCGGCCGCGGCTATCTGGTCAACACCGGCGAGGCGGTCGGCGTCATTGCCGCGCAGTCGATCGGCGAGCCGGGCACCCAGCTCACCATGCGTACCTTCCACATCGGCGGCGCGGCATCGCGTGCGGCGGCGGCGAGCCAGCTGGAAGCCAAATCCAACGGCACGGTGCAGTACACTGCCGCGATGCGCTACGTGACCAACGCGCGCAAGGAACTGGTGGCCATCTCGCGCAGCGGCGAGATCCTCATCGCCGACGACAGCGGCCGCGAGCGCGAACGCCACAAGGTGCCTTACGGCGCGACCCTGATGGTGACCGATGGCGCCAAGATCAAGGCCGGCGCCGTACTGGCGACCTGGGATCCGCACACCCGTCCGATCATCACCGAATACGCCGGTCGCGTGCGCTTCGAGAACGTCGAGGAAGGCGTGACCGTGGCCAAGCAGGTGGACGACGTGACCGGCCTCTCGACGCTGGTGGTCATTGATCCCAAGCGCAAGGGGACGAGCGCCAAGGGCGTGCGCCCGCAGGTCAAGCTGCTCGACGACGCCGGCAAGGAAATCAAGATCGCCGGTACCGACATTCTGGTCAACATCACCTTCCAGATCGGTTCGATCATCACGGTGAAGGACGGCCAGGACGTGGCGGTGGGCGACGTGCTGGCCCGCATCCCGCAGGAAACCTCGAAGACTCGCGACATCACCGGCGGTCTGCCGCGCGTGGCGGAACTGTTCGAAGCGCGTTCGCCGAAAGATGCCGGCGTGCTGGCTGAAGTCACCGGCACCGTGTCGTTCGGCAAGGACACCAAGGGCAAGCAGCGTCTGGTCATCACCGATCTCGACGGTGTGCCGCACGAGTACCTGATCACCAAGGAGAAGCACGTCACTGCGCACGACGGCCAGATCGTCCAGAAGGGCGAAATGATCGTCGACGGCCCGGTCGACCCGCACGACATCCTGCGCCTGCAGGGGGTGGAAGCGCTGGCGCGCTACATCACCGACGAGGTGCAGGACGTGTACCGTCTGCAGGGCGTGAAGATCAACGACAAGCACATCGAGGTCATCGTGCGCCAGATGCTGCGCCGCGTCGTGGTGGTGGATCCGGGCAACACCGGACTCATTCCCGGCGAGCAGGTCGAACGCTCGGAAGTGCTGCAGATCAACGACGAGATGGTGGCGACGGGCAAGGAACCCGCGACCTACGATCCGATCCTGCTCGGCATCACCAAGGCCTCGCTGTCGACGGATTCCTTCATCTCCGCGGCGTCCTTCCAGGAAACCACGCGCGTGCTGACCGAAGCCGCGATCATGGGCAAGAAGGACGAGCTGCGCGGCTTGAAGGAAAACGTCATCGTCGGTCGCCTGATCCCGGCGGGCAGCGGTCTGGCCTACCACAACACCCGTCGCCGCCAGGCCGCCGGGGAGGACCTGGGGGCCGAACATCTGATCGAAGGCGGGGAAGACGCAAATCCCGCCGAGAATCAGGAAGTTGCTTGACAGGGAGGGGGGACTCTCCTAAAATCACGCGTCTTTTTCCGGCCGCAGGTGTGCCGGAAACGCAGGACTTGCAGCCCGGGACGGCATCGCTGGCATCAGCGTGGCGCCGTCCCGCTTGTTTTAGAAACGATTACGCCATTTTTTCGGAATTTCTGACATGCCAACCATTAACCAGCTGATCCGCAAGCCGCGCCAGGCACCGGTGGAAAAGAGCAAGGTTCCGGCCCTGAAGGCCTGCCCGCAACGCCGCGGCGTGTGCACTCGCGTGTACACCACGACGCCCAAAAAACCGAACTCCGCCTTGCGCAAGGTCTGCAAGGTCAAGCTCACCAGCGGCTTCGAGGTCATCAGCTACATCGGCGGCGAAGGTCACAACCTGCAGGAGCACTCGGTTGTGCTGGTGCGCGGCGGTCGTGTGAAGGACTTGCCGGGTGTGCGTTACCACACTGTGCGCGGCAGCCTGGATACCGCTGGCGTGAAGGATCGCAAGCAGTCGCGTTCGAAGTACGGCGCGAAGCGCCCGAAGAAGGCCTGATTTGAGTCCGGCGTTCGAAAAAGCCTAACTAGATAGAGAGACTGGAAAATGCCCCGTCGTCGCGAAGTCCCCAAGCGTGAGATTCTGCCTGATCCGAAATTCGGCAATCAGGAGGTTTCCAAATTCATGAACGTCGTCATGTCCAGCGGCAAGAAGTCGGTCGCCGAGCGCATCGTCTACGGCGCCTTCGAGCAGATCACCAGCAAGTCCGGCAAGGATCCGCTGGAAGTCTTCAGCACCGCACTGAACAACGCGCGCCCGCTGGTCGAGGTGAAAAGCCGTCGTGTCGGTGGTGCCAACTACCAGGTGCCGGTCGAGGTGCGTGCGAGCCGTCGCACTGCGCTGGCCATGCGCTGGCTGAAGGACGCAGCGCGCAAGCGCGGCGAGAAGTCCATGGGCGCCCGCCTGGCGGGCGAGTTGCTGGATGCGGCCGAAGGTCGCGGCGGCGCGGTCAAAAAGCGCGAAGAAGTGCACCGCATGGCCGAGGCCAACAAGGCTTTCTCGCATTTCCGCTTCTAAACCAAATAGACAAGCAGGTAATACAAAGTGGCACGCACGACTCCTATCGAACGCTACCGCAACATCGGCATTTCGGCGCACATCGACGCCGGCAAGACCACCACGACCGAGCGCATCCTGTTCTACACGGGGGTGTCACACAAGATCGGCGAGGTGCACGATGGCGCGGCCACCATGGACTGGATGGAGCAGGAGCGCGAGCGTGGCATCACCATCACCTCCGCGGCCACGACCTGCTTCTGGAAGGGTATGGATGGCAAGTTTCCGGAACATCGGATCAACATCATCGATACCCCGGGGCACGTCGACTTCACCATCGAGGTGGAGCGGTCGATGCGCGTGCTGGACGGTGCGTGCATGGTGTACTGCGCGGTCGGCGGCGTGCAGCCGCAGTCGGAGACTGTCTGGCGCCAGGCCAACAAGTATGGCGTGCCGCGTATTGCGTTCGTCAACAAGATGGACCGCTCGGGTGCCGACTTCTTCAAGGTTTATGACCAGATGAAGACCCGCCTGAAGGCCAACCCGGTGCCGATCCAGGTGCCGATCGGCGCCGAGGACAGCTTCGAGGGCGTGGTCGATCTGGTCAAAATGCGCGCGATCTACTGGGACGATGCCAGTCAGGGCATGAAGTTCGAGTTGCGCGACATTCCCGCCAATCTCGTCGATACCTGCAAGAAGTGGCGCGAAGCCATGATCGAGGCGGCTGCCGAGTCGTCCGAAGAAATGATGAACAAGTACCTCGAAGAGGGCGACCTTTCCGAGGCCGACATCATCGCGGGGCTGCGCACGCGCACCATCGCCAGCGAGATCGTGCCGATGATGTGCGGTACCGCGTTCAAGAACAAGGGCGTTCAGGCGATGCTCGACAAGGTGATCGAACTGATGCCTGCGCCGACCGACATTCCGCCGGTCAAGGGCGAGCTCGACAATGGCACGGAAGGCCAGCGTCTGGCTGCTGACGACGAGAAGTTCTCGGCGCTCGCATTCAAGATCGCGACCGACCCCTACGTCGGCCAGTTGATCTTCTTCCGCGTCTATTCCGGCGTGGTGAACTCGGGCGACACGATCTACAACCCGGTCAAGGGCCGCAAGGAGCGCATCGGGCGCATTCTGCAGATGCACGCCAACCAGCGCGAAGAGATCAAGGAAGTGCGTGCGGGTGACATTGCTGCGGCGGTGGGCCTGAAAGACGTGACCACGGGCGATACCCTCTGCGACGTCGGTTCGCCGATCACGCTGGAGCGCATGGAGTTTCCCGAGCCGGTCATCCACGTCGCGGTCGAACCCAAGACCAAGGCCGACCAGGAAAAGATGGGCATCGCGCTGGGTCGCCTTGCGCAGGAAGACCCGTCGTTCCGCGTCCGCACCGACGAGGAGTCCGGCCAGACCATCATCTCGGGCATGGGCGAATTGCACCTTGAGATTCTGGTCGATCGCATGAAGCGCGAATTCGGCGTCGAGGCCAACGTGGGTGCGCCGCAGGTGGCCTATCGCGAGGCGATTCGCAAATCCGTCGAGCAGGAAGGCAAGCATGCCAAGCAGTCCGGCGGCAAGGGCCAATACGGCCACGTCTGGCTCAAGATGGAACCGAACGAAGCGGGCAAGGGTTTCGAGTTCGTCGATGCGATCAAGGGCGGCACCGTGCCGCGCGAATTCATCCCTGCGGTGGAAAAGGGCTTGATCGAATCGCTGAACAATGGCGTCCTCGCGGGTTTCCCGGTGGTGGACATCAAGGTCACTCTGTTTGATGGTTCCTACCATGACGTCGACTCGTCCGAGCTTGCGTTCAAGCTGGCCGCGAACCTGGCGTTCAAGGACGGGATGCGCAAGGCCAATCCGGTCCTGCTCGAGCCGATGATGGCGGTCGAAGTCGAAACGCCCGAGGATTACATGGGTGACGTGATGGGCGACCTCAACCGTCGTCGCGGCATCATTCAGGGCATGGAAGATGCGGCCGGGGTCAAGCTGGTGAAGGCGGAAGTCCCGCTGGCCGAGATGTTCGGCTATTCGACCGACCTGCGCTCGATGTCGCAGGGCCGCGCCACCTACTCGATGGAATTCAAGCACTACTCCGAGGCGCCGAAGAACGTCGCCGAAGCCGTGATCTCGAAAAAGTAAGCGGTTGCCAAAACATATTTTTGATTTGATAGGGTACTGAAATGGCTAAGGAAAAGTTCGAGCGGACCAAACCGCACGTAAACGTAGGGACCATTGGACACGTTGACCACGGCAAGACCACCTTGACCGCGGCGATCACCACCATTCTGGCGAAGAAGTTTGGCGGTGCGGCGAAGAAGTACGACGAGATTGATTCCTCGCCCGAAGAGAAGGCGCGCGGCATCACCATCAACACCGCCCACGTCGAATACGAGACTGCCAAGCGCCACTACGCCCACGTTGACTGCCCCGGCCACGCTGACTACGTCAAGAACATGATCACTGGTGCCGCCCAGATGGACGGCGCCATCCTCGTCGTCTCCTCCGCCGACGGCCCCATGCCCCAGACCCGCGAGCACATCCTGCTGGCCCGTCAGGTTGGCGTGCCCTACATCATCGTCTACATGAACAAGGCCGACATGGTCGACGACGCCGAGCTGCTCGAGCTCGTCGAAATGGAAATCCGCGAGCTTCTGTCCAAGTACGACTTTCCCGGCGACGACACCCCCATCATCGTTGGCAGCGCGCTCAAGGCCCTCGAAGGCGACCAGAGCGACATCGGCGAGCCCAGCATCTTCAAGCTGGCCGACGCCCTGGACAGCTACATCCCCGAGCCCGAGCGCGCCATCGACAAGCCCTTCCTGATGCCCGTCGAAGACGTCTTCTCCATCTCTGGTCGCGGCACCGTCGTCACCGGTCGTGTCGAGCGCGGCATCATCAAGGTTGGCGAGGAAATCGAAATCGTCGGCATCACCCCCACCCTGAAGACCACCTGCACCGGCGTCGAAATGTTCCGCAAGCTGCTCGACCAGGGCCAGGCGGGCGACAACGTTGGCGTCCTGCTGCGCGGCACCAAGCGGGAAGAAGTCCAGCGCGGCCAGGTGCTGGCCAAGCCCGGCAGCATCAAGCCGCACACCAAGTTCTCGGCCGAAATCTACGTCCTGTCCAAGGACGAAGGCGGCCGTCACACCCCCTTCTTCAATGGTTATCGTCCGCAGTTCTACTTCCGCACCACCGACGTCACCGGCGCGATCGAACTGCCGGCTGGCACCGAGATGGTGATGCCGGGCGACAACGTGAGCATCAAGGTGAACCTGATTGCCCCGATCGCCATGGACGAAGGCCTGCGTTTCGCCATTCGCGAAGGCGGCCGTACGGTCGGCGCCGGCGTCGTGGCCAAGATCGAAGAGTAAGGCTAATTACATGCAAAACCAGAAAATCCGCATCCGGCTCAAGGCGTTCGATTACAAGCTGATCGACCAGTCCGCGCTGGAAATCGTTGAAACCGCCAAGCGTACCGGCGCCGTCGTGAAGGGGCCGGTTCCCCTGCCGACCTCGATCGAGCGTTTCGACGTGCTGCGTTCACCGCACGTCAACAAGGCGAGCCGGGATCAATTCGAGATCCGCACCCATCGTCGCCTGATGGACATCATGGATCCGACCGACAAGACGGTCGACGCCCTGATGAAGCTGGATCTGCCGGCTGGCGTGGACGTCGAAATCAAGTTGTAAAAAGCGGGCGGTGTGGGTATAATACTGCCCCTTCAGTTGTACCTATTAGTCGCCGGTCAATTGTAATCGGCACCTACAACCCTTGTCGCTGGCTTTTGCCTCCGGCTTGAGATAGGAAATACGAACATGAGTATCGGGCTCGTTGGCCGCAAGGTCGGCATGACCCGCATTTTCACCG
Source organism: Thiobacillus sp. (assembly GCA_044227195.1). Taxonomy (GTDB): domain Bacteria; phylum Pseudomonadota; class Gammaproteobacteria; order Burkholderiales; family Thiobacillaceae; genus Thiobacillus. The sequence goes on from JBGAFQ010000002.1 coordinate 155,101, forward strand.
AGAACGGCGCGTCCGTTCCGGTGACGGTGCTGGAAATGTCCAACAATCGTGTGACGCAAGTGCGCACGCCTGAAAACGACGGCTATTCTGCCGTGCAGCTTGCCTATGGCAGCCGCCGCAATAGCCGTGTCAACAAATCTGAAGCCGGCCACTTCGCCAAGGCGGGTGTGGACGCGGGCGAAATGCTGCGCGAATTCCGCGTCTCCGCCGATGTCGCCGCGCAATACCAGCCAGGCGCCGTCGTCACTGTCGACCTGTTCCAGGCCGGACAGAAGGTGGACGTCACCGGCGTGACCCAGGGCAAGGGTTTTGCCGGCACCATCAAGCGCCATCACTTTGGTTCGCAGCGTGCCACGCACGGTAACTCGCGTTCGCACAACGTGCCGGGTTCCATCGGCATGGCGCAGGATCCGGGTCGCGTGTTCCCCGGCAAGCGCATGGCTGGCCACATGGGTGCGGTGACCTGCACGAAACAGAATCTCGAAGTGGTGCGCGTGGACGCCGAGCGCGGCCTGGTGCTGCTGAAGGGCGCCGTTCCGGGTGCCAAGGGTGGCCACGTCGTGGTACGCCCCGCTGTGAAAGGGGGTGCCTGATGGATCTGGCAGTCATTAACGAGCAGGGTCAGCAGGTGACCAGCGTCAGCGCCGCTGACGACACCTTTGGCCGCGATTACAACGAAGCGCTGGTGCACCAGGTGGTGACCGCGTTCCTGGCGAACGCGCGCAGCGGTAACCGTGCGCAGCAGACGCGCGCCGAGGTGACCGCGTCCACCCACAAGCCGTGGCGTCAGAAGGGCACCGGCCGTGCCCGTTCCGGCCGTACGTCGAGCCCGATCTGGCGTGGGGGTGGTGTGACCTTCCCGAACAAGCCGAACGAAAACTTCACCCACAAGGTGAACCGCAAGATGTATCGCGCGGGTCTGGCAACGATCCTGTCGCAGCTGGCGCGCGAGGGCAAGCTGAAGGTCGTGGAAAGCCTGGGCATCGAGTCGCCCAAGACCAAGCTGCTGGCGGGCAAGCTCAAGTCGATGGGGTACGGCAAGGTCATGATCATTGCCGACAGCGTGGACGACAACCTGTGGCTGTCGTCGCGCAACCTGCCGAACGTCTACGTGGTCGAGCCGCATCAGGCCGATCCCTGGAGCCTGGTCAAATTCGGTAACGTGCTGATCACCAAGGCGGCGGTCAAGCAATTCGAGGAGATGGTGTGATGGGTGCGATCAGTCAGGAGCGTCTGCTCAAAGTCATCCTCGCGCCGGTGATCTCCGAGAAGAGCACCCGCGTGGCCGACAAGATGAATCAGGTGGTGTTCCGCGTGCTGCCGGATGCGACCAAGCAGGAAATCGGCGCAGCTGTCGCCAGCCTGTTCAAGGTCGAGGTAACCGGCGTGCAGGTGCTGAACGTCAAGGGCAAGGTCAAGCGTGCCGGCCGTGTCATGGGCCGCCGTGACAACTGGAAGAAGGCGTATGTCACCCTCAAGCCGGGTCAGGACATCGACTTCGCGTCCGGTCAGTAAGGGAGAGAAACCATGGCACTGATTAAAGTCAAACCCACATCCGCCGGTCGCCGCGCGGTCGTGAAGGTCGTGACCCCGGGCCTGCACAAAGGCAAGCCGGTCGCGGCGCTGCTCGAACCGAAGAAGCGTGGTTCCGGCCGCAACAACAACGGTCACATCACCGTCCGTCATAAAGGCGGCGGCCACAAGCAGCATTACCGCGTGGTGGATTTCCGTCGCAACAAGGACGGCATCGCCGCCAGGGTCGAGCGTCTGGAGTATGACCCCAACCGCTCCGCCCATCTGGCGCTGCTGTGCTATGCCGACGGCGAGCGTCGCTACATCATCGCGCCGCGCGGTGTCGAAGCCGGCCAGCTGCTGCTGAACGGTGCCGACGCGCCGATCAAGGCGGGCAACTGCCTGCCGCTGCGCAGCATTCCTGTCGGCTCGACCATCCACTGCGTCGAGATGATGCCGGGCAAGGGCGCGCAGATCGCGCGTTCTGCCGGTGCTTCGGTGCAATTGCTGGCGCGCGAAGGGGTCTACGCCCAGCTGCGTTTGCGTTCCGGCGAAATCCGCAAGGTGCACGTTGATTGCCGTGCGACGCTGGGCGAAGTCGGCAACGAAGAGCACAGCCTGCGTTCGATCGGCAAGGCCGGTGCGATGCGCTGGCGCGGGGTGCGCCCGACCGTTCGCGGCGTGGTCATGAACCCGGTCGATCACCCGCACGGCGGTGGCGAAGGCCGTACCGCGGCCGGCCGCCATCCGGTCAGCCCGTGGGGTACGCCGACCAAGGGTTACCGTACCCGCAGCAACAAGCGCACCTCCAACATGATCGTCCGCCGCCGTCACGCGCGCTGATTGAGGTAGAAAGATATGGCACGTTCAATTAAAAAAGGCCCGTTCGTCGACGCCCACCTGCTGAAAAAAATCGAAGCGGTGCGTGGCTCGAACGACAAGCGTCCGATCAAGACCTGGTCGCGCCGCTCCACTGTCCTGCCCGATTTCATCGGCCTGACGATCGCGGTGCACAACGGTCGCCAGCATGTGCCGGTCTTCGTGACCGAAAACATGGTCGGCCACAAGCTGGGCGAATTCTCGCTGACGCGTACCTTCAAGGGCCACGTCGCGGACAAGAAGGCGAAGAAATAAGGAGCGCATGATGGAAGTTTCTGCGATTTTGCGTGGTACCCGCCTGTCCGCACAGAAAGGCCGTCTGGTCGCCGACCAGATCCGCGGCCTGCGCGTGGAGAAGGCACTGAACATTCTGGCCTTCAGCCCCAAGAAAGGCGCCGGCATCATCAAGAAAGTGCTGGAGTCGGCGATTGCCAATGCCGAGCACAACGAAGGCGCCGACATCGACACCCTGAAAGTGAAGACGATCTACGTCGACCAGGGCGCCGTTCTGAAGCGCTTCACCGCGCGCGCCAAGGGCCGCGGCAACCGTATTAGCAAACCGACCTGTCACATCACCGTGACCGTGGGCGATTAAGGAAGCGCGATGGGACAAAAAATACATCCGACTGGTTTCCGTCTGGGCGTTCAACGCATCTGGACGGCCAAGTGGTACGGCTCGAACCGCAACTTCGCCAGCACCCTGCTGGAAGACATCAAGGTTCGCGATTATCTGAAGAAAAAACTCGCGCACGCCTCGGTCTCCAAGGTGCTGATCGAGCGCCCGGCGAAGAACGCGCGCATCACGATTTTCAGCGGCCGCCCCGGCGTGGTGATCGGCAAGAAGGGCGAAGACATCGAAGTGCTGCGCGGCGAGCTGGCGCGCATGATGTCCGTGCCGGTGCACGTGAACATCGAGGAAGTCCGCAAGCCTGAAACCGACGCGCAGATCATCGCCGACGGCATCGCCCAGCAGCTCGAGAAACGTGTGATGTTCCGCCGCGCTATGAAGCGCGCGATGCAGAACGCGATGCGTCTCGGCGCCCAGGGCATCAAGATCATGAGCTCGGGTCGCCTGAACGGCGCCGAAATCGCGCGCACCGAATGGTATCGCGAAGGCCGCGTGCCGCTGCATACCCTGCGCGCCGAAATCGACTACGGTTTTGCCGAAGCGAAAACCACCTACGGCATCATCGGCATCAAGGTCTGGGTCTACAAGGGCGATGCGCTGAATCGTGGCGAGCAGCCTGCTGTCGCCGAACAGGAAAAGCGCGGCAAGAAATCGGGAGTGAAACATGCTGCAGCCAGCTAGAAGGAAATACCGCAAGGAACAGAAAGGCCGCAACACCGGCCTGGCAACCCGCGGCGCCAGCGTGAGCTTCGGTGACTTCGGCCTCAAGGCCGTGGCCCGTGGCCGTCTGACCGCACGCCAGATCGAAGCGGCGCGTCGTGCCATGACCCGCCACATCAAGCGCGGCGGCCGCATCTGGATCCGCATCTTCCCGGACAAGCCGATTTCGCGTAAGCCGGCCGAAGTGCGTATGGGTAACGGCAAGGGTGCGCCCGAGTACTACGTTGCCGAAATCCAGCCCGGCAAGGTTTTGTATGAAATGGATGGGGTGAACGAGGAACTGGCGCGCGAGGCTTTCCGCCTGGCCGCAGCCAAGCTGCCGATCGCCACCACCTTCGTGACCCGCATGATCGGGAGCTAAGCGATGAATACCAAGGAAATGCGCGGCAAGAACGCCGCCGAACTGAAGCAGGAACTCGAGTCGCTGCTGCGCGCGCACTTTGCGCTGCGCATGCAGGTGGCGACGCAGCAGTCGAACAAGACGGCCGATCTCGGCAAGCTGCGCCGCGACATCGCCCGGGTCAAGACCATTATGCGCGAGAAGGCGGGTCAAGCATGACTGAAAGCAAGAAGATGATTCGCACGCTGACCGGACGCGTGGTGAGCGACAAGATGAACAAGACGGTGACCGTTCTGGTCGAACGCCGGGTCAAGCATCCGGTCATCGGCAAGGTGATCCGGATGTCGAAGAAGTATCACGCCCACGATGAGAACAATGAGTTTCACGAGGGCGACATGGTGCAGATCGAGGAATCGCGCAAGCTGTCGCGGACCAAGGCCTGGACCGTCAGCAAGCTGATCGAGCGCGCGCGCGTCTAAGGCTTGCACTGAGCTAAAAGACCCGGTATAGTGCCGGGTTTTCCGGTTGGCTGGCCGGTTGATTTGTGTCCGGTTCGCTAACTCTGTGGTTTCCGCGCCGATCCAGGTGGATCGAGTGGAGTTTCTCCCGAACGGGTTCCAAAACTGGCCGCCAGCCGTGCTTCATTGAATGGCTGGTGGATTAAGTTGGAGGCAATTAAATGATTCAGATGCAGTCCGTATTGGACGTGGCTGACAACACGGGTGCACGCTCGGTGATGTGCATCAAGGTGCTGGGCGGCAGTCATCGTCGCTACGCGAGCGTGGGCGACATTATCAAGGTCAGCATCAAGGATGCCGCGCCGCGTGGACGCGTGAAAAAGGGCGACGTGTACAACGCGGTCGTCGTGCGCACGGCCAAGGGCGTGCGCCGTCCCGACGGCTCGCTGGTGCGCTTCGACGGCAACGCCGCCGTGCTGCTCAACAACAAACTGGAGCCGATCGGCACCCGTATCTTCGGGCCCGTGACGCGCGAACTGCGTACCGAGAAGTTCATGAAGATCGTCTCGCTGGCGCCCGAGGTTCTGTAAGAGGGAATCATTGGTGCTGTGGTGGTCGAGGGCGTGAACCGCGTCAAGAAACACCAGAAGCCGAACCCCATGCGCAACATCCAGGGCGGTATCGTCGAAAAGGAAATGCCGATCCAGGCTTCCAACGTCGCGCTGTTCAATCCGGCGACGCAGAAGGCGGATCGGGTGGGTTACAAGCAGTTGGAGGACGGCCGCAAAGTACGCGTGTTCAAGTCCAACGGCGAAATGGTCGACGCACAGGGGTAATCATGGCGCGCTTGCAAGAATTTTATCGCGACACCGTCGTGCCGAAACTGGTCGAACAGTTCGGCTACAAGTCCGTCATGGAAGTGCCGCGCATCCAGAAGATCACCCTGAACATGGGGGTGGGTGAAGCGGTGGCAGACAAGAAGGTGATGGAGCACGCGGTCGGCGACATGCAGAAGATCGCTGGCCAGAAGCCGGTCGTCACCAAATCGAAGAAATCCATCGCGGGCTTCAAGATTCGCGAAAACTACCCGGTGGGTTGCATGGTCACCCTGCGCCGTGCCCAGATGTACGAATTCCTGGATCGTCTGGTGACGGTCGCCATGCCGCGTATCCGCGACTTCCGCGGCGTGTCCGGCAAATCCTTCGATGGCCGTGGCAACTACAACATGGGCGTGAAGGAACAGATCATTTTCCCTGAGATCGAGTACGACAAGATCGATGCGCTGCGTGGGATGAACATCACCATCACCACCACCGCCAAGACCGACGACGAAGCGCGCGCCCTGCTGGCCGCCTTCAGTTTCCCGTTCAAGAATTGAGGTAGGCATGGCCAAGTTATCCTTGATCAATCGTGAAGAAAAGCGTGCGCGCACGGTGAAGAAATTCGCCGCCAAGCGTGCCGCGCTGAAGGCTGTGATCGCCAATTCGCAGAGCACCGATGAAGAGCGCATGGCGGCCTACCAGGCGCTGCAGGCCCTGCCGCGCAACGCGAGCCCGGTGCGTCAGCGCAACCGCTGCCAGCTGACCGGACGTCCGCGTGGCGTGTTCAGCAAATTCGGTCTGGCGCGCGGCAAACTGCGCGAGTACGCGATGAAGGGCGAGATTCCCGGCATCGTCAAGGCAAGCTGGTAAAGGGCGAACGAAATGAGTATGAGTGATCCCATCGCGGACATGCTGACCCGCATCCGCAATGCGCAATCGGTGGAAAAGGTGTCGGTGTCGATGCCGTCCTCCAAGGTCAAGGTGGCAATCGCCAAGGTGCTGAAAGACGAAGGCTACATCGACGATTTCGCCGTGCGCGGCGAAGCCGGCAAGCCGGAACTCGAGCTTCAGCTGAAGTATCACGCCGGCCGTCCGGTGATCGAGCACATCGAGCGTGTCAGCAAACCCGGCCTGCGCATCTACAAGGGCGCCCAGGATTTGCCGCGCGTCATGAACGGTCTGGGTGTGGCCATCGTGTCCACCTCGAGCGGCGTCATGACGGACCGCCATGCGCGCGCCAAGGGCGTGGGCGGTGAAATTCTCTGCGTGGTCGCGTAAGGGAGAGCGGATATGTCACGTGTAGCTAAAAACCCCATCACCGTGCCCAAGGGCGTCGAAGTCGCGCTGGGCAAGGGCATCTCGGTCAAGGGTCCGCTCGGCTCGATCAATCAGGCCACGTCGCCCGACGTGACCGTGGCGTTGAACGACGGCGTGCTGACCTTTTCACCCGTCGGCGACAGCATCCAGGCCAACGCCATGGCCGGCACGATGCGCGCACTGGTCAACAACATGGTGCAGGGCGTTTCCAAGGGCTTCGAAAAGCGTCTGACCCTGGTGGGCGTGGGTTACCGCGCGCAGGCACAGGGTGATGCGCTCAACCTTACGCTGGGCTTCTCGCACCCCGTCGTGCACAAGATGCCCGCCGGCATCAAGGTCGAGACGCCTACGCAGACCGAGATCGTGATCAAGGGCATCGACCGTCAGGCCGTGGGCCAGGTCGCTGCAGACGTGCGCGCTTACCGTCCGCCGGAGCCCTACAAGGGCAAGGGCGTGCGCTACAGCGACGAAGTGGTCGTCAAGAAAGAGACCAAGAAGAAGTAAGGCTTAAGGACAGACAATGAACACCAAGCAATCACGGATTCGCAGAGCGCGCAAAACCCGCGCCAAAATCGCGGCCGTCAAGGCGATTCGCCTGGCCATCCATCGCACCAACAGCCACATCTACGCCCAGATCATCTCGGCGGATGGCGGCACGGTGATGACCAGCGCGTCCTCCAACGACAAGGACCTGCGCGCGGCGCTGGGGAACGGCGGCAATGCCGCCGCCGCCGCCGCGGTAGGCAAGCGTCTGGCGGAAAAGGCCAAGGGCTTGGGCATTGAAAAAGTGGCTTTCGACCGGTCGGGCTTCAAGTTCCACGGGCGCGTCAAGGCGCTCGCCGAAGCAGCCCGCGAAGGCGGTTTGGTATTTTAACGAGGCGGAATCAAGATGGCCCGTACAGCACCTACGAGTAACGAAGAGCGCGGCGACGGCTTGCGCGAGAAGATGATTTCGGTCAACCGCGTCACCAAGGTGGTGAAGGGCGGCCGGATCATGGGTTTTGCCGCGCTGACCGTGGTCGGCGACGGCGATGGCGGCATCGGCATGGGCAAGGGCAAGTCCCGCGAAGTTCCGGTGGCCGTGCAGAAGGCCATGGAAGAGGCCCGCCGCAAACTGGTCAAGGTCAGCCTCAAGAACGGCACCTTCCATCACACGGTGGTGGGCCAGCACGGCGCGTCGCGCGTGCTGATCCAGCCCGCGTCGGAAGGTACCGGCATCATCGCCGGCGGCGCCATGCGTGCCGTGTTCGAGGTGATGGGCGTGCAGAACGTGCTTGCCAAGTGCCTGGGTTCGACCAATCCCTACAACGTCGTGCGCGCGACCATTGACGGCCTGATGAAGATGTCGACGCCGTCCGAGATCGCGGCCAAGCGCGGCAAGTCCGTCGAAGACATCACGGGGTAAGCCATGAGCGAGCAAAAGAAAATCAAGGTGACGCTGGTCAAGAGCCTGATCGGCACCAAGGCGCCGCATCGCGCCTGCGTGCGTGGCCTCGGTCTGCGCCGTCTGAACCATACCGTTGAAGTGCTGGACACCCCGGCCAACCGCGGCATGATTACCAAGGTTGCCTATCTGGTGAAGTGCGAGGCTTAAATGGAACTGAATACGATCAAGCCGGCTGACGGCGCCAAGAAGGACAAGCGTCGCGTCGGTCGCGGCATCGGCTCCGGCCTGGGCAAGACCGCCGGTCGCGGCCACAAGGGCCAGAAGTCCCGCGCGGGTGGTTTCCACAAGGTGGGCTTCGAAGGCGGCCAGATGCCCATGCATCGTCGCCTGCCGAAGCGCGGCTTCGTGTCGCTGACCAAGGACGACACCGTGCGCGTGCGCCTGTCCGAACTGGCGGCCATCGGCGCCGACCAGATCGATCTGTTGGTGTTGAAGCAGGCCGGCGTGGTGAACGGCTCAGCCCGCGCAGCCCGCGTCTACCTGTCGGGTGAAATCGGCAAGGCGATCAAGCTGTCCGGCGTGGCCGTGACCAAAGGCGCGCGCGCTGCAATCGAAGCTGCCGGCGGCAGTGTCGCCGAATAATTCAGGCAGGACGCGCTTTGGCCACCCCTAAAACCGGCTTGAACAAATTCGGCGACCTCAAGCGCCGTCTGATGTTCCTGCTCGGCGCGCTGATCGTATACCGGATCGGAACCTTCATTCCGGTTCCCGGGATCGATCCCATCGTGCTCGAGCAACTGTTCAAGACGCAACAAGGCGGCATCCTGGGCATGTTCAACATGTTTTCGGGCGGCGCCTTGTCGCGCTTCAGCGTGTTCGCGTTGGGGATCATGCCGTACATCTCGGCGTCGATCATCGTGCAACTGATGTCGACCGTGTCGCCGCAGCTGGAAGCGCTGAAGAAGGAAGGCGAGGCCGGCCGCCGCAAGATTACGCAGTACACGCGCTACGGCACGCTGGGTCTGGCGATTTTCCAGTCCCTCGGCATTGCGATCGCGCTGGAAGCGCAGGCGGGTCTGGTGCTGGATCCGGGGATGGCATTCCGTCTCACGGCCGTCACCACGCTGACCGCGGGCACGATGTTCCTGATGTGGCTGGGGGAACAGATTACCGAGCGCGGCCTGGGCAACGGGATTTCCATCATCATCTTCGGCGGTATCGCGGCAGGCCTGCCGCATGCAATCGGCGGCACGCTGGAACTGACGCGCACGGGGGCGTTCTCGATTCCGCTGGTGCTGATGCTGTTCGTTGCGATTCTGCTGGTCACCGCGCTGGTGGTCTTCGTCGAGCGCGGGCAGCGCAAGATCCTGGTGAACTACGCCAAGCGTCAGGTTGGCAAGATGGTGGTGGGTGGACAAAGTTCGCACCTGCCGCTCAAGCTGAACATGTCCGGTGTCATCCCGCCCATCTTCGCATCCAGCATCATCCTGTTCCCGGCGACGCTGGCGGGCTGGTTCGGCAGCAGCGACAGCATGGCGTGGTTGAAGGACATCGCGGCTACCCTTTCGCCGGGGCAGCCGGTTTACGTATTGCTGTATGCGTTGGCCATCATCTTCTTCTGCTTCTTCTACACCGCACTGGTGTTCAATTCCAAGGAGACGGCGGACAACCTGAAGAAGAGCGGCGCATTCGTGCCGGGTATCCGGCCCGGCGACCAGACTGCGCGCTACATCGACAAGATTCTGACCCGGCTGACGCTGGTGGGGGCGATCTACATCACGCTGGTGTGTCTGCTGCCCGAATTCCTGATCCTGAAGTGGAACGTGCCCTTCTACTTCGGCGGTACCTCGCTGCTGATCATCGTGGTCGTCGCCATGGATTTCATGGCGCAGGTCCAAGCGTATGTGATGTCGCACCAGTATGAAGGCCTGTTGAAGAAAGCCAATTTCAAAAACGGCCTGGTAGGACGCTGATGTCGAAGGAAGATGTGATCCAGATGCAGGGAGAGGTCCTGGAAAACCTCCCCAACGCGACATTCCGCGTGAAGCTGGAAAACGGGCACGTACTGTTGGGCCATATTTCGGGAAAGATGCGCATGCACTACATCCGCATCCTGCCGGGTGACAAGGTGACGGTTGAGCTGACGCCCTACGATTTGACCAAGGGTCGGATCGTGTTCCGCGCCAAGTAAATGATGTTGTAGGCCAGCAAGCGATTGCTGGCGTGAATGGAGAAAACCATGAGAGTGCAGGCTTCTGTCAAGAAAATGTGCCGCAAATGCAAGATCGTGCGCCGCAAGGGCGTCGTACGTGTGATTTGCGACGATCCCCGCCACAAGCAGCGGCAGGGATGAGCGGCCGCAGGCCGAACTGAATTCGAGTCAGCCCAGAATTGGGTTGACGTGTTATAATTTTTTGTTTTGCGTTCGGAGCTTTGCGAATGGCTCGTATTGCTGGGGTAAACATCCCGAATCATCAACACGCGGTTATTGCCTTGACCGCCATTTACGGCATCGGCCGGACCACGTCCGGCAAGATCTGCGACGCAGCGGGCATCACCCACACGTCGAAGATCAAGGATCTGACCGAGGCCGAAATGGAGCGGTTGCGCGAAGGCGTGTCCAAGTTCACGGTGGAAGGCGACCTGCGTCGCGAAATCACCATGAACATCAAGCGCCTGATGGACCTCGGTTGCTACCGCGGCTTCCGTCATCGCAAGGGCCTGCCCGTGCGCGGTCAGCGCACCCGCACCAATGCACGTACCCGCAAGGGCCCGCGCAAGGCCATCAAAAAGTAAAGGTTAATCATGGCTACCAAAACCGCTACGCGTGTCCGTAAAAAGGTCAAGAAGAATGTCGCCGAAGGTATCGCGCACATTCATGCTTCGTTCAACAACACCATCGTGACCATCACCGACCGGCAGGGTAATGCCCTGTCGTGGGCGACTGCGGGCGGCGCGGGCTTCAAAGGTTCGCGCAAGTCGACCCCGTTCGCGGCCCAGGTCGCGGCCGAGAACGCCGGCAAGATGGCGCAGGAATACGGCGTCAAGAATCTGGAAGTGCGCATCAAGGGCCCCGGCCCCGGTCGCGAATCCACCGTGCGCGCGCTGAACGCGCTGGGCTTCAAGATCGTAGCGATCTCGGACGTCACGCCGATTCCGCACAACGGTTGCCGCCCCTCCAAAAAGCGTCGTATCTAATTTCCAGGGACTATCATGGCTCGTAATCTTGATCCCAAATGCCGTCAGTGCCGCCGCGAAGGCGAGAAGCTTTTCCTGAAAGGCGAGAAGTGCTTCACTGACAAGTGCGCCATCGAACGTCGCGCCTACGCACCTGGCCAGCACGGCCAGAAGAGCGGCGCACGCCTGTCCGGCTACGGCGTGCAGCTGCGCGAGAAGCAGAAGATCCGTCGCATCTACGGCGTACTGGAAGGCCAGTTCCGCCTGGTCTACAAGAAGGCCGACAGCAGCAAGGGCGTGACCGGTGAAAACCTGTTGTCGTTGCTGGAGTCGCGTCTGGATTCGGTGTGCTATCGCATGGGTTTCGGTGCCTCCCGTACCGAGGCACGCCAGATCGTGCGCCACAACGGCATTACCGTGAATGGTCGTCGCGTCAACATTCCGTCGTACCAGGTGCGCGCGGGTGACGTGGTCGAGGTGTCCGAGAAAGCCAAGGCGCACCTGCGCATCAAGGCCGCTGCCGAAGCAACCGCCGCGCGCGGCTACCCCGAGTGGATCGAGGTCGATGCCAAGGCGCTGAAGGGTACGTACAAATCGGCACCGCAGCGCGCCGACCTGCCGTCGACCATCAACGAATCGCTGGTCGTCGAACTGTACTCCAAGTAAGCCTGAGCCAGTCTTAAGGAACCGCACTCTATGCAAAGCGCCACGGAATTTCTCAAGCCGCGTATCGTTGAGGTCGACCGTGCCTCCCCGCTGCACGCCAAGGTCATCATGGAGCCTTTCGAGCGCGGCTATGGCCACACGCTCGGCAATGCGCTGCGCCGCATCCTGTTGTCGTCCATGGTCGGCTATGCGCCGACCGAGGTCGCGATCAGCGGCGTCGTGCATGAATACTCGACCATCGAAGGCGTTCAGGAAGACGTCGTCGACATCCTGCTGAATCTCAAGGGCATCGCCTTCAAGATGCACGGCAAGTCCGAAGCGATCCTAAAGGTCGCCAAATCGGGCGAAGGCGTCGTCACCGCCGGCGACATCGAAATCGGTCACGACATCGAAGTGCTGAATCCCGACCACGTCATCGCCCACCTGACCAAGGGCGGCAAGCTCGACATGGAAATCAAGATCGAAGCGGGCCGCGGCTACCAGCCGGCCACTTCGCGCAAGGTTTCAGAAGAGACCCGCGCCGTCGGCTCGATCCTGGTCGACGCCTCGTTCAGCCCGGTGCGCCGCGTGGCCTACTCGGTGGAAAGCGCGCGCGTCGAGCAGCGTACCGACCTCGACCGCCTGGTGATCGACATCGAAACCAACGGCGTGGTCGAGCCGGAAGAGGCTGTGCGTACCGCTGCCCGCATCCTGGTGAACCAGCTGTCCGTATTCGCCGATCTGGAAGGCACGCCGGCCGAGTCCGAATCGCCGCGTTCACCGCAGGTCGATCCGCTGCTGCTGCGCCCGGTCGACGACCTCGAACTGACCGTGCGTTCGGCCAACTGCCTGAAAGCCGAGAATATCTATTTCATCGGCGACTTGATCCAGCGTTCCGAAACCGAACTGCTGCGCACGCCCAACCTGGGCCGCAAGTCGCTGAACGAAATCAAGGACGTGCTCGCCTCCAAGGGCCTGTCCCTGGGCATGAAGCTGGAGAACTGGCCGCCCGCCGGCCTTGAACGCCCCTGATCATTTGCTGAACCCTGACCAATAAAGTGCGGGTCGCCGTGGCAGGCGGCCTGGCCCAAGAATAAAACCCGTAGAAAGGAATAGCCATGCGTCATCGTCAGTCCAACCGCAAACTCAACCGCACGACCAGCCACCGCCTGGCCATGTTCCGCAACATGAGCAATTCGCTGCTGCGTCACGAAGTCATCAAGACCACCCTGCCCAAGGCCAAGGAACTGCGCCGCTTCGTCGAGCCGCTCATCACCCTGGGCAAGGCGCCAACGCTTGCCAACCATCGCCTGGCCTTCGACCGCCTGCGCGACCGCGAAATGGTCGTCAAGCTCTTCGGCGAACTCGGCCCTCGCTACAAGGCCCGTCCGGGCGGCTACCTGCGCATCCTGAAATACGGCTTCCGCGTGGGCGACAACGCGCCGATGGCGCTGGTCGAGCTGGTGGATCGTCCCGAGGCGGGCGAACCGGTCGACGCCGAGTAAGCCGCGCGTCTGCCGAAACAAAGCCGGGTTCGCCCGGCTTTTTTCATGCCTGCGCGTTGTGCGCTTGCCGGCGCAATTCCGGGCGGGCATAGTCGTGGCTTTTGCATGCCGCCGGGACAACCATGATCGTCCTCTTCACCGATTTCGGTACGCGCGACCCCTACGTCGGCCAGGTCAAGGCACGGCTTGCGGAGTGTGCGCCATCGCAACTCGTCGTGGACCTGCTGCACGAGGCTCCGGATTTCAACCCGCACGCCGGCGCGCACCTGCTGGCGGCGTTCGCGACCGGCTTCCAGCAGGGCAGCGTGTTCCTGGCCGTGGTCGATCCCGGCGTCGGCACGCCGCGCGATGCGGTGGTGGTGCTGGCAGGCGGACGCTGGTTCGTGGGGCCGGACAACGGTCTGCTGTCGGTGATCGCGGCGCGCGAGCCCGACAGAAAAATATGGCGCATCGTCTGGCGCCCAGAGGCGCTGTCGGCAACCTTCCATGGCCGCGACCTGTTTGCGCTGATCGCCGCCGACATCGCGCGCGGCGCTTTCCCGACCGACAAGCTGGCGCCGCTGGACAGGCTCACGGTCGAATTCGACGCGGGCGACCTGGCGCGCGTCATTTACCTCGACCATTACGGCAACGCCTGGACGGGGGTGCGGAAGGTGCCGGCCAATGCGCGTATCAGCGCGGCGGGCGAGCTGTTCAAGCACAGCGAGAGCTTCGGCTTCGTCGGCCGGGGCGAGGGTTTCTGGTTCGTCAACAGCGTGGGCCTGGTCGAACTCGCGGTCAATCGCGGCAGCGCCGCCGACACCTACGGGCTCAAGGTGGGCGACCCGGTGCAGGTACAGCGCCTAAACTAGCAGCAGGGCGCGGTAATCGTTGACGTTGGTGCGCGTCGGGCCGGTGACGACGAGATCGCCCAGCGCCGCGAAGAAGCCGTAGCTGTCGTGTGCGGCGAGATGCGCCGCCGCGCCGATTCCCGCTGCCCGTGCCCGCCGCAGCGTGTCGGGCGCGAGCAGCGCGCCGGCGTTGTCCTCGCTGCCGTCTATGCCGTCGGTGTCGCAGGCGATCGCCCAGGCAGGGGTGCCGTCGAGCGCACACGCCAGCGCCAGCAGGAATTCGGCGTTGCGGCCGCCGCGTCCGTGCCGGGGGCGCAGGCTTACGGTGGTTTCGCCGCCCGAGATCAGCGCGAGCGGCCGGCTGCCTACCGAGCGCGCAAGCGCGGCATGCTGCCGGGCGACGGTCTGCGCGTCGCCGCTCACGCTGTCCGACACCACGAACGCGGGAATGCCGCGCTGCGCGAAACAGACTGCCGCTGCGTCCAGGCTTGCGCGCGCGCTGGCGACGACGCGATTCTCCGTGCGTGCGAAACAGGCGTCGCCGGGCTTGGGCGTGTCGTCGACCGCGCGGTTCCGTTCGAGGTGATGCCGCACGCTGGCGGGCGGGTCGATGCCGAAGCGCGCCAGCACGTCGAGCGCATCCGCACAGCTTGTGGGATCGGGGGCGCAGGGGCCCGATGCAATGTGGGTCGGATCGTCGCCGACCACATCGGAGATCACCAGCGCCAGTACCTGCGCCCCGTTCGCCGCACGTGCCAGCTGGCCGCCGGACAGTCGCGTGAGATGTTTGCGCACGGTATTGATCGCATGAATGGTTGCGCCGGCGCCGAGCAGCGCCTTGGTCACCTGTCGCAGTTCCTGCAGCGAGACGCCCTCGACCGGGGCGGCGAGGAGGCTGGAGCCGCCGCCGGACACCAATGCCAGCAACAGATCGTCGGGGCCGAGCGTGCCGGCCAGAGCCAGCATGCGCCGCGCGGCGGCCTCGCCGCGTCCGTCTGGCAGGGGATGGCTCGCCTCGACGACTTCGATGCGCCGTGTGGGCAGGCCGTGGCGGTAGCGCGTGACGACCAGACCGGACAGCGGCGCCCCGGCCGGCCAGTGCGCCTCGACTGCAGCGGCCATGCTGGCGGCCGCCTTGCCCCCACCCACGACCAGCGTGCGTCCGGGCGGCGGGGCGGGCAGATGCGCCGGTAGGACGTGCGCCGGATCGGCGGCGGCAACCGCCGCATGAAACGAATCAAGCAACAACTGCCTGGCGGAAGCCGGCGGTGTGCCCGCCTGACCGGGTACAGCCTCGCGTTGCGCGGGCGACGGATTCATGCGGTGCGAACAGGGTGTCCCGCCCGCAGACGCA
The DNA here is from genome assembly GCA_044227195.1 of Thiobacillus sp. Classification (GTDB taxonomy): domain Bacteria; phylum Pseudomonadota; class Gammaproteobacteria; order Burkholderiales; family Thiobacillaceae; genus Thiobacillus. The sequence continues at coordinate 170,674 of JBGAFQ010000002.1, forward strand.
CAGGGCACGCCGAACGAAGGCGGGGCGGGCATGAAAACAGACGAGCGGCGACACGCATGGGCGGCAGGCGAGCGGAAGGCGATTGAATTGTAGCTGCTGACACGGAAACAAACCGGCTGCGCGCGGCGGACCGTGCCTGCAATGCGCAAACGAAAACGGCCGGGCGTGCCCGGCCGTTTTGCAGTGCCGCTGGGGCTCAGTGCTTGACGGCTTCCTTGGCCTGATCGGCCATTTCGTGCACCTTGTCGGCGCCTTCCTTGGCGGCGTCGGCCGCGCCCTGCACGGCCTCGCTGCTTGCGGCCGCAGCCGCTTCGCCCGCGGCAGCCGCGGCTTCGCCGGTGGCGTGGGCGGCATCGCCCGCAGCAGTTGCCGCGGAATCGACGGCCTGCGCTGCCGAATCGGCCGCGGCACCGGCCGCTTCCTTGGCCTGATCCATCGCGGGGGCAGCGGCTTCTTCAGCCTTCTGGCAAGCGGTCAGTGCCAGCGCGGCAAGCAAGGCGACGAGGAATCTGGATTGCATGTGGAATCTCCCGGGTGTGGTTTCAACGTAAGAAAACAGCGCGGACCCGCTGGCCCGACTCTGGATTTATACGCCAATTCGCGGGCAGAAGGCAGCCATGCAGCGTTTTTTACAAATGCGCGTATTCAGAAGCGTTCGTCGGCTCGCAGATAGCGCCATTGCCCGGGCGGCAGGTCGCCGAGCCGCACCCGCCCGATGCGCACCCGCTTCAAGCCCACCACCTTCAGGCCCACCAGTTCACACATGCGGCGGATCTGGCGCTTGCGGCCTTCCTTCAGGATGAAGCGCAGCTGGTCGGCGTTCTGCCAGGCGACCTTCGCCGGGCGCAGCTTGCGGCCGTCGAGCGCGAGGCCATGGTTGAGCAATGCGAGTCCACGTTCGTCGAGCCGCCCTTCCACCCGCACCAGGTATTCCTTCTCGATGTCGGAATCGTCGCCGATCAGCTGTTTCGCGATGCGGCCGTCCTGCGTCAGCACCAGCAGGCCGGTCGAATCGATGTCCAGCCGCCCGGCCGGCGCCAAGCCTTTCAGGTGCGCACGCTCGAAGCGCCGCGCGTCGCGGTCGCCCTGCCAGCGCGTCTCGCCGCGGATCAGCACCACCGCCGGTTCGTAGCCCGGCTCCGGCTGCCCCGACACGTAGCCCACGGGCTTGTGCAGCAGGATCGTCGCCCGTTCGGCCTGCTGCGCGTTCGCCTCGGCGTCCAGCCGGATTGCGCAGTCGGGATCGACCCTGGTGCCGAGTTCGGACACCCGCTTGCCGTCGACGAAGACGAGTCCCTTCTGGATGTAGCTGTCCGCCTCGCGGCGCGAGCACAGGCCGCGTTCGGACATGAGTTTGGACAGACGGACGGGCTCGCCCATGTCAGCGGCGGGAGAGCACCGGTTGCAGGTATTGCCCGGTATGGCTTGCGGGGTTCGCCGCCACCTCCTCCGGAGTGCCCGTGGCGATGATCTCGCCGCCGCCGGCGCCGCCCTCGGGGCCGAGGTCGATCAGCCAGTCGGCGGTCTTGATGACGTCGAGGTTGTGCTCGATGACGACGACGCTGTTGCCGGCATCGGCCAGACGCTGCAGCACTTTCAGCAGCAGGTCGATGTCGGCGAAATGCAGGCCGGTAGTCGGTTCGTCGAGGATATAGAGCGTGCGGCCGGTGTCGCGCTTGGACAGTTCGAGCGCGAGCTTGACGCGCTGCGCCTCGCCGCCCGACAGCGTGGTCGCCGACTGGCCGAGGCGGATGTAGCCGAGGCCCACGTCGATCAACGTCTGCAGCTTTTTCTTCACCACCGGCACCGCGTCGAAGAATTCGGCGGCGGCTTCGATGGTCATCTCGAGCACGTCGCGGATGGTCTTGCCCTTGTACTGGATTTCGAGCGTCTCGCGGTTGTAGCGGGCGCCGTGACAGACGTCGCAGGGTACGTAGATGTCGGGCAGGAAATGCATCTCGACCTTGATCACTCCGTCGCCCTGGCAGGCCTCGCAGCGTCCGCCCTTGACGTTGAACGAAAAGCGGCCCGGCCCGTAGCCGCGCGCGCGCGCCTCGGGCACGCCGGCGAAGAGTTCGCGGATCGGCGTGAAGAGCCCGGTGTAGGTCGCCGGGTTGGAGCGCGGGGTGCGGCCGATGGGGCTCTGGTCGACGTTGATCACCTTGTCGAAGAACTCCATGCCCTCGATGTCGTCGTGCGGCGCAGGCTCGGCGCTGGAACCATAGAGATGCCGCGCGACGGCGGTGTAGAGCGTGTCGTTGATGAGCGTGGATTTGCCCGAGCCGGAGACGCCGGTGACGCAGACGAGGAGGCCGACCGGCAAATCGAGCGTGACCTGTTTGAGATTGTTGCCGCGCGCGCTTTTCACCACGAGCGTGCGTTCGGGATCGCGCTTGCGGCGCTTTTTGGGGATGGCGATGCGGCGGCGTCCCGACAGGTACTGGCCGGTGAGCGAGTTTTCCGCCAGCCGGATTTCCTCCGGCGTGCCTTCGGCGACCACCTCGCCGCCGTGCACGCCCGCGCCGGGGCCCATGTCGACCACGTAGTCGGCGGCGCGGATCGCGTCCTCGTCGTGCTCGACCACCAGCACCGAGTTGCCGATGTCGCGCAGGTGCTTGAGCGTGGCGAGCAGGCGGTCGTTGTCGCGCTGGTGCAGGCCGATCGACGGTTCGTCGAGCACGTACATCACGCCGGTCAGTCCGGATCCGATCTGCGAGGCGAGGCGGATTCTCTGGGCTTCGCCGCCGGAAAGCGTGTCGGCGGAGCGATCGAGCGAGAGATAGTCGAGGCCGACGTTGTTGAGGAAGCCGACGCGGGCGACGATCTCCTTGACGATCTTGTCGGCGATCTGCGCACGGTGGCCTTCGAGCTTGAGTGTTTCGAAGAAGACCAGAACCTGTTTCAGCGGCAGCGCGCTCACCTCGAAGATCGCCTTGCCGCCGACCATCACGTGGCGCGCTTCCTCGCGCAGGCGGGTGCCATGGCAGCTTGGGCAGGGTTTGTTGTTCTGGTACTTGGCGAGTTCCTCGCGCACCGCCATCGAATCGGATTCGTGGTAGCGGCGTTCCATGTTGGCGAGCACGCCTTCGAAAGGATAGCTGCGCGTGCTGAAGCCGCCGCGCGGTGCCAGCACCTGGAAAGCGATGGCTTCCTTGCCGCTGCCGTTGAGGATCACGTCCTGGATGTGCGGCGGCAGCGATTCCCACGGCGTGTCGAGATCGAAGCCGTAGTGCATCGCCAGGCTCTGCAGCATCATGAAGAAGAACTGGTTGCGCTTGTCCCAGCCCTTGATCGCCCCGCTGGCCAGCGACAGGTGCGGGAAGGCGAGCACGCGCGCCGGGTCGAAGAAGGTGATCTGGCCGAGGCCGTCGCAGGTGCTGCACGCGCCCATCGGATTGTTGAACGAGAACAGGCGCGGCTCCAGCTCGGGCAGCGCGTAGCTGCACACCGGACAGGCGAACTTGGCGGAGAAGAGGTGCTCCTTGCCGTTGTCCATCTCCACCGCCAGCGCACGGCCGTCGGCATGGCGCAGTGCGGTTTCGAAGCTTTCGGCGAGGCGCTGCTTGACGTCCGCACGGATCTTCAGCCGGTCGACCACGACCTCGATCGTGTGTTTTCTATTCTTGTCGAGCTTGGGCACCGCGTCGATCTCGTGCACCTTGCCGTCGACGCGCACGCGCACGAAGCCCTGCGCGCGCAGCTCGGCGAAGAGTTCGAGGTTCTCGCCCTTGCGCCCGACGACCAGCGGCGCCAGCACCATCAGTTTGCTGTCTTCCGGCAGCGCCAGCACCGCGTCGACCATCTGCGACACGGTCTGCGCGGCGAGTGTGATGCCGTGCTCCGGACAGCGCGGGTCGCCGACGCGGGCGTAGAGCAGGCGCAGATAGTCGTGGATCTCGGTGACCGTGCCGACGGTCGAGCGCGGGTTGTGGCTGGTCGCCTTCTGTTCGATGGAAATCGCCGGCGACAGGCCCTCGATCAGGTCTACGTCCGGTTTTTCCATCAACTGCAGGAACTGACGCGCATAGGCCGACAGCGATTCGACGTAGCGGCGCTGGCCCTCGGCATACAGGGTGTCGAACGCCAGCGACGACTTGCCCGATCCCGACAGGCCGGTGATCACGATGAGCTTGTGACGCGGCAGGTCGAGATTGACGTTCTTGAGGTTGTGCGTGCGGGCGCCGCGGATGCGGATCGAGTCCATGTCGGGAGCGGGAGGTGTAATTCGCAACCTGCTAATATAGCGGACTTCCGCACCCAGCCGAATGACGATTACGCCGTGGCCCAGATCGACCTGTCCGAAAGCATGACCCGCAGCGAAAAGCGCGCGGCGTCCGGGCTCGCGGCGATCTTCGGACTGCGCATGCTGGGCATGCTCATGATCCTGCCGGTGTTCGCGCTCTATGCCCAGCACCTGCCCGGCGGCGACAACCACACCCTGGTCGGCCTGACCCTGGGCATGTACGGCCTGACCCAGGCGGTTCTGATGATTCCCTTCGGCATGGCTTCCGACCGGATCGGCCGCAAGAAGGTGATCATCCTCGGACTGTGCGTGTTCGCGTTCGGCAGCTTCGTTGCGGCCTGGGCGCCCACCATCTACTGGACGGTGGCGGGCCGCGCGCTGCAGGGCGCAGGCGCGATCTCGGCCGCCGTCACGGCCCTGCTCGCCGACCTGACGCGCGAGGAACACCGCACGAAGGCGATGGCGATGATCGGTTCGACCATCGGCGTCGCCTTCGCCGTATCGCTGGTGCTGGGGCCGGCACTCGACCACCTGATCGGCGTGCCCGGCATTTTCGCGCTGACCGGCGTGCTCGCACTGGCGGCGGTCTGGGTGGTGAAGGTCTGGGTGCCTGATCCGGCCGATACGCATTTCCACGCCGATGCCCAGGCGAACCCGGCCAAGCTCGTCGACGTACTGAAAAACCCCCAGCTTGCACGGCTCGACTTCGGCATCTTCGCGCTGCACGCCGCCCAGATGGCGATGTTCGTCGTGGTCCCGGTGGCGCTGAAAAACGCCGGTCTTGCGCCGGCGCATCACTGGGCGGTCTACCTGCCCGTGCTGCTGGGTTCCTTCGTCCTGATGGTTCCGGCCATCATCTATGGCGAGAAACGCGGCAAGATGAAACCTGTGTTCGTCGGCGCCGTGGCCTTGATGCTGCTCGCCCAACTGGGGCTGGCGCTGGGTATCGATCATTTCTGGGGCATCGTGGGAGCGCTGTTCGCCTACTTTGTCGCTTTCAATCTGCTTGAAGCGAGCCTGCCGTCGCTGATCTCCAAACTCGCACCTGTCTCGGCCAAGGGCACGGCGATGGGGGTGTACAACACCGCGCAGGCGCTTGGCCTGTTCTTCGGCGGCGCGCTCGGCGGCTGGCTTGCCCAGCACGTCGGATTCCATGCCGTGTTCGCCTTCTGTGTCGTGCTGATGGCGGGCTGGCTGCTGGCCGCGCTGTCGATGGTGCCGCCGCCGGCGATCAAGACCCGCATGTTCCGCGTCGGCAGCATGCCGGCCGATCAGGCAGTGCTGTTGAAGAACCAGCTTGCCGGTGTCGCGGGCGTGGTCGAAGCCGTGGTGCTGGCCGAGGAGGGCGTGGCCATGCTCAAGGTGAGCATCAAGGGCTGGGACGAGGCGCGGGCCCTCAGCCTGCTCGAGCCGGCCTGATAGAATCCGCACTCATCCGTAGCGTCGAAACTGTTCAGGGGAAAACATGGCATCCGTCAACAAGGTGATACTGGTCGGCAATCTCGGGCGCGACCCGGAAATGCGTTATCTGCCCAGCGGGGAAGCCGTCGTCAATCTCAGCGTGGCCACCACCGACAAGTTCAAGGACAAGAGCGGCGCCATGCAGGAAGCCACCGAGTGGCATCGCGTCAGCTTCTTCGGCCGCACCGCCGAGGTCTGCGGGCAGTACCTGAAGAAGGGCAGCCAGGTCTACGTCGAGGGCAGCATCCGCACCCGCAAGTACACCGACAAGGACGGCGTCGAGAAATACGCCACCGAAATCCGCGGCGACCGCATGCAGATGCTCGGCGGCCGGGCCGGCGGCGGTATGGCCGACATGGACGACGGCAGCTACAACCAGACGCCTCCCCCGCGCAGCCAGCCTGCCGCCCCGCGCGGCGCGCCCGCGCAGCGGCCCGCTGGCGGCGGTTTCGACGACATGGACGACGACATTCCGTTCTGAGCCGAAGCGCGCGGCCTGCATAAACACAATAATCGTCAAAGTGGAGAACCGCGCGCAGCGCGCGCGGCAAGAGTTGAACGAAACATCCAGCCCCTTCAAGGCGCGTTGGTCCCGCATGCTGTTGCTGAGCAGCGCGCTCGTGCTCGCGGGCGGCGCCCGCGCGGACGTCACGGAAGCGGACTTCCTCGACGATCTGCCGGTGGTGCTGTCGGCTTCGCGCCTGTCGCAGCCGGTGGACGAGGCGCCCGCCGCCGTCACCGTGATCGACCAGGAAATGATCCGCGCGTCGGGATTCCGCGATATTCCCGATCTGCTGCGCCTGGTCCCCGGATTTTCCGTGGCCTACACCGGGGACAACACCTGGGCGGCCGGCTATCACGGCCTGGGCGATGCGTTTTCCCGCCGTTTCCAGGTGCTGGTCGACGGGCGTTCGATCTACAGTCCGCACTACGGCGCGGTGTACTGGAGCGATCTGCCGCTTGCCATCGAGGACATCGAGCGCATCGAGGTGGTGCGCGGGCCCAACGCCGCGATCCATGGCGCCAACGCCTTTGCGGCCGTCATCAACATCATCACCAAAACCGCCGCCCAGGTGGCGGGCAACAGCCTCTCGGTTCAATACGGCGAGCAGAGCCTGCGCGGCATGCTCGCCCGCCATGGCGGCGGCGACGAAAGCCTGCGCTATCGCCTGACGTTCTCGGCGCAACAGCGCGATCGCTTCGAACGGGACGTCACGGGCAAGCCCCCCAGCACCCTGGACAACGGCCAGTACTTCGAAGCCAGCAAGACCTATTTTCTCAATGGGCGGATGGACTGGCAGATGTCCTCCATGGCCGATTTCAGCGCCCAGTTCGGCGTGTCGCAGGGGGACTGGCATGCAGGCCGGCGCACCGACGACCCGACCGACGTGCTGGTGCCGCTTGCGCAGGATTCCCGGGCGCTGTATCTGCAGATGACCTACCACAAGGTGGAATCGGCCCGGCGCGAGTGGCGGGTGCATGCCTACCATTCGCGCAACCGCTTCGATGCCAATGCGCTGGGCGACCTGACTGGCCTGGGGCTGGGGGTGGTGCCGGTCGATCAGTATCTGTCGCAGAACCGCAGCAACGTCGAATTGCAGGTCAACGAGACCTGGAGCCCCGACCTGCGGGGGGTGTGGGGCGGCGAGGTGAGACGGGACGCGGTCGTCAGCCCGCAGAATTACAACGCGGACCGTGAACTGAGCGGCGTGCTCGCGCGTGCCTTCGGCAACCTCGAATGGCACGCCCACGAGCGGGTGCTGATCCAGGGCGGCGCCATGGTCGAACATCATTACTACACGGGGACCGACGTGTCGCCGCGTGCGGCCGTCAACCTGACCCTGAGCCCGGGGCAGGTCGTTCGCCTGGGGGTCTCGAAGGCCTATCGTTCGCCGACCTTCTTCGAGGAGGAGGGCAACCAGATATATCTGCTGACCTCGGGTGCCCTGCTGGATGCGGTGACGGTGCCGTCGAACGGCCTGAAGCCCGAACGCGTGCTGTCGCGCGAGATTGCCTACCTGGGCCAGTGGCGGCCAGCCCGGCTGGAATGGGACGTGCGGCTGTTCCGCGACCACATCGACGACTTCATCGGCAATGAGAAGGGAGATTTCTTCCCCGATGGCGCGCTGCGGCCGAACGAATTCCGCTATGCCAACATCGGCACGGTCGATTCGCACGGCGGCGAAATCCAGCTGCGCTGGCGGCCGCTTCCCGCGCTGGACGTGAGCGCGCATTTCGCGCGCGTCTTCCTGAGCGCCGATACCACGGTCAACAACTTCAACGTCGACATCCCGCAGTCCGCACCGCGCAACAGCTGGGGCGTGCTGGCCAGCTACCGGCTGGGCAAGGGCTGGGAGACGAGCCTGGGCGCCTGGCATTACGATGTGACCAAATGGCTTTCCGAGGGCGACATCACCCAGCCTTACACGCGGGTGGACGCCCGCGTGGCGCGCCGCTGGAACTGGCAGGGCTATCAGGTGGAAGCGGCGCTGGTCGGCCAGAACCTGGGCGACGACTACAACGAATTCCGCGACACCAATACGTTCAGCCGCCGCGTGTACGGCAGTCTGGGCTTCAACTGGTGAGCCCGGCATCGCGCACTTGGGTTCCCGGGCCTGCAATAGGTATAATTGCGCAACTTCTTGATTGTCGGAGAATTTTTATGCCGATCTATGCCTACAAATGCACTGCCTGCGGTTTCGCGCAGGACGAAATGCAGAAAGTGTCCGATGCGCCGCTGACGGTCTGCCCGTCGTGCGGCAAGGCCGATTACGCCAAGCAGATCACCGCGGCCGGCTTCGCCCTGAAGGGCACGGGGTGGTACGCCACCGACTTCAAGGGCGGCAGCAAGCCCGCGGAACCCAAGCCCGACGCGCCCTCGCATGCCTGCGGCACGGGCGCTTGTCCCGCGTGTAACTGAGCGGAGCAACGGACAGGAAGCGGGCGGTGCAAGCCGTCCGCTTCTTTGTTTTTGACTGAACCATGAAACGCTATTTCGTCACCGGCCTCCTGATCTGGGTGCCGCTCGGCATCACCCTCTGGGTGCTGAACCTGCTGATCGGCACGCTTGACCAGAGCCTGACCCTGCTGCCTGTGGACTGGCAGCCCGAGGCCTGGATGGGCGTGCGCATCCCGGGGCTGGGCGTGATCCTGACCGCGCTGGTGATTCTGCTCACCGGCGTGCTGGCTGCCAACTTCTTCGGCCAGAAGCTGATCGACGCGATCGAGGCCTTCCTCGAGCGCATCCCGGTGGTGAAGTCGATCTACGGCAGCGTCAAGCAGGTGTCGGACAGCCTGCTCTCGGGCAGCGGGCAGGCGTTCCGGAAGGTGCTGCTGGTGCGCTATCCCCATCCGCAGGCCTGGTCGCTGGCGTTCCAGACCAACGTGCCGGCCGAGGTGCTGGCGAAGCTGCCGGACGAACACGTGGCCGTGTTCATCCCCACGACGCCCAGCCCGGTCAACGGGTTTTATTTTTACGTGAAGAAAAGCGAGACGATCGAACTCGACATGTCGGTCGATCGCGCGCTGAAAACCATCGTCTCGATGGGTGTCGTCGGTGCCGACGTTCCCAAGGGCGTTCAATAGGAAACAAGAGCATGCGTACGCATTACTGCGGCGGCGTCACCGCCGCCGACATCGGCAGCATCGTCGAACTCTGCGGCTGGACCCACCGTCGGCGCGATCACGGCGGCGTTATCTTCGTCGACCTGCGCGACCGCGAAGGCAACATCCAGGTCGTGATCGATCCCGACACGCCCGACGCGTTCAAGGCCGCGGAGGAAGTGCGTTCGGAGTACGTGCTGCGCATCGTCGGCAAGGTGCGCGCGCGTCCGGCCGGTACCGAGAATCCCAACCAGCCCACAGGCATGGTCGAAGTGTTGGCGCAGCAGCTCGAAATCCTCAATGCCGCGCTCACGCCGCCGTTCCAAATCGACGACGACAACATCAACGAGAACATCCGCCTGCAGTACCGCTATCTCGACCTGCGGCGCGAGCCGATGCAGAAGAACCTGAAACTGCGCTATCGCGTGTCCAAGCTGATGCGCGACTACCTCGACAGCCACGGCTTCATGGAAGTCGAGACGCCGATGCTGACGCGCAGCACGCCGGAAGGCGCGCGCGACTATCTGGTGCCGAGCCGCGTGCACGACGGCATGTTCTACGCGCTGCCGCAGTCGCCCCAGCTCTTCAAGCAGTTGCTGATGATCGCGGGCTACGACCGCTACTTCCAGATCACCAAGTGCTTCCGCGACGAGGACCTGCGCGCCGACCGTCAGCCCGAGTTCACCCAGGTCGACCTGGAAACCTCCTTCCTCGGGGAAGAGGAAATCATGGGCATCGTCGAAGGCATGATCCGCGACATGATGCAGAAGGCGCAGGGCATCGAACTGCCCGCGGCCTTCCCGCGCATGACCTACCACGAGGCGATGAACCGCTACGGTTCGGACAAGCCCGACATGCGTGTCACGCTGGAAATCGTCGACGTCGGCGACGCCATGAAGGAGGTCGCGTTCAAGGTGTTTTCCGGTCCGGCGAACGATCCCAAGGGCCGCGTCGCCGCGCTGCGCATTCCCGGCGGCGCGTCGCTGTCGCGCGGCGAGATCGACGGCTACACCGAGTTCGTCAAGATCTACGGCGCGAAGGGACTGGCCTACATCAAGGTCAACGACGTCGCGCAGCTGAACGAAACCGGCCTGCAGTCGCCCATCGTCAAGAACCTGTCCGAAGCCGCGCTCAAGGCCGTGATGGAACGCACCGGCGCCGCGAACGGCGACCTGATCTTCTTCGGCGCGGACAAGGCCAGGATCGTCAACGATGCCCTCGGCGCCCTGCGCCTCAAGATCGGCCACGAGAAGGGCCACGTCGACGGCCGCGCCTGGGCGCCGCTGTGGGTGGTCGATTTCCCGATGTTCGAGTACAACGAGGATGAGAAGCGCTGGGACGCGCTGCACCATCCCTTCACCGCGCCCAAGGACGGCCACGAGGATTTTCTCGCGACCGATCCCGGCAAGTGCCTGTCGAAAGCCTACGACATGGTGCTGAACGGCTGGGAAGTCGGCGGCGGCTCGGTGCGCATCCACAAGCAGGATGTGCAGGACAAGGTCTTCGCCGCGCTCAACATCGGCGTCGAGGCGCGCCAGGAGAAATTCGGCTTCCTGCTCGACGCGCTGCAATACGGCGCACCGCCGCACGGCGGTCTCGCCTTCGGCCTGGACAGACTGGTGACGCTGATGACCGGCGCCGAATCGATCCGCGACGTGATCGCTTTCCCGAAGACCCAGCGTGCCTCGTGCCTGATGACCAACGCGCCCAACGTGGTCGACGAAAAGCAGCTGCGCGAGCTGCACATCCGCCTGCGCAACGTCAACCCAGAAGGCAAGGCGGCCTGAGGTGGCGTTCGCCGACAACCTGGGCGCCTTGCCCGAATTTTCCGGCGAAAAGCTGGTGCTGACCGACCCGGCGGGGGCGGAGTTGGCGGCCATCGCCAACGCGCCGGGAACCGCCGGCTCGTTCCGCGTCTATGCCTATCTGGCGCAGAAATACGGCGCGATCGATACCGAGGCCGCCGCCGAGGGCCTGGCGATCTACGCCGAGCACGCGCAGGACGCCAGCCAGCATCCCGGCAAGCACCCCAACATCGACCGGCTGATCGCCATCATGATCAGCGGCGAGCCGCTGCACGCGCGCATTCTTTGAACCGCCACAAAATCCCCGTCTCCGTCCTCGTCGTGATCCATGCGGCCGACGGGCGGGTGCTGTTGCTGGAGCGCGCCGATGCGCCGGGTTTCTGGCAGTCGGTGACGGGCTCGCAGGATGCCGGCGAGACGCTGGAAGAAACCGCGATCCGCGAAGTCGCCGAGGAGACCGGCTTCGACGCGACGCAGTTCGAACTGAGCCCCTGGGGCATCGAAAACCGCTACGCAATCTACGCGCGCTGGCGGCATCGCTACGCCCCCGACGTCACGCACAACACCGAACACGTCTTCGGCCTGCGGCTGCCCGACGCGCTGACGCCGCGGCTCGCGCCGGCCGAACACCTGCGTTATCGCTGGCTGCCATGGAACGAGGCGGCCGACGCCTGTTTCTCGCCGTCCAACGCGGCAGCCATCCGTCTGCTCCCGACGCGCCTATAATTTCGCTGTCATGAGCGTGCTCTCCATCGCCAGCTACAACATCCACAAGGGCCTGTCGCAATTCAACCGGCGCCTGACCGTGCACGAGCTGCGCGACCGTCTCGGCCTGCTCGGCTCGGACATCGTCTTCCTGCAGGAAGTGCAGGGCAGCCACGGCCAGCGTGCCAGCCGCTTCCAGCACTGGCCCGGCAAACCGCAACACGAGTTCCTGGCCGGCCACGTCTACACCGATTTCGCCTACGGCAAGAACTGCGTGTACGACACCGGCCATCACGGCAACGCCATCCTGTCGCGCTACAAGATCCTCAACTGGGAAAACGAGGACATCTCCGCGCACGCTTTCGAGAGCCGCGGCATGCTGCATTGCGAAGTCGAGGTGCCGGGCGTGGCCGGGCCCGTGCATTGCATCAATGTGCATCTCGGCCTCACCGAGCGCGGACGCAAGCGCCAGCTCGAGATGATTGCCGCGCGCATCCGCGCCGTGGTGCCGGACGCGGCCCCGCTGATCCTGGCAGGCGATTTCAACGACTGGCTGGTGCGCGCCGGGCGTTTCTTCGAGGAGGAGCTGGGGCTGGCCGAAGTGTTCGAGACCCATCATGGCCAGTCGGCGCGCAGCTATCCGTGCATCCTGCCCATGTTCCAGCTCGACCGCATCTATGTGCGCGGCTTCCATATCCAGGCTGCGCGCGTCCACACCGGCAACGCCTGGCATCGCATTTCCGATCACGCCGCCCTGACAGCCAAGCTGAAACTGGCCGGATGACCCGTCGCCCGTCCTGGCAGCGTGTCTTCCGCGGTGTCGAGCCGATGCCGGGCAACCGGGTGCGGCTGCTGCAGAGCGGCGCGGCGTTCTTTCCGGCGCTGATCGCGGCATGCGACGCCGCGCAGGCCGAAATTCATGTCGAGACCTATATATTCAATGCCGATGCCAGCACACAGGGCGTACGCGATGCCCTGGTGCGTGCGGCCCGTCGCGGCGTACGGGTTCGCGTCCTGATCGACGGCGTGGGCTCGCGCACCCTGCCGGCCGACTGGCTGGCGAGGTTGCGCGAGGCCGGCGCCACCGTGCTTGTCTACCGGCCGCTGGCGACCGGCTGGCTGGCCAATCCGCACAGTCTGCGGCGCCTGCACCGCAAGGTCGCGGTCGTGGACGCGGCGGTGGCTTTCGTCGGCGGCATCAATCTCATCGACGATTTCGAGCCTGCCCGTTTGCCTGAGCCGAGGCTGGATTTCAGCGTCGAGGTGCGCGGGCCGCTGCTGGGCCCGATTCATGCCGGCGTGCGCAGGCTGTGGCGGCTGGCAGCGCTGAAGCAACTGCAAACCGCGGGCCGCGAACCGGCAATCGAGCCTGTCTGGCCGACCGATGGCCATGTGCGTGCCGCTTTCGTCGTGCGCGACAACTTCGCTCATCGGCGCGACATCGAACGTGCCTATCTGGCGGCCCTGGCCCTGGCGCGCGAGGAAATCTGCATCGCCAACGCCTATTTTCTGCCCGGCCACCGGTTTCGCAGACTGCTCCGGCACGCCGCCGCGCGCGGCGTGCGCGTGCGGCTGCTGGTGCAGGGCCACACCGACCACCCCTTCTTCCAGGCTGCGGCGCGCGCCCTTTATCGCGACCTGCTCGCGGCCGGCGTGGCGATACACGAGCACCACGCCAGCGAACTCCACGCCAAGGTGGCCGTGGTCGACGGACGCTGGGCCACGGTGGGATCCAGCAACATCGATCCGTTCAGCCTGCTGCTGGCACGCGAGGCCAATATCGTCGTGGATGATGCGGCGTTTGCGCGCGACCTGCAGCAGCGTCTCGACCGGGCCTGCGCGGCGGCGCGTGCGCTCGATCCGGTTGACTGGCAGCGCAGGCCCTGGCCGCGTCGCATGCTGTCCTGGCTGGCGTATGGAATCGTGCGCGTCATGGCCGGCCTGGCCGGCAGCGGACGCTGGCCCTGAATCCCGCTAGAGCTTTGCCGACTTGAAGGTGTCGCACTGGCCCGGATCGCCGCTTTGCATCCCCCGGCCGAACCAGCGCATGCGCTGTTCCGACGAACCGTGGGTGAAGGATTCCGGCACCACATACCCCCGCGCCTGCTGCTGCAGGCGGTCGTCGCCCACGCCGGCTGCGGCGGCCAGGGCCTCCTCGGTGTCGCCGGGCTCCAGGATCTGCCGCGCCTGGTTGGCGTGGTAGGCCCACACGCCGGCGAAGCAGTCGGCCTGCAGTTCCATGCGCACCTGCAGCGCATTGCCGGCGGCCTCGCCCCCGCGTTGCCGCGCCGCGTTTACCTTGTCCGAAATGCCCAGCAGCGTCTGTACGTGGTGGCCCACCTCGTGCGCCACCACGTAGGCCTGCGCAAAATCGCCCGGCGCGTCGTGGCGGTTTGCCAGCTCGTTGAAAAAGGACATGTCGAGATACAGCTTGTGGTCGCCCGGGCAATAGAACGGCCCCATCGCCGCCTCCGCGAAGCCGCACGCCGACTGCACCGACCCCGAGAACAGCACCAGGGTCGGCCGTTCGTATTGCCGGCCCGATCCCTGGAACAGCGTGCCCCATACGTCCTCGGTATCCGCCAGCACCACCGACATGAAGTCCTTCAGCCGCGTTTCCTCCGGACTGGAAGGCGCCGGTTGCGCGGTTTCCTGCGGCGCGCCGGCCAGGCCGCCGGCCTGATTCAGCACCACCGACGGATCCACCCCGAAGTACATCGCCACCAGCGCCAGCACGATTGCCCCGATCCCGCCCCCGGCCAGCCCGCGGCCCGAAACGCGCATGCCGCGCCGGTCCTCGATGTTGTCGCTGCGACGTTCGTTCTCCCAGCGCATGGCCTATCCCTTCGAGCAATGGTTTGCTGCATTCTAATCACCCGACAGGCAATGGGGTTCCGGAACGCAGCGAAAACGGAAATGCGTAAATCAGACCCGGCGGTCGGTTTTTGGGCCCGGCCTGTTGCGCATGTGCAACAAAACAACACTTTCGGGCCGGTTGTGGCAAAAAAAGCAGCGGTTTTGCTTGTCCGGGATGCCGGGGTCTGGATAATCGGCCCTGTCCACAAACACAACTCCGTGTAGGACAGCTCTGCAGAGCTCCAAACCAACAAGGTTTAATTTTTACTTTCTTAGGAGAAAGCAATGAAAAAATCCCTGATCGCTCTGGCCGTGGCCGGCTCCTTCGCCGCCCCCGCCTTTGCTGCCACCAGCAACGT
>JBGAFQ010000044.1:0-21322 GCA_044227195.1 Thiobacillus sp.
AGCACCACCCTGTACCTCGAGGCCCGCGACCAGCCGGTCCGGGGCCAGCAGGCCGTCGCCGAAGTCGCCCTCCGTCGCGAGGACAGCGGCCTCTGGGGCGACTCGATGTGCGACGTCGTCACCGCACGCAAGCAGTTCGCTCCGGCGCTGGTGTCGCCGCGGACCGAGCTGAGCAATGCCGAAGCCTGGTCCCGGGCGGTCACCATCGCGCTCGAATCGGAGCGCAACTGGGAACTGCCGCCGGGCGAGCGCAAGGAAATCGTCCCCGGCGCCAGCCACTTCGCCGCCCTCGGCATCGCCCAGCCCAGCTGGCGCAACGCCTACCAGGTGGCGACGATCGGCGACCACAGCTTCTTCAAGGTGCAGTCGCTGAAGCCCCAGAAGCGCAAGCTCGATCGCGGCTGATTCCTGCGGCACGGCCCAGCGTCACGGCATGGCAAACGACAGGCCGCCTCCGGGCGGCCTGTCGTTTGCGGCGTCCCGACCGGCGACGACACGCTCGCGGAGACGGCGATTGAGTCGTCGCCACGGCATCCCCATGCTGTACGCCCCGTCACCCGGAGTCGCGCATGAAGCTCTACTACTCTCCCGGCGCCTGTTCGCTGGCCGACCACATCGTCCTGGAATGGATCGGCAAGCCCTACGAGGCCGTGCGCGTCGGCCGCGAGGAGCGCAGGTCGCCGGAATTCCTCGCGATCAATCCCGCCGGCGCGGTGCCGGCGCTGGTCGACGGCGACTGGGTGCTGACCCAGAACGCGGCGATCCTCACCTATCTCGCCGAGACCGCGCCCGAGGCCGGCCTGTGCGGCGACGGCAGCGCGCGCGGTCGCGCCGAAGTGATCCGCTGGCTGGCGTTCTGCAATTCCGACGTGCACCCGGCGTTCAAGCCGATCTTCGGCAGCACCGCCTATCTCGAGGACGCGGTGCTGATCGACAAGAGCAAGGCCGACGCTCGCGCGAAGCTGCGCGACCTGTACGCCGCCGCCGATCGTCAGCTCGAAGGCCGCGACTGGATCGCCGACAACCGCCGCAGCATCGCCGATCCTTACCTGTACGTGACGCTGCGCTGGGCGCGCAGCACCAGCGTGGATCTTTCGGGCCTCGACCACCTCGCCCGCTTCGCCGCCGCGTTCGAGGCCGACCCGGCGGTGCAGCGCGTGCTGAAGGACGAAGGTTTGGCCTGAATCCTCGCACCGCCGCGCAAACGACGAAGCCGCCTGCGGGCGGCTTCGTCGTGTCCGGCGCCGGGATCAGCCGCCGCGCAGTTCGCGCAGGAGGTTGCAGAACATCGCGCCCTGCTCGATCGCGTCGTCCAGCGCGACGTGGGTATGCGGCATCGGATCGAACCAGCGTTTCGGCATGCGGCGTTTCACCGCGTCGCGATAGTCGCCGCCCAGCACGGCCATCGCCAGCGTCTTGATGTCCAGCGCCGAGTGGCCGAACGGGCTCTCGCCGGCGAAACGGATCAGATACCAGTAGACGAAGGTGAAATCGAAGCCGGCCGGATACGCCACGAACACCGGTTTGCCCGGCAGCGCCTTCAGCCAGTCGCGATAGCGCGGCATCGCGACCTGCGGCGGCTGCGGGTCCGCACGGCAGGCCGCCCACGCCTCCGGCTGCGTCGCCCACCACACTGCGGTGCGCGGGTCGGGCGCGGCCTCCGGCAGCGTGTCGAGGTTCACGGAGAAGGTCGCGACCAGCCGCTTGTCGGCGGTGTAGGCGGCGGAGCCGAGGCTGAGCATCGAATGCGGCCCGGGGATGGGGCCGTCGGTCTCGATATCGGTGCTGACGTAGAGCTCGGTCATGGCCGCAGTGTCGCCGCGCCGCGCCTCCGGCCGCAACTCGGCTGCCCTCCCTACCCGTAGCGCTGTTCGAAGGCCTCTCGCGACGATTCGCAATAGGCACGGAAGGCCGTCATCGCCTCATCCCGGCCTGCGAGGATCCGGTCCCACGGGCCGCCACGGCGGAGCCACCCGAACCATCCTGGCCGGCGCGTCAGACGATCCGACCAGAAGAAATATTCGCCGTTGCCGACCGACGAAATCTCGACGTAGTCGTGGTCGTCACGATATAGCCCGACACAGCCGCAATCCTCCGCCGGCAGCGCTTCCACTTCCGTCATGAGCGCCTGCAGCTGTGCCTCCGGCGCATCGAGATCGAGCGCGCCGCATTCGCGCGTGCCGCGGCGCTCGTCGCGGCAATACACGGCGACCGGCTTGCCGGCCCTGATCCATGCCATTCAGTCCTCCTGCGGCTCCCGCCGCCAGTACCGCGACATCTCCAGGTAGGTGAACGACGCCGACCAGGTCACGAGCAGGAAGCCGGTCAACGACTCCATGCCCGACAACAGCCGGATCGCCCCCACCGGCGCGAGGTCGCCGAGGCCGAGCGTGGTGTAGGTGGTGGCGGACAGGTAGATCGTGTCGAACACGTTGTCGAGCGCGTGCTCGCCGTGGACGAAGCCAGTGTCCGGCACCTGCAGCAGCGCCCAGAACGTCAGCCCGTAGCACCAGATCTCGGCGATGTGCAGCGCGAGCAGCGCGAAGATGATCTTGAGCATCACCCGGCGGTCGCGGCTGGGCGCGCGCCCGGAATAGCGGCGGGCCAGCGCGTGCAGGCCCTCGTAGTGGATGACCACCACCAGGCCGGTGATCGAGAACGCGGCGACGGCGACGAGCAGGTGCACGCCCCATTGGCCGTCGGGGATGAGCCAGGACATGTCCATCGGTCGGGCGGGATCCGCGGAGAACGCCGTTTAGAGTAAGCGAGACGGACCGCACGCGGAACCACGCCCGCAAACGCGACGGGGCGCCCGGAGGCGGTAGTTCGCGCTCGGGCGGATGATCTTGCCGTCCTCGCGCTGCTCGATCACGTGCGCGCTCCAGCCGGTGGTGCGCGCGATCACGAACAGCGGCGTGAACATCGGCGTCGGGATGCCCATCATGTGATAGGCCGACGCGCTGTACCAGTCGAGGTTCGGGAACATCTTCTTGGTGTCCATCATCAGGTTCTCGATGCGCTCGGACACGTCGAACAGCGCCTGGTTGCCGCCGTCCTGGCACAGCTTGCGCGAGAGTTCCTTGATGATCGGATTGCGCGGATCGCCGATGGTGTACACCGGGTGGCCGAAGCCGATGATGATCTCCTTGCGCTCCATCCGCACGCGGATGTCGGCCTCGGCCTCGTCCGCAGCGCCGTAGCGGCTGATGATGTCCATCGCCACTTCGTTCGCGCCGCCGTGCTTCGGGCCGCGCAGCGCGCCGATCGCGCCGGTGATGCACGAATGCAGGTCGGAGCCGGTGCCGGCGATCACGCGCGCGGTGAACGTCGAGGCGTTGAACTCGTGCTCGGCGTAGAGGATCAGCGACTTGTCCAGCGACTCGGCGTGCAGCTTCGACGGCGGCTCGCCGTGCAGCAGGTGCAGGAAGTGCGCGGCGACCGAATCGTCATCGGTTTCCAGGTCGATGCGGCGGCCGTTGCGGGTGAAGTGCCACCAGTACAGCAGCATCGAACCGAAGCTGGCGATCAGGCGATCGGCGATGTCGCGCGCCTCGCTGGCCGGATGGCCTTCGCGTTCCGGCAGCACCGTGCCCAGCACCGAGCAGCCGGTGCGCATCACGTCCATCGGGTGCGCGTTGGCAGGCACCAGTTCCAGCGCTTCCTGCACGATCGCGGGCAGGCCGCGCAGGCGCTTGAGCTTGGCCTTGTAGGCCTTCAGCTGCGAGGTGGTCGGCAGCACGCCGTGCACCAGCAGGTGCGCCACTTCCTCGAACGTCGACTTCGTCGCGAGGTCATGGATGTCGTAGCCGCGGTAATGCAGGTCGTTGCCGCTGCGACCGACGGTACACAGCGCGGTGTTGCCCGCTGCGGTGCCGCTCAGCGCGACGGACTTCTTGGCTTTCGGAAGCGTTTGGTTGGCGTTTTCGCTCATGGTCGTGTCCTTGTTTGCGTATAGCGGTGTGCGTATCGCGGTCTGCTCATTTCTTCGCGGCGAACAGCGCGTCGAGCTTGCCTTCGAACGCGTGGTAGCCGATGCGGTCGTAGAGTTCCTCGCGCGTCTGCATCGTGTCGACCACGGCCTGCTGGTGGCCGTCGCGGCGGATCGCCGTGTAGACATTCTCCGCGGCCTTGTTCATGGCGCGGAACGCGGACAGCGGGAACAACTGGATGGCGACGCCGGCCGAAGCCAGTTCGGCGCGGGTGAACAGCGGGGTCTTGCCGAACTCGGTGATGTTGGCCAGCACCGGCACCTTCACCGCGTCGACGAAGCGGCGATACGTCGGCAGGTCGTACGCGGCCTCGGCGAAGATGCCGTCGGCACCGGCCTCGACACAGGCGATGGCGCGCTCGATCGCCGCGTCCACGCCGTCGACGGCGATGGCGTCGGTGCGCGCGATCAGGAAGAAGTCGGGATCGATCTTCGCGTCGGCGGCGGCCTTCACGCGATCGACCATCTCGCCGGTGGTCACGATCTCCTTGCCCGGACGATGGCCGCAGCGCTTGGCGCCGACCTGGTCCTCGATGTGGCAGGCGGCGGCGCCGGCCTTGATCAGCGACTTCACCGTGCGCTCGATGTTGAAGGCGCTGGGGCCGAAGCCGGTGTCGATGTCGACCAGCAGCGGCAGGTCGCAGACGTCGGTGATGCGGCGGGTGTCGATCAGCACGTCTTCGAGCGTGTTGATGCCGAGGTCCGGCAGGCCCAGCGAGCCGGCGGCGACGCCGCCGCCCGACAGGTAGATCGCGCGGTAGCCGGCGCGCTTGGCGAGCAGGGCGTGGTTGGCGTTGATCGCGCCGATGACCTGCAGCGGGGATTCTTCGGCGAGGGCGGCGCGGAAGCGCATTCCGGGGGACACATGGGACATGGGATGCCTCCTGACAGCATCCGGCGGGCGGGCGCCCGGCCGGTGGGGCGCCAATCTGGCACCAACGCGAGGGTTGATCAATCTTGATCGGATCGATCAATCTGTCGCCATGGCCGACCTCCTCACCGCACGCGAAACCTGCCGCCTGCTCGGCATCAGCCAGGCCACGCTGTACGCCTACGTCAGCCGCGGCCTGCTGGAGTCGCGCCCCGGCCCGGACCACCGCACGCGGCTGTATCCGCGGCTCGACGTCGAGCGCCTGGCGCAACGCAAGCAGGTCGGCCGCAGCGCCGCCGCCGCCGCCGCGCACAGCCTCGATCGCGGCCTGCCGGTGCTGGAGACGCGGATCTCGCTGATCCGCCCAGACGGCCCGTACTACCGCGGCCGCTCCGCGATCACCATGGTCCGCGACGGCGCGACGCTGGAAGACACCGCCCGCCAGCTCTGGGACTGCGGCGAGCACGACCCGTTCGCTGCGCTGGAAGGCGGCGACTGGCCGGCGCACGTCGCGGCCATTGCCGAAGCCGACACGCTGCCGCCGCTGGAACGGGCGATGGCCGCGATCCCGCTGCTGGCGATCGGCGCCCGCGGCGCGCTGAATTCCACGCCGCGCGCCCGCCACGAGATCGCCGCCGCCCTGCTCCGCCAGAACGCCGCGCTGCTGGTCGGCCGCCCGCCGCCGGCCGGCCCGGTGCATGCGCTGCTCGCCGACGTGTGGAAACCCGGCGACGCCGGTTTCGCCGACCTCGTCCGCGCCGCGCTGGTGCTGTGCGCCGACCACGAGCTCAACGTCTCCGCCTTCGCCGCGCGCGTGGTCGCCTCCACCGGCGCACACCTGCACGCGACCGTCTGCGCCGGCCTGGCCGCGCTCTCGGGCCCGCGCCACGGCGGCGCGACTGCCCGCGCCTACGCGCTGATCGCCGACGCCCGCGATGCCGCCTCGCCGCAAGACTTCATCGAAACCCGCCTCCAGCGCGGCGACGACCTCCCCGGCTTCGGCCACGCCCTGTATCCCCACGGCGACCCCCGCGCCGCCGAACTCCTCGCCCGCCTCCGCACCCAGCACGCCGGCGAACCCGCGATGCGCGAACTCGATGCCCTCGTCGCCGCCACCGAAGACGTCAGCGGCCAGCACCCCAACATCGACTTCCTCCTCGCCGCCATCTGTCACGCAAATGCATTGCCCGCGACCCCGGCACTGGTGATGTTCGCCGCAGGACGCCTCGCCGGCTGGCTCGCGCATGCGCTGGAGCAGCAGGCGGAGGGGAAGCTGATCCGGCCGAGGGCGCGGTATACGGGGGTGGAGCCTTGATTGGTCGAAGCAGCGGAACCTGTCGCTTCTGACAGGTGGCCTCGATGGCGTCGGACCGGTTAGAACGATAGACAAAGCGCCGTCATCAATGCCGCCCAGCCATGGCCGGGCACATCGAGGGGAACCGACGCGCTGCCGGGGACACCATCAAGGATCGGGGGGATCCGATGTTCAGGTTTTTGACGCTTTGCCTGAAGCTCGCCATTTACGCGGGCGCACTCACGACTGTGGTTGCCAGCGCACTGTTCGGCCCGGACATTACGACGGAACTGGGCTTCCCGGGCACATCGCCGCCCATCGCGTATGGCATCGGTGGCGTGATCGGGATTTTCTCAGCATCGATCCTCTTCGGCATCCCGATCGTACTGCTCAGCATTAACGCCAATCTCGAACGGGCCGTGGTGTTGCTGAAGACGATGCAGCCAGTGCGCAAGGAATCGGGACTCGTCGAGTCTCTGGCACCGATCTTTGTCGAGCATGCGTTGGATGCGTTTGAGTCGGACTAGAAACACACTGGTCCGATTGGAGGCCATCTTTAACCAGGACTATTCCGTCTTTTCAGGGAACTTTAGATGGATGCGAAGAAGTTGGGCAGCATGTCTGCTGCGGGACTCGCCGCAACGGCAGCCGTAGCAGCGATACCCGGGGGAATGATTTTTGCTCCTGCAGTTGGAGCCATCGTCGCTGCCTTGGAAAAGTCACAAAGTGACTTGCAAGATGCGGAGAAAAAAGGAGTTGGCTCTCTGGAAGACGAGGCCAAGAAGCAAAGAATAAACATGGAGCTCCAGTCGCATCAGGCGAAGGTGGCGCAGGAACTGGCGATAGCCCAACGCATTTCCACCTCAGAGATTGTCGAAATCGAAGAATTCTACGATGTGAGTGGCGAGGGAAATCTGGGCGCAAAAGTTGATGAATCCGCCTTTTCGCTGGGAGCCGCCGGAAAGGGGAAGAAGGTTACAAAGCGGGTCATAAAGTTTTCTGGCGGGAGCTTGGCCCAAGTAGTCCCGGTGGAAAAGGCCTAACTATCGCTCAATCCGACACTGCTTCACGACACGGCTTAACTCAGGCGCTACCCGTCAAGCCCACAACCAATTAAAAGGGAAAATCATGGCCACGAAGAACACTGCTCCTGAAAAGAAACCTGCCAAGCGTGTTGGCAAGCCAATCCGCCAACGCAAGGCAAAAGCAGATGGTTCAGTCGGAACACTGCAGAAGACTATCGAGAAGAACTACGGACTCCCGGCGGGCAGCATCAAGATCGTTTATCCAAGCGGACGCAAAGCCCGCATCGACGCAGATGTTGGCGCATTGCGTACACATTGGAAGGAGCGCGGCTAACAATTTATTAAAGCCGACGCCGCTTCTCGGCCTGGCTTAACTCAGCTCGTAGGGCGGGCTCAAGCCTGCCGCAATGTCCACCCACATCATCAAACTTTGTCAGATATAGCCAGCCGATCGTCGCCCATGCCATCGGACACGTCCCAAATGGCGGGCTTGAGCCCGCCCTACGGCACTACGCCAGACAAGCTTTTTCCCTCGATATTTTTTGCCAATTTGTTGCATTGGAAGCCAATGGCAAGCCAGGAGTTATGCCAAATGCCGGCCTGTATTTGCGATTAGGTTTCCCGATCATTCTTATGACACGGAATAGAAAATAGTCCTCATGAAAAGCGAAGATGAACTTCGACAGGCAGGATTTACTCAGTCTGGCGCGAATCGCTATGTCGCCACAGCCACCGCGTACTGTGAAGATTTGTTCGTGAAGTCCGTTGCGCTAGGCGACATAGATAAAGCGCCAGACACGCCAAGAGAGGTGACACATGATCATGTGCGGGGGGCGGCAACCGCTCTCGCAGTTCGTGGCCAAGACGGACAATCAACCCTTCAAGTTTGGTGCCAGATCGGCGAATACGTTTGCGCCGCTCTTGCAGGCGTTGGTGGAGGCAAGCTCGACCAGACCTGGGGCGTTGTCATGTTTGGGCTTAGCCTGACCATTGGCGTAGTCCTGTTCGTAATAAGAAATACCCGGAGTCGAGCCAAATGAAGGTCATCTACACTGACGCCGCTCAGCGAGAACTCGTAGAGTTTCAGCAGCGACAAAAGGCAATTCTAGAAGAGCTTGTTTCTGACCGTAAGCTTGTTTACGGAGATGATGTTCTAGAGGTTACTGCCTCTGACATTAAGGAAGCCGCACATCGCATTCAGCCAATTCGCCCAACTGTGCGTCGCTACCAGTCCAGCGAGCTCCTTATGCGCGCCTACATCATCATGGGCATTGCCATGATGATCGGATCTTTTTTCTATCCTCAAATTAAAGAAATTTTAGAGAAAAATAAAACTCAAGCCTTGATTTTTTTCATGGGCGCAAGCATCACTGCGGCAGGCTGGCTCTTTGGCTATTGGCTAAATCTAAGACGACGCCGCTTCGCGGAGCAAATTGATAAATTCTATTCCATTGAATTATCCCGGTTGAACTCAAAAGAACGGCCAGACGATGGGAATTCCAATGGCGAAATCTGAAAATTCATTTAAGTCGGAGCCGCTTCACGGCTCAGTTCAATTCAGGTGCTATGCCACATGACCCTAGTCCATGCACACTTCCTCACCGCGTTATCTATTAAGACCGTAAGACGCATACGTAGGGTGCATAAGCGAAGCGTCATGCACCTTCTTGGTGTCATCGGCCCTTCGTGAAAAAGAGTGGCGCATGACGCCTTCGGCTTATGCGCCCTACTTGACTAACCCTTCGCTCGAGCGGATCCCCTCCGGCAAGGCACTTGGGCCACGAGGCGCTGTCGTCTATCCTGCACCTCGCGGCCCAAGCGCCTCGCCTACGGTGGCCGCTCAGCTCAAACGTTAGGCCCATGACCGAAACCCAGCGAACTTTTTGGGATCGCGCGCCGTTTGTATGGGGCAGCTTACTGATAGCCGGACTATATGCGCATGTGCTTTCACGCCTTGTTGCGGATGAAACCAGCTTTCTTGATTTTATTTTTCCAATTTTTATTGCGGTGCCCTGGCTTCTTTTTCTAATCGCTGGCTGTGGTCTTGTATTTGAAAAGCTTGGATTATTTGCTGGAGTTTTATCTTTGGCAATACTGACTTTATTCTGCTTCAATCTAGGATTTGGAGGCATCGAAAGAATAAGAAACAACCAGCTGCAAACAGTGAATGTCCTTTTCCATAGATGCGTCGATCACTCTTATCCTGCATGGCGTGAAAAGAGCCTTTGCGTGGATGGCACCAGGTCGCCATCAGTCGGCAGAGGGGCATGCTCGTGGCATGGCGGTGTTTCTACATCGCTCCCTCCGCCAGAACGGACAATGACTGACGCACAATGCATGATTCAAGCTCGCAACATCTCATGGCTTGATTGAATGCAATGGGGCCTAACGATTCATTCAAGCCGCCCCAGCATCGTGGCGTCGGCCACGTGCCTGCGCTACGCTAGCACACGTCCGCCACCCCGCTGCTGGGGCGGCTTAATTCACGCGCTGGGCGTCAAACTCATGAGTTCCCGAATCTGGCAGTATGGAAGCCAAACTCAATCGGCTCCTCTTCTATCGGCAGTTTTTAGGAGCAGCGCTTGCCCCTGCTGCAAAGGCAGTCCGGCGCTATCAATCACAGACCGGAAAGATGAATCTGATGGCCGAAGGTATTCTCAATACATCAAAGTGATGCGTTGTGAATCGTGTGGCTGGTGGTTCGCATCTCACGACCAATGGGACAGTTCATGTGATTCATTACCTGACCGCGCAATTCAAATTCTCGCCGCAACTGGAGCCGCCTACACACGTTTTCGCCGGGGCCAGATGAATGCCAGCTAGCCTTGCTTGAAAGCGAAATTCAAGCACATCTATCTGGTCAGGGCTCTTCAACCGCTTGGGCCGTTTTAGAAGATGTCACCAAGGGCGTGTTCCGAGAATTCGGCTACGATGCGCGAGTAACTGCTAAATCGAAGGACGGGGGCATTGACGTTATCCTCGATCATAACGAGCATGGGGACGTTTACGCTCAGGTCAAACACACCAAGAACAGGGTTGGAGTTCGTGTTCTTAGAGAACTCATTGGAACAATGGCAATCAACGGCGCCACAAATTCTCTACTTGTCACTTCATCAGATTTCACTCGCGACCTAACTAAAGAACAAGCTCTAGCGGCACAGCGAGGCTTTGTGGTGGAACTCGTTGATGGTGGGCGTCTTCTAGCCTCGCTAAATCTGGCCTATCGTCTTAACCCTCCTACGGTTACTGAGGTAATGGCTGTCGCCAAGCCAACCATTGAGCTACTCAGGGATGAGGTCGACATTTGACCGTTGAACGCCCAACCCATCATTCCACCGGACATGCGCAAAAAACTGCGCAAGGTCGTAAGGCGCATACGTAGGGTGCATAAGCGAAGCGTCATGCACCTTCTCGATGTCATCAACCGTTCGTGAGGAAGGACGGCGCATGACGCCTTCTGCTCATGCGCCTACGAGATTGCGCGATCTTTTCTGCGTTGAAGACCGCGGCCTACGCACCTACTACAACGGCCACAAGACGCATGCACGTAACGCGCATGAGAACGCCGCACGGATGCCCGCTCCGATTGACCACCATCGCAACGGCCGTTAGATTGACCATAGGTGCCGAACACACCTGCTACCAGCGGCCGAAACCGCGTCCGACAACCTGCGGTTTTTTTTGCGCCCATCGGTTTTGCATCCATGGTCGGGTAGCGCGCAGCCATACAACACCCGAAAGGGGAAATCTGCGGGCCGCCTGGTAGCGGTGTTCGAGTACCCGACCGCCCTCCTGAACAGAGGGCTTCCTCGAACGACTACCAGAGAACCCGCCATGCCCATCCGCAAGCGCATCCCCGCTCGCCCCCGCCGTCTCACCGTCGGCTACCACTACTACGACCAGCGCCTCGACGGCGAACGCATCCGGCCCCGCACCGTGCCGGTCCTCCGCTTCGGCGGCGACTGGCTGCAGCAGGCCGGGTTCGCCATCGGCCAGCCGGTGCAGGTCCGCGTGACCGACCGGCGGATCGTCATCGTGCCCGCGCCGGTGCTCCCGGCAGGGCGCCCGGGCGCCTGAGCGGGGCGGGCGACGGCCGTCGCGCCCGGCGGCGGCCTTTGCCCTTTCGACCGGGCGCGCCCCCGTTTTCCGGCAGGCGCCACCCTTTCCGGGTGGCGTTTGCCGCTTTTCGGGGCAGGCGCGGCCCTTTTCCGGTCACGTGCCACACTTTCTGTCTGGCACACGACGCTTTTTCTGTCACGTGCAACTCTTTCCAACTGACATGCGACACTTTTTGTGTCGCGCGTGATGCTTTTTTTCGCCATCTACCACGCTTTTTTACTGGCGCGCCATACTCGAAGCGTGGCGAATGACGTTTTTTTCCTCGTGCGCCACGCTTTTCGGGTGACGGCCGGCGCTTTCCGGGTGACACACGGCGTTTCGACCGTCATGCGCCACGGGATGGGCCCCGATCGCGCCCGTCTGGGGCGGTCAGCCGTCCTTCGCAGCGGCGGCGGCCTTCTTCGATGGCCGGGCGAACCGCGTCGACAGGGCCTTGCGCAGCCCTTCCAGCCCCTGGTTGCGGCCGGACACCTTCAGCAGCGCGTAGCCTTCCAGCGCGAACGACATCACGTCGCTGCCGAGGGCGTCCTGGCTGTCCTCCCACCGCTCCGAGAGGCGCTGCAGCCGGGCCAGCCGCGGGCGCAGCTGGTCCAGCGCCGCCAGGTCGGCCTGCGCGTCGGCCAGATCCAGACTCGGCGGGATGACCTGCGGGTTCTCGCCCAGCACGGTCAACGTCTGCCGGCAGAAGGCCTCCGACTTCGGCCCCATCCGGTACAGGCCCTTGCGCTGGTCGGGCGTCAACGCGATCAGCCCCTGCAACTCGGTTTCGAGCGCGGCCAGGCGTTGTCGATGCGCGCAAGCTGTTGATCGTCGAAGCTCAGGGACAGCAGGTTCTGACTCATGGGGGTTCCCGATTGGCATTGGACCCGCGTGCTGCGGGCGGGCGGCAGCCTACAGGGGTCGCGGGAGATGGGGCGTGAAGCAGAGAGCGACCCGTGCAAGGCCGAAGGTCGCACCCGTGGCGCTTGATCTTGATTCCTCGGCTACACTCCAGCGCAGACGACATCCCGGGCGCGCTGCGCGCTTGCCCGGGCTATCTGCCAAGCGGGAAGGATCGTCCGAGATTTCGGCCATCCGTTCCAGGCATGGCGGCCATCTGGAAACGGAAGAGGAGATCTGCCATGTCGTTGCGCGTCGGTCTCGTCGTTGCCCTGCTTGCCGGAGTGCTGTCTTGCTCCTCCGCACGGGCCACCAGCAGCCAAGTTCCTCTTCCGCCTGGTGATCCTTACCCGCCCCCGACCGCCCCTTCCTACGCCATCCAGAAAATATCCGATGTCGCCTACGGCAGCGATCCCTTGCAACGCATGGACATCTATCGTCCGGTTGGCGCGCCCGACAACGCCCCGGTGATCTTCATGGTGCATGGAGGAGGCTGGTATCAAGGAGACAAGGCCCTGCCCAATGTCGTGGAAAACAAGGTGGCGCACTGGGTACCTTTGGGCTATGCACTGGTGTCGGTCAACTACCGCCTGGTGCCGCAGGTCCATCCGCTCGAACAAGCCGGCGATGTCGCGAACGCCCTGTCCTATGCACAATCCCATGCCGCGCAGTGGGGTCTGGATCCTTCGCGCTTCGTGCTGATGGGCCACTCCGCCGGCGGCCATCTCGTGGCCCTGTTGAACGCATCCCCCGCCATTGCCGCATCTGCTCTTGCCCAACCATGGCTCGGGACGGTCGACCTCGATAGCGCCGCCTACAACGTCGTCCAAGCCATGTCCGGCCCGCATCCATCCCTCTTCGATGACGCTTTCGGAGACGATCCGGCCTATTGGTTTGCCGCCTCGCCGTATCAGCAGTTGTCGGCCGCGACCGAGCCCATGCTGCTGGTCTGCTCGACCCAGCGCAATGAATCGTGCCCCCAGGTCAATGCTTTTGCTCAGAAGGACGACGCTTTCGGCGCATATGTCGATGTATTGCCAATCGACGACTCGCATGGCGACATCAACGCCACCGTCGGCCTCAACAACGACCTGACCATCGAGATAGATGCCTTCTTGCAAGCACTCGGGTTTCCCGCGTACGGCCCCCCGGGCCCGGTCATGCAATAGCAAGTCGCCCGGGTAAGGCCGAAGGCCACACCGGGGGCTTGACATGGCCCGAACGCACGATTCGCGCTGGAGGTTGCGGTCAGGCTGATGCAGGAGTGCGCACCCGCACTTCTGGATGACAATCGGGGCGGCCTTTTCACGACGGGGAAAGTGGTCGCATGGGCGTGTCGAAACGAAGACGCGGGGATCTTCGACTTCGGCGAGAATTGATGTCGCATGCCGGTGCAGGTCAAGTCCGCCTGCAGGAATGATGCACGACAGACGACTGAACAGGCACTGGAAAACGTATGACTCCCCTGCAGATGACATTGACGGCACTCGCTTCGCTCGACCTGATCGCTTCGTTGCTGGTCCTCTTCAACCGTTCATACACGGGCAAGCAGCGTCTGCTGCAACTCGGCATCATCTGGCTGCTACCACTGGTCGGCGCACTGATATGCATCGGCGTCGCATGGTCCGACCGTGCAAGCCTGGCTGTGCGAAGCACGTTCGATCCACTGCACAAGCCATCCGACGGCAGCACCATCGATGCGTCCGGTCTGCCGGGCACGCATTTTCGCCATGGCGACAACGACCATTGATTCGGAAGCGGCACGGCGCCGGGTCAAGTGCGCAGCCCAAGCAAGGCCGAAGGCCGCACCCGGGATTCATGGTCGCGGCCCGCCGTCGGGAGCATCCCGGGTGCACGCCGCGCGCTTACCCGTGCGACTTGCTAGTATCGTGAAATGCAGACGCCGGCCGCATTGCCTTCACGCTGGATGGAATCGATCCAGCTGAGGCGTTATGCGTCATCCTCGGAGATGGCGCGACATCGGCATCACGGCGGGTCATTGTGTCTGGTCGTCTCCGGTCGCTATGAAGAGACGGTCCGCGGACATTCGATGACACACGGCGAAGGGCACATGCTGTTCTGCGCTGCCGAAGAGCCCCATTCCCAGCGATTCGCACGCGAAGGGGCATCCAAGATCACGATCGATCTATCCCCGGTCGCAGTCGATTTCCTCGCCGAGAAGCGCGCCGCGATCCCGGGCGGGTACCTGGTGTCGCCGCGTCTTGCTGCGCTGGCGCGCCAACTGTCCGATGAGCTGTCCCGTCAGGACGACTGCGCGGCCATGGTCGTGGAAGGACTGGTGCTGGAAGCGCTCGGACTGTTCGGACGCTCACCAGACGCGGGAGGCGGCGCAACCGCCTGGCTGGAAAAGGTGCGCGACGCGCTGCATGCGCATAGCGGTCAGGCCTTCTCGCTGGAAGATGCTGCGCGGGCGGTCGGACGTCATCCCACGCATGTCGCCAGGGAATTCAAACGCGTTTACGGCGTGACGGTCGGTCACTACGCGAAAGAGCTCCAGGTGGCGCACGTCGAGGCGTTGCTGGCCGATGACGCCGATTCTCTTGCGGACATCGCGGATCTCTGCGGTTTCTGCGATCAGGCCCACATGACGCGCGTGTTCAGGCGCGCGCGCGGCATCACCCCCGCCCGCTACCGGGCAATCAAACGTCAATCCCGTCCAACGCGCTAACCGCGTACAAGAAGACTGCGCCCGCGCAATCGACACTCATGGCGTCTTCCCTGCCATGGCCATCGCATGTCTCCGCGCGCATATCGCATCCTGCCCCTTCTGTCCGTGACACTACTAGTCGCATGGGCATGCCCTGCCGGCGCCGTGGCAGCCGGCTTCGACCGCGCTGGATGGCTGCGCGACTACGCGGTCCTCAAGCACTCCCTTGAACGCGATTACGCGAACCTCGCCTGGTTCGCGTCGCCACAGGGGGGCGTCGACCTCCCCGCGGCAGACCGCCTCGCGCAGCGCAACCTGCGCGCTGCCGAGAACGACGCGCAGGCGCGGATGGCCATCGAGGATTTCGTCGCCAGCTTCCATGACGGGCATCTTTCGACCCTGCCGGCGCTGCTGGCCTCGGACGAGTTGACCGACGAGCCGCCGCTTCTCCGACTGGGCAGCCTCGATGCCGCCAGCGGCTGCGCTGCGCTCGGGGAGGAGGGAAAGTACGCTTCGAACACGCAGATCTCGTTCTCGTTGCCTTTCGAGTCGCTGCCCGGATTCGAACTCGACAGCGACGGCCTGTCTCGTCCATTCCGCTCGGGAACGCTGGTCGCAGCGGACGGCACGCGCATCGGGCTGCTGAGGATCAAGAGCTTCCTGCCGATGGAATATCCGCAGACCTGCCTGACTGCATGGCCGAAGGCACTGGCGGCCAGCGGAACGGGAGATGACGATCGGCTGCGTGCCTTCGTCACTGCCTACAACGAAGACGAATGGTATTCGGCGCTGGCATGGCAGCTCGAGCGCTTCCATGATTCGCGCGTCTCGGTTGTCGTCGTCGACATCGGAAACAATCATGGCGGCGACGACAGTGGCGACACCGCCACGAGGCTGTTCACCGACCACCCCGTCCACTCCTCGCGTTTGCTGGTGTCGCAATCGCCCACCGGCATGGCCTATCTCGACGAAAAGATCTCGGGCCTGCGGGAAGCCCTGAACGCCCACCCGAATACGGACGCCGAACGCGCACTGCGCGAAAGCCTGGCACGGTTCCTCTCGGCCAAAAAGCACTTGCAGGACGACGCGTGCGACCTGCACTGGGTCTGGCAAACGCAGCATGACTGGAACGGCGGGCGTTGCCGACGCCTGATCGACGCCGGCTCTGCTGCAGGACCGCTGGACTATGCCGCCGCGAGCGCTTTCGGCGACGCGGACATTGCCAAGCATCTGCACTGGCCCACTCGGATGAATGACCATTGGGCGGCATGGCGTGGGCCCGTGTACGTGCTCACCGATGCGCGCAGCCACTCTTCGGCCGAAATGTTTGCCGCCACACTGCAGAACAATCGTCTCGCCAGGACGGTCGGCGAGCAAACAGGCGGCGATGGCTGCGGTTTCATGGGCGAAAGTGATCCAGTCGTCCTGCCACATTCCAGGATGCGCATCCGCATTCCCAATTGCGTGCGACTGCGTGCGGACGGAAGCGATGAAGTCGCCGGCATCCTACCCGACCTGCCCGTCTCGCGACGCGAAGGCGAGAGCGCACGCGCAAGGGCGCAGCGAGTCGTCACTGCGGTCGTCGAAGACCATCTCGCATCGGCCTCGCGAGCGCCGTGACCCGCACGCAAGACCATAGGGCGGACTCAAGCCCGCCGGGATGGGATCACGATCTCCGGAACCCACCTCGCCACGTCATCATCTTCGAGGCAACGTGATGGGTCGCGATGGCGGGCTTGAGCCCGCCCTATGGGGCTTACAACGGCGACGTGGAAACACGCGCGATGGGCACCTTCTTCACCCCCCGAACTCCGGCCCCCGCGCCAGCGCGCGCTTCACTTCTTCCAGCGCATTCGGATCATCGAGCGTGGACAGATCCCCCGGATCGCCACCCTGCGCGAGGGCCAACAGCGAGCGACGCAACAGTTTGCCCGAGCGTGTCTTCGGCAGCGCGCCGACGATGTAGATGCGTGCCGGGCGAGCGACGGCGCCGAGGCTGTGTTCGACCTGCTTGCGCATGCCGTCGGCGGCGGCGACGCGGGTGTCGCGTTCGGTCGTGGCCTGGCGCAGGGTGGCGAAGACGACGGGCACCTGGCCTTTCAGTTCATCGGCGACGCCGACGACCGCGGCTTCGGCGACGACCGGGCAGCTCGACACGGCTTCCTCGATCTCGCGCGTGCCGAGGCGATGGCCGGCGACGTTGATGACGTCGTCGGTGCGGCCGAGGATGAAGGTGTAGCCGTCCTCGTCGCGGATCGCCCAGTCGAGCGAGCTGTACAGCAGTTCCTTGAAGTGGCCGAAGTAGCTGCGCAGGAAGCGCGCGTCGTCGTGCCACAGCGTGCTCATGCAGCCGGGCGGCAGCGGCGGTTGCAGCACCAGCACGCCCTTCTCGCCGGGGCCGACTTCCTCGCCCGTCGATTCGTGGATGATCTTCGTGCGGTAGCCGAGGTTGGGGAAACCCGGCGAGCCGAACTTCACCGGCTTCATGTCGAGGCCGGGCAGCAGGCACAGCACCGGCCAGCCGGTCTCGGTCTGCCAGTAATTGTCGATGACCGGTTTGCCCAGCGCGTCGGTGATCCACTGCGCGGTGGGCTCGTCCAGCGGTTCGCCGGCGAGGAACAGGTACTGCAGCGACGACAGGTCGTGGCGGCGGATGTAGTCGACGTCGTGCTTCTTCAGCACGCGCGCGGCGGTCGGCGAGGAGAACATCGTACGCACGCGGTACTTTTCGCACAGCGCCCACCAGATGCCGGGATCCGGATGCACCGGCAGGCCTTCGTACAGCAGCGAGGTCGCACCGACGATCAGCGGGCCGTAGACGTTGTACGAATGACCGACGGCCCAGCCCACGTCCGACGTGGAGAACATCGCCTGCCCCGGGCCGACGTCATAGACGGTGCGCATCGACAGCGCCATCGCGACCGCGTGGCCGCCGACGTCGCGCTGCACGCCCTTGGGCTTGCCGGTGGTGCCGGAGGTGTAGAGCAGATAGCTGGGTTCGTTCGACTCCAGCCATTCGACCGGCACCTGCGCATCGCCGACCGCGGCGCGCAGCGCGGCGTAGTCTTCGTCGCGGCCGGCGACCTTGGGTTCGGCCGGATCGAGTCCGCGCGAGACGATCAGCACCTTCGGCGGCGCGAACTCGGCTTCCGCGCAGGCGGCGTCGACCAGCGCCTTGTAGGGGATGACCTTGCCGCCGCGCATGCCGGCATCGGCGGCGATGAGCAGTTTCGGTTTCGCATCGTCGATGCGCAGCGCGAGGTTGTGCGCGGCGAAGCCGCCGAACACCACCGAGTGGATCGCGCCGATGCGCGCGCAGGCGAGCATCGCGAACACCGCTTCGGCCATGTTCGGCATGTAGATGACGACGCGATCGCCGCGGCCCACGTCCAGCCGTTTCAGCACGGCGGCGAAGGCGTTCACCTCGCGATGCAGCTCGCGATAGGTGATCTCGCGGGTGGTGTCGGTCTCGGTGGAGATGGCGACGAGCGCGAGTTGGTCGCCGCGTTCGTCGAGGTGACGGTCGACGGCGTTGTAGCAGAGATTGGTCTCACCGCCGACGAACCATTTGCGGAACGGCGGCTCGTCGTATTGCAGGATCGTGTGCGGCGGCACGTGCCAGTGGATGGCCTTGGCCTGCTCCGCCCAGAAGGCCTCCGGTGCTTCGACCGATCGGCGATAGTCGTCTTCGTAGCGCATGGCCCCTCCCGGCGTGGCGCGATGCCGGGAGGATAGTCCCGCGCGGCGGCGGCGGCCTTCCGACCTTGGTCGGAGGCGACTCCGGACGCGAAAACGCCGGGCAGTGCCCGGCGTTTTCGGTGTCGCATGCAAAACCCGGTGCGATCAGAGCAGGTGCGCCACGCCGGCGCGCTCTTCTTCCAGTTCGGCCAGGGTCTTGTCCATGCGGGCGCGGCTGAAGTCGTCGACCGGCAGGCCTTCGACGCGGGTGTATTCGCCGTTGGCGCAGGTCACCGGCACGCCGTACATCACGCCTTCCGGGATGCCGTAGCTGCCGTCGGACGGGATGCCCATCGTCACCCACTCGCCGTTGGTGCCCAGCGCCCAGTCGTGCATGTGGTCGATGGCGGCGTTCGCGGCCGAGGCCGCCGACGACAGGCCGCGGGCCTCGATGATCGCGGCGCCGCGCTTGCCGACGACCGGGATGAAGGTGTCGGCGTTCCAGGCGGCGTCGTTGATCTTGTCCTGCAGCGACGCGCCGCCGACGGTGGCGAAGCGATAGTCGGGATACATGGTCGGGCTGTGGTTGCCCCACACGACCATCTTCTTGATGTCGGCGACGGCGACGCCGGCCTTGTTGGCCAGCTGCGACAGCGCGCGGTTGTGGTCGAGGCGCAGCATCGCAGTGAAGTTCTTCGCCGGCAGGTCCGGCGCGGACTTCATGGCGATGTAGGCGTTGGTATTCGCCGGGTTGCCGACGACCAGCACCTTCACGTTGCGCGAGGCGACGTCGTTCAGCGCCTTGCCCTGCACGGTGAAGATCTCGGCGTTCTTCAGCAGCAGGTCCTTGCGCTCCATGCCCGGGCCGCGCGGCATCGCGCCGACCAGCAGGGCGTAGTCGGCGTCCTTGAACGCGACCTTCGGGTCATCGGTGCCGACCATGCCGGCGAGCAGCGGGAACGCGCAGTCTTCCAGCTCCATCATCACGCCCTTGAGCGCGGCCTGGGCCTTCTCCAGCGGCAGTTCCAGCATCTGCAGGATCACCGGCTGGTCCTTGCCCAGCATTTCGCCGGAGGCGATGCGGAACAGCAGGGCGTAGCCGATCTGGCCGGCAGCGCCGGTGACGGCGACTCGAACGGGGGCTTTCATCAACGCGACTCCTCAATCGTTGGAAACGTAGGGCGGGTCTCGACCCGCCATCGTGATGTGTCGCCGGAACACCATGATCGATCGGAATCGATGCAGCGGACGTCCGGCGAAATCGGGAATGCCGTAACGGCGGGTCGAGACCCGCCCTACGTCACTGCAACTCGGCGAAGAATTCCTGGAAGCGCTGCATGCCGGGCGCCAGTTGCGGCGTCGGGCAGGTGTAGCTGATGCGCAGCGCGCGCGGCTCGCCGAACGCCGATCCGGGCACGCAGGCCACGCCCTTGGCGTCGAGCAGCGCGTTGCACAGGTCGACGTCGTTGGCGATCTTCGTGCCGCTCGGGCCGTGGGTCTTGCCGAAGTAGGCGCTGACGTCCGGGAACACGTAGAACGCGCCCTGCGGCTTCGGGCAGACGATGCCGGGGATCGCGGCGAGCGCGGCCATCACCTCGTCGCGCTTGGCCTGGAATTCGGCGCACTTGCGCTGCGGCACGTCCTGCGGGCCGGACAGCGCGGCGATCGCCGCGGCGGTGGTGATCTCGGGGATGTTGGTGATGTGGTTCGAGTTGAGCGTGACCACCGCCTTCGCCACCGATTCCGGGCCCGCCATGAAGCCGACGCGCCAGCCGGGCATGCCGTAGGTCTTCGACAGCGAATCGAGGAAGATCACGCGGTCGCGCAGTTCCGGGCGGAAATGCAGGAAGTTGTGGTAGCCGATGCCGTCGAACACCATCGTGTTGTAGATGTCGTCGGTGATGATCCAGGTGTCCGGATGCTTCGCGACCACGTCGGCGAGCACCTGGATCTCGTCCTTCGTGTAGGTCATGCCCGTCGGATTGGACGGGTTGTTGAACAGGAACACCTTCGGCTTCTTCGCCAGCGCGGCGTCGAGCTGCTCGGGCGTGAGCTTGTAGTCCTGCTCCGGCGGGCACGGCAGCAGGTCGATCTTCGCATTGAGGATTTCGGCGATGTCGAGATAGCTCGTCCAGTACGGCGTCGGGAAGGCGATCGTGTCGCCTTCGTCCAGCAGCGCCTCGGCCAGGTTGTAGATCATGTGCTTGGCGCCGATCGCGGTGACGACGTTGGCGCGGGTGTAGCCGGTCAGGCCGAGCGCTTCGATGTGCCTGAGGAACGCATCCAGCAGCGCGTCCGCGCCGCGGTTGCTGCCGTACTGGCCGCTGTCCTTCGCGAGCGCGTCGCGCACCGCGTCGTACACGTGCGGGCCGGGCAGGAAATTCGGGACGCCGATCGAGAAACTGATGATGTCGCGACCTTCGGCCTTGAGCTTCTTGGCCTTTTCGGCGACGACCATGATCGCGCTGGGTTTGGCGCGACCGATGCGCCGGGCAAGCTGTGGCATGGGGTTTGACCTGGGGAAGGTATGTTCTATTGTAGCCCCGCCGTCCCCGCGCCGCAGCACGCGCCGTCGGGGCCGGCCCCGGACCGGCGCCCTGCGTCGACCGGAAAATCAATGCCTTGGACGTGCATTCGGCGCGGGACCGCCTCGACGACGACATGCTTCGACGAAGGTCTGACGGATGGAGGGAGGTCGCGTGATCGAGCGTTCGTTCGCCCTGAGGGCATTTGCCTTGCTCCTGTTCGCGCTCGGCGCGGCCAGCTTCGACGCCGATGCGGCCACCCGTTCCCGCGTCGC
>JBGAFQ010000045.1:0-21045 GCA_044227195.1 Thiobacillus sp.
AATGATAGTAGGCTCCCGCCTGTGAAAGTAGGTCATCGTCAGACTCCTTATGCACGCCCTGGAAGAAAATCCAGGGCACCCAAACCCCCACCCAGATCAGGTGGGGGTTTTTTATTGCACAGGGGGGAAACGCGTTTGAAGATAATTCCAATTAAAATCAATGCCATACCTGCAGACTACGACTAAAGTTGTATATCCCTGACAGACAATGACAAGTAAGTTACCGGCGTGGCCGTGTGGTCACGCTCTTAACTTCAGGAGGAAAATCATGAAAAAACTGTTGGGTGTATTGTTGGCCGGCTTGCTGGCTTTTCCGGCGTTCGCGGCTGTGAATGTGAATACTGCCACGCTGTCCGAACTGGAATCGGTCAAGGGCTTGGGGCCTGCCAAGGCGAAAGCGATCATCGCGTATCGCGAGACGAACGGCAATTTCAAGAGCCTGGATGACCTGAACAACGTGAAAGGCTTCGGCCAGGCCACCATCGACAAACTCAAGGAAGAGTTGACGGTGGGCTCGGAAACACCCAAGAAGAAATAAGAGGTTCACCGTGCGCTCGTGCGACGAGCGCACGGCATCGATGCAGGGATGAAGCCTTCTTCATTCTCGCGCGGCGCGCGCTGGCAGCGTGCCCCGGTATAATCCGGGCTTTCTCGCTGTCCTCTAATTTTCATGTCCACCCTTGTAGTCATTCTGATCACAACGGCCGCAGGCAGTGTGCTCAGTTTGGTGCTGGCCGCATTGCTGGCCTTTTCGGCCCGCCCGAGCTGGGTTCCGGTGCTGGTGAGCTATGCGATCGGCGCGCTGCTCGGCGCTTCGCTACTTGAAGTGCTGCCCGAGGCCGTCGAGATGGGAGGAGACGTCGCAACGGTTGCGAAAGCCGTTCTCGCAGGCATCCTGCTCTTCTTCATGCTGGAGAAACTGGTGTTGTGGCGACACTGTCATGAGGAGATATGCGAAGCCCATGGGAGCCATGGCGATACGCACGATCATGGCCGTTCCGGAATGATGATCACGGTGGGCGACACCTTCCATAATTTTGTGGATGGCGTGATTATCGCGGGGGCATTCCTGGCGGATTTCAGGCTTGGCGTCGTTACGGCACTGGCGATCATTGCACACGAGATTCCGCAGGAGATCGGGGATTTCATGATCCTGCTGCATTCCGGCTATACCCGTACGCAAGCGCTGCTGCTGAATTTCCTGACAGGTGTTGCAACCCTGTTCGGTGCGCTGGTCGGTTATTTTGCACTGAAGGCCATGGAAGGGTGGACGCCCGTCCTGCTGGGCCTGGCAGGAGCCAGCATGTTGTACGTGGCGATGTCCGATCTGATCCCGGGCTTGCACAAGCGGGCGGAAATCCACGCGACCGTGCAACAGGTTGTGCTAATCGCCCTGGGGATCGGAAGTGTCGCCTTGACCGGCTACCTGATCGGGCACGGGCACTGAGCGCCGGCCGGATTTGCGGCCGCCGAACGCATAGACAAACAGCCCGATCGGCAGGATGCCGAGAAAGACCAGGACGGCCAGCGCCTTGCCGGGAGTGCTCGCCGTGATCGCCATCATCAGAATCACGTAGGCCCAGCCGATTGCCACGATGTACATTTCATGCTCCAACTGAATCGAAACGCATGGTAACCAAAGCCCAACTCGCCCGCACACCGACTGTCGGATTCGTCTCGCTTGGTTGTCCGAAAGCCACGGTCGATTCTGAACGCATTCTCACGCAGTTGCGCGCCGAAGGTTACGGCATCGTTGGCAGTTACGGCGATGCCGACGTGGTCGTGGTCAACACCTGCGGTTTCATCGACGCTGCGGTGCAAGAATCGCTGGAAGCCATCGGCGAGGCGCTGGCCGAAAACGGCAAGGTGATCGTGACCGGCTGCCTCGGGGCCAAGGGCGACGTCGTGCGAGAGACGCACCCCAAGGTGCTCGCCGTGTCGGGGCCGCATGCGCTCGACGAGGTGATGGCAGCGGTGCACACTGCATTGCCCAAGCCGCACGACCCGTTCGAGGACCTGATCCCGCCGGGGGGGATCAAGCTCACACCGCGCCATTACGCTTACCTGAAGATATCCGAGGGCTGCAACCATCGCTGCACTTTCTGCATCATCCCGTCGATGCGCGGCGATCTGGTCTCGCGTCCTATCGGCGACGTGATGCGCGAGGCCGAAGCCCTGGTCGGCGCCGGCGTGCAGGAGTTGCTGGTCGTTTCGCAGGACACCTCGGCGTACGGCGTGGACGTGAAATACCGTCCCGGATTCTGGAACGGCCGTCCACTGAAGACGCGCATGACCGAACTGGCCGGCGCGCTCGGCAGTCTGGGGGCCTGGGTGCGTCTGCACTATGTCTATCCCTACCCCAGTGTGGACGACGTGATACCGCTCATGGCGGACGGCACCATCCTGCCGTACCTGGACATTCCCTTCCAGCATGCGAGCCCCAGAATCCTCAAGCTGATGAAACGGCCCGGCGCAGTGGAAAAGACGCTGGACCGCATCCAGTCATGGCGCGCTGCCGTACCCGGCCTGACCCTGCGTTCGACCTTCATCGTCGGCTTTCCGGGCGAAACCGATGCCGAGTTCGAGGAACTGCTCGCGTTTCTGCGGGAAGCGCAACTCGATCGCGTGGGCTGTTTCAAGTATTCGCCGGTCGAGGGCGCGGCCGCCAATGCCTTGCCCGGCCCCGTTCCGGAGGATCTGAAGGAGGAGCGGCTGGAACGTTTCATGGAAGTCCAGGCGGAGATCTCTGCGGCAAGACTCGATGCCAAGATCGG
This sequence comes from Thiobacillus sp., assembly GCA_044227195.1. Lineage (GTDB taxonomy): Bacteria > Pseudomonadota > Gammaproteobacteria > Burkholderiales > Thiobacillaceae > Thiobacillus. The sequence continues at coordinate 2,775 of JBGAFQ010000045.1, forward strand.
CCGGGAAATTGAAGTGATCGTCGACGAAGAAGACGAAGTCGGCACGCTGGCGCGTAGTCATGCCGATGCGCCCGAGATCGACGGCGTGGTCTATCTGGAAGGCGTGTTCGGCCTTGCGCCAGGCACACGCCTGAAAGCAGTTGTCGAAAGCGCCGACGAACACGATCTGTGGGCTGTGCCGGTCCCGGAATGAATCACAAGTGTGCGCGATGCACCCATCGGGTGCACGCGTCGCGTAGCTCGCAAGACGGCCAGCCGCGTCGATAAAGGCTTTGCGGGCATCATCGGCCATGGCACGTCTTCTGCTTTATGTCATGCAGCCTTCATCGTCACGCTGCATGATCGCAGGATACAAAAGGGAGACGGTATGAAAGCGGGTGTATTGGGCATGGGCATGATGCTGGCGGCGGGTATGGCGGCGGCAGGGCCGGCCGGCACAAGGGATGTGTCCTTGTGTCGAGGTGCCTATCAGGTGATGTTGATGACCGAAATGGAATGTCATCTGTACGCCCGTCAGGTGCGTCTGCTCCAGGCGCAGGGCAAAACCGAGACGCTGGCCGAGTTGAAGCGGCAACACGACAAGCTGCTCGAAGAACGCGCAACGGCGTGCCCCTGCGCCAATCAGGAGCAGGAGCAGCGCGTCGTGGTGGCCGGGGATTGCTGAGTCCCGGAACTGGCTGCAAATCGACGGCGGCTGTCGAAAACCGGACAAACCAGGCTGAGCGCAAGAATCCTGGGCCTTGATTACATTTGGTTTTTTGCTGTGGTTGCGTAGGTACGCAAGTTGCTGGCCGTTCTGGGCGGCCCGGCCGCTCAATTATTTGGAGACACGCATGAAAGCAAGCCAGCGAAGGTTCGTGATGGGTCTGCTCGGTTGCATGGCCCTGTTTTCCACCCACTCAGTGCGCGCCGACAGCGATCAGGATGCCTGCCGGGGCGGGTACAAAGTCCTGCTGATGACGCCTGGCGAATGTCGCACATACTTGCATGATCTGCGTGCAGCCCGGGCACGTGCGGATTACGCTGCGGCCCTGGATCTGCAGGAATGGCATACCGAGTTGCTGATCGAACGTTCGCAGAGCTGCCCGTGCCGCTCCGACGATATTGCCATTCGGTATGACCGTGCGGCGGGCGTGCGCATGCCTGCGCGGCTTGCCAGTTCAGACGGCCAGTAACAGCAGCTCGCGCGATCGACGCCAGATTTTCCAGGCGTCGATCCGGCGTACGCATACGCCCCGGCCGCTGACCGGATCGAAAATCCGGATGCCGTGCTTCCCGGTCGCGCGCAACGCACCCGCCAGCGGTGCAAACCAGTTCCGTTCCAGCGCCTGCATGGCTTCGCGCCAGCCAATTGCATCGCTCGTGCAGGCCGGTGCGACCAGTGCATCCAGCACCACTATCCCGGGTTTGCCGAGCATGGCCTTGTCCAGTGTTGAGGGAAGCGGGAACAGCGGTGCGCCGCAATGGGCGGCGATGGCCTGTGTGTCGCTGCCCTGCGCATAAACCGGCAGGGGATGGCCACAGGCAGCGGGGCGCAAGCCGCCGCCCCACACCCATAGCGTATTCACAGGCAAGGCCCCGCGTGCCTCGCGCGCCTGATTGACCGGGTGGGTGTGCAGCAGCATCTGCAGTTCATTCAGTTTGACGCGAAGCGCCTGCGCATCCTCGCCGCGCGGCAGCACGGCATCGATCGCGCGCCCCGTTGCGAGCGAAGGCGGCGTCGTGGTGACGCGCAACGGGGCGTCGCAGCGCAGATACCAGCGTTGCGGATGCGGTGCACGCAAGGGCAGGCCGTCGCCGAAATGCTCGACGATGGAAGCGGCCAGGGCATCCGACTCCACAGACGTCAGGTCCGCCACTCCGGTGTCCGCCAGCACGATGCGGTCGCGCATCACCTGAAAATATGCCGGGTCGGCACGCAGCCAGTAAGCGTCGCCGGCACTGGCGCCGTCCGCTTCCAGCGTGATCGGCGCAAGCGGCCAGTCCTGCTGGCGTGCGACACCGAGCGCGCGGCACAGGGCGGCTTCCGTTCCTTCGCCGGGTTCGGCGGTCAGCGTACCGCGTGCAAGCAGCAACAGGAGGCCGGGCGTCTGCAGGCCATGGGCCGCGATCTCCTGCAGGCGTGGATCGGGGAACAGGTGGGGAACGAGCCAGAGCATGCGGCGAGTTTAGCAGGCGGTCGTGGCCCTTTCGGGCAGCGTGCGGCTTTCGGTGGAGCGGCACGGATGGGCTTCAACAGTCGCTCGCGCACCGTAAAATACCCCATGCGTCAGATGCTCACCCAGATCAGTGTCGCCACTTCCGGCAAGGGGCTGGTTGCCTGCACGCCACGCGTGGTCGAGTGGGTGCGGACCAGCGGCATCCGGCAGGGGCTGCTCACGCTCTACCTGCGCCATACCTCGGCCAGCCTGCTGATCCAGGAAAACCACGATCCCACGGTACAGACCGATCTTGAACGCTTCTTTGCCAGGCTGGTGCCGGAAGGCGACCCGATCTACGAGCACGTGCTCGAAGGCGCCGACGACATGCCGGCGCATGTGCGCGCCGCGCTGACGCAAACGCATCTGGCCATTCCTGTCGCGGACGGCCTGCCCGTGCTCGGTACCTGGCAGGGCATCTACGTGTTCGAACACCGGCGCGCCGCGCAGACGCGACAGGTCGTCCTGCATCTGCTGGGCGACTAGGGGCCTGTGGCATACTCGCCAAATTCATCCAGCGAGTCGCGTTTTGCTTCCTTTCGAACTGCTGATCGGCCTGCGTTATACCCACGCCAAGCGCCGCAATCACTTCATTTCCTTCATTTCCATCGTCTCGATGGCGGGCATCGCGCTCGGCGTGATGGCGTTGATCGTGGTGCTTTCGGTGATGAACGGTTTCCAGGAGGAATTGCGCGCGCGCATCCTCGGCGTGGCGGCGCACCTCGAGATCAGCGGGCCCGGCGACAGGCTGGCCGACTGGCGCGGCGTGCTCGCGCAGACGCGGCGGAACGGCGAGGTGGTGGCCGGCGCGCCCTACGTGAATACGCAGGGCATGCTGGCCAACGGCGAGATGGTGCGCGGTGCGATCATTCGCGGCATCGCGCCGGAACTGGAAAACCAGGTTGCGGATTTTTCCCGGCACATGAAGACAGGACGGCTCGACGACCTCAAGCCCGGCAGGTTCGGCATCGTGCTCGGCGCCGAGCTGGCGCGCGCGCTCAACGTCTATCCCGGGGACAAGCTGGTGCTGCTCACCCCGCAGGGCAACATCACGCCGGCCGGCGTGATGCCGCGCGTCAAGCAGTTCACCGTCGTCGGCGTCTTCGAGGCCGGCATGTTCGAGTACGATTCTGGACTTGCCCTGATCAACCTGCAGGATGCGCAGAAACTGCTGCGGCTGGGCGATGACGTCTCGGGCGTGCGCCTGAAGCTCGACGATATGTTCCGCGCGCCCTTCGTGACGCGCGAACTGACGCGCAGCCTCGCCGGCGATTTTTATCTCACCGACTGGACGCAGAGCCACGCCAACTTCTTCCGTGCGGTGGCGATCGAGAAACGCATGATGTTCCTGATCCTGCTGCTGATCGTTGCCGTGGCCGCGTTCAACATCGTCTCCACGCTGGTGATGGCGGTGACGGACAAGCAGGCGGACATCGCCATCCTGCGTACCCTGGGCGCGCGGCCGGGGTCGATCATGAAGATCTTCATCGTGCAGGGCGCGTTCATCGGCGTGTTCGGCACCCTGCTGGGATTCGCGAGCGGCGTATTGCTCGCCCTCAATCTGGAGACCGTCGTGCCCGTGATCGAGCGCATCGCCGGCATGGACCTGTTCCCGGCGGACGTGTACTACATCAGCAAACTGCCTTCCAAACTGGTGTGGAGCGACGTCGCCATCATCACCGGGGTGTCGCTGCTCATCAGCCTGGTGGCGACGCTGTATCCAAGCTGGCGCGCCTCGCGCATCCAGCCAGCGGAGGCGCTGCGCTATGAGTGAAACGGTTTTGCGCTGCGCGGGCCTGGGCAAGACCTTCCGCCAGGGAAAAAACGACGTGCCGGTGCTGACCGGCGTCGACCTCGATGTGCGTGCAGGCGAATCGCTCGCCATCGTCGGCGCCTCGGGTTCGGGCAAAAGTACCTTGCTGCACCTGCTGGGCGGGCTCGATACCCCGAGCGCAGGGCGGGTGGAACTGCTCGGTCGCGATCCCTTCGCGCTGTCCGAGAATGCGCGCTGCGACCTGCGCAACAGCGCGCTGGGCTTCGTCTATCAGTTCCATCACCTGCTGCCGGAATTCACCGCTGCCGAGAACGCCGCCATGCCGCTCATCGTTCGCCGCATGGCACGCGGCGACGCGCTGACGCGTGCGGCCGAGGTGCTGGCCAGCGTCGGTCTCGGCCATCGGCTCGAGCACCGGCCCGGCGAGCTGTCCGGCGGCGAGCGCCAGCGCGTGGCGATCGCGCGTGCGCTGGTCACGCAACCGGCCTGCATCCTGGCCGACGAACCCACCGGGAACCTCGACCGCCACACCGCCGACAGCGTGTTCGACCTGATGCGCGACCTCAATCATCGACAGGGCGCCAGCCTCGTCGTGGTCACGCACGACAGCGAACTGGCCGCGCGCATGGATCGCCAGTTGCGGCTGGTGGACGGGGTGTTGCAGCCAACCTGAGTCTGCGGCGGAATGCGGTTCTATCTCATCGCGTTCTGCCTCGGCGTCTGGCTGCTGCAGGTGCAGCCAGCGTTGCCGCCTGCGCGCTGGCTGTGGCTGCTGCCGCTCCTGTCCGTCGTGCTGGTACTGCCGCGCTTTGCCCGCCCCGGGATCGACAATCTGCGCCGTGCCGGCGTCGCTGTGCTCTGCCTGGCGCTGGGTTTTGCCTGGGCTGGCTGGCGGGCGGACCAGCGTCTGGCCGAACGTTTGCCCGAGCACTGGCAGGGCGTGGATATCGAACTGGTCGGCGTGCTGAACGACCTGCCGCAGACGGATGCGCGCGGCGAGCGCTTCGTGTTCGATGTCGAACGCGTGCTGACGCCGAATGCGCCCCGTCTTGCGCGCGTCCAGCTCGCGCGCTACTGGCCGCGCGACGGGGCGCAGCAGGCGCTGTTCGGCGCCGGCGAACGCTGGCAGCTGACCGTGCGGCTGAAACGCCCCTATGGCACGCACAATCCGCATGGCTTCGATCTCGAGGCCTGGATGCTGGAACGCAACATCGCCGCGACCGGGTACGTGCGCGAGCAGCCTGCGCCGCGACGTCTCGACGCGCGCGCCGCGACGCCGGCCGCATGGCTCGCCGCAGTGCGCCAGTCGCTGCGTGCGCGGATCTTCGCCACTCTGGGCGACGCGCCGTATGCCGGCGTGATCGCGGCGCTGGTGCTGGGCGATCAGCGCGGCATTCCGCACGAGCAGTGGCGCACGTTCACGCGCACGGGCGTGAACCATCTGCTCAGCATCTCGGGGCTGCACGTCACCATGATCGCCGCGCTGGCGGGCTGGATCGTGGCCTTCGTCTGGCGGCGCCTGCCGCGCGCAGCGGAGCGCTGGCCGGCACGGCAGGCGGGACTGGCCACGGCACTTGCCGCTGCCTTCGCCTATGCCTTGCTGGCCGGCTTCCAGGTGCCTGCGCAACGCACGCTCTTCATGCTGGCTGTCGTGGCGGCGGCGTTCTGGGGGCGGCGCGAGGCGCGCCCGTTTTCTGCGCTGGTCGGGGCCCTGTTCGTCGTGCTGCTGATCGATCCCTGGGCGGTGGTGTCGGCGGGATTCTGGCTGTCGTTCGGCGCGATGGCCGCGATTCTGTGGGCGAGTTTCGGTCGCGTCGCCGCGCCCGCGACGCTGCGCGGCTGGGCGACGGTGCAGGCCGCGGTGACGCTGGCGCTCGCACCGGCGCTCCTGTTGCTGTTCCAGCAGGTATCGCTGATCTCGCCGCTGGCGAACGCCGTCGCCATTCCCGTCGTGAGCTGGCTGGTCACGCCGCTGGCGCTGCTTGGCGTGCTTGCGCCGTCGCTGTGGCATGCCGCCGCCTGGCTGATGGCGCTGTTGGGGAGCCTGCTTGCCTGGGCGAGCGCCTTGCCGTGGGCGACGCTGGTACGGCCAGCCCCGGATGCCTGGGTGGTTGCCCTTGCGCTCGTCGGCACCATGTGGGCGCTGATGCCGCGCGGTTTCCCGCTGCGCGCGCTGGGCTGGCTGCTGTGGCTGCCGCTGGCGTTTCCGTTGCGTGCGGCCATCGCACCCGGCAATTTCGTCGCCGATGTGGTCGACGTCGGGCAGGGGACGGCGGTGCTCGTGCGCACGGCGCATCACGCCCTGCTGTACGACACCGGCCCGGCCTTCGCCGACAGCGACGCGGGCGAACGCATCGTCGTCCCCTATCTGCGTGCGTCCGGCGTCGGCGAATTGTCCGGCGTGATCGTTTCGCACGACGACAACGACCACAGCGGCGGCCTGCTGTCGGTGTTGCGCGACCTGCCGGCGGGCTGGCTGCTGCATGGCCTGCCGGCGTCGAGCCCGCTGCTGGCGCATGCGCCGGCGCCGCGCCGCTGCATGCGCGGGCAGCAGTGGGTCTGGGACGGCGTGCGTTTCGAAATACTGAATCCGCCCGCGCGCGCCTGGACGGAAACCGGCCGGCGCGACAACGATTTCAGTTGCGTGCTCAGGGTCAGCCGCGGCGAACGCAGTCTGCTGATCACCGGCGACGCCGAACGGCGCGGCGAACTCGAACTGCTGGAATCCGGGGCGGCGCTCGCGGCCACCGTGCTGGTCGCGGGGCACCATGGCAGCCGTACTTCATCGATGGCCGAGTTCGTCGCGCACGTGCGGCCGCAGCAGGTGGTCTTCACGGTCGGCTACCGCAATCGCTTCGGCCATCCGCACCCGCAGGTCGTTTCGCGCTTTCGCGACCTGGGCTGCACGGTGCTGCGCAGCGACCGCGACGGACTGATCCGGCTGCGGTTTGGCGAAGCCGGGGTCGAGGCCTCACAATACCTGGCAGTTCAACGCCGTTATTGGCAATCCGTTTTTTCCCCATGAACGAAACTGTCCGCCCCCGCTGCATCGAGGTTGCCGATTTCGAATCGGCGCGGCAGACGCTGGCGCGCGCATTGCCGGTTGCGGAGAACGATCTGCCCTGGCGTGCGCTGGAGTGGGCACACGAGCACCTGGGCGACACGCCTGCCTTCAGTCACGCCGTCGGTGCGGCGCTGATCGTCGCGGAATTGCGCGTGGGGGCGGATGCCGTCGCGGCGGCGCTGCTGCATGGCTGCCTGGGCGAGGCACCCGAATTCGACCGGCGCTTCGGGATCGCCGCGAAGCTGGCGCGCGGGGTGGCGGCGATGGCGCGCATCGAGGCCCTGGCCGCGAGCGCCACCGACCGCCGCGTCGACCCGCACGCGCAACTCGAGGCGCTGCGCCAGATGGTGCTGGCGATGGTCGAGGACATCCGCGTGGTGCTGGTGAAACTGGCCGAACGCACCCACGCGCTGCGCTGCGCGGCGAAGCAGGACGAGGCGACGCGTGCAATGCTGGGCCAGCAGGCGCGCGAACTGTTCGCGCCGCTGGCGAACCGTCTCGGCGTCTGGCAGATCAAATGGGAAATGGAAGACTGGGCGTTCCGCTATCTGGAGCCCGACACCTACAAGAGCATCGCCGCGCAGCTGGACGAGAAGCGCGCCGATCGCCAGGCCTACATCCTCGGCATCATCGAGCGCCTGCAGGCCGAGCTGGCGCTGCACGGCATCGAGGGCGAGGTGAGCGGCCGCCCCAAGCACATCGCCAGCATCGTCAACAAGATGCGCAGGAAGCGCCTGTCGTTCGAGCAGCTCTACGACATCCGCGCGGTGCGGGTGCTGGTCAGGCACGAGATCGACTGCTACACCGTGCTCGGCATCGTGCACAACCTGTGGCAGCCGATCCCGGGCGAATTCGACGACTACATCGCCAAGCCGAAGAGCAACGACTACCGTTCGCTGCACACGGCGGTGATCGGGCCGGAGGATCGCGCGCTCGAAGTGCAGATCCGCACCTTCGACATGCACCGCCATGCCGAACTCGGTGTTGCGGCGCACTGGCGCTACAAGGAAGGCGGCCGGCAGGATGCGCAGTACGAGGAAAAGATCGCCTGGCTGCGGCGCATCCTGGAATGGAAGGACGACGTCGCCGACAGCGGCGAATTCACCGAGCAGTTCCGGACCGAACTGTTCCAGGACCAGGTCTACGTGCTCACGCCGCAGGGCCGGGTCGTCGGTCTCGACCGCGGCGCCACGCCGGTCGATTTCGCCTACGCCGTCCACACCGACCTCGGCCATCGCTGCCGCGGCGCGAAAGTCGACGGCGCGATGGTGCCGCTCAACACGCCGCTGGAGAATGGCCAGCGCGTCGAGATCGTCACCGCGAAGGAAGGCGAACCGAGCCGCGACTGGCTCAACCCCGCACTGGGCTACCTGGCCACCCACCGCGCACGCTCGAAAGTGCGCACCTGGTTCCGCCAGCGCGACGTCGGCGAACAGGTTGCGCTCGGGCGCAGCCTGCTGGAGAAGGAGCTCAAGCGGCTGGGCATTGCCGAGACCAATCTGGAGAAACTCGCGCAGCGCCTGAAGTTCGGCAAGCTCGACGACTTCCTCGCCGCATTGGGACGCGGCGACGTCGGCCAGCGCGACCTCGTCAACGCCCTGCAGGAGCCCGGCCGCACCGCCCCCGTGCTTGCGCCTGCCGCAAAGCCGCGCACCCGGTCGAAATCGGGCAATCCCATCGTCATTCCCGGCCTGGGCGACGTGCCGCTCGCACTCGCACGCTGCTGCAAGCCGACGCCGCCGGACGCCATCGTCGCCTACACCACGGTCGGGCGCGGCCTCACCGTGCACCGTGCCGACTGCCCGTCGCTCAAACGCGCGAATCCAGAACGCGTGCTGCCGGCGCAGTGGGTGCTCGATGCCGGCGCCGCGTTCGAAGTCGATCTCGTCCTGAAGGCGTTTGACCGCCAGGGCCTGCTGCGCGATATTTCCGACGTGATCGCCAAGGAAAAACTCGACGTGCTGCGCGTCAACACCGAGAGCCGCGGCGAATACGCCACCATGCAGATGACCGTGCGCGTGCGCGAACTGCAGCAGCTATCGAGGCTGCTCGCGCGCCTGCAGCACGTGCAGAACGTGATCGAGGTGCGTCGCGCCTGATTTTTCCTTCATTGACCCAGACCAGCCCATGACCGCACAGACCGCCATTTTCGAACCGATTCCCGTCCACGCCCGTCATCTGTTCTTTGATCTGAAACCCTCGGCAGACATCCGTGCCGCGCTGGTGTCCCTGGCTGCGGCCTGCGACGGTCAATCCGTCGTGCTGGGGATCGGCGAGCCGCTCAGCCAGGCCGTCGGCGTGCCGGTGCCGGGGCTGCGCGGTTTTCCCGTACTGCCGCAGGCGAAGCCGCCCATCCCCGCCACCCAGCACGCCCTGTGGCTGTGGCTGCGCGGCGACGAGCCCGGCACCCTGCTGCTGCGCGGGCACGAACTGGAGGCGCTGGCTGCACCGGCATTCGCACTGAAACAGGCCATCGTCAGTTTCCGTCACCAGGATTACCGCGATCTGACCGGCTACGAGGACGGCACCGAAAACCCGGAAGGGGAGGCGGCTGCCGAGGCCGCCAGCGCGATGGGGCAGGGGGCCGGCATCGACGGCTCCAGCTATGCCGCGGTGCAGCAATGGCTGCACGATTTCGGGAAGTTCGACGCCATGCAGCCTGCAGAACAGAACAACTGCTTCGGCCGCGACCGCGTCAGCAACGAGGAACTCGAGGACGCGCCCGAATCGGCGCACGTCAAGCGCACCGCGCAGGAAGATTTCGAGCCCGAGGCCTTCGTCGTGCGCCGCTCCATGCCCTGGGTGGCGGGCGAGGACGCGGGGCTGGTGTTCCTCGCCTTCGGCAAGTCCTTCGACGCCTTCGAAGCGCAACTGCGTCGCATGACCGGCCACGACGACGGCATTACCGACGCGCTGTTCCGCTTTACCCGCCCGCTCACCGGCGGTTATTACTGGTGCCCGCCGATCAAGGGCGGCGCGGCCGATCTCTCGGCCCTGGGGTGAGCGTGGGCGAGGGGCCCGTGCCGCCCGACGCGGCGGAACCCGACAGCGACGGGCCGGCAGGACCGCCCTGGTGGCGCAACTGGAAAATCATGCTGGCGCTGTGGTGCGCCATGGGCGGACTGGCATGGCTGGGGCTCCACTACAAGGTGGACAAGAGCGTCATCGCCGGCAGCCTCGTCGCGGTGGGCCTGGTGTCCAACGCCTTTGCCTGGCTGATGGGCGTCGTCGCGCTGGTTCCGGTGATCGGGCCGATCATCGTCAAGGTGCTGTCGATCGGCTTTATCTGGCTGCTCAACGCAGTCGGCTATCTGGTGTCCTTCATCGCGATCCGGCGCGGTTATTCGAAGGACGTGCTGACCTATCGCGGGCTGACCGTCGCGCTCATCATCGGCATCGTGATCGGCTTCGTGATCGGCAAGCTGGTGTAGGGTCAATCGTTTGCCAGAATTTCCGTCGCAAGCGCACGCAGGCGTTCCGGCGAGAGTTGATCCGTCTGAACGGCCACGTCCCCGGCGCCAGGCGCGTAATTGTGCGCCAGCGATTTGCGGTAGGCCGGGTCGTAGTGCTGCTCCAGCAGCGCGGCAACCAGCTCGGGCCAGGCATGTCCGCGCGCCAGCGCCTGCCAGGCGGCGACGGTGTCGCCGCCGCGCAGTTCGGCCAGATGCGCCAGCCGTTCATTGAGCGATTCGGGGTCGGCGAGGAAATGCGCGTAGTCTTCGGTCAGCAGTTCGACCCGCGCCGCCACCGGCGCCTCGATGCGCACGCAGGGACTGGCGCGCATCGCGGCAATGAGCGCGTCGGGCACGGAGAGCGAACCGATGCGCTTGCTTTCCGACTCGACATAGACCGGATGCGCCGGATCGAAACGGGCCAGGGCCGTCCACACGGCGCTTTCGAAGCCTTTCTGCGCCGGCTGCGGCGCATCCGGCAGGGCGCCGAGCAAGGAGCCGCGGTGCGCGGCCAGGCCTTCGAGATCGAGCACCTGCGCGCCGGCGTTGGCGAGCTCGGCCAGCAGGCGGCTCTTGCCGCTGCCGGTCGGACCGCAGACCACACGGTAGTGCAGGGTGGCGGGCAGCCGCGCGAGTTCGGCGACGACGTGGCGGCGATACGCCTTGTAACCGCCTTCGAGCTGCGTGGCGAGGAACCCGATCTTTTGCAGGATGTGCGTCATCGCGCCGCTGCGGCTGCCGCCGCGCCAGCAGTACACCAGCGGCCGGTAGGTTTTCGGTTTGTCGGCAAACCAGGTGTCGAGATGATGGGCGATGTTGCGCGACACCAGGGCGGCGCCGACTTTCTTCGCCTCGAAAGGCGAAACCTGCTTGTACAGCGTACCGACGCGCGCGCGTTCGGCATCGTCGAGCACGGGAAGGTTGATCGCGCCGGGCGCGCGGTCTTCGGCGAACTCGCTCGGCGAGCGGACGTCGATAATCTCGTCAAAGGCGTTCAAGTCTGCTACGGTGGCGACGCGCAAAATCCGGTACCTGCTCAATGAATGCAATCAAACTCACGCAATTTTCCCACGGCGGCGGCTGCGGCTGCAAAATCGCGCCGGCCGTCCTGAAGGATATCCTGGCCCAGGCCGCGCCCATGGGCGGCTTCGCCGACCTGCTGGTGGGTACGGAATCGAGCGACGATGCCGCCGTGTACCGGCTCAATGCCGAGCAGGCCATCGTCGCCACCACCGATTTCTTCATGCCCATCGTCGACGATGCCTTCGACTTCGGGCGCATCGCCGCGACCAATGCCCTGTCCGACATCTACGCCATGGGCGGCAAGCCGCTGTTCGCGCTGGCCATCGTCGGCATGCCGGTGGGCAAGCTGCCGGTCGAGACCATACGCGAGATCCTGGCGGGCGGCGAATCCGTCTGCCGGGCGGCGGGCATCCCGGTTGCCGGCGGGCATTCCATCGATGCGCCTGAGCCCATCTACGGCCTGGTCGGCATCGGCGTCGTGCATCCCGACCGGATCAAGCGCAACAATGCCGCCCGCGCCGGCGACGTGCTGATCCTGGGCAAGCCGCTGGGCGTGGGCATCCTGTCCGCCGCCCTGAAGAAGGGCACCCTGAGTGCGGACGGCTATCGCCGCATGGTCGAAACGACGACGCAGCTGAACGCCGTTGGCAGCGAACTGGGCCAATTCGAAGGCGTGCACGCGATGACCGACGTCACCGGCTTCGCGCTGCTCGGCCACCTGCTCGAAATCGTCCGCGGTTCGAATCTGGCGGCGCGGGTGGAATGGGCGCGCGTACCCAGGATCGGCGAAGCCGTTTCATTGGCCGAGGCGGGCGTTGCGACCGGCGCGGCCGACCGCAACTGGGCGAGCTACGGCCACGAGGTCGATACGGATGCGGGCATTGCCGAATGGCAGCGCAAATTCCTGTGCGATCCGCAGACCAGCGGCGGGCTCCTGGTGGCGTGCGAGGCGGAAATGGAGGCGAAAGTACTGGAGACGTTCCGTCGGCACGGATTTGCCGAGGCGCGAACGGTGGGCGCGCTGGAAGCCGGCGCGCCGCGGGTGAGGGTCAGTTAGACGACCTTGAGCGTTGCCGCTTTGCGGTCTTCCGCACGGCGACCGGAAGTCTTGCGGCGGTCGGCCGTTACGCCCTCGGGCAGGGCGGCACCACGCGGCGCGACCCGGCGGTCGCCCAGACGGCGTTCCAGCGGAATGAATTCAACGTGATAGACGGGTAGGGCAGCCATGGCATGTATCCCAGTGTCGAGATGTTGACGATTCTAGTCGGAATTTCAACAAATTTACAATTGGGTGGACTGCCGGCTGGTCCAAAAATTCCACCGCCGGTCGGTTTTTTTGCCACAGGTCAGCGTTGGGCCGTGCGCACCAGACGCTGCTTCTCGCGCTGCCATTCGCGTTCCTTCTCCGCGGCGCGCTTGTCGTGCTGCTTCTTGCCCTTGGCCAGACCGACGGCCAGCTTGATGCGGCCGTGCGCGTAGTGCAGGTCGAGCGGCATCAGGGTGTAGCCGGCACGTTCGGTCTTGCCGATCAGCTTGTTGATCTCCGCCGCATGCAGCAGCAGCTTGCGCGAGCGGGTGGGGTCGGGGTGGATGTGCGTCGAGGCGGTGGGCAGGGGGCTGATGTGGCAGCCGATCAGCCAGATCGCGCCGTTTTTCACCACGACATAGGCTTCCTTCAGTTGCACGCGGCCTGCGCGGATCGACTTGACCTCCCAGCCTTCGAGCACGAGACCGGCCTCGAACTTTTCCTCGATGAAGTAATCGTGGAAGGCTTTTTTGTTATCGACGATGCTCATGTGTGGCCGGCTTGCGTACAATTCTTGATTTTACAAGCCTTTGGGTCGAGATGGCGCGCGTGGAAAAGAGTGTGCTGGTGGCGCACACCCCGGAACGCATGTTCGAACTGGTGGATCGGGTCGAAGACTATCCCGAATTCCTGCCGTGGTGCGGCGGCACCGAGCTGAAATTGCGCGACGATGCGCGCACGGTGGCAACAATCCACATCGCCTATCTCGGCATCCGTCAGAGCTTCACCACGGAAAACGTCAAGATGCATCCGCGCGAGATGCGGATCAGGCTGCAGGACGGGCCGTTTGCCGAACTGGAAGGCGACTGGACCTTCACCCCGCTGGGCCAGGACGCCTGCAAGATCGAATTCCGCCTGCATTACGTGTTCTCCAGCCGCGTGCTGGAAACCGTGCTGGCCCCGGTGTTCAGCCACATCACCAACACGTTCGTCGATGCCTTCGTGCGTCGCGCCGACGAGGTCTATGCCGTATGAGTGCGAGTCCGATCCGGATCGAAGTCGTGTATGCCCTGCCGGACAAGCAGCCGCTGCTCAAGATCGACCTGGCCGAAGGGGCGTCGGTGGAGGATGCGATTCGCGCGTCCGGCATGCTCGATGCCTTCCCGGAAATCGATCTTGCACGAAACAAGGTGGGCATTTTCAGCAAGCTGGTGAAGCTCGACGAAAAGGTGCGCGACCGGGATCGCGTTGAAATCTACCGGCCGTTGATCGCCGACCCCAAGGAGGTGCGCCGCAAACGCGCGGAAGAGGGAAAGGTCACCCGAAAGGGCGGCGGAGACGCGGTCGAGAAAGCATCCGTCGAAGGCCCGGACGCGGCCTGAGCCGCTTACTTGCAGTTTTCCGAAACGGCTTTCTGGCTGCTGGCGAGTGCGCTCTCGCGCGCGCTGTCGTCCATGTAGACGCGCTGGCCGGCCGCATTCGTGGTGTAGACGCGCGCCTTGTTTTGCAGCGTCGCAAGATTGTTGCGTGCCTTGTCGCAGTTTTCGCGCTTGATGCGCGCCTGTTCCGCTTCCTTCTCGGCCTTGGCGCGCGCGTCCTCGGCGTCCTTGCGGCGCTTCTGGTATTCCTGTTCCTTGGCATTGAGCGACTGCGTCGCTTCGCTGGTGGTGGCGGCCTGACCCGAGGAAGAGGCCTTGATCGTCTGCGCTTCCACGGTCGGCGGCTGGTCGGAGTAATGCACCTTGCCTTCGCCGTCGGTCCACTTGTACAGCTCGGCGTGGACCGGCGCCGCGAGCAGCGCCAGGAGGCCAAAACAGAAAAGCCTTCCGGCATGCATCCGGAAGGCTTCGTCGCGGAGGATCCGAATGGATTTAATCACCGACTTTCAGCACCGGGTAATTGAGCTGGGCCAGGCCTTTTTGAACATGATCGCTGGCGAGCTTGGCCTGCTTCAGCACGGCGGCGCTGTCGCCTGTGGCGGCGGCGGCTTCGGCGGCTTTCAGGGCATTCTCGGCGGTCGTCCACAGCGCGTTCTTGGCCTTGGCATCCTTGACGGCGGCCTGGGCAGCGGTCAGGGCGGCTTGTGCTTCGGCGCTGATCGTGGGCTTGGCGGCTTCGGCCGGCTGGCTGCTGCTCGCTTTGTTGGCGTTGAGATCGGCACAACCGGACAGGCCCAGCAGAGCGGCGGAGGTCAGGGCAAGCAGAACTTTGGACATTGTGTTATCTCCTCGAATTGTATGGCGTTCAATAGATCGGGCACGTCTGACCGTGCCCTGGCAATTGCAATGCTTTCGCAAAGTTAGCCGCATCGTCCGTGCGAGTCAACCGCCCGCGCCAAAATTTGGCTTGGTAGATTACAACCAAGCCGCGGCGGGCCCTGGCGGCCGGTTTGTGCGGCTTGGGGTGGCCGCGTATAATCCTGCTTTGCGTTAAGGAAAGCCCATGCGTGTTCTGCAAAAAGCGCTGACGTTCGACGACGTTCTGCTCGTTCCCGCCCATTCCGCCATCCTCCCCCGCGAAGTCAGCCTGTCCACGCAGTTGACCCGCTCCATCACCCTGAATCTGCCCCTGCTGTCGGCCGCCATGGATACGGTGACCGAGGCGCGCCTGGCCATCGCGCTGGCGCAGGAAGGCGGCATCGGCATCATCCACAAGAACATGAACGCCGAGATGCAGGCCGCGCAGGTGTCGGCGGTGAAGCGCTTCGAATCCGGCGTGGTGAAGGATCCCATCACCATTGCGCCCCAGATGACGGTGCGCCAGGTGATCGAGATCACCCGCACCAAGCGTATTTCCGGCCTGCCGGTGATCGAAGGCGGCAAGGTGGTCGGCATCGTCACCAACCGCGACCTGCGCTTCGAAACCCAGCTCGACCAGCCCATCGCCAACATCATGACGCCGAAGGAACGGCTGGTGACGGTGAAGGAAGGCGCCAACCGCGACGAGGCGATGGCGCTGCTGCACAAGCATCGCCTGGAGCGCGTGCTGGTGGTGAACGACGCCTTCGAACTGCGCGGCCTCATCACGGTGAAGGACATCCAGAAATCCAGCGAACACCCGATGGCGTGCAAGGACGCGATGGGCCGCCTGCGCGTGGGCGCGGCGGTCGGCACCGGCGAAGGCACCGAGGAACGCGTGGCTGCGCTGGTGGAAGCCGGCGTCGACGTCGTCGTCGTCGATACCGCGCATGGTCATTCCAAGGGCGTGCTCGACCGCGTCAAGTGGGTCAAGCAGAATTTTCCCGACGTGCAGGTCATCGGCGGCAACATCGCTACCGCGTCAGCTGCCGCCGCGCTGGTCGAACACGGCGCCGATGCGGTCAAGGTCGGCATCGGCCCCGGCTCGATCTGCACCACCCGTATGGTCGCCGGCGTCGGCGTGCCGCAGATCAGCGCCGTCGCCAACGTGGCCGCTGCGCTGGCGGGCAGCGGCGTGGGCGTGATCGCCGACGGCGGCATCCGCTATTCCGGCGACATCGCCAAGGCGCTCGCCGCCGGTGCGAACTGCGTGATGCTGGGCGGCCTGCTCGCCGGCACCGAGGAAGCGCCGGGCGAGGTCGAGCTGTTCCAGGGGCGTTCGTACAAGTCGTATCGCGGCATGGGCTCGCTGGGCGCGATGCAGCAGGGGTCGAGCGACCGCTACTTCCAGGACAACGAGAAGAGCGCCGAAAAGCTGGTGCCCGAAGGCATCGAGGGCCGCGTGCCCTACAAGGGCAGCGTGCTCGGCGTGATCCACCAGATGATGGGCGGCCTGCGCTCCAGCATGGGCTACCTCGGCGTCGCCAACATCACCGAAATGCACGCCAAGGCCGAGTTCGTCGAGATCACCGGCGCCGGCATCCGCGAATCGCACGTGCACGACGTGCAGATCACCAAGGAAGCGCCGAATTATCGCGTTGAGTAGTGACCAGGGGTCAGGATTCAGGGATCAGGGAAAGTCGCGCGGTGCGCGGCTTTTTCTTTATGGTTCCAGTCCTTTCCCTGAATCCTGACCCTGAATCCTGACCCCTGACAAAATGCACCAGAAAATCCTCATCCTCGACTTCGGCTCCCAGACGACCCAGCTCATCGCCCGCCGCGTGCGCGAGGCCGGCGTCTACTGCGAACTGCATCCCAACGACGTCACCGAGCAGTTCGTGCGCGACTTCGCGCCGGCCGGGATCATCCTTTCCGGCGGCCCGAATTCGGTGTACGAGGACGAGACGCCGCGCGCGCCGCAGGTCGTGTTCGAACTCGGCGTGCCGGTGCTGGGCATCTGCTACGGCATGCAGACCATGGCGGCGCAGCTCGGCGGCCAGGTGGAAAGCGCCGCCAAGCGCGAGTTCGGCTACGCCGAAATCCGTGCGCGCGGCCATACAGCGTTGCTGCGCGACATCCAGGACCGCGTCAACGACGAGGGCCACGGCCTGCTCGACGTGTGGATGAGCCACGGCGACAAGGTCACCGCGCTGCCGGACGGCTTCATGGTGATGGCGTCGAACGCCGCCACGCCGATCGCCGGCATGGCCGACGAGACGCGCAAGTTCTACGGCGTGCAGTTCCACCCCGAGGTCACGCACACGCTGCAGGGCAAGGCGCTGCTCGCGCGCTTCGTGCACGACATCTGCGGCTGCGGCAACGACTGGAACATGCCGGATTACGTCGAGGAAGCGATCGGCAGGGTGCGTTCCGAAGTCGGCGGCGACGAAGTCATCCTGGGCCTGTCCGGCGGCGTCGACTCCTCGGTGGTCGCGGCGCTGCTGCATCGCGCGATCGGCGACCAGCTCACCTGCGTCTTCGTCGACAACGGCCTGCTGCGCCTGAACGAAGGCGAGCAGGTGATGGCGACCTTCGCGAAGAACCTCGGCGTCAAGGTCATCCACGTCGACGCCTCCGAGCGCTTCATGCGCGAACTCGCCGGCGTCAGCGATCCCGAGCAGAAGCGCAAGATCATCGGCCGCGAATTCGTCCATGTGTTCCAGGAAGAAGCCGAGAAACTGCCCAAAGCCAAATGGCTCGCGCAGGGCACCATCTACCCCGACGTCATCGAATCGGCCAGCGCCAAGACCAAGAAGGCGCACACGATCAAGAGCCACCACAACGTCGGCGGGCTGCCCGATACGCTGCACCTCAAGCTGCTGGAACCGCTGCGCGAACTGTTCAAGGACGAGGTGCGCGAACTAGGCATCGCGCTGGGCCTGCCGCACGAGATGGTCTACCGCCATCCCTTCCCGGGCCCCGGCCTCGGCGTGCGCATCCTCGGCGAAGTGAAGCGCGAATACGCCGACCTGCTGCGCCGCGCGGACGCCATCTTCATCGACGAACTGCGCGCCGCCGGCTGGTACGACAAGACAAGCCAGGCCTTCGCCGTGTTCCTGCCGGTGAAGAGCGTCGGCGTCATGGGCGACGGCCGCACCTACGACTACGTCGTCGCCCTGCGCGCCGTCGTCACCAGCGACTTCATGACCGCGCACTGGGCCGAACTGCCCTACACCCTGCTCGGCAAGGTCTCCAACCGCATCATCAACGAAGTGCG
>JBGAFQ010000046.1:0-20573 GCA_044227195.1 Thiobacillus sp.
TGATCGTGCCGCTGGTGGTGCATCAGCAGATCATTCGCCAGGAAGTGCCGGTGATGATCGGCGCTTCGCTGCTGCTCTGGGCGATGGCCGCCGACGGCGGCATCAGCCGCTGGGAGGGCTTGCTGCTGGCGAGCCTGGTCGTCGGCTATACGATCGTCATCATTCGCCAGAGCCGGCGCGAGACGGCCGCCATCAAGGCCGAGTATGACGAGGCGTTCGATGGCGAGGGAAAAGGCTGGGATGCGCACTGGGGCGTGCAGATTCTGCTGATCCTGGCCGGTCTCGCCTTGCTGGTGCTGGGCTCGAATTGGCTGGTGGAAGCGGCCGTGGCCTTTGCCAAATATCTCGGCGTTAGCGAACTGGTCATCGGCCTGACCATCGTCGCCGCCGGCACCTCGCTGCCCGAGGTGGCCACCTCTATCCTGGCCGCAATTCGCGGCGAACGCGACATCGCCGTCGGCAACGTGGTGGGCAGCAACATCCTCAACATTCTAGCCGTGCTGGGCATCTCCGCCAGCGTCGCGCCCGGCGATCTCGCCGTGGCTCCGTCCATGTTGGCGTTCGATCTGCCAGTGATGGTGGCGGTAGCGATCGCATGCCTGCCGGTGTTCTTCAGCGGCTCCGCCATCTCGCGTTGGGAGGGCGTCCTGTTCCTGGCGCTTTATGTGGCTTACACCCTGTATCTCATCCTGTACGCCACCAGCCACGATGCCCTGCACGGCTATAGCGCGGTGATGGGTGGTTTTATACTGCCGCTGCTGGCGGTCACTTTGGTCGTATTGGCAGTGCGGCATTGGCGGCTTGCCCGCCCCGACAACCGCATCTGAGTCGATAATAGTGTGTGCAGACAGAATGCTTGCATCGCAAGGAAAGTAGCCTTGTCAGCATTTTTCAACTGAGGTTTTTAGGATGATTCGACACCTGAATAAATTCGAACACTTTATCGTCGGCGCCCTCATCCTCATGATGGCCGCGGTCATCCTGTTGTCCGTTGGGGAACTGGCCTGGATCCTGGTCCTGGACGTGATTTCGCCGCCGGTGCTGATTCTGGACATCGACGAACTGCTGGAACTGTTTGGCTTCTTCCTGTTGGTGCTCATCGGCATCGAGTTGCTGGAGACCATCAAGCATTACTACACCGAAGGCAGGATCGAACTGACTGTGATCTTCACCGTTGCCCTCATAGCGCTGGCCCGCAAGATCATCATCCTGGAGCCGGACAAGTACGATCCCGTGACCCTGGTGGGCCTGGGCATCATGATCCTGGCCCTGGTGTGCGGTTACTGGGTCACGGTTACCCTGCGGCGGGCCGAGAAAGCGCCGCTTGCTGGCCGGCCATGAGGGTCGATCGCACCCTGTGAATACCGGACCAGCGATAACAAAACCTGGATAAGGAGTCAGCCATATTTTCGGTTTACGGGGTTACCGGACAATCCTTTCGCGGCTCACTGGAAAAACTCCATGCCATTCCCGAGTTGAGTGCGGCGCGCAGATCACGCGGCATCAACCAGGAAGGGGACGAACTGGGGCCGGAAATGCGCGTGTTTCGACGCGACGATCAGGAGGGTGGGCAATATCAGAAGGCAGCGCAGGCCTATCGCCAGATGCTGCGTGTTTCGTCCGAGCGCACGCCCATCCTGCACGCCTACCAGTTGATGAGCCGCGATGTCATGACCTTGCGCCCGGATACCCGCGTTGAAGATGCCTGGCGTCAACTCGCCGCGCGTGGCCTGGGCCAGGCACCGGTGCTCGACAAGACGCTGCGGCTGGTGGGCCTGGTCTCGGTTCAAGACCTGCTCACGGTCATCAATGTGGAAGCCGACACGGTGCGCGATATCCTGTCGCGCAGCGTCGCCGATGTGATGACCTCCCCGGTGGTCAGCACCGATCCGATCACCGATATCCGGCGCGCAGCACGGGTGCTGCTCGACTATCAGCTGTCCGGGCTGCCGGTGGTCAACGAGCAGGAAGAGCTGGTCGGCATCCTCACCCGCGGCGACATCCTGCGTGCCTTGGTCAACGATCCACCCCTGAGCCTCTGGGCATGACTGCAGACCATCCACACCCCCACGCCCACGCGCAGGCCGATGGCCCGACTTATCTGTGGGCGGCGCTGCTGCCGCTGACTCTCTTCCTGGCCCTGGTCTGGGGCCTGAAGCAGCACGCCCTGCCCTGGAACCTGACGCTGGATTGGGTGCCCAGCCTGGGCCTTGCCGCCGACTTTCGCGTGGACGGCCTGGCGGCGCAGATGCTGGCCCTAATCACCGGCATCGGCACCTGGATCTTCGTCTACGCCAGCGGCTATCTCGCCCACGAGCCGCGGCGCGGCTGGTTGTTCGTCGTGCTACTGCTGTTCCTGCTGGCGATGATCGGCGCGGTCAGCGCCGACAACGTGATCCTGCTGTTCCTGTTCTGGGAACTCACCAGCCTCACTTCCTTCCTGCTGGTCGGCTTCAACCACACCGACGCCCAGGCCCGCGCTGCTGCGCGCCAGGCGCTGCTGGTCACCATGGGCGGCGGCCTGGCGCTGCTCGGCGGCCTCGTGCTGCTGGCGCAGATGGCGGGAGCCTGGACGCTGTCCGGCATCGTCGCCGCCGCGCCGGCGCTGAGCGGCGACCCGCACCTTGAGCTCGCCCTGACGCTGGTGCTGCTCGGCGCCTTCACCAAGTCGGCGCAGTTTCCGTTCCATTTCTGGCTGCCCAACGCCATGTCGGCGCCGACCCCGGTTTCCGCCTACCTGCACTCGGCGACCATGGTGAAGCTCGGCATCTACCTGCTGGCGAGGCTCGACCCGGCGTTCAACGACTTGCTGTTCTGGGAAGCGGTGCTGATCGGCACCGGGACGCTCACTGCGGTCTGGGCGGCCGTGCTGGCGCTGCGCGAGCGCGACCTCAAGCGCATCCTGGCGCGCAGCACGGTCTCCGCGCTGGGCACGCTGACGCTGCTGATCGGCCTGCCGAGTCCAGGCGCGGCCCTCGCGGTGGTGGCCTTCCTGTTCGCGCACGCCCTGTACAAGGCGCCGCTGTTCATGGTCGCCGGCAACATCGACCACGCCACCGGCACCCGCAACATCGACCACCTCATGGGCCTGCGTCGCGCGATGCCGCTGACCGCGACCGCGGCGGTGCTGGCCGGCCTGTCGATGGCCGGCCTGCCGCTGTCGTTCGGCTTCGTCGCCAAGGACGTGATCTCGGTCGCCAAGGCCGAGGCCGAGGTGCTGATGCTGGTGAGCTATGCGACCGTGTTCGTCAATGCCATCGCGGTGGCGGTCGCCGGGGTGGCGGCGGTCCGCGTGTTCTGGGGGCCGCCGGAAGCGCCGCGCGGGCAGGTGCACGAAGTGTCCTGGCGCATGTTCGTGCCGCCGCTGGCGATCGTGCTGCTGGGGATGGAGTTCGATTTCTTCCCGGCGCTTGCCGACCCCCTGCTGCTCGCCGCGGCGCGCAGCATCTCGCCGCAACTCGGAACGGTGGAGCTGAGTGCCGCCCTGGACCTTGACGTGCTGTTGTCGGCGACCGGCATCACGGTCGTGATCGGCCTGCTGTTTTTCTTCACCTGGGACCGCCTGCATCAGGCCCTGCACCGGCTGTACCGGCTCGACGACCGCTTTGGTCCGGTCGCCTGGTACGAGCATCTGCTGCATGGCCTGTCGCGCGTGGCCGCCTGGCATACGCGGCACCTGCAGGACGGCCTCCTGTCGTCCTATCTGCGCCTGACCCTGGCGGCGCTGCTGCTGATGGGGGCGTTCGCCTGGTGGGCGGGCGACAGTCGCGCGGTGCTCCGCTGGGACTGGCCAGCGCATGCGTGGGCCTGGGCGCTCGCCGCGCTGCTGATCGTGGCTGGCGCCGCCGCAGCACTGCTGCTGCGCGACCGTCTGGCGGTGCTGATGGCGAGCGGCCTAGTCGGTTACGGCTCGGCCGTCTGGTTCCTGTTCGCCGGCGCCCCCGACCTGGCGTTCACCCAGTTCATGGTGGAGACGGTGCTGGTGGTGGTGGCGGCGAGCGTGCTGCCGCGCTATGGGCCCTCGCCGTCCATGCGCGAGCCGTGGCGCTGGGCGAATGCGGTACTGGCCGCGGCCGCTGGCGTCGGCACCTTCCTGCTGCTGGCGCATCTGCAGGGCTTGCCGGCGAATGTGGAACTGGCCGAATGGTTCGGCCGCACCAGCCTGCCCGAGGCGCATGGCCGCAACGTGGTCAACGTGATCATCGTCGACTTTCGCGCGCTCGACACCTTGGGCGAGATCGCGGTGGTGGCGTTCTCGCTGCTGGCAGCCCTGCCGCTGCTGGCCGGACTGAAGAAGAGGCAGCCGGCATGACGCCGCGTTCCCTCCTGCTGACGCACGCCGCGCGGCTGCTCTACTGGATCCTGCTGGCGGCCGCGGTGTGGGTCCTGCTGCGCGGTCACAACGAGCCCGGCGGCGGATTCATCGGCGGGCTGCTGGCGGTGGCGGCGAGCAGCCTGCTCGCGATCACCCTCGACGTCTGCGCCGCACGTCGCCTGCAGCCGCTGGCGCCGCTTCCGCTGGCGATGAGCGGCGTCGCCCTGGCGCTGCTCGCCGGTTTCTTCGGCGCCGCCGCCGGCCTGCCTTTCCTCACCCATCTGTGGACGGAGGCCGGCGTGTCGACGGTGCTGCTGTTCGACATCGGCGTGTTCTGCGCGGTGTGGGGGGCGCTGACCGGTTACATCTACGCCCTGATCAACGATGGGGAGGCCTCGTGAGCCTCATCATGATGCTCGCCATCTGCCTCGCCGTGACGGCCGGGGCGATGCTCGCGCTGTCGCGCGACCTGTTCCGTCTGATCGTCGGTCTGGCGGTGCTCGGCAGTGCGGCGAACCTGGTCGTCTTCATGGCGGCACGCCCCGGCACGCTCGTTCCGCCGCTGATCGAAGCCAGCGCCGGCGCGCTGGCGCCGGCTGCAGCAGACCCCTTGCCGCAGGCGCTGGTCCTGACAGCGATCGTCATCGGCTTCGCGCTGCTGTGCTTCGCCCTGGTCCTCGGCGCCTGGCTGGTGCGGCACAACGGCCACGACGACAGCGATCGGCTGCAGGCGTCCGAGCCGGTCGCGAGCGATCCGTCGAAGCCGCCGGTGATGGAGGAATGATGCTGGTCCTCAGTCCGCTGCTCGTGCCCCTGCTGACCGCGCTGCTCACCGCGCTGCTGGCGCGCCAGCCCGTCTGGCGCGTCGGCGCAAGCCTGCTCGGCGCCGTGGCGCTGCTGGCTTGCGCCATCCTGCTGCTCGTCGAAGTCGTGCAGGGGGGGCGTCAATCGGTGGCGCTCGGCAACTGGCCGCTGCCCTACGCGATCGAATTGGCCGCCGATGCCCTGAGCGCCGCGCTTGTGCTGCTCACCGCCATCCTCGGCGCGGGCGCGCTGCTGGCCAGCTTGCGCTGGGGCGAGGCGGCCGAAACCGGAGCCGGCCTGCATCCCCTGCTGCACGGGCTGCTGGCCGCGGCGGGCGCGGTGTTCCTCGCTGCCGACCTGTTCAACCTCTACGTCTGGTTTGAACTCATGCTGATCAGCCTGCTCGGCCTGCTGGCGCTGGGCGGCAAGCGCCGGCACGGCGAGGCGGCGTTCAAGTATTTCGCCGTCAGCATGCTCGGCACGCTGCTGATGCTCGGTGCGGTCGGCATGATCTATGGTGCGACCGGGCATCTCAACTTCGGCGCGCTGCGCGTTGCGAGCGCGGAGCCGGAGCTGGCAGGTGCCCTGCCGGCCTACCTCGGCCTGCTGGTACTGGCCTTCCTGCTCAAGGCGGGTGCCTTCCCGCTGTTCGCCTGGCTGCCGGCCAGCTACCACACCCTGCCGGCGCCGGTCCTGGCGCTGGTCGGCGGCCTGCTGACCAAGGTCGCCGCCTATGTCCTGCTGCGCCTGCTGGGCGACGTGTTCGCCGTCACGCCGGGCATCCTGCTCGAGGCGCTCGGCTGGCTGGCGCTGGCGACCATGCTGAGCGGCGTGCTCGGTGCCGCCTATCACTGGGACCTGCGGCGCATCCTTGCCTTCCACATCGTCAGCCAGATCGGCTACCTGCTGCTCGGCATCGCGCTGGCGACGCCGGCAGGCGCGGCGGCGACCGTCTATTTCCTGTTCCACAACATCCTCGTCAAGGCCAACCTGTTCCTCATCGCCGGCCTGATGTTCGCCGCGGCCGGGCATTACGACCTGCGCCGCATCGGCGGCCTGTACCCGGCGCGGCCGCTGCTCGCGCTGCTGTTCCTGCTGAGCGCGTTCTCCCTGGTGGGGGTGCCGCCCACCACCGGTTTCTGGGGCAAATTCATGCTGTTGCGCGAGGCCTTCGCGCAGGGGCGCTATCTGTGGGGCGGGACGGCCCTCGCGGTCGGGTTGCTGACGCTGTACTCGATGAGCAAGATCTGGGTGGAGGGGTTCTGGAAGCCGCAGCCGCACGACCGGCCCGCCGGGGCGACGTCTGCCGCGCGCCCGGTCGCCGCTTATGCCGCCGTCTTGCTGCTGTCCCTGATCATCCTGGCCATGGGCGTGTTCCCCGAACCCGCCATCCGTCATGTCGAGGAAGCTACGGCAGGCTTCTGGGGCGGAGCCTTGAAATGAAGAGATTGTCCGCGCTGATTCAGCTGGTTTTCAATTTCATGAAGGAGGTCGCCGTCTCCGGCGGAATCACTGCCATGATCATCCTGCGTGGCGGCAAGGCCCTGCAACCGGGCTTCGTGCGCATGCCTTACGGCGACCTGGGGGGGACGGCGGCCACCTTCCTGGGCGCGCTGGTGAGCCTGACGCCCGGCACCACCACCGTCGATATCGACCCGGAGCGCCGCGAAATGCTGTTGCACCTGCTCGACGTGACGCGTGCCGAGCAGACGCTGGCGTCGATCCGGCGCGATTTCCTGCTGCCCGTCCGCACCCTGTCTGGAGGCAAGCCATGACCCTGCTGATGCTGTTCGTGCTGGCGGCGGGCGCCAGCGCGCTGATGGGTTTCTACCGGCTGCTCGTGGGCCCCACCCATACCGACCGCGTCGTCGGCCTCGACCTCCTGTTCTTCGTCGCCATCGTGCTGAGCCTGCTCGCGGCCTGGACCAGCGGGCGCACGGTCTACCTCGACGTCGCCATCGGCCTCGCGCTGGCAGGCTTCGTCGCGACGCTGGCCTGGGCGAGGCTGATCCAGCGTCAGGCAGCCGGCGAGCAGGAGACGCAGTCGTGACCGCGCTGTTCGGATGGGGAATTTGCAGCCTGGCGATGCTGGTGCTGCTCATCGCCGCAGTCGGCGTCCTGCGTCTGCCGGATGCCCTGGCGCGCCAGCACGCGGCGACCAAGGCAGGCACGCTCGCAGTGTCGTTGTTCGTGGTCGGCCTTGCGTTGGTGGTCGGGGAGGGCGCCTGGATCTGGCGGCTGGCAGTGCTCGTCACGATCCTGCTGATGACGCTGCCGCTGGCCTCGCATGCACTGGCGCGCGCTGGGGTCGTCGAGAGGGAACGGGCAGAGAAGGGGTGTGGTGCCGTCCGATAGGCTGAGGAGTCTCTCCCCGAGAAGCCGCCGCTGCTGTATGCTGGCTCGACTCGTTAAATTTCTGCACGAGGGCCCACGAAGCGCGAACTGTCGCCCTTCTTCTCTTCGTGCTCTTCCCGGATAACAAGGTTCGCTATGGAAACCTACGTCGGCTACCGCCAGGACAAGCACGGCATCACCCAGCTCGGACGCATCGTGCTCGACGGCTGGCTGTTCGGCTTCATCCCCGAAACCGAGGACTGCGCCGGCTGGGATCTCGGACGCATGCAGATCCTGATGGACAAGGTCGAGCGCGAGTGGGACAAGTATTCCAACCTTCCCAGCCGCCTGCCGCCCGAACTGCGCGAGCGGCACACCGCGCTTTACGAACAGGCCATGACGGAAGCGCGCGGCAAGGGCTGGGATCCCGAGCTGGGCGACGAGGACTGAGCCCAGCGTTCAGGCCGCGTGCGCCGGGACTTCCGGCACCTGTGCGAGCACATCCAGCAGGCCGACCTGCGCGTCGGACTGTCCCAGTTGCGCCAGCAGGCCGAAATTCCCCAGTTTTTCGTTGATGCGCGGCGAAGCCTCGCACAGCAGCACCTTTACGCCGCGCTGCTGAAAGTGGTGCGTCAGATCGACCAATGCCTGCATCGCGGTGGCGTCCGCCATCGGCACCTGACCCAGGCGCAGGATCAGCACGCGCGTCTGGTCGTGCAGGCCGGCCAGCGTGCGCTCGAAGGTGGCGGCGGCGCCGAAGAACAGCGGGCCGTCGATGGAATAGATCTGCACGCCTTTGGGCACGCCTACGGGGCAGACGCTGGCCAGCGCCTCCTCGCTTTCGCCTGCGATCGTCACCGTCTCGCTCATGCGCTTCATGAACAGCAGCGCGGCGAGCAGCACGCCGACGTTGACCGCGATGACGAGATCGGCGAACACCGTGAGCAGGAAGGTGATGAGCAGCAGCACCTTGTCGTTCATCGGCGCGTGGCGCAGCAGGTCGACGAAGTGCCGCGCCTCGCTCATGTTCCATGACACGACGAACAGGACCGCGGCTAGCACTGCGAGCGGAATCTGCGCGGCCAGCGGCGCCAGCGCGACGACGACGGCGACCAGCACCAGCGCATGGACGATGCTGGCGAGCGGGCTGGTGCCGCCGTTGCGGATGCTGGTTGCGGTGCGCGCGATGGCGCCCGTGGCGGCGAAGCCGCCGAAGATCGGTGCGGCAAGATTGGCGATGCCCTGGCCGACGAGTTCCTGGTTCGGGTCGTGGCGCGTGCCGGCCATGCCGTCGGCGACCACCGCGCACAGCAGCGATTCGATCGCACCCAGCATGGCGATGGTGAAGGCGGGGCCGATGAGCTCCAGCACGCGCGCGACCGAAGGCGCTGCCGATGGTGGCGACGCCGTCGAACTGCCAGTAGGCCTGCGCGGCGGTGAGGGAGACGAGCGCGATCAGCGGGCCGGGAATGCGGCGGATGAGCCGCGGCGCGACGATCAGGATGGCGAGCGCGGCAAGCGACAGCAGGGTGGTCGGCAGATGCAGGCCGGGCAGGGCCTCGATCAGGGCGATCAGTTTTTCGTGGAAATGACTGCCCGAAGCAGCGGGGTGCAAGCCGAAGAAATCCTTCCACTGCCCGACCCAGATGATGACCGCGATCCCGGCGGTGAAACCGGTGATCACGGGAGTGGGGATGAAACGGATGATGCCGCCCAACTTGACCAGCCCCATTGCCAGCAGGATCAGGCCGGCCATCAGGGTGGCGACCTGCAGTCCGTCGATGCCGTATTGGGCCGTGATGCCGGCGAGAATGACGATGAAAGCGCCGGTCGGACCGCTGATCGATACGCGCGAACTGCCGAACAGGGCGGCGAAGATTCCGGCGACGATGCCGGTGTAGATGCCCTGCTCCGGGCGTGCACCGCTGGCGATCGCGAACGCCATGGCGAGCGGCAGCGCCACCACGCCGACCACCAGACCCGCCGCAAGATTGTTCGCCCAGTGGGCCCTTCCGAACAGGCCCGTCTGCCAGGCTTCTCGTGCGGCGATCATCGGCGGCTCAGAATTCGTTGCGGATCCGCTTGTAGCCCTTGACCAGCTCGTGGTTGGCCTGCGCCACGCTTTCGGAGAAGCTGGCGGCGTCCGGGCTCACCGGCTCGATCTGGGCGAGTTCGGCGTCGGAATGAATATTGGCCGTGGATGGAATGTAGAAACCGGGTGGCACGTGGCAGCCTTCGACTACCGAATTGTGGCGCACTACCGAACCGTCGCCCACGGTGCAGTTGAACAACACGGAATTGAAGCCGATGAAGACGTTGTCGCCGACATTGCACGGCCCGTGCACGATGGACCGGTGGGCGATCGAGCTGCCCTTGCCGATGCTGACGCCGCCGCCGGCCTTGCAATGGATGACGACGCCATCCTGGATGTTGGAGTTGGCACCGATGACGATAGGTTCCATCTCGCCTTCGTCGTTCACCTCGTCGGCGCGGATCACAGCGTAGGGGCCGATGAAGACGTTTTCCTCGACGACGACCTTGCCGCACAGGATCGCGGTGGGGTCGACGAAGGCGGTGTCGTGGACGACGGGTAGATGCCCCGAGGGGTTTTTGCGGATCATGATGAAGTCTCTCGACGCTGGACGAACGAAGAGCCGGGACGCGCCCGGCTCTTCGATCATACCATCGCCTCCGGCCGTGGCCGGATGGCGATTTACTCCGCCACGCCGACCGTGTCGGTGTGTGCTGCGTGCTGCCGCTTATGTTCGTGGATGCCTTTGTACAGCGCGGCCAGGACCGTCCAGGCACCGACCAGCAGCGCCAGCGCCAGCACGCCGTCGCCCGTCCATTTGAGAATCTGCACGGTGGATGCGGGCAGCGGCTCGATCATGCCGAGCTGGCCGAGATAGCCGGGAATGTAGAAGAAGCGCGAGAACAGCACGGTCAGCATGATGACCGCCATGGTGAACTTGACCTGGTAGTCCTTCACGTAGGTGGTGCCGATTGCGCCGAGCTGCACGCCGAACAGCGAGCCGAGCAGGATCAGCATCGCCAGGCGGATGTCCACCACACCTTCCAGACCGTAGAAGATGGTGCCGCCCAGGCCCATGATGAAGGCGATGACGAGCTCGGTGGCCGAAGCCATGATCGCCGGCAGGCCGAGGATGTAGATCATCGCCGGCACGCCGATGAAGCCGCCCACCGCGATGGCCGAGGCGAGGAAGCCGGTGGCGAAGCCGATGGGGATCAGGAACAGCACGGAGATCCTGGCCTGCGCGCCCATGGAATAGATCATCGTGCCGGGAATGTTGACCGATTGCACCCAGCGCGCGACCTTGGTGAGCGGAACCGCCTGTTCGCTGCCGTCGCCGGCGTCGTCGATCGCCTTGAGCTTGCGGTAATCCTTGTAGACGAAACCGCCGACGATCGCCAGCGTCACGACGAACATCGCTGACACGTAGAGGTCGGTGCCGACCGCACCGAAGGTGTTCTTGATGTCGGTCATCACGTGTTTGCCGAACAGTACGCCGGCTTCGGCGAACAGGCCGAGCACCAGGCCCAGCTTCACGTCCACCTGGCCGTATTTGTTGCGCTTGATCGCGCCGACCAGCGCCTTGGGAAACTTGTGGCAGATGTTGGAGGCGACGGCGACGATGCCGGGTGCGCCCAGCGTCATCATCGCGGGGGTGAGCACGAAGGCGCCGCCCGAACCGATGAAGCCGGACACCATGCCGCCGACGAAGCCGACCAGGATCAGCAGGATCGCGGTGAGCGGGGTGATTTCAATGAAGTCGATGAGTTCCATGTTTTTCTGTTTGTCCCTTGTTTATTTCTTGGCCTTCAGCCCGACCACGTCCCAGAACAGGCCGCTGAACAGACCGTGCGTGTACGACAGCGCGAATGCCAGCGCGATGGGGGCGAACACGAACAGCCAGTTGCCCTCGATGAAAGAACCGTTCTCGGCCGCGCACTGCTCCGGCGTCGCCTTGTTGTAGTAAACGGTTTCCGAACCCTGCTGGATCGCGCAGGCGTCCAGCGTGGTGTGGGCAAGGCGCTGGAAGGCATCGGCGTACAGGAACAGGAACCAGTAAAGCCCCGCAGTGATGACGCCCCACAGCAAAGCCTTGCCCAGCGGGGCTGAATTGATGGCCATTTTTGAACTCCAGGTAAAGAAATGGATAAAGATCGGCGCATGAGAAAATGCAATTTCTCCGCGCACGGGATGCTGTTTTGACGGTATTTTAACATTGCGTGGCCTAAACTCATCGTTCACTGAGCTCGCCGCCAACGTCTGCGACTACCTGGAGGCCAAGGGGCATCAGGTCGATGCGGCCGGCGACGGGGTGACCGGTCTGCATCTGGCGGTGACCCACGATTACGACGCCATCGTGCTCGACATCATCCTCCCCGGGCTGGATGGGCTGACGGTATGCCGCAAGTTCCGCGACGAGGCGCGCCGCAATACGCCGGTGCTCATGCTCACCGCCCGCGATGCGCTCGACGACCGCGTGGCCGGCCTCGAATGCGGCGCCGACGATTACGTGCTCAAACCCTTCGCCCTGCGCGAACTGGAGGCACGCCTGAAAGCCCTGGTCCGGCGCTCGAAGAGCGAACTGACGCCGTCGGTGCTGCGCGTGGAAGACCTCGAGTTCGATCCGGCGCTGGTGCGGGTGCGGCGCGGCGCGCGCACCATCGTGTTGCCGCCGATCCCGCTGAAGCTGCTGGAGGCCCTGATGCGGGCTTCGCCCCGGGTGCTGAAGCGCGAGGAACTGGAACGCATGGTCTGGGGCGATGCGCCGCCCGATTCCGACGCCCTGCGTGCGCACATGCATACGGTGCGCTCGGCGGTGGACGGCGAGGGGCCCGCACTCGTCCATACCCTGCGCGGTATCGGCTACCGGATCGCGCCGCCCGATGCGGTTTAGCCGCGGGCTGCGGTTCCGCGTCGCCAGTGCGTTCGCGGTGGTCGGCGGCGTGGTCGCGCTGGTGACGGCCATCGGTCTGTACATCGGGGTGCGCGATGCCGGCGAGCGGCTGATCGACGAAACGCTCAGTGCCGAAATCCAGGATTACCTTGCCCGTCGTGCCCGCAATCCTGCCTCGCCGCCGCCGGCTACCGCCACGCTGCTCGGCTATGCCCTGCCGGCGCGCCAGGGCGAGGCGGTTCCGCCGGAAC
The DNA here is from genome assembly GCA_044227195.1 of Thiobacillus sp. Lineage (GTDB taxonomy): Bacteria > Pseudomonadota > Gammaproteobacteria > Burkholderiales > Thiobacillaceae > Thiobacillus. The sequence continues at coordinate 12,630 of JBGAFQ010000046.1, forward strand.
CGATCGCGGTGTGGCCGCCCGGGCTGCACGAAGCGCGGCTGAATGGCGTGTACTACCGCGTCGCCATTGCCGACCGCGGGGACAGCCGTTACTTCCTGCTGTACAACGAAAGCCTGCTGCGAGAAAAACAGGCCAGCCTGAAGCTTTATCTGGCCGTGTTCGTCGTGCTGATGGCGCTGCTGTCGGGCGGACTCGCGTTGTGGCTCGCCGAGCGCGTCATCGAGCCGGTGAAGGAACTGGCGCGCCGGGTGCGTGCCGTGCGGCCGGAGTCGCATCCCGGCCAGCTGAGCGAAGACTTTCCGCAGGACGAGGTGGGCGAACTCGCGCGCACCTTCGAACTGACGCTGAATCGCCTGGCCGATTTCATCGACCGCGAGCGCGCCTTCACCGCCGACGTGTCGCACGAACTGCGTACGCCGATCGCGGTGATACGCGGTGCTGCGGAGGTGCTGCTCGCCGACGAATCGCGGCCGGAAAAAGACCGCCAGCGGCTGGCGCGCATCGAACGCGGTGCGGCCGACATGGCCGATCTCTCTACGGCGCTGCTGGCGATGGCGCGCGAACGCGACGATGCGCGCCGCGCCCCGGTCGATCTGGCGGCGCTCATCGGGGAATCGATCGACAAGCACCGGCATCTGCTCGGCGGCCGCCCGGTTGAAATCGTCCTCGATCTGCTTGCACGGCCGCAGGTTGCGGCCGACGCGAACCTGGTCGCCATCGTCATTGCCAATCTGCTGCGCAACAGTTTCACCTATACGGAACGCGGCAGCATCCGCATCCAACTAGACGCAGCGGCACTCAGCGTGACCGACACCGGCATGGGCATTCCCCGCGAGGCGCTCGACAAGGTGTTTTTGCGCAACTACAAGGGCGCGCACAGCGAGGGGGCCGGCATCGGACTGGCGCTGGTGAAGAAGATCTGCGACCGGTACGGCTGGACTGTCGCCCTGGCCAGCGAGGAAGGGCGCGGCACCCGCGCGGAATTCCGGTTCGGGAAGGGTTGACGTTTATTTGACGAAAAATTAACGGTTGCACGACGCGCATCGGGTTACATATGACGGCGTGATTGCAAACCGTCGGTAGACCGTCATGTCCGTTTCTGTTCCGCAAGCCCTGCCCGCCTGGCTCAAACCGTTTACCGCTTTCCTGCAGTGGTGGCCCCGCGTCAACCGCGACACTGCGCGCATCGACACGATGGCCGGCCTGACCGGTGCGCTGGTGGCGTTGCCCCAGTGTGTGGCGTTCGCCACCATCGCCGGCATGCCGCCCGAGTACGGGTTGTACGCAGGCATGATTCCCGCCATCGTTGCCGCGTTGTTCGGTTCGAGCTGGCATCTGGTGTCGGGGCCTACGACCGCAGCCTCCATCGTGCTGTTCTCGGTGCTGGCGCCGCATGCCGAACCGGGCTCGGCCGAATACGTGAAACTTGCGCTCACGCTCACCTTCATGGTCGGCGTCGTGCAGGTTGTGATGGGGCTGGCCAAGCTGGGTACGCTGGTCAACTTCATCTCGCATTCGGTCGTGACGGGATTCACCGCCGGCGCGGCAATCCTGATCGCGACCAACCAGGTCAAGCATTTCACCGGGCTCGACATTCCGCGCGGCTCCGATTTCGCAACGGTATGGGGCCACGCATTCACCCATATCCAGAATATCCAGACGGAGATCGCGCTGACCGGACTCGTCACCCTGTTGCTGGGGATTGCCGTCAAGCGCTGGTTCCCCAAGTTGCCCTACATGATCGTCGCCATGCTCGGCGGTTCAGTGTTTGGCTATTTCATCGCGCGCGCCACCGGCATGGAACTGCCGGCCGTGGGGGCCCTGCCCGCCACCCTGCCGCCGCTATCCGCTCCCAGCTTCGATATCGAGAGCGTGCGTGCAATCGCATCCGGCGTCATCGCCGTGACCCTGCTCGCGCTGACCGAGGCGGTGTCGATTGCGCGTGCGCTCGCCGCACGCTCCGGCCAGCACGTGGACGGCAACCAGGAGTTCGTCGGCCAGGGGCTGTCGAATATCGCCGGTGCCTTTTTCTCGGGCTACGTCGCCACCGGCTCGTTCAACCGCAGCGGCGTGAACTACGCGGCGGGCGCGAAGACGCCGCTGGCGGCCATCCTGGCCGGCTTTTTCCTGCTGGTGCTGGTCCTGCTCGTCGCGCCGTGGGCGCAGTACCTGCCGAACGCGGCGATGGCCGGGATTCTCTTCATGGTGGCGTGGGGGCTGATCGACTTCGACGAGATATTCCACACGCTCAAGTCCAGCCGCCAGGAATCGGCCATTCTTCTGACCACCTTTGCCTGCACGCTCTTCCTCACACTGGAAGAGGCGATCATCGTCGGCGTGCTGCTCTCGCTGGCGATCTACCTCGCGCGCACCTCCAAGCCGCAGGTTCGCGTGCGCGCCCCCGATCCTTACAACAAGAAGCGGCGCTTCACCGATGCCGAAAATGCCACGCAGTGCCCGCAACTGCGCTTCGTGCGCATCGACGGCTCGCTGTTCTTCGGCGCAACCTCGCATATCCGCGAATCGCTCGCCGCGCAGGACGCCGATGCGCCGGGCCAGAAACACGTGGCGATCGTGGCGCACGGCATCAACTTCATCGATCTGGCGGGGGCGCACTATCTGGCCGAGGAGGCGCAAAAACGCCGCGCGCAGGGTGGCGGGCTCTATTTCATCCGGATCAAGGATACGGTGCAGGAACAGCTGGCCGAGAGCGGCGCGCTCAAGACCATAGGCGGCGCCAACCTGTTCGACACCAAGACGGAAGCGATCGAAACGATCTACAAACGCCTGGACCAGGAGGTGTGCCGTACCTGCCGTGCCCGGATATTCCGCGAATGCCAGGGTGCCGCCGCCGGGCAGGATATGCCTGTCCAGGGCGAAATGCGGGCGGCCCATGCCTGAGTCCCGTCCCTACCAGCGCATTCTGGCGCTGATCCATTTCGACGAACTCGACAGCCAGGTCGTCGGCAAGGCCCTGTTGCTGGCGCAGCAGAACCAGGCTGCGCTTGAATTGTTGCATCTGATCGAGCCGGACGGCGCACTGGATGGCGGCTATTTTGGTGGTGCGCAGGCAACCGCGCGCACGCTCGAACGGGCGGCGTCGCGGCGCATGCACTTCCTCGCCGCGACGCTGGGGGCCGATGCCGCATGCTGCCATGCCGTGTATGGTCCGCGCCGGCAGCGGCTGGTCCAGTACATTGAAAACGCCCGGCCCGATCTGGTCGTGACGGGCGAGGCGCACGCCTATCTGGCCGATCTCTGCGATACGCTGATCCTGTCGCCGCGCAAACGGCCGCGCGGCAGCCGTCTGCTGGCCACGCTCCAGGCATGGCTGGGTGGGCGAGCCGGCGCCGCTGGCGTCTGAGCGTTCAGCGCGACGACGCGTCGTCGTCCGTGCGTGCGTGCCAGGCCAGTACCGATGCGGGCGTGGCGGGCTTCTGCCGTCCCGCCAGTACCAGCAGCGCCTGGTAGAACTCTCCCGGCAGGCGTTTCATGGTCTCCGTCGCGCGCGGCAGATAGTGCACGATGTCGAACGGCACGGCTGCGTCGAGCGCATCGCGCGCCTGCGGCCGGAAACCTTGCCAGGCGAGTTCGACCCAGGCCCTGTTCTGGCTGTCCACGAAGATGAATTCCTCGGCGTCGAGCACGGCCATGTACTGCATAGTGCGGATCGGCACGAACAGGCAAGTACCGGCGCGCGCGAGCAGCGTGTGCGCGAGATTGTAGGTGGCGGCGGGCAGCAGGCCCGGCAGACGGGCAATTTCCTGTTCGCGGTAGAAGCGTTCTTCCATGACATGTAATCGGTCGCGTCTCGTTACCTGTTCATTGCGACCATCCGGGCGTAGCGCTTGAGGCACAATAGCGCGCGAATCGTTCCATTACAAAGCCCATGACCACGCTGCATGCCCCCGATCCCGCCGCCATCTTCGACACGCATCTCGAACATTTCGACCGTGACGTGATCGATGCCTCGCATGCCCTGCCCATCCTGGTGGATTTCTGGGCCGACTGGTGCCCGCCGTGCCGTGCGCTGACGCCGGTATTGGAACGCGTGATCGCGCATCACGGCGGCAAGATCCGGCTCGCCAAGGTGGAGGTGGACGAGGGCGCCAACATGAAACTTGCCGGCCGCTACGGCCTGCGCGGTTTCCCCACCGTGCTGCTGTTCGTCCGGGGCGAGATCGTCGGGCGCTTCGCCAGCGCCAAGCCCGAGCACTGGGTGCGTGAATTCATCGCCGAACACACCGATATTGAATAAGCCGCTCTGGGTGCTCGATACCAACGTCGTGCTGGACCTGCTGCATTTCCAGGATCCGGCTGCGCGCCCCTTGCTGGCCGCGCTGGATGAGGGGCGTGCGCGTTGTGCGGCGAACTTGGCGACCTTCGGGGAATGGCAGCGCGTGCTCGCGTATCCGGGATTCGGGCTGGTTGCGGCGCGGCAGCTTGAATTGTCCGACCGCTACCGCGCTGCCTGCGTGTTTTCCGACGCGCAGCCTTTGGGAGGCGTGCCGCGATGCGCGGATGCCGACGACCAGAAATTTCTCGACCTCGCCGCCGCCCTGCGGGTGCCGCTTGTCAGCAAGGATCGCAAGGTGCTGAAACTGCGCCGCCGCTGTGCACCATTGTTCCCGGTGCTGACGCCGGCCGAGGCGGCGCGCTGGCTGGTGCAGGGCTGAAAGCACCTCAGGCTTCGGCCAGGCTTTTGCGCGCCGCCTCGCTTACCGCCACGACGGCCGGATGGCTCAGGCGGCGTTCCACCGAGATCGCGAAATAGCGTTCCCGGATGTCGGCGGTGCGTCCCAGTTCGGCGACCTCATACTGCCGCATGACCGCCGGCGCCACCGTGAGCGGCGCGGGGAAGACGCCGGCGCCGGCCTGGCCGAACGCGCTCATCAGCGCGCTGTCGTCGAATTCGCCGACGATGACGGGTGTCACGCCTTGCTTTTCCAACCAGCGCAGAAGCGGCACGCGCAGCGCGCTGTCCTCGCCGGGGATCAGCAGCGGCGCGCCATCGAGGCAGGCCGGGAACGCGCCCGGCAGGATTTTTGTCACGCGTTTCGCGGCGAGGAAGGCGATGCCGCATTCGCCGAGCGGGTGGCTGTAGCCCTTGATATCCATGCTCGAAGGCAGCGGCCGGTCGGCCAGCACCATGTCGAGCCGGTGGATGGAGAGTTCGGCGGCCAGCGTCTGCAGCCGGTCTTCGCGGCACACCAGTTTCACCGGCTCGGCCAGCGCGAGCGCGGGGGCGAGGAGCTGATAGGCGATGGCCTTGGGCACCACGTCGGCGATGCCGACGCGGAACGGATGCACCGGTGCGGCGGCGCGGTTCTGCAGGGCTTCCTCGAGTTCCGCGCCGACGTGGAAAATCTCGTCGGCGTAGGCAAGCGCGGTGCGGCCGGCGTCGGTGAGTTCCAGCCGGCGACCGCTGCGGCGGAACAGAGCCACGCCCAGACGGGCTTCGAAAGCGCCGATCTGGCCGGATAATGTCTGCGGCGTCAGGTGCAATTTTTCCGCCGCCCGGTTGATCGCGCCGGTCTTGGCCACGGTTTGGAAATAATGCAGGTGCTTGTAATTCAGCATGTCGGGCCTCGATTCGATAAAAGCGAATTAAACAAGTATAAAAATCGAATTTTATTGTTCAACTGTCGTCTGTATCCTCTGAACTGTCTGTAAAAGGCCTTTTCCTTCATTCAAGGAGAACACTCATGAAACGCATCGTTCTGTTCCTCGCCACCAACCTGGCCATCGTGCTGGTGCTTTCGCTCACCATGCGCATCCTGGGCGTGGAGCCCTACCTCACGGCCAACGGCCTGAACCTGACTTCGCTGCTTGTCTTTGCCGCGATCATGGGTTTCGGCGGTTCGCTGATTTCGCTGGCGATCTCCAAGTGGATGGCGAAGAAATCGATGGGCGTCCGCGTGATCGAGACGCCCTCCAGCTCCCAGGAATACTGGCTGGTGGATACCGTGAAAAAATATGCCGCCGACGCCGGCATCGGCATGCCCGAAGTCGGCATCTTCGACTCGCCCGAGGTGAACGCCTTCGCCACCGGCGCGAACAAGAACAACGCACTGGTGGCCGTGTCGTCCGGTCTCTTGAATTCCATGACCAAGGCCGAGGCCGAGGCCGTCATCGGCCACGAGATCGCCCACGTCGCCAACGGCGACATGGTGACGCTGGCGCTGATCCAGGGCGTGGTCAACACCTTCGTCATGTTCCTGTCGCGCGTGATCGGCCACACCGTCGATCGCGTGGTGTTCAAGAACGAGAACGGCCATGGCCCCGCCTTCTTCGTCACCATGATCGTCGCCGAACTGGTACTGGGCATCCTCGCCTCGATCATCGTGATGTGGTTCTCGCGTCAGTGAGCGTTCTCGCGCCATCGCGAATTCCGCCGACCGCGGCGGCGTCGCCGAACTGGTACTGGGCCGGCAAGGGGGCGATGATCGCCGCGCTGGAGCGCCTGCAGATGGTGCACGCGGGTCCGCTACCGGAGAAGATGGCGGCTTTCGGCATCGCCGGCGGCAGCCCGCAGGGCTGGAAGCGTCTCTTCATGACGCATCCCCCGCTGGAAGAGCGCATCGCGGCCCTGCGCGCGATCAACGCCTAAGGGCAAGGGCCACTCGGCATGGATGCCACGACGCTTTCCATCGGCGAACCCTGGATGTGGGCGGCATTTGCCGGCTTCGTGCTGGCAATGCTCGCCGTCGATCTCTTCCTGGTCGGCGGCAACAAGGTACACAAGGTCGGGTTCAAGGAGGCGGCGGCGTGGTCCTTCGTGTGGTTCGCACTTGCCATGCTGTTCAACCTTGGCTTGTGGTGGCATCTCAAGGGCAGCTACGGCGCCGAAGTCGCCGAGGCCAAGGCGCTGGAATTCCTCACCGGCTATCTCATCGAGAAGGCGCTGGCAGTCGACAACATCTTCGTCTTCCTGATGATCTTCGGGTACTTCGCCGTCCCTGCGGAGTATCAGCGCCGCGTACTGATCTACGGCGTGATTGGCGCCATCGTCATGCGCGCAGTGATGATCCTGGCAGGGGCATGGCTGGTACAGGAGTTCCACTGGATTCTCTATCTCTTCGGCGCCTTCCTCGTCTTCACCGGCGTCAAGATGCTGATGGCGGCGGAGGCTGAGTCCGATCTCGGCAAGAACCCCGCGCTCAACTGGATCAAGCGCCACATCCGCATGACGCCGGATTATCGCGGCGAGAAGTTCTGGGTCGTCGAAAACGGCGTACGCGTGTTCACGCCGCTGTTCCTGGTACTGGTCATGATCGAACTGTCCGATCTGGTGTTCGCGGTCGATTCGATCCCGGCGATCTTTGCGATCACCACCGATCCCTTCATCGTGTTCACGTCGAACATCTTCGCCATCCTGGGCTTGCGCGCAATGTACTTCATGCTCGCCGGCATGGCCGAGCGCTTTCATCTGCTCAAATACGGGCTCGCGTTGGTGCTGGTCTTCGTCGGTGCGAAAATGCTGGCGGCGGACATCTATAAGATTCCGGTGGGCTTGTCGCTCGGCATCGTCGGCCTCATCATCGCGACATTCATGTTCGCCAGCCTGTGGGTGACGCGCAAGCCATCCTGATGCGACGCTTGTGCAGGTGGGCCTGAGAGGGAGCGCATGCCGGCCAATATCGATTCACCCCTCGCCCGCCGCATCGTGGCATTCGGCTTTCTGGTCTTCATTTTTGGCGCCACGCTCTGGGTGCTGTCGCCGTTCTTCGCCTCGCTCGCCTGGGCCGGCATCCTGGCCTACGTCACCTGGCCCTTGCACCAGCGGCTGCATCGCCGCATGCCATCGAACGAGAAACTCGTGGCCCTGCTGATGACGCTGGGGGTGGCGGCGATGCTGCTGTTGCCGTTGTTGTGGGTGATGTTTACCCTGGTCGGCGACGTGACGACGGCATCGGCGATCCTCAGGCGGCTGGCCGCCGAGGG